>NZ_JBOCCY010000001.1:0-611440 GCF_050586445.1 Bacillus coreaensis
TTTATCAGCTCGAGTGCTTAACCTGATCCACAACTGATAAGTGCGGACCCACTTGAACCTAGATGTGGGAATCAGCAGCTTAATAAATAAAGAAAAGACGTATGCCAATTCATACGTCTTTTCTGGTGTATTTTAATTAAGAAATATACCAGAAAATAGAACCCATTACCTAAATGGACAGGAGCTATTTTTTAGCATTTATCAACGTCAAAATTAGAGATTGGCCACCAATGGAATCCATCTTTCTCAAGAAGCTCATCCGCTTCACGAGGGCCCACAGTACCTGCGTTGTAGTTAGGGTAGTTCTCGGCCTTTTGATTTTCCCAAACATCAGAAATCTTATCAACAAAGCTCCAAGATAGAGCAACTTCATCCCAATGTGTGAAGTTGGTTGCATCACCGCGCATGCAATCAAATAGAAGCTTCTCGTATGCCTCTGGTGTATTTAATCCATCGATTCCGCGATTTGCATAGTTTAACTTAACAGGAGTTGCTGCAATGTTCTGACCTGCTTTTTTCGCATTTAGATGAAGTGTAATGCCTTCTTCTGGTTGAATATGAATCACAAGTAGGTTCGGATTCAATGTTTCCTCAGGGCTATAATATAGGTTCATAGGAATATCTTTAAACTGGATAACAATTTTTGTAGATTTGGAATCCATTCTCTTTCCTGTACGTATATAAATAGGAACCCCTGCCCAGCGGAAATTATCAATCATTAGTTTTCCGGCTACATATGTTTCCGTGTTAGATTCAGGGTTAACCATTTGCTCTTCACGGTATCCTAAAACTTCTGTACCTTCTACCGTTCCTTTGTCGTATTGACCGCGAACAAAGTATTCTTTTATTTCTTCACCTTCAATTGGACGAAGAGCACGAAGGACTCTCACCTTTTCAGAACGAATTTCTTCTGTTGTTAGCTTAATTGGGGGCTCCATTGCAAGTAATGCGACCATTTGGAGCATATGGTTTTGAACCATATCTCTTAACGCGCCGCTTTTCTCATAGTAGCGTCCGCGCTCTTCAACTCCTAGAACCTCACTAGAAGTTACTTGAATATTCGAAATATAACGGTTGTTCCAAAGCGGTTCGAAAATCGCATTCGCGAATCGAATAACTTCTATATTTTGAACCATTTCTTTTCCTAGGTAATGGTCAATTCTGTACACTTCATCTTCAGAGAAGGCAGTTCTGATTTGATTATTTAGCTCTTGTGCTGATTGAAGATCATGACCAAATGGTTTTTCAATGACTAAGCGTTTAAACCCACTCACATTGGTCAAACCATCTTCTTTTAAATGTAGTGCAATGGTTCCAAAGAACTCAGGTGCCATCGCTAGATAAAAGATGCGATTGCCTTGTAAACCATAATTTGAGTCAAGTTGATTTGCTAGGTTATTAAGCACTGCGTATGAATTTGAATCAGTTACATCGTGTGAATGATAGTAAAAATGCGACGCAAATTCATCAATTCGATTTTCTTTTTGAATAGAAGACTTTACCGATTTTTTAATGTTCTCTTGGAATTCTTCATTTGTTAATGGTCTTCTGGCAACTCCGATTACAGCAAATTTGTCTGAAAGCTTTCCTTTTTCAAACAATTTATAGAGCGATGGATACAGTTTTCTATTTGCTAAATCACCAGTTGCTCCAAATATCATGATTAATGCAGTCGGTTTCTCGTTTTGTGTCACGTTAAGAACCTCTCTTCCAGGGTATTTCCATGTTATATATGTATTTTTATAAAAAAAAATTGACCTATACAAGTACAGAATTTTATCGGTTTCTAACGAAATAAGCAAATAATTCTTCACAAAATTACGTATTTATTTTTAACCAAATCGCTTGAACTATCCTTAATGAAAATGAAAGCGTTATTTATTTAATTTATGAAATAATTTTATAAAAATATTTCATAAAATGATTGTTGCCTTTTTTTTCATGTAGTATGATGTTGTTAGATAGAACAACTGTCTAAAAAGGAGGCTTTCTTTATGAATGTGATTGAAAGCAATCAATTAACGAAAATGTATGGAAAAGCAAGAGGAATCTCCAATGTCAGTTTCTCTGTGAAAGAAGGGGAGATTTTTGGATTCATTGGACCAAATGGAGCTGGAAAATCGACGACCATTCGAACACTGCTTGCACTTATTTATCCAACAAGTGGAAGTGCTACGATTTTTGGGAAGGATTGTATAAAATATGCTCCTGAAATAAAAAAGGAGATTGGTTATCTTCCATCAGAGGTTTTTTATTATGACAATATGAAGGTTATTGACTTGCTTAAGTATTCTGCAAGCTTTTATAAAAAGGATTGTACAAAGAGAATACGTGAACTTGCTGAAGCATTAAATCTAGATGCCTCTAAGAAGATTGACGATCTTTCGCTTGGCAATAAAAAGAAGGTTGGAATCGTTCAAGGATTATTACACGAACCGAAGCTCATTATTCTTGATGAGCCGACAAGTGGCTTAGATCCATTAATGCAACAGAAATTTTTCGAATTATTAAGAGAAGAAAATAAAAAGGGAGCAACTATTCTCTTCTCCTCTCATATTTTGAGTGAGGTTCAAAAGCTTTGTGATCGTGTGGCCATTATTAAAGAAGGGGAAATCGTGAAAGTCGAGACGATGAGCGCGTTAACAGAGAATAGTTATAAGAAATTTAGACTAGAAGTTGTTAATCAAGTAACTACTGAAGTTTTCCAGCTAGACGGTGTCACAGATATTAAGGTGAAAGAAAAGACGGTGTCCTTTATTTACAAAGGAAACATCAATGCAATTATAAGCAAAATAGCAGAAATACCACTTAAGAATTTGTGGGTAGAAGAACCAACCCTTGAAGAGATTTTCATGCACTACTACGAAAAGGAGGAGTAGAAGGTGAATATCTTTCTTCATGAAGTAAGAGCTTATCGAAAGTCGACGATAGTCTGGACAGTTTCCCTTATTGCCCTTGTGCTCTTTTTTATGTCACTTTTTCCTTCCTTTGCGAAAGATGCGGAACAAGTGAACGAGCTGTTAAAAACTCTCCCGGAATCCTTGCGTAAAGCGGTTGGGATTGAAATTGGTAGCTTTACTAGCATCCTTGGTTTTTACTCGTATGTTTTTATGTATATTGCGTTATGCGGTGCGATACAGGCGATGATGATAGGTGCTTCAATCCTATCCAAGGAGGTACGTGAAAAGACAGTTGATTTTCTTCTTACCAAGCCTGTTTCAAGGACAACGATCATTGTGTCAAAGCTCTCTGCGGCATTTGTGTCTATTGTGATTACTAGCCTATCCTTCATTCTCTTTGCTTATTTTATTGCTTTATACGTAAGGACGGAGAATTTTAATGAACAAGCATTTTTTCTTCTTTCATTTACGCTCTTTTTTGTTCAGGTTATGTTTTTAGCCATTGGGGTGATTGCATCCATGTTATTGCCAAAGTTGAAATCGGTTCTTTCTTTATCACTAGGTGTCGTCTTTGCTTTCTTTTTTATTGGAATGTTTGGTTCTACAGTAGGTGAAGCTTCCGTTCGATATATCACTCCATTCAAGTATTTTGACTCGATGTATATTATTAAAAACAGTCAGTATGAATGGTCGTATTTGATAGTCGGTTTGGTATGGATCATCTCAGCTCTTATTGCCAGCTTTTTCATCTATACTAAAAAGGATATGAATTCCGTGTAAGGAAGGAGGGGTTAAGGTGAATGTATTTATTAGAGAGTTAAAAGCACTAAAAAAGTCACTCGTTATTTGGTGTCTAGGAATTCTTGCTATGGTAGCTGGGGGAATGAGTAAGTACGGAGCAACAGAATCTTCCGGTCAGTCTATTAATGACCTCATGGCTAGTATGCCAAAGGCCATGCAGGCCATTATGGGAACAGGTTCGTTGGATTTAACGACTGTAAGCGGTTATTATGGTATTTTGTTTTTATATTTGATTGTTATGACCACGATTCATGCTGTGATGTTAGGTGCGAACATTATCTCAAAAGAGGAAAGAGATAAAACAGCAGAATTTTTATTAGTAAAACCAATCTCTAGAAAACAGGTGATCTTTTCAAAATGGATGGCATCCTTGGTAGCTATTATTTTTCTAAATCTTGTCACCTTTTTGATTTCTCACTTGATGGTGGATTATTATAATAAGACAGATGAGTCATATCTAATAGAGATTGCTAAATTGATGGGTGGGATGTTTATCCTGCAGCTTCTATTTTTATGCCTAGGGACATCGATTGCAGCTAGCATTAAGCAATCTAAAAGAGCTACAAGCATATCTACAGCTGTATTATTAGTTACATTTTTTCTATCAATGGCTATTGATCTTAACGAAAATCTCGAGATTCTTTCTGTCTTCACCCCTTTCAAATATTATGAGGCAAAGGACATCATTGGCGGCACCGGGTATGATGCAATATATATAATAGTTAGCGTCCTATTAGTTGTCGCTATGACACTCTATACCTTTATCGCTTATGAAAAGAGAGATCTGCATATATAGTAAGAATCTCGTTACAGATATGGTATAGTGATAGTAAGAAATGGACGTAATCCGATGTCTTTGATGACGTCGGTTTTTTTACATAAAGGAGCGTATCATATGGATGTTTTATTTCTTGGTACGGGGGCAGGGGTTCCGGCAAAACTTAGGAACGTAAGCTCTCTTGTACTGAAGCTGTTGGATGAGAGAGGGACAATTTGGATGTTTGATTGCGGTGAAGCCACTCAGCATCAAATTTTACACACCTCTATTAAGCCACGCCGCATTGAAAAGATATTTATTACTCATCTTCATGGCGATCACATATATGGTTTACCTGGTTTATTGTCCAGTAGATCCTTCCAAGGAGGAGAGTCACTCGTTACGGTATATGGCCCTAAGGGGATAAAAGATTATATCGATGTTTCCTTGCAAGTAAGCGGAACGTATTTAAAGTATCCTCTAAAGATTGTAGAGATTGAAGAGGGGATTGTTTTTGAAGATGAGCAGTTCAAGGTTGAAGCACGTAAATTGGAGCATGGAATTCCATCATATGGCTATCGAGTCGTGGAGAAGGATCGCCCAGGTTCTTTATTAGTAGAAAAGCTTCAGGAAGCAAATATTCCACCTGGACCTTTATACAAAAAAATAAAGGCTGGGGAAAACGTCGTTTTAGAAGATGGAACCATCATTGATTCTTCCAAGTTTCGTGGCGAGGATATAAAGGGGAGAATCGTGACTGTTTTAGGTGATACAAGACTATGTGACAACGCCTATACATTAGCTTCAAATGCTGACCTTCTCATCCATGAGGCCACGTTTTCTAGGGGTGAGGAACAGCTTGCGTATGATTATTTTCATTCAACAACAACACAAGCAGCAAAGGTCGCACGAGACGCTGGAGTGAAACAGCTATGTCTTACACATATCAGCTCTAGATATGACAAAAGAGCTTCGCAATTACATGTAGAGGAAGCAAGAGAAGTGTTTCCAGCTACAGATATCGCCGATGATTTTAAAGAAATATCTATTTCTGTACACAAATAAATCGGTACCGATATGGTCCCGATTTATTTTTATCTATTTACCTATTATCGCTGCGTAAATCTTTTAAGCGATATTTCGTCCCTCTCCAAATGATGCCCCCTCTTTTAAAGGTTAAGAAGCTGGCCCGTATGATTGAGTAAATAAACAATATAGCTGTAAAAGGAAAGAAGAGAAACATCCATGGCGAATATGTTGTCATTCTTTTAATAATCATGGAGTAAATCAATGCGAGTAAAAAAATATTACCGATACTTAAATAGATTAAAATAGGTTCAAAGGAAAATAGAGTGAAAAAGGGGAGTACCTGTGATACAAAAACTCCGAAAATCGCAAACATCACCATGCTAATTCGGTAATGCAGTCCCGCAAATGTATTTTTCTCTAAGCCAATAAGAGCTTCCTTTAAAGTCGAGTACCATTCAACTTCAAGAAGTGTCAAAGCTGTTACAATCCGATGTCTAAATCCCATTTCCTTCATTTTTTTTCCTAGCATTAAATCATCGTCCGGACGCATTTTTATCACTTCATGTGTTCCTAACTTCTCATAGGCGTCTTTCCTCACTAGATTAAATGCTCCAATTCCTATCCCCACCTTAGAACGAGGATGATTCGCAAGCCAAGGACGTTTAAAGTAGGAGAAACCAAACATAAAAAAGGCAATAAAGCTATTTAACCATAAGCGCTTCCCACGTAAATTAGGAGCTGCCGTTAAGTGGTCTAGTTCATGTTTCATAGTATAATAAACGGCTTTTGCGATTGCATCTTTGTGAAATATCACGTCTGCATCTGTGAATAAGAAAAGCTGTCCTCTCGCTTGCTTTGCACCAACATACATCGCATGATTCTTTCCTAACCATCCTGTTGGAAGAGTAGTAATGTGTATTACGCTTACATTTTTGTGTGCAGATTGCATCTCATTCATTATGACTGGAGTGTTGTCGGTGGAGCGGTCGTTCACCAAAATCCATTCCACATGACCATAACTCTGCGAAAACTGACTTTGTAAGCTTTCTTTTACTCTTTTTTCCTCATTTCGTGCCGCAACGATGATGGACACTAAAGGACCGTCTTGGGATGCAGGTTCGTTTTCGAGACGATCGATTCTCGGAAGTCCAATCTTAGCATCAATAAAAATCAGTAGCCAAACCACAATGCTGATCGCTAATAAAGATGAAACGATTAGAAATAAGGACATCTAAACACCCTTTTATTTATTTGTAAGTAGGTTTATATTACAGTTTTAATTATACTCGTTCTCTAAGAAAGAACAAATGTTGACTCTCTAAAGGCATCCCCTAATTTATATAATTAAAAAGGAGTTCCGCAAATTCAGAACTCCAACTAAGAGCAATTGTTCCCTATAACGCTTCTAGCATGATCCCGCAAGTAACAAGATATGCCACGCCACTAACAAGGAGTACGATCCCAGATATAGCAAAAGCCACATCACTATTCATCCGTTCCACTAGAACAGTATTAAGTACATTTAGGATAATCAAGCCAACACAGAACGCTAATGTAACCCACAGGACATTTACTCCCATAAAGCTCCCACCTTTACTAATAACTTACAAAAGTTAGTTTTCTCTCTTCCCAATTGTCTATACACGCATTGGTAAAACATTACAAAAGGAAGCTAGCCTAATTTCACAAGCTTATGAGCATAAAAAGGAACCTTCATCCAAAATGGAGAAGGTTTTTGTCTAAAATGATCTCGGGAGTCTTTAGGAAGTCCTCTGTACGCTCTCCATCTGCTCCGCGATATTTTTCCCTAACCGTTTTGACTGAGCCGTCGCCTCTTTAATACATTCCACAAACGCTTCTTGAACGCCGTGAGCAGCAAGAATTTTTAAGCCTGCTTCCGTTGTTCCACCAGGACTTGTTACCGCATGGCGAAGTTCCTGTGGTGTTTTTGTTGTTTTGGCTACCATATGCGCTGCCCCTATTAAGGTTTGAACAATCAATTGTTGTGCCATTTCTCGCTCTAATCCTATCTCGACGGCGCTTTTTTCCATCGCTTCGATCAAATAATAGATATAGGCAGGACCACTACCGGATAAGCCTGTAACCGCATCTAACTGGTGTTCCTCTACAAAAGCTGTCATCCCCACTGTGTCAAAAAGCATTTGCACATTTCTTTTTTGATCCTCATCTACTTTGTCATTGACCGCAATCGCTGTGGCAGATAGGCCTACTGTTGCCGATGTATTAGGCATCGCGCGAACGATTGCCAACTGTTTTTGTGAGAGTAATTCAATCGAACCCATTGAGACACCTGCTAAAACAGAGACAATCAACATATTAGACTTTAATAAATGCCGCACTTGTTCAATGGAGGTTGCAGCATCCTTTGGCTTCATCGCAAGTAGAACCATGTCTGCTCCTTCCAATAGTTCACGATGATCATACGTGGAGCTTATGCCGTATTGATCGTGAAGTGTTGCCAGTCGATCTGCATTGCTGCGATTGGTCACCCATATTTTTTCTGGGTTGATTAATTGATTTTCCACAATCCCCGCTACTAATGCTTCTGACATTGATCCTGCTCCGATAATCGCTATTTTCTCCACGTTTCTTCCTCCTAAAATCCATTTACAAAAACAAAAAGACCCTTCATCCTAACAAGGACGAAAGATCTTAGCTTCCGTGGTACCACCTTCATTTTCATTTTTGCGCACCTCGCATAAATGAAACTCAAATCCGTTAACGCCGGAGAACACGGTTAGGTTTGCCTAACAGCTCATAAGGTAGGTTCGGTGGGTAAGGGACGGTAAAACCTCTCAGCCGGTGAGCTTTACTCTCTTTCGTCTTTTGCCACGTACTGGTCTTATTCATTGCCACTTTAACGCTCTAAATGATTTACTAGTGATTATGCAAGATAACAAGCCCTTCTGTCAAGAGGGAATGCAGCTTGACTATTTGCAATTTTCAAAAAACGATATATGAAAATAATGACATTCTTAATAACATTGGGTAAAATATACATATGTACTATTGTTATATAACAATTATAATCAAGGGGTTTGAATATGACAGAATGGCGTGATGGAATTGCAAAGATTGTTTTACCTACACCCTTTCCAGTGGGTGATGTGAATGTGTACGTCGTGATGGGGGAAAGGTTAACTTTAATTGATGTGGGTCCTAATACAGAAGAAAGCTTTCAAATGCTTCAAGATCAACTTGCTACTCTTGGCATTAAGCTAGCAGATATTGAGCAGGTCATCCTAACCCATGATCATCCGGACCATGCCGGTTTACTTGACCGTTTTCCATTAGAGTTAGATGTGTATGGACATGCATACAATGAACGCTGGCTGAATCGAACGGACCGCTTTTATAACGAATACGAATCTTTTTATAAAGAGATGTTTATTGAATGCGGAGTTCCAGACAAGTATTATGGTCCTTTTATCGCTGGAATGAAGAATATGCTTTTGTTTTCCTGTCATCGTTCTCTTACAGGTATACTTTCAGAGGGGCAGGTTCCGCTAGGGTTATCTGAGTGGACGGTCATTGAAACTCCAGGACATGCACAAAGTCAAATTGGACTGTTTCGTCAAAAAGATGGAGTGTTCATTGGTGGAGACCTATTACTTGCACATATCTCTGCTAATCCTTTGCTAGAGCCTCCGCTTCCCGGGGAGACCAATCGCCCGAAGCCTCAGTTACAAGTGAATCAATCTTTACAGAAGCTTTTGACGTTACCTATCTGTCTTTTATATACTGGTCACGGGGAAGAGGTGACGGATGTTGCAGGACTTGTGGAAAAAAGACTTACCCATCAAGTCGAGAGAGCCGAGCAAGTATATGAATGGCTTACGCATGAATCGATGACTTTATTCGATATTTGCCAACGGTTATTTCCTGCGGTTTATAAGAAACAATTAGGCTTGACCCTATCTGAATCCATTGCACAAATTGATTATTTGGGGGATTTAGGGAAAATCAAGGCGACAAAGGTTAACGGAACTTTTATGTATAAAGCTACTACATAAGTTCGGGCTCCATGCTTAAACAAACAGCGTGGAGCCTCTTTTTATCCTTTTTGTGAGATCATTTTTTTTACTGCTAGTGAGTGTAGCGCAGGATAGTTGACTAAGATGGTTCCTAACAAAATCGTTAAGGTGCCTATCCCGGTGTACCAGGTTATTTCTTCCTGATAGAAGGTAATTCCCACTCCTACGGCTATGAGCGGTGAAATGTACAGCCATGTAGAGGGGAAAACAGGGTTGGTTTTTGTTACCAGCCAGTAGTATAAACTATGTCCCACCATAGACCCAATCACGGTTAAATACAGAAGGGAAACGATGGAAGCCGAGTGTGTGAGTGAGGATAGCTCAACCTTTTCCGTTAGGAAGGATAAAAGGAACAGTAGCAATCCTCCATGCATCATTTGGACCGCATTTAACACGAGTGGCGAAGCTAATATTTTGTCCTTCACATGCCTCGTATAAAGCGTTCCTGACGCATAAAATACTTCTCCTAAAATGATTACTAAACATCCTATGATCCATAAGGAGTTCATTTTCAGCGACAGGCTCGGTAAAATTAACACGATGACACCGACCATTCCAACCAGGCATCCAATCATAGAAGAGTATGTTGTTTTCTGCTTCAGGAAAACCGTAGATAGGATTAAAATCATCATTGGTCCTGTTGCTGATAAAACGGCTGCCAATCCTGAAGAAACATACTGCTCGGCCCAATAAAGGGTCGCAAATGTACCAAAGGTTAATCCCATTCCCGTAAAAAAGAGCTCCTTCTTTAGAAGGATTTTTAAAGAAACCTTTTCCTTCCACATCATAAATAAAAATAATATAAACCCAGCACTAAAAAAGCGAAGTCCGGCCCCAAAAAACGGCGGAATGCCTGCATCTACCCCTATTTTAATCGCTAAAAACGTAGTGCCAAAAATAACACACATGAGCACATAAAACAAAATAATCATTTCCATTCCTCCTTGCCCCTAATCTTACAGCTTGAGGAATAGAACAGTTGTTGATCAGTAGAACAGTTAAGCGGAAGTCATGGTACAATCAACGTCATAGAGGGAGGTTAGAAAATGAATAAGCAGGGTCAACGAAAATACCTTTTTGAAGAAATTTATGAGTCTATCTTACAACGTATGGAGCGCTCGGAATGGACAGCTGGGGAAAAGCTACCATCGATTCGAGAATTATCATTGGAACTGAATGTTCATCGGTTGACTGTATTTAAAGCCTACCAAATGCTTAAGCAACAAGGAAAGGTATTGGTAAAAGACAAGTCAGGCTACTATGTTTTGGGTAACTCCCATTCCACCCATGCTGACGAGCATATACAGGCTAATAAGAAAAGGTATACCCTCTCAGATATTCATGAGCAAAGTGTTCAATATCAGTTTTCGAAAGCCTTGATTGACCCTAATTTGCTTCCCAATCATTATCTATCGGACTATGTAAAAAAGGTGTTTGATTTATACCCTAAGGTATTGTCAACATATTCTACCGTACAAGGTGATATAGAACTACGTGAGGTATTAGCTGATTATTTTACAAAGCGTTATAAAACTCACTTATCCCATGAAGATATTCTCATCACTTCGGGTTCTCAGCAAGCGATTCATTTAATTTCGCAGTTATTCCTCAGTCCTAGGGATACCATCTTAATTGAGCGTCCTAGCTATAGTGCGGCTATTGATATTTTTAAAAGTCAACATGCACACATGCTTGCTGTTGATATCCACCCAGACGGATACGATTTAGAGCAGGTTGAAATGCTCATGAAAACATACAAACCAAGACTTTTTTATGTGAATCCCACTTTTCATAATCCAACGGGGTATACGGTTCCAACAGCACAACGAAAGAAATTAGTAGAGTTAGCCGAACAATATCATTGTCTTATTGTTGAGGATGATGCCTACCATGATATCTATTTTGAAAAGGCTCCACCACCACCGTTGTATACGTTTGATACAGCAGGAGTGGTTCTTTATGTCAGAAGCTTTTGCAAGTATGTATCCCCTGGGTTACGCGTCGCAGCTGTCGTTTTCCCGCCTAATCTTAAGGAAGGTTTATTTACGGCTAAAGCGCTTGCCGATAATGGCTCACCACTTCTCAATCAGAAGATCTTCCTTCACTATTTTTCTTCGCCAAGACTGCAGCAGCATCTAGAAAAGCTCCGCATCGCTCTTCAAATTCGCAAGGAGATTATGGAGGATGAGCTTAAAGACACGAATTGGAGTTGGGTGAGCCCAAATGGGGGACTTAATTTATGGATTCAGCTTCCGATGGATTTGTCGACAGAGCCACTTTTACAAAGAGCAATAGGACAATCGGTCTCTTTTGTTCCTGGCTTGATTTTTGATCCGTTACAAGAACGATTTTCCTCCTCTCTTCGTTTAAGCTATTCCTATGCAAATGAAGTAGAACTAAGAGCGGGGATGAGAAGACTAATCGAGGTTGTAAATACGTATGGATAAATTTTAGCTTTTTTCAAAGGGTTTATGGTAAGTTATATGTAGCTCGACAAATGCTACATAGATAAGATGGTGATTGTATTGGAACAATTAAAAGGGAAAAATATTATTATCACTGGAGCATCTTCTGGGATTGGAGAAAAGGTGGCTCTTATGGCGGCTGAGCGTGGAGCACGGCCCATTCTTGTAGCTCGCTCTATTGACAAGCTGCGAACAATCGGTGAGGAAATTAACCAAAAAACGGGTGCGAATGCCTTGTTTTTTCAGTTGGATGTTGGTGATATCAATCAGGTTCAACAGGTGTTTTCACAAATTAAACAAGAGGTTGGTCATATCGATATCCTCATAAACAATGCTGGGTTTGGCGTGTTTGATTCCTTCCATGAGGCCGATTTTGCTGATATTGAAAAAATGTTTCAAGTGAACGTACTCGGTTTAATGGCTTGTACGAAAGAGGTTCTTCCTGTGATGATGGCTCAAAATTCAGGTCATATCATTAATATTGCCTCACAGGCCGGCAAGCTTGCGACTCCTAAGTCCAGTGGATATTCGGCTACGAAGCATGCAGTGTTAGGATTTACGAATAGCTTACGACTAGAGCTTGCAAAATCAAATATACGTGTATCTGCGGTAAACCCTGGTCCGATTGAAACCAATTTCTTTTCAATTGCTGATAAATCAGGAAACTACGTAAAAAACGTGAATCGATTCATGCTGAAATCGGATTATGTTGCCGAAAAAATCATTCAATTAATGCTCAACCCTAAGCGTGAGCTTAACCTTCCAGGCTGGATGAATATGGGGAGTACCATCTACAATCTCATCCCAGGGTTAGCTGAACGCTTTGTTGGTGGCTTTTTCGATAAAAAATAAAAATCACCTTGTGGGTGATTTTTTTAATTGGTCAAATATTCATAAACAGCATCGTTGATTAATTCAAATAAAGGAACCTGATCCTCTTGTGCTTGTTCTTCTACTATCCGTTCGTATAATTTCTCACAGTCCTCTTCACTCACCTCATGCTCGTACTGCTGAAAGCATTGCCTAATCATTTTATAAATGAGTTTCTTCTCCATTCCCTTACACCTCTTCTTTAGCCATTATAACTTATCAATATTCACAAAAGGAAACACAGAATAAAATTACCATTGAAACCGAACGTATATTCGCTTAATATAAGAATATACTAAAAAGAGAACGAATGTTCCTATTTGATGTTTGGGAGAGAGAGAACACGATGATTAATTACAGTGAGTTGCCCCATCAAACCATTTTATGTGTGGACATGAAGAGTTTTTATGCTAGCTGTTCAGCTGTTATTGAAGGGTTAGATCCACTTGAGTGTTATTTGGCAGTGATTGGAGATAAAGAGCGAGAGGGAAGTATTGTATTAGCTGCATCACCGAAGTTAAAGAAGGAATTTGGGATTAAAACCGGATCAAGGAAGTTTGAAATTCCAGACGATCCGAAAATTCAAGTAGTTGAGCCGAAAATGGCTACTTATTTACGTATTTCCACTGAAATTACGAAGGTGTTTCATCGTTACGTTCCAAAAGAGGCTATTCATACGTATAGCGTCGATGAGAGCTTTCTAAAAATTGATGGAGCCCTTCATTTATGGGGAGATGCATGGACGGTTGCACAGAAGATTCGTGATGATATTGAGCGAGAATTTCAGCTGCCCTGTGCGATTGGAATTGGTCCGAACATGCTATTATCAAAGCTTTGTCTTGATTTGGAAGCAAAAAAGAAGGGAATTGCTGAATGGACGTACGAGGATGTAAAAACAAAGCTTTGGAATGTTTCTCCTTTACGTGAGATGTGGGGAATCGGAAGAAGGGTAGAGAAAACATTAAATGGAATGGGAATTTTTACGGTCGGTCAGCTTGCTCGCTTTGATTTGAAAAAGCTTGAGAAAAAGTTTGGGATTATGGGAAATCAACTGTACCACCATGCATGGGGAGTGGATTTATCCGAAATTGGAGCACCGATTATGGAGGGACAAATTAGTTTTGGAAAGAGTCAAATTTTGCTTCGTGATTATAAAGAGGAAGTAGAAATCAAACGCGTCATTCTAGAAATGTGTGAAGAGGTCGCGAGAAGAGCACGAACCCATAAGAAGGCAGGTCGAACGATTAGCTTCGGGATTGGTTATAGTCAGGACGAGTTCGGTGGAGGCTTTTACCGTTCGCGGTCAATTGAGATACCGACAAACGTGACGATGGAGCTGTATGACGTTTGTCTACGTCTATTTGCGGAGCACTACGAAGGAAAAACGGTACGGAAAATCTCCATCGCCCTTAGCAATATTTGTGATGATACAGACTATCAGTTAAATATTTTTGAACCGAATGGCTGGAAGGAACGAGAGCTCGGCTATGTTGTGGACCGTATCTGCAATCGGTATGGACATGGTGCTCTATTACGTGCGGTATCGTATACAGCAGCGGGAACGGCGAAGCATCGTGCGAAACTAGTTGGCGGTCATAAGAGGTAAGGAGGAACAAGGATGATTCGAGATAGAGGAAGAATCAAGTGGACATCAATGATGCTTCCTGAGCATGTTAAGCTATTGCGCGATTGGGCGGAAGCGGATTCTTACGAGAAAGAAAAGGAGATGGATGAACAAAAGCTGGAGGAGATGAACCATTTGTTATTAGCGGCGATGGAGGAGCATCAAGCGGTGATGGTCACTCATTATCGTTACCGGAAGCACGAATTGATTATCGGACAAATCCATTATTGGGATGAGCTTCAGCAAAGGCTTCATATTGTTGATCATTTTGGGGAGGTTCACCGAGTCCCGCTTTCGAGCATTGTAGATGTACAAATGAAAATGAAAGAGTAAGAGCAGTCTCCGAAAGGAAACCGCTGCTTGAAGATTATTCAGGAGTTTTTACTGCGCGATCACGGGCCTGAAACTTTCCTTTATGCGCTCCATCGCAAAAGGGACGTTTGGATGAGAGACCACAACGGCATAAAGAAAACGTGGGTTTCGTTTCAAATATATTTCCGTCCATATCAATCAATTCAACCTCACCAGTGACACGTAAAGAACCGTTGTCCATTACTTTAATCTGAACCTTCGACAAACTGACCACTCCTACCAAAAAAATGTAATAATCTCGTAAAGAATTCATTGCTGAAAAGCAAATCATAGGGCAATAAAAAAACGCTATGTTACAATGATTATATGAAGTGACATAGGAAACATGATGAAAAGCTGGAGGAACAGACAATGAATATTACGATAACAGAAATAGCAGCAAAAAAAATTAGCGAGAAAATAAATGGAAAGCAAGGCTTTTTGAAGCTAAAGTACGATATAGAAGGCTGTGGGTGTGTAGTAAGTGGCGTACCAACTCTATGGTTAGTGAATGAGCTGGATGAGGATGATGATACAGCCATTGAAACGAACGAGCAAACGGTGTATATCGAAAAATCAAAGGCAGTATTTCTTGATGAAGAACTAAAAATTGATTTCTCTAAAGACTCAAATACATTCCAATTAAAAAGTGTAGGACAATACCTAAACCCAAGAATGGCCTTTGTCGATAAAACAAAATAAAACTATTCAACGAGCAGATCAACTAAAAAAGTAGATCTGTTTTTCTTTTTATAGAAAATTAGCATTTTTTGGATGTTTTTTACATTCACTGATAGTGGGGGGATGATATGCGAAATTGGCGAGGAATACTGCTAATTGGTATTGCTATTCTACTCACATCATGTCGGGCAGCAACTATAGAAGTGGCAGTGCCTTTTGAAGTAAAAGAAACGATTGTAGAAGAAAAGCTTACGGATGGTGCCATCATCATGTATACAACAGCTCAAGAGCATGAAGGAGAAGATTTTGATGCGATAAGCATCGCATACCTGGAGGGAGATGAAGAGAAAGGCTGGACGAATGAGGGTGGTAATCATTGGGAATATAAAGGAACTAACCCACTAACCGTCTATTACCGAGATATATATGATTATAGTAGTCAGGGAAAAATTCTGAGTAGATTTCAGCTTACATATGGACAGGTAGAAAGTACAGATATTGTCTCTATAGAAGGGTCGGAAACGGGAAATCAATACACCAATCTAAATATCATTGAAAAAGAAGGGAAAAGATATTTTTTTGAAATGAAAAAATACCCTTACATCCGAGCACTAGATAAAGAAAAGAAAGTGATTGCGGAAGAAAAGCCGAGACGCTAGAGTCTCGGCTGTTTTTTTTTACTCAGTTAATAGGGGAGAGAACACAAAGTCATGGAGAAATTCATCAATCACCTGTTCGTAGTCCTCTCTGTTTTCATTCAGTGATTGGGCATGGACCCCATTTTCAGCGAGAAATAATTTTTTGGGTCCCTTCTTTTTTTCATACAAGGCTTGTGTCATCGTTGGAAGAATAAAATCATCCTTTTTGCTATGAATAAAAAGAATCGGTTTTTTAATTGAGTCAATAACGGTAATCGGAGCGATGCTTTGTAAGGAGTAGCGATCGCGCATTCGAAGGAACAAATCTGCGACAGGGAGAAACACCTTTCCAGGAAGCTTTAATTCTCGCTTTAAACGATAAGCAAGCTGCTCCTTAAAGTCAGAGAAAGGACAATCAGCAATGTAAAAATCAGCCCCATCCTCGAGCATTCCTGCATACAATAACATGGTTGCTGCTCCCATTGATTCCCCATGAATACCAAGAAGGAGCTGTGGACCTTGGTCAGCTTTTAACCAGTCAACAATCGCTTTTAAATCAAATTTTTCATAGTGACCGTAGCTGGTCGTTTTTCCTCCGGATTCTCCGTGGCGACGATGGTCATAAATAACCGCGTTAAAGCCTCTTTCGATAAACAAATTCATGTATTTAATGGAATTGATTTTATTTTCGGTAACACCATGACAGATAATCACATACTTCTTTGTATGATGTGGCTCGAGCACAATGGCTTTTAATTGGTATCCAAATGGTGAGGTAATTAGTACTTCACGTTTAGGAATCCGATCAAAATCATCAGGGTTGTAACGACCTGCTGTCTGTTCACGATCAACAACGAAAAGTGGATCCTTTGTTCTCATATACATAAGCCGATTGGTAAAGTACAAACCGAACGTGATAAAAAAAAGAAAAAACCCTAAAAGGAAACGGAGTGCTTTTCTCAGGCAAACATCCCTCCGATACATAATGTTTTAATTAAGTTTACCATTCTGAAGAAAATTAAAACAAAAAAAAGCTTAGAAGTGTATCTAAGCTTTTTGCTGAAGCGTATAGTAAGAGCTTGTAATAGGGACAGGAAGATAAGGAGCAATGATCTCAATGGCTTGTGCCAATTGAGGCAATTGTATACCCGTTTGGATTCCCATTCGCTCTAGCATGAATACAACATCTTCAGTCGCGACATTTCCAGAGGCGCCAGGGGCAAATGGACAACCACCAATTCCCCCGGCGGAAGTATCATAGCGGGTAACCCCTGCTTGTAGAGCGGCAAATATATTGGCAAGTGCCATTCCGCGAGTGTCATGAAAATGGGCTGTAATAAGTGTAGTAGCAAAGAGATTAGTAAGCTTTGAAAACAAAGAATACGATTCGTGTGGTGCAGCCATCCCGATGGTGTCTGCAACACTTAATTCATCCACCCCTGCTTGAACAAATTGCTCGCATAATTGAATCGTTTCTTTTTCTTCGACTCGGCCTTCAAACGGGCAGTAAAAAGCGGTTGAAATGCATGCTCGTACAAAAACACCTTGCGCTTTTAGCTCTTTTATAAGTGGGAGAAGCTCTTCCATTGCCTGAGCCGTTGTTCGATTAATATTCTTTTGGTTAAACGGGTTGCTTACTCCAACGAACAGAGCAATTTCTTGGCAATTGGACAAGCGAGCGCGCTGAATACCCGAACGATTAGGAGTTAGAACAATAGTCCGGGTGTTAGGATCTAGGGAGTGCCAGACAATATCCTCGGCATCTTGCATTTGTGGAACCCATTTTGGTGAGACAAAGGAGGTGATCTCCATTTCTTTAATACCCGATTTCTTTAATTGGTCAATAAACTGAAGCTTTGCCTCAGTTGGTATAAAAACGCTTACATTTTGAAGGCCATCACGAGGACCGACTTCAATAATTGTGGCTTTCTTAGGTAAAACAATCGTCATGTTTTATTCACCCCTTCATACGTTAATTGTAGAGTGATTGATTTTAAATATGCAAGAATAATAGAAATTTTCTCGAAATAGAAGGGTTTTTCTGTTTCCGCTAGAAATATAACAAGTGGTAGCGTTTACATAAAGAGAAGGGGTGAATGATGTGAAACCAATTTATACGTCTTATTTGGAGGCGGTAAAGGATATTCATGATGGTGCAACTCTGATGGTAGGGGGTTTTGGACTTTGTGGAATTCCAGAGAATTTAATTTTAGCTCTCGTTGAAAAGAAAGTCACTGACTTGACGGTCATTTCTAATAACTGTGGAGTGGATGAATGGGGTTTAGGACTGTTACTAAAAAATAAGCAAATTAGAAAAATGATTGGATCCTATGTGGGTGAAAATAAAGAGTTTGAAAGACAAGTATTGTCAGGGGAACTTGAAGTGGAATTGACTCCACAAGGGACGCTTGCTGAAAAGATTCGAGCCGGTGGAGCAGGTATTCCTGCCTTTTATACGCCTGCTGGAGTGGGCACTCCCATTGCTGATGGGAAAGAGACAAGAGTGTTTAATGGAAAAGAATATTTACTAGAGGAGGCCCTCCATGCTGACTTTAGTTTAGTTCGAGCATGGAAGGCAGATAAGATGGGAAATCTCATTTATCAAAAGACGGCACGTAATTTTAACCCAATGATTGCCGCGGCGGGGAAAGTAACCATTGCAGAGGTTGAGCATTTATACGAAACAGGTGAATTAAATCCAAATGAAATTCATACACCAAGCATTTATGTACAACGACTGATTGAGGGGAAGCAGGAGAAAAGGATTGAAAGGCTAACCGTTCAAGGGTAGAAAGGGAGTGGGGAAATGACAAATATTCGGGAGAGAATAGCCAAAAGAGCAGAAAAGGAAATTGAAAGCGGCTACTACGTTAACTTAGGCATAGGCATGCCGACTCTTGTGGCAAATTTTATTTCAAAAGATAAAGAAGTGGTTTTGCAATCTGAAAATGGACTCCTCGGGATCGGCCCTTTTCCTAAGGAAGAGGAAGTGGACGCCGATTTAATTAATGCGGGGAAAGAAACGGTAACAGCCATACCAGGTGCAGCTTATTTTGACAGTGCAGAGTCATTTGCAATGATTCGTGGAGGTCATGTAGACATTGCTATCCTTGGAGGGATGGAAGTCTCTGAGACGGGAGATTTGGCGAACTGGATGATCCCAGGAAAAATGATTAAAGGCATGGGTGGAGCTATGGACCTTGTTCATGGAGCGAGAAAAATCATCGTCATCATGGAGCATACAAATAAAAAAGGTGACGCAAAAATCCTTAAAAATTGTAGTTTGCCTTTAACGGGGCAAGGAGTAGTGGACCGAATTATTACTGACAGAGCTGTTATTGATGTAACTTCTAATGGGTTAAAGCTTGTGGAAGTGGCAAAGGGCTATACGGTAGAGGATGTGGTTGCATCCACCGAACCTGAGCTATTAATTGATGATAAGGTCCGGTTAGATGGTTTTGAGTGATGGATAGAACGATGACCGAACATTTGATATAATATTCGTCATCAACATGTAGAGAGGGATTTTGAATGAAAAAGAAAAAACAAACTCGCCCGGCTCAAAAGAAAGTCGAAGACAAGCCAGTTACTCTTGGTGACCTATTGAATGTGGAGCTAGTCAAACAATTAAAGAATACTAAAAATGAACTTGAGGAAGAAGCTCAAGCTATAAAGGAAGCGGAAGAGGAAAGAAAAAGAGAAGAACGTCGCCTAAAAGAAAAAAACAAAACATTCGAAGAGCTCCTAAATGAAAGTGAGTTTGATTGGAAAAAGTTTAAGTGATTGCACATGTTGGTCCTTCATCTTTGTGATGAAGGACCTTCCATTGTTAGACGTGCATTTTCAGATTACCGATGCTGGCCATACACACTCACTTTTGACACTTCCTTAATAAAAGAAACCTCTTCTTTTGATAAGGATTGAGAACGAACTGCATTTGCATTGTTTTTCACTTGTTCCACTGAGCTTGCACCAGCAACAACACTCGCAATCGTCGGGTTATGAAGAACGTATCGTAAAGCAACTTCAGTTAAAGATCGATCCCCAAAATGGTTTTTCAATTCTAATAAGAGAGAGCATACCTCTTCCTCTGAATAATCCATAAACCCCTTTTCCGTGATTTTGTTTACACCAACATCGCTTAATAAACCCTTTGCAACAGGTCCTCGTGCCACAACTGAAATATCATTCTCACGAAGAACACTTAGAGCTTCCTCTTCCGGACGGCGATCAAGGATACTGTACTGCATCATCACGGATGAGATATTCGATTTACTAGCATATTCCCGAATCACATTTGGTCGGATCGAGGAGATGCCGTAATATTTAATAAACCCTTCACTAACCAGCTCTTCAAATGCCTCAATGGTTTCATCAATCGGATCATCCAAAGTTCCGCCATGAAGTTGATATAAATCAATATAATCAGTTCCAAGTCTAGTAAGACTGTCTTTAACCGCTTCCTTAATATACGTTTTACTCGGATCCCAGCTCCAACCATCCTGATTGTTGTTCCAACGATTGCCGACCTTTGTTGCAATAATTACCTGCTCTCGAACAGGCTTCAAAGCTTGTCCGACAATTGATTCATTCACACCAAAATCGTATAAGTCTGCCGTATCAAAATAATTGACTCCTTCTTCAAGAGCGGCGTTGATGATTCGTTCTGCTGCAAGTGCATCTGTTCCAAGCGTCATGCATCCAAGTCCTAGCTCTGTTACATACAAATCCGACTTACCGAGACGCCTCTTTTCCATGCGATTACGCACCTTCTTCTATAAAATAGTTTACCTTCTGCTCATTATTTTACAGAAAATTTTCCATTGATGCGAAGAACAAGCATTACTTTTTCTTTCTCTCATCCTCCACCCAATCTTTTACAAGAGTATAGTCTTTAGAATATTGGAGAAGTTTGTGTCGAATTTCCCATGCTTTCCCGACAAGAACAATTCCTTTTCCATGTAAGTATATTTTCATCACTTTCCTCCAAATTAAGGTATGATAAAATGTATGAGGAAACTAGCTGACTATAGAACAGGAGTGGAGACAAATGAGTTCATCCTTTGAAGAAAAAACAATAAAATCAGAAAAGATCTTCTCTGGGAAAATCATCTCGTTACAGGTAGACGATGTGGAGTTACCAAATGGGAAGCATTCGAAACGCGAGCTGATTAAACACCCAGGAGCAGTTGCTGTTATTGCGATTACGGATGAAGGAAAAATGGTAATGGTTGAGCAATACAGAAAGGCTTTGGAAAGAGATGTAGTGGAAATCCCTGCAGGAAAGCTTGAAAAGGGAGAAGAACCATCCCTTTGTGCGAAGCGTGAGCTAGAAGAAGAGACAGGTTATGTATGCAAAACCCTAGACTGGTTGATTTCTTTTTACACATCACCTGGGTTCGCGGATGAAATTGTTCATGTATATGTGGCACGTGGATTAGAGAAAAAAGAAGACGCTGCATCACCTGACGAGGATGAATTTGTTACATTAGTAGAGCTAACGCTTGAAGAAGCACTAGAATACATAGAAGAGAGAAAAATATATGATGCAAAAACAGCCTACGCTGTTCAATACTTACAACTTCAAGAGGCATTAAAGAAATGAACTCATACTTCGCCGACCTTCACATCCATATTGGGAGAACATGGAATGGGAAGGCAGTGAAAATAACGGGGTCAAAATCATTAACGTTTACGAATATTATTCAGCATGCGAGAACGATTAAAGGATTGGATATCATAGGAATCATCGATTGCCATTCACCTGAGGTCATTCAAGAGATCGAAGCATTGATGAGTGAAGGGGAAATAATAGAGGCTAAAAGAGGTGGTTTACTGTATGGAGACATGCTTATCCTAATGGGTTCTGAACTTGAAATCTATGACGATAACTGCAAGGGACCCATTCATATACTAGCCTTTTTGCCTGACATGGCTCGATTAAAGGAATTTTCACAATGGCTTTCCAATCATTTGAAAAATATCAACCTCAGCTCGCAGCGTGTCTATGTCACGGGACTTGAGTTGCAGAAAAAGGCGAAGGAGCTAGGGGGATTATTTATTCCGGCCCATGTATTTACTCCTTTTAAAAGCCTGTTTGGAAAGGGAGTAGAACAGTCACTCACCGAAGTATTTGACCCAGACTTAATAGACGGTATTGAGCTTGGATTAAGCGCGAATACGCAAATGGCAGACCAAATAGGAGAGCTTCATCGGTATTCATATGTGACGAATTCGGATGCACACTCATTAGGGAAAATTGCAAGAGAATATCAGCAGATAAAAATGAAAGAGCTGTCTTTTACTAGTTTTCAGGAGGCTTTATATAACCAAGATGGGCAGTATGTGGAAGCAAATTATGGACTTGATCCATTGCTTGGAAAGTATCACGAAACCGTATGTGCTCACTGCCATGAAAAAGTTCAGTTGTCCGATCATTCATGTGAAGCTTGTGGACATACAAAATTCATTAAAGGAGTCACAACAAGAATACGCGAGCTTCAGACCTCTAAAGAGGGAAAGAGGGGGCGACCTCCATATATTCATCAAGTTCCTTTAGACTTCATTCCAGGACTCGGACCAAAACTTTTCCAAAAATTATTAGATCATTTTGGCACGGAAATGGCCATTCTCCACCACGTACCGGAAGAAGCTTTACATGAGATTGTACCAAAACGCGTGGCAGAATTAATTGTTTCAGCAAGAAATGGAGAACTTCATTTCCATGCAGGCGGTGGCGGAAGATACGGGAAGATAATTGATTAGAAGAGACAGTAGCAGTTACTGTCTCTTTTATAATTTAAGCTTTGAAAAAACACAGGTATCCCTAAGTGTTTTTCCATCTGCACTTTTACTATTATTTTTTAAGGTGGCTTCTAGGGTAAATCCGAGTTTTTCAGGAATGCTTCTACTAGCGATATTATCCGGATCACAACGGATTTCCACACGATTCGCTTGCAAATCTTCAAAGACAGTTTTTATTAAAATAGCTGTGGATTCAGTTATATACCCCTTTTTTGTCAAGCGGCTGTCACACCAATAACCGATCTCAAAGCAACCTGCCTCCCAATTGATTCGGTGCAGTCCTGTAGAACCAATAAATTGATGATCCTCTTTTCTGAAAATATGAAGGCGAATATCCTCTCTTAATATAAATTGTGCATACGATTTTCTAACCCCTTCTTCTACCTCCTCGAGTGTTTGATTAGTATGAGCGAAAGGGAGCCACTGTTGTAATTCGTTTAGAGAAGCTTGAATGGCTTCATACACAAGATGACCGTCTCCAGGCATACAAGGTCGAATATAAAGACGCTCTGATTCTATTTTTTCTGGAAAATCTATTAATATAGGTTTCATTCAATATTCCTCCTGAAAATAGAGATTTTGAGTATTATAACTGGTTAGTTATGGTTAGGACAAGAGGATTTTTAACAGTTTTAGGAATCTATCTAGTCATACCTTTACTAGAGTTCGCATACATTTTACTAACTGAGTTGTAAGGGGAGGAAAGGCAATTGAAGAAAAGAAAATACCAAAACGTCGTAGCAATGCATTTCCGCGAGCACTCCTCGATTTATTTATTTGTCGTGGTGTTATTTCTAATGGGAGTCATCTTTGGAGCGATTATCGTCAATAGCTTAAGCTTTACCCAGAAGGAAGACCTATTTTATTATTTGTCACAATTTTTCGGACAAGTATCAGACGGAAAAGTAGCGGCCTCAAAAGATTTGTTTTACCAAAGCTTTTTTCATAACAGTAAGTTTGTGGGGCTTATGTGGGTATTAGGTGTATCCATTATCGGTTTACCGATTACACTTATACTTTTGTTTATGAAAGGAATGGTTATTGGGTTTACGGTTGGTTTTTTAGTGAATCAAATGGGATGGGAAGGATTTGTTTTATCATTTGTATCTGTCCTTCCGCAAAATCTATTAATTATCCCAGTATTTATAATCGGTGCTACTCTGTCAGTTGCATTCTCACTAAAGATGATTCGAAGACAGTTTATGAAAAAACAGGGCCAGCCAATCATGCCGATGCTAGGTGGATACGTTGCAGCCTTTTTAGCAGCTCTCGTATTTATTGCCATAGCTGCTGCCATTGAAGCATATATATCACCATTATTAATGAAATCAATTGTTGAATCGATTCATTCTTAATGATAATAATTTTTATATGATAATAGTTATTTTCGTTTATTTGTAATTATTTTATTTTGAAAGTCTATTTCCATCTGTTATAATGGTTATTGACAGTGGCGAGGGAGGACTTTCGTGATGGAAAATCGAATTGATAGAATTAAAAAGCAGTTACATTCGTCCAGTTACAAGTTAACACCTCAGCGCGAAGCAACCGTTCGAGTGTTATTAGAGCATGAAGAGGATCATTTAAGTGCGGAAGATGTATACCTCCTTGTAAAAGAAAAATCGCCTGAGATTGGATTGGCAACTGTTTATCGAACTCTAGAATTACTTACAGAATTGAAAATTGTTGATAAAATAAACTTTGGAGATGGAGTCTCAAGGTACGACCTAAGACAAGAAGGCGCAGCACACTTTCATCACCATTTAGTATGTATTGAATGTGGAGCAGTTGACGAAATACAAGAAGATCTACTTGAAGATGTGGAAGAGACGGTAGAGCGCCGCTGGAACTTTAAAATTAAGGACCACCGTTTAACCTTTCATGGTATATGCCACCGCTGTCATGACAAAGTAGAGGAAGAATAACAAAACCAGCAAAACCTTTTCAAATAGGAAAGGTTTTTTATTTTTGCTTTTTTGATAGGTTTGATTGAATGGGATATCGAGTCCCAATGAATAGCTGATTCGGACATAAACTCCCGTGCAATCGATTCTAGAGTCCGAATGAATAGCTGATTCGGACAGAAACACCCACGTAAACGAATCCCGA
Source organism: Bacillus coreaensis (assembly GCF_050586445.1). NCBI lineage: Bacteria > Bacillati > Bacillota > Bacilli > Caryophanales > Bacillaceae > Bacillus > Bacillus coreaensis. The sequence continues at coordinate 25,085 of NZ_JBOCCY010000001.1, forward strand.
GTCTGAATAAGCGACTGATTCAGACAGGAACTCCCATGCAATCGATTTTAGAGTCCGAATTAGTGCCTGATTCGGACAGGGACTCCGACGTAAACGAATCCCGAGTCCAAATGAATAGCTGATTCGGATAGGAACTCCCATGCAATCGGATATCGAGTCCAAATGAATAGCTGATTCGGACAGGGACTCCGACGTAAACGAATCCCGAGTCCGAATGAATAGCTGATTCGGACATAAACTCCCATGCAATCGATTTTAGAGTCCGAATTAGTGCCTGATTCGGACAGGGACTCCGACGTAAACGAATCCCGAGTCCAAATGAATAGTTGATTCGGACAGAAACACCCACGCAAACGAATCCGAAGTCCAAATCAGAAACTAGATCAAGTAATACTAATAAAAGAACTCCTCACAAACTTCCTGTATTTAAGAAGAAATCCGGAACCAAGGTATAATTCTTGTCCAAACTGGCATACCCTTTATTAGTAGGTTCTTTAAGAGTAAGAGCCAATACCTTATTTTGGACTTGGAGGACATCAGAAATGAAAACGTGGTTCCAGCTCGTTTTTCAAACCTTGAAGGTATTTATCCTTTTTACCGGATGCACAATCCTCTTTTATTATGGTATTATGTGGGTAAATGAAGAGTATCAAGATTATCATCGATACGATGAACCAAACGGGACAGCGGTAAAAGTGTCAGCAAATGTAGATGCTGAAAAATCTACTTGGTTTGATCGCATCGTTCTTTTTTACTTAAATGGGGAGTAATGTTGGATGGAAGATGAGTTAAAGGACTTTATGCATTTTCTGCTAGTTGAAAAGGCATTAGCTAAAAATACGATCGTATCATACGAACGAGATTTAAAAGCATACTTAAAATATATAAAGACAGTAGAAAATGTTCAATCCATTAACGATGTCGGCCGGATTCAGATTGTACACTTTTTAGGTCATTTAAAAGAACAGGGAAAATCGTCAAGAACGATTGCGAGAAATATAGCTTCTATACGGGCTTTTCATCAGTTCTTGTTACGTGAAAAAGTAGCAGAGCAGGATCCTTCTGTTCATATTGAAACACCTCAGCTTGAACGAACACTTCCAAAGGTGTTGAATCTGCAAGAGGTGGAAAGTTTGTTAGATGTACCCAAGCTTCATACCCATTACGGATTGCGCGATAAAGCGATGCTGGAGCTTTTATATGCAACAGGAATTCGTGTAAGTGAACTAATTGGTTTGAATCTCGATGATGCCCATTTAACAATGGGATTTGTTCGTTGTATTGGAAAGGGAAATAAAGAGCGAATTATTCCATTAGGCCGAACAGCCGCAACAGCCATTCAAGAGTATTTAGACAAGGGGCGCCCGCAATTCATTAAAAACCAGCGTGAAGACTCGTTGTTCGTCAACCATCATGGAAGAAGATTAACAAGACAGGGATTCTGGAAGATTTTAAAGGGATTAACGAAGGAAGCCGGCATTGAGAAGGAACTAACTCCTCATACACTTAGACATTCCTTTGCTACACATCTTCTCGAGAATGGAGCAGATTTAAGAGCGGTTCAGGAAATGCTAGGACATTTGGATATATCGACTACGCAAATATACACACATGTAACGAAAACACGTTTAAAGGACGTGTATAGTCAATTCCACCCAAGAGCCTAATAGATTAAGAGAAAGTAATAAATGTTCAAAAAGCTGCCATGAAAAGATAGCAGCTTTTCGTTGTGTTTTATATGAAACTTCTTGTACAATGAAGATGTCAGACTTCTGACGTTGTTAGATATTGATCCGTCAGATTAATATTTGGGAAAGCTATTTGATGAGAGTTGTAAACGGTTAATTTTAAGGAGGAAAATGAATGCCTTATCAATATAAACGGATTTTTTTAATTGTGATGGATTCCGTTGGGATCGGTGAAGCAAGAGATGCCGAGAAATTTGGAGATAAAGGTTCAAATACATTAGGTCATATTGCAGAAAGAATGAATGGTTTACATATGCCGAATATGGCAAAGCTTGGCCTTAGTAATATTGAGCTAGTAGGTGGAATTGAAAAAGCGGAGTCCCCGCTTGCTTACTATACAAAGATGCAAGAAGCTTCTAATGGAAAAGATACGATGACAGGTCATTGGGAGATCATGGGGCTTAATATTAACACCCCGTTTAAAGTATTCCCGGATGGTTTTCCGGATGAATTATTAACTGAACTAGAAGAAAAATCGGGAAGAAAAATTATTGGAAATAAGCCTGCCAGTGGAACGGAAATTCTTGATGAACTGGGTGAAGAGCATATGAAGACAGGTGCATTAATTGTCTATACATCTGCTGATTCCGTTTTGCAAATTGCGGCACATGAAGACATTGTTCCGATTGAAGAGCAATATAAAATCTGTAAAATAGCTAGAGAGCTAACCTTGGATGAAAAATACATGGTCGGTAGAATTATTGCCAGACCATTTGTAGGAGAACCAGGGAATTTTAAGAGAACAGCGAACCGTCATGATTATGCACTAAAACCATTCGATAGAACAGTAATGAATGAATTAAAGGATGGCAAGTTTGATGTGATTGCGATAGGGAAGATATCAGATATTTACGACGGCGAAGGAGTAACTGAGTCTTTACGTACGGTGTCTAATATGGATGGAATGGATAAGCTTGTTCAAACGCTTGATATGGATTTTACAGGCTTGAGCTTTTTAAATTTAGTTGATTTTGATGCATTATTTGGTCATCGTAGAGACCCTATTGGCTATGGAAAAGCATTAGAAGAGTATGACGCACGCTTACCTGAAGTATTTGAAAAACTAAAAGAAGATGATTTGTTAATCATTACGGCAGATCACGGAAATGATCCGGTTCACCCTGGAACAGACCATACACGTGAATACGTTCCTTTACTAGTCTATTCACCTGTGATGAAGGGTGGAAAAAAACTGCCGGTTCGTGAGACATTTGCAGATATTGGCGCAACCGTAGCAGAGAATTTCCAAGTGAAAATGCCAAAGTATGGAAAAAGCTTTTTAAACGAATTAAATTAAATCTTAAAGGAGTTTTGTAAGATGGACGTGTTAAACATAAATAATTCAGCTTCTTTTTTAAAGAAAAAATACAAAAAAACACCAAAAATTGGACTGATCCTTGGTTCCGGGCTAGGTGTGCTTGCGGATGAGATTCTTGAGCCTACAAAAATTCCATACAATGAAATACCTGACTTCCCCGTTTCAACAGTTGAAGGACATGCAGGACAGCTTGTATTTGGGACGTTAGAAGGTGTTGAGGTCGTCGCCATGCAAGGGAGATTTCATTACTACGAGGGTTATAGCTTTGATAAAGTGACATTTCCTGTTCGCGTAATGAAAGAACTTGGCGTAGAGATACTAATTGTCACAAATGCAGCAGGTGGTGTAAATGAGTCCTTTCATCCTGGTGATTTAATGTTAATTACCGATCATATTAATAATATGGGATCGAATCCATTAATCGGACCAAATGATTCAAGATTAGGCGTACGCTTCCCTGATATGTCTGAAGCCTATTCAAGGGATTTACGTGAAAAAGCAAAGCAGGTAGCTAATGGCTTAGGTCTTACTCTTCAAGAGGGAGTGTATGTTGGAAACACGGGACCTACATATGAGACACCAGCAGAAGTTCGTATGTTACGTGTGATGGGTGGCGACGCAGTTGGAATGTCAACTGTTCCGGAGGTTATTGTTGCAAGACATGCGAACTTAAAAATTCTAGGCATCTCTTGTATTTCCAATATGGCAGCAGGAATACTAGACCAGCCGTTAAATCACGAGGAAGTAATAGAAACAACAGAAAAAGTAAAACATGACTTTTTAAGATTAGTGAAAGCAGTGGTTAAGGAAATAGGAGCATAAAAGAAAACAATATTCCTTATAAAGCGGTGAGAAAAATGAGAATGGTTGATATTATTGAGAAAAAACGTGATGGCAAAGAATTAACGACAGAAGAAATTCAATTTTGTATAAAAGGATACACAGATGGAAGCATTCCTGATTATCAAATGAGTGCTCTTACAATGGCAATCGTGTTTCAAGGTATGTCAGAGGCTGAAAGAGCGACTCTAACGATGGCTATGGTTGAGTCAGGAGACCAAATCGATCTATCTGCGATACATGGAATCAAGGTGGATAAACACTCTACAGGAGGAGTGGGAGATACAACCACTCTCGTATTAGGCCCATTGGTAGCTTCTGTAGGCGTACCTGTTGCCAAAATGTCCGGAAGAGGGCTCGGACATACAGGTGGAACCATTGATAAACTTGAATCGGTTGAAGGTTTTCATGTGGAATTAGAAAATGAAGAGTTTGTCCGTCTAGTGAACCAAAATAAAATAGCGGTTATTGGCCAAAGTGGGAACTTAACACCAGCTGATAAAAACCTTTACGCCCTTAGAGATGTAACAGGTACGGTAGAGAGTATTCCATTAATTGCTAGCTCTATTATGAGTAAAAAAATTGCAGCTGGTGCCGATGCGATTGTGTTAGACGTAAAAACAGGTGCTGGAGCTTTCATGAAAACTCTTGAGGATTCTCGTGAACTTGCGAAAGCAATGGTACGAATCGGAAACAATGTTGGCCGGAGAACGATGGCTGTCATCTCTGATATGAGCCAGCCTCTAGGATTTGCAATTGGAAATGCTTTAGAAGTAAAGGAAGCCATTGATACGTTAAAAGGGGAAGGCCCAGAGGACTTGACAGAACTATGTTTAACTCTTGGTAGCCATATGGTCCTGTTAGCAGAAAAAGCTACAAATGTAGAAGAGGCACGTCAAATGCTGAGGAATGCCATAAAGGATGGTTCAGCACTTGAAACATTGAAAGTTTTCCTTCGTTCTCAAGGAGGCGATGATTCTGTTGTTGACGATCCATCAAGACTGCCACAAGCCAGCTTTAAGATAGAAGTAGAAGCGAAGGAAGAAGGCTATATTGCAGAAATTATTGCAGATGAAATTGGAACAGCTGCCATGCTTTTAGGAGCTGGTAGAGCGACAAAGGAATCAGAAATCGATCTAGCTGTTGGCCTTTTATTAAAAAAGAAAATTGGAGATCAAGTTCAAGTAGGAGAATCCATCGTTACCATTTATAGTAATTTTGAGGATGTCCAAGAAGTTAAAGAAAAGATTTATAATAGCATCACTATCACGAAAGAAAAAATCTCAGCACCCATACTAGTTCATGAAGAAATAACCGAATAGCAAGTGTAAAACCTTCCTAAAATTAGGGAGGTTTTTTATTTTTTTCTTTGATTGGTTCTTTTTGTATATTTTCTCTTTTCTTGGTGAAAAATGGATGTATAAAGAATGGAGGGCTATGTGCTATGAAGAAGATTCTATCATTATTAATGGCTTTTACTTTTTTAACATCTATTGCAACCCCAACTTTTGCTGAAGAGAAAACAACGGGTGTTGAGCTTGTTGATAATGCAAAGTCAGCCGTATTAATTGAAAGAGATACTGGAACAATTCTTTATAACAAAAACAGTGATGAAATGCTTCCACCTGCTAGTATGACAAAAATCATGACGATGCTGTTAATTATGGAAGCTATCGACTTAGGAAAAATAAAATGGGATGAAAGTATTCGGACAAGTGAATACGCAGCTTCCATGGGAGGTTCTCAGATTTTCCTAGAGCCTGGGGAAGAAATGACCACTGAAGAAATGCTTAAAGGAATAGCGATTGGTTCTGCCAATGACGCTTCCGTTGCGATGGCGGAAAGAATTGCAGGTTCCGAGGAAGCTTTTGTCGAGATGATGAATGCGAAGGTTAAAGAACTAGGCTTGAAAAATACGGTTTTTAAAAATGTTACCGGTTTACCGGAGGATGGACATTATAGTACAGCTCATGACATGGCAGTTATGGCAAAAGAGCTATTAAAATATGAAGGAATTACAAAATTTACAGGTACATACGAAGCCTACTTACGCGAACAAAGTGATAAAAAGTTTTGGCTTGTTAATACAAATCGTCTCGTTCGTTTTTATCCTGGAGTCGATGGGTTAAAAACTGGTTTTACTAACGAGGCAAAATACTGCTTAACGGCAACCGCAGAGAAAGATGGAATGCGTGTGATTGCAGTTGTCTTTGGTGCCCCAACCTCTAAAGAACGAAATGCTCAAATTTCGAAGATGCTGGACTATGCTTTTGCACAGTATCAAACGCATCCAATGTATGAAAGAAGTTTTTCAGTGGGTGAAGTTAAGGTGAGCAAAGGTAGTGAGAGCAAAGTGGAGGCCCTTACAAGTGAACCGATTTCCTTGTTAACGAAAAAAGGTGAAAAAGTGGATGATGTAAAGAAGGAAATCACTTACGAAAAAGATTTAAAAGCACCAATTGAAAAAGGACAGACCATAGGTACATTAAAGCTCGTAAAAAATGGAGAGACACTTGTGTCGAGTCCGCTTGTAGCGGAAGCATCTGTGAAAGAAGCAAATTGGTGGACGCTTTATAAACGCGCATTTGGTATGTTCACAAAAACGACCAAATAAATATGTCGAATGATTTTTTATTCATACTTTTTTTAGCGAATGAACACTAGTTTTGTCTGTAAGAAGGAAATCATCATTCCAATATCGAAAAAGACTCACTATACCACATAAGGAGGCTATGGATAGTGAGTCTACACATTGATATGGAAACAAAGAACGATGTCCTATTGTTACGACTTAGCGGCGAATTGGACCACCATTCTGCAGATGTACTTCGTGCAGAAGCAACCAAAGCCATTGAAACACATGATATACGTCATATTATTCTTAACCTAGAGCAGTTGGATTTTATGGATAGTTCAGGTTTAGGTGTGATTCTTGGGAGATATAAGCAAATTAAGCAACAACATGGTGAAATGGTTGTTTGTGCAATTTCACCTCCTATTCAAAGACTTTTTGATATGTCTGGCTTATTTAAAATTATCCGTTTGGAGCCGACAGAAGAATTTGCTCTTCGAGTATTGGGGGTAGCGTAAACAATGAAAAATGAAATGCAGCTTCAATTTACTGCTTTAAGTCAAAATGAATCTTTCGCACGTGTCACGGTAGCAGCCTTTGTGGCTCAGCTAGATCCAACTATGGATGAATTGACGGAGATTAAAACCGTCGTTTCTGAGGCAGTGACAAATGCCATTATTCATGGTTATAACAACGATCCTTCAGGTACGGTCTTTATCTCAGTAAAGATTGAGGATAGTTTTATTGAGTTGGAGATTAAAGACGAGGGCTCTGGAATTTTGGATATTGAGGAAGCAAGACAACCTTTATTTACAACTAAGCCAGAGTTAGAAAGGTCAGGAATGGGCTTTACGATTATGGAAAATTTTATGGATGAAATCGACGTTCATTCAGAGCTAGGGATAGGTACCACAATTCGATTAAGAAAGCATTTAGCAAAGAGCGAAATGCTATGCAATTAAGGGAGTATTGCTTATGGATGTGGAGGTAAAGACTGATAGCAAACAAACGTATTTAAAGGATCATGAAGTGAAGGATCTAATCAAGAGAAGTCAAGATGGAGATCAAGAAGCTCGAGATACAATTGTGCAAAAAAATATGCGTCTTGTTTGGTCAGTTGTTCAACGCTTTCTCAATCGAGGCTATGAACCAGATGACTTATTCCAAATTGGATGCATAGGCTTATTGAAATCGGTCGATAAATTCGACTTATCTTATGATGTGAAGTTTTCAACCTACGCAGTACCGATGATCATTGGAGAAATCCAGCGGTTCATCCGAGATGACGGATCTGTCAAAGTAAGCCGTTCCTTAAAAGAAATGGGCAATAAAATAAGAAGAGCGAAGGACGAACTGTCCAAAAACCTAGGCAGAATACCAACTGTTTCTGAAATAGCTGAACATTTAAATCTGACTCCGGAAGATATCATTTTAGCTCAAGAAGCAAGCCGGCAACCATCTTCTATTCACGAAACCGTGTATGAAAATGATGGAGATCCGATTACCTTACTCGACCAAATCGATGATGGGAATGAAGGGAAATGGTTTGATAAAATTGCATTAAAAGAAGCAATTCGAGAGCTAGATGAACGTGAGAGGCTGATTGTTTATTTACGTTATTACAAGGACCAAACACAGTCAGAGGTGGCAGAACGACTAGGGATATCGCAAGTTCAAGTATCCAGACTGGAAAAAAAGATATTACAACAAATGAAAGATCGAATGGATTTATAATCCGTTCGATCTTTTTGTTTTAATTGGATATTTGCCCCATTCAAACCACTTATTGGTGAACATGAAGGGAAACAATCCATAGCATACTATTTATACGAGGAAATCACTGTGTGGGAGTGAACGTTGTGGAAAATACGATTTACATCCGAATGCGACATCGTCTCCAAGTTCGACCTCACGATTCCATAAAACTTCAGGATGTTGCGCAAATAATCGCTGAAGATTCACTGTTAGAAAAGGTAAAAGATTGTATTGTGTATACGGTGTCAGAGAAAGACCAAAATATTATTATTTTGGATGTGATGAAAGTAATACCAATTTTAACAAATGTGGTTGAACATATAAATATTGAAATTATTGGTCAAACACAAACGATAGTGGAGGTAGTGTACAAAAAAATCGGGGTATCAATTCCTCTTTTTATTCTCATTTGGCTCCTGTTGTTTTTTGGTGCAGCACTTGCCATTATGAATTTCCATGAGGATGTTAGTATGCAAGCGGTCCATCAGCGGATATATAAGATTATTACTGGCAAGGAAAATGTAAAACCACTTGTATTGCAGATCCCTTATTCAATAGGTCTAGGCTTAGGTATGATTTTATTTTTTAACCATGTATTTAAAAAACGACTAAATGAAGAACCTAGTCCGCTAGAAGTTGAAATGTTCAACTACCAGCAAGACCTGGACCGCTATGTAATCATTAATGAAAATGAAGAAAGTATGAAACGAATTCATCATGATCATTAATATCGTATTTATCATTTTTATTGGTCTTGCAGGAGGGATTGCAGTTGGTTCAGGGTTTGTGGCTTTCCTCACCGTATTAGGGATTATTCCAAGGCTTACTCAATTATCAAAAACGATGAAGATGATTCATTGGTATGAATGGTCTGTCGTTTTCGGTGCAATTGCTGGTACAATAGCCTCTTTAAGAGAACCTGCTCTCTTTTTACCTTCGATTATACTAATTCCGTTAGGCCTTGCTGGAGGAGTATTTGTTGGTTTACTTGCAGCTGCCTTAACCGAGGTATTAAATGTTTTTCCGATCCTGGCAAAAAGAGTAAGAATAGAGGACAAAATTATGATCTTGATGATGGCCTTTGTGTTCGGAAAAATTTTCGGTTCCCTGTTTCATTGGATGTACTTCGTAAATGAGTAAATAAGTTAAGAAAGGAACATTTCCTATGGATAGACGGCGCCGCGTGATTCTTGTAACAGACGGAGATGAATACGCAAGAAAAGCAGTCGAACATGTTGCGAAGGAAATTGGTGGAAGATGTATTTCTATGTCGCATGGAAACCCGACGACGATTTCAGGGGAGGAAATGGTTAAGCTCATAAAGAAGGCATCCAATGATCCGGTTCTTGTCATGTTTGATGATAGTGGATATGTAGGAGAAGGGGCTGGAGAACAGGCAATGAGGTATGTGGCAACACATAAAGATATTGAAGTTCTTGGTGTATTAGCAGTTGCAGCTAAAACAAGAAAAGCCGAGTGGACAAAAATTGATGTTTGTGTAGACCGATACGGTGAACTCACTCCTTATGGGGTAGATAAATTTGGTGAAGCAGATTTAGAACTTGGAAGAATGAATGGAGACACCGTATATTGTGTAGATGAGCTTCATGCACCTGTAGTAGTTGGGATAGGCGATATAGGAAAAATGGCTAGGAATGACGATGTTAAAATAGGTGCTCCCATTACACATAAAGCAGTACAAATCATCCTAGAAAGGAGTGGATTCTATGACTAAGACACCAATTAATCCCCTACCGATTCCTTCTCTTGACGAACTTGAAAATTATATGAAGGAGCATGTTGGATTAGAGGAAACGTTTGATATTGGAGTCAGAAAGTTTAAGGTATTGAAAAAGGATGTACATTTGTATTATTTAAATGGTCTAGTTGATACAAACGTGGTCATTCAAAACACGGAGGAAATTGTAAGAATCAATGACCATGAGAAAACCACTTCCGATTATTTAGCCTTAATCGAAAATCGCTTAGTTCATCAATCTGTATCTAAAATTAAAACAATAGGTGAAATAGTAGACCAAGTTTTAACAGGAACTCTTGTTATTGTTGTTGAGGGGTATTCAGAAGCATTAGTAGTGGATGTAAGAGCGTACCCAGGTAGAACTCCTCAAGAACCTGATACAGAGAAGGTAATAAGAGGATCTCGAGATGGCTTTGTAGAGAACTTTATCGTGAACACTGCGCTAACAAGAAGAAGAATAAAAGACGGAAGATTGCGCTTTGAAAAGCTAACGGTTGGCGAGAGATCAAAAACAGACATTGCGATTGGTTACCTAAAGGATGTTGCCAATCCTGATCTTGTGAATATTATTAGAAAAGAACTCGAATCCATTGAGATTGATGGATTAACAATGGCAGATAAAGCAGTCGAAGAATTCCTCGTAAAGCAAGGGTATAACCCGTATCCTTTAGTAAGATATACTGAAAGAGCCGATATTGCAGCCACACATATTTTAGAAGGACATGTCTTAATTTACGTGGATACATCACCAAGTGTTATTATCACGCCTACTACATATTTTCATCATTTACATCATGCAGAAGAGTATCGTGAATCAGCACTCGTTGGTACAGTCGTACGTTGGACGCGCTTGTTTGGTGTTTTAGCATCCCTGTTTTTACTCCCGTTATGGTTTTTATTTGTCTTAGAGCCTGAGTTACTACCTAAAGCTCTTAAATTTATCGGTCCTAACAAATCAACAAATATACCAACAGTAGTTCAATTGTTTTTGGCCGATTTCGGAATCTTGTTTTTACGACTGGCGGCTATTCATACCCCAACTCCATTGGCAACCTCAATGGGCTTAGTTGCCGCCGTACTTATTGGTCAAATTGCCATTGATGTGGGCTTATTTGTACCAGAAGTGATTCTGTACGTAGCGGTTTCGGCGGTTGGAACTTTTACCACTCCAAGTTATGAACTTGGAATTGCAAATAATCTTATGAAGCTTTTCTTATTAATTGTTGTAGCGATTTTTAAACTACCAGGTTTTGTAATAGGGGTAACGGCTTATATTTTATACTTAACAAGTATTCGATCGTTGAACAGTCCATATATGTGGCCGTTTTTGCCGTTTCATCCTAAAGCCTTTCTTGAAGTACTTTTCCGCAGGTCGGTTCCAGGGACAAAGCTTAGACCAAGCATTGTTCAACCTAGAGATCGTTACAGACAAAAAACAAACGGGAATTAAATGGGAATATTGCGAATTTACTATATCTATGGTAAAGTAATGTTTAATTTCAAACTAGTTTAATCAACAAATAGACAGCATAGCTGTCTATTTGTGTATCCATAGAAGTGAGGGGAAGAAATGTTTTTTCATGGTTCATCAAAGATAAATGAGAGAGGCCACTTAGAAATTGGTGGTGTCGATACGACAGACCTCGTAAAAGAGTTCGGAACACCTGTATATGTTTATGATGTGTCATTGATTCGTGAGCGGGCAAGAGGTTTCAAACAAACCTTTGACCAACTAGGTATAAAAGCTCAAGTTGCCTACGCTAGTAAAGCATTTTCCACGATTGCAATGATCCAACTCGCAGAGGAAGAGGGGCTTTCGTTGGACGTTGTTTCCGGGGGAGAGCTTTATACAGCTATAGCAGCTGAATTCCCTGTGGAGCGAATTCATTTTCATGGAAACAACAAAAGTCGTGAAGAACTTGAAATGGCATTAAACTATCAAATCGGCTGTATTGTTGTTGATAACTTTTATGAATTAGAACTATTAGATACCATCTGTGCGGAGAGAAAGCAATCTGTTTCTATTTTGCTTCGAGTCACACCAGGGATTGAAGCTCATACACATGACTATATTCTAACGGGCCAGGAAGACTCGAAATTTGGTTTTGACCTACAAAATGGACAAGCGGCAGAAGCGCTGCAAAAGGCAATGGAATCTGAGTACTTAGACCTACTTGGAGTGCATTGTCATATCGGTTCACAAATATTTGAAACAACTGGATTTTTATTAGCAGCAAGAAAAATATTTTCTAAGCTCCATGAGTGGAAAGAAATGTTTTCTTTTGAATCAAAGGTACTTAATTTAGGTGGTGGCTTCGGTATTCGTTATACAAGTGAAGATGAGCCAATTCCAGCTTCGCAATATGTAAAAGAAATTATAGAAGAAGTAAAGGAGCAGGCATTGGAGTTCTCAATGACTATGCCTGAAATCTGGATTGAACCAGGTCGTTCCCTGGTTGGTGATGCGGGCACTACACTTTATAAAATTGGGTCAAAGAAGGATGTTCCCAATGTTCGTAAATATTTAGCCGTAGATGGTGGAATGAGTGATAATATTCGTCCAGCATTGTATGAGGCGAAATATGAAGCGATCTTAGCGAACAAACCACTTCAGCCAGTCGAAGAGACAGTTTCTATTGCAGGGAAATGCTGTGAATCGGGAGATATGCTTATTTGGGATTTACCATTACCGAAGACGGACAGTGACGATATTCTAGCGGTTTTCTGTACCGGAGCTTACGGTTATTCGATGGCAAATAACTATAATCGTATTCCAAGGCCACCAGTGGTATTTGTTGAAAATGGAAAAGCGGTTTTAGTTGTTCGTAGGGAGACGTTTGAAGATATAGTTAAACAAGATTTGCCATTTGTGCAGCGAGTAAAAAGCTAATTTAGAGAGCTGTCGCGATTGTGACAGCTTTTTACAGTACATAGATCTTTTGGAGGTATTTGTGAAAAAAAATAATGCACTTTTATTTATTTTCATCTTACTTATTTCGCTCATTTGGGGCGCGTATTATTGGTTATTCTTATCACCAGGGCTGTAAAGAAAAAAGACTCACTTTATGATACAAAAGTTGTTGAATCTGAAAATACATTGAAGAAATGTATAGAATCTTGTATGATAATATCGTATTGAGGAATATACATTGAAACAAAAAGAAATAATTGACATATAATACAAATGTATTTAAAAGAAATTTAACTCCTTAAAAGCTCAGGATATGATGAGGGATCACTTATGTTAATTCGCTACAAAAAAGCTTTTGAAAAGATTGCGATGGGCTTGCTGTCATTTATGCCTAATGAAAAAGACCTGAAAAAGCTACAGCAAACAATGAAGCAGTATGACCAATCAGAAGATTGGCAATTGTTTCTTTGGAAAGAAGAAGATATTATTGGTTTAATTGGGGTAACGGCAGTGTCAGAGGACATGCTAGAAATTCAACATATTTCTGTGAATCCTTCGCATCGGCACCAAGGAATTGGAAAAACGATGATCAAGGCATTAAAAGAGTTTTTCCCTGGAAAAGAGATACGTGCAAATGAAGAAACTTCTGCTTTCTTTGAAAAATGCGACTCTCTTTTATCATAAATAGAAGAAGGAAACAGTGATTAGTCACTGCTTCCTTTTTTTTTATTTAATGCGTGCAATCTGCTCTGGATGACCTCTGAACGATCTCTGATCGAGTGCCGATGAATAATATCACTGTTTGTTAAATCGCTATCAACACCCCAAATTAGACCAGCTTTTTCGGCTTGATGCTCGCAAGCGCTTAATAATGAAGCATCAGAAAAAGGAAGGTTCATGCTTCTATAAGGAAGTGTACGCTCAATCTCTTCCTTTTTTCTTAAAATGGTCTCAAGTAGCTTATCCTCATCAATACCGTATTCTTTGATTAACTGTTTATGGACGGTTAGTATTGATAATGCTTTTTGGATCGTTCGCAAAGCTCCAGCAAAATTTCCTCGACGGTGATGATATTGACTGACTGCCAGTTGAATCCATCCAACTAAAATAGATTCCTTATTACGCGCATCTACATCCTTCCAGTGTTCTTCTAGAATCTCGTGACATTCAAAATAATCTCTGTCACTATGAAAATGAACTAAATAATTAATGAAATCTGTCGTAAACATAGATACGCTCCTTTCACTACTTAATTTTACCATGTTTTCTATCTATACGCTTTTCATGTTGCTTACGTGAAGAAATAGGAACAAACTTTCAGAAAGAATCTTGGATTAACCCAATCTTTCCTCTATACTAAGTATAGTTATTTTAAGAAATTAAGAAAGAAATTTTGGTGGGATTATGCACTATAATGTGAAGATCGATGCATTTGAGGGACCGTTAGATTTATTACTGCACCTCATTAATCGACTAGAAATTGATATTTATGATATACCGGTAGCACAAATTACAGAGCAATATTTACTATATATCCACACAATGAAGGAGCTACAGTTAGATGTAGCAAGTGAGTATTTGGTCATGGCAGCCACTTTGCTAGCCATTAAAAGTAAGATGCTACTTCCCAAACATGAGGAAGAGCTTGAAGAAGATATGGAATTTGGTTACGAAGAAGACCCGAGAGAAGAATTAATTGAAAAACTAATGGAATACAAAAAATATAAAGAAGCAGCTGACGATTTAAAGACTTTAGAGCAGGAGAGAGGACTAATATTCACAAAGCCACCGAGCGATCTTTCGGATTATTCGAAAGAGGAGGAAACAGACAGAAGAAACCTCGACGTATCGTTGTACGATATGCTTGGTGCTTTTCAAAAGCTCTTGCGAAGAAAAAGACTTCAAAAACCGTTATCTACTAAGATTGCAAGACAAGAAATCCCTATTGAAAAACGAATGGCTGAAATCATGGGGAAGCTGCGTAAAGTGAAAGGAAGAGTTAGCTTTTATGATTTATTTCCTATCCAAGAGAAGGATTATATTGTCGTAACTTTTCTTTCTATACTAGAGTTAATGAAAAGGAAAGAAATATTTGTAGAGCAAGAAAGTAATTTTTCTGAGATTTATGTTATTGCGAAGGGAGTATAAGAACGTCATTGGATATTATAAATTGGAATGGAATAGTGGAGAGTCTCTTGTTTGCTGCAGGGGATGAAGGCTTAACAATAAAGCAAATTTCAGTGGTCCTTGAAATCGAAGAGGTCGAAGCGGAACGAATTGTCAGAGATTTAATGGATGAGCTTTCTAAAAATGAAAATCGAGGAATAGGGGTTGTTCAACTGGCTGGTACCTATCAGCTCGCAACAAAAAAGGAGAATTCCATTTACTTAAAGAAACTGGTTGAATCACCAAGTACTTCAACCCTCTCACAGGCTGCATTAGAGACGTTGGCTATTATCGCTTATAAGCAGCCAATCACTAGAGCAGAAATAGAAGAAATTCGAGGAGTAAAGACCGAGCGACCATTACAAACACTGGTTGGAAAAGTACTTGTAAAGGAAGTTGGGAGAGCGGAAGGAACTGGCAGGGCAATCCTTTATGGTACAACAAAAGAATTTTTAGATTATTTTGGTTTAAGGAGTTTAGAGGAGCTGCCTCCATTGCCAGAGAAAGTGGATGATGAGTTTGTACAAGAAGAAGCAGACTTGTTTTTCGAGAAATTCCAAGAAAATCTGGAATCATAAGTTTTCTTACGCATATATTCATTATTTGTGATAAAATATAATTAATTTTCAGAGAAATGCTTCTATTAGGGAGCATTTTTAACACAATTTGCACCTGCCTCTTTAGGAGGTAAGAAAGGGATGTATGAACGTGTTAATAAAAAGCTGTGCAGGGTATGAGCTGGAAAAAGAAAAATCTAACACTTCGGAGGATTTTTTCAACCGAAGCGAAGTGATTTTTGAAGAAGAGAATACAGAGAAAACTCTAGCTGTTCTTTATGTCCGTTTTTTTGAGGAGAAGTTGAATGAGTTCACTCCATTTTCAGCGAATCCGATCTTTCAAGAGGATGGGCTAGAAATTCATTTAATGGATATAGTTTCCCTCGTATTATTAATTAAAAATCCAGGTTTTAGACATCGTAAAAGAGTGTATATAAATAATCAGAATGAATTTGCTGCTTATTTTCAAGACATTGATTTTGAAAAGATTATTGAAGTTGTTAAAAAGGTTAAAAGTAATCAGGCTTGCCAGCTTCCTTCACTATTGGAATTTACAGTGCAAGCATAAAATTAGTTATCCAATAAACCAAACATTCAGAGTTATTACAAAGGGTAGGGGTGTAGACCGTGGGTAATTCAATGGTGAAAGTTCAAGTAATGGACGTAAAGTCTTTTTTAACAAATACAGTAACAGGTTTAGAGTCTTTCTTAAACAGTACAACGATAGATGGGCTATTGTCAGAAAAACAAGGCGATAAAGAATATTATAAACGAATCTTAGGTAATTTAAGAAAGCTACTTGTATATTGTGAAGAGGGATTAGATGCTTGTGCAGTGATTTTACAGTCAGAGTCTTTTCCAAAAGGAGCAGCTGAAAAGACGCTTTATAGAATTTATCATAAATGTATTGAAGAATTTTTCTCACCAAAAAATGATGTGTGGTACGAAGATAGCCGATCCGCTTATACGGGTAAGAACTCAATCAAATTTCAAGAAGACGTTCCTGATAGTATTCTTCAGCTACTAAAAGGGTTTGAAGGGGAATTCCAGAAGATACGTGAAGAGCTAGAGTATTACGAAACAGATTATCGAACAAAAATGACACAATCGAAATAACGACCAATTGGTCGTTATTTTTTTGTGCTTTCCATTCAAAATGGTGTCAACCAGGCAATCCTCTCATATGCTTTAAGGTAAACCCAATTGTTCTGAGGTGATGATAATGAATCGGTTTGAACAGTATGTTAAGGATGTTATCAGCTACAACGAAGAGCTTAAACAATTTCTAGAGCAAGAACATGTTCCAGAGGAAGATGGATTATGGAGTAAGCTTGATCATTTTAGTGAAATTATGAATCATATTACGCGGAGCGGAGATTTAACTCAGGAAGAATTTACGACTGTTCAAGAAAAAGTTGAAGAATTACATGATGAAATGGAAGCATATTTTTTAAAGAGGCAACAGATAGGATCCATTTATTTGCAGGAACCTTCCTTAAAAGCAGGAGAGCATGTTTTGCCAAAACTACCTTATAGGTATGATGCGTTGGAACCTTATATTTCTGAAAAGATTATGGAGTTACATCATAGTAAGCATCATCAATCCTATGTTGATGGAATGAATAAAGCGGAGGTCAAGCTTAAGGAAGCTCGAGAAAAGAGTGATTATTCGTTAGTAAAGCATTGGTCAAGAGAGCTAGCCTTTCATGGATCGGGACATTACTTACACAGTCTCTTCTGGGAAACGATGAAACCGAATGGAGGGGGGCAGCCGACAGGAAAGCTACTAGAGGAGATCAACAAATATTTTGGCAATTTTAATGCTTTTAAAAAGCATTTTACAGAAGCAGCAAAAGCTGTGGAAGGAAGTGGATGGGCTATTTTAGTGTGGTCACCAAGAACACGCCATCTAGAAATCCTTCAATCAGAAAAACATATGAATTTGACGCAATGGGATACGATTCCACTCCTGCCTTTAGATGTGTGGGAACACGCATATTATTTGCAATATAACAATAATCGAGCAGATTACGTCTCTAATTGGTGGAACGTGGTGAATTGGAGAAAAGTGGAGGAGAGACTTTCACAAGCATCACAAATTAAATGGAAACTATTGTAAAAAGGAGAGTTCACCGCTTTTATGCTGGTGGACTCTTTTTGGCATATTCATTTTTATCAAGCATAAACTTGTACAAACATAACTAGGAGACGAGGGTTGAAGAATGGCTAGAAGTAAAAAGGTATTTGTGTTAATAATGATCACCTTTTTGATTCTTTTTCATATTCCAGTAAGTGCCAACACGAATATCAATGTTAGCTCACAATATGCTGTTCTTATTGAACAAAGCTCAGGGAGAGTATTATTTGAAAAGGGTGCACATGAAAAAAGGCGAATTGCCAGTATCACAAAGATTATGACAGCTGTTCTTGCCATCGAGTCAGGAAAACTAAATGAGATGGTAAAAGTGAGTAAAAATGCGACTAGAGCAGAAGGATCTTCTCTATATCTAAAGGAGAATGAAGAAATCAAGCTAGAAGATTTAGTGTACGGTTTAATGCTTCGCTCAGGCAATGACGCTGCGGTTGCGATAGCTGAGTATATCGGAGGCAGTGTGGAGGGGTTTGCGTTCTTAATGAATCAAAAAGCAGATGAGATCGGCATGTTACATTCTCACTTTACCAATCCACATGGCTTAGATGATTCGAATGATCATTATTCAACAGCATATGATATGGCTATTTTAACAAGATATGCAATGATGAATGATACTTATAAATTGATTGCAGGAACAGAAGTACACAGAGCCCCTAATCCTAGTGAAAGCTGGGACCGGGTATGGCGTAACAAGAATCGTTTGCTAACAGAGTTATATGACTTTAGTACAGGTGGAAAAACAGGCTTTACAAAGCTAGCAAAACGCACATTAGTGTCCACTGCTACGAAGGATGGAATGGATTTAATCGCTGTTACATTGAACGGGCCGGACGATTGGAATGATCATATTAATATGTTCGAAACAGCTTTTAAAACGTATGAAATGGTACAAGTTGTTGAAAAGGGGTTCATTTCTGGAATTCAATCAGACAAGTATAAGAATAAAGCTTTGGTCAAACACGACTTTCAGTACCCTGTATTAGAAACAGAAAAAGATGAATTTGAGCTTGAGTATAAATTAAAACAACTTAAGAGTGAAAGAAATATTCCTGAAGTAATCGGGGAACTAATCATTACCTTCGATGATCAGCCAATTAAAACGATGCCAATTTATTATAACAATGAAAAAAAAGAAACGAGCTATTTTGAAACTTTTAAGAAAGTATTTACTACGATGATAGGCGTGAAAGCTAATGGTTAATATTATATGGGTTTGCTTAACCGTAATTGGAATTGTATTTGCAATGGTTAATGGAACGATGTCTGAGGTGAACGAAGCTATATTTAATGGAGCCAAGGAAGCAGTTACACTATGTATTGGTCTCATTAGTATTCTTGTGTTTTGGCTTGGAATGATGAGGATAGCGGAAGATGCAGGACTACTAAAAAAATTATCAAATTTATTTAGGCCTATTATTACAAGATTGTTTCCAGAAATTCCTCATAATCACCCAGCAATGGGATATATCCTTTCAAATATGATGGCAAATATGTTTGGACTAGGAAATGCAGCTACTCCTCTTGGTATTAAAGCAATGGAAGAAATGAAAAAAATAAATGGAGGTAAGAATGAAGCAAGCCGTTCCATGATTACATTTCTTGCCATTAATACTTCAAGTATCACGCTCATTCCAACGACGGTAATCGCTATTCGGATGAACTATAATTCAGCCTCACCTACGGATATAGTCGGTCCAACCTTAATTGCAACTATATGTTCCTCCATTGGTGCAATCCTTATTGATCGTTTTTATTACTACCGAAGAAGCCGTAAAGGATGATGTAGAAAATGGGTATCGTTACAGCTATTTCATTATGGTTTATCCCCGTATTGATTGCTGTTATTCTCTTATATGGAACATATAAACAAGTTCCTACATATGAAAGCTTTGTAGAAGGCGGAAAAGAAGGAATTAAAATAGCCGTCTCAATCATTCCCTTTTTAGTTGGAATGCTAGTAGCTATTTCCGTTTTTCGTGCATCAGGTGCGTTGGAGTATTTCATGGGTTTTCTAAAACCAGTCCTTGAAGCAATCGGTGTACCTCCTGAAATAGCCCCTCTAGCCATTATTCGACCAATCTCTGGAACAGCTGCACTAGGGATGACGAGTGATTTAATGGCACAGCATGGGCCTGACTCATATATTGGTAGATTAGCAGCCACTTTACAAGGAAGTACGGATACTACCTTCTATGTGTTAACCGTTTATTTTGGTGCTGTAGGAATCAAAAAGATGGGGGATGCCTTAAAAGTTGGGCTTCTGGCTGATTTGGTAGGAATTATCGCTGCCATTGTTGTAGTTACAATTGTATTTGGATACTAATTAAAACGAGGATACTCTTCACATTATGTGGGGAGTATCTTTTTTTACACTTGTTATTTCGTACAGGTTACTTTGAAATCATGAAAATATATGTCATAATGCTAGAGGAGTAAACACTACAGGAAACACACATTATGAGGTGACATATATGGAAAGATTACAGAAAGTAATCGCACACGCAGGGATTGCGTCAAGAAGAAAAGCAGAACAATTAATTGAAGAAGGACATGTTCGAGTGAATGGGAAGGTTGTAAAAGAGCTTGGAGTAAAGGTTTCTTCTTCAGATAAAGTAGAAGTGGATGGAATTCCTTTAGAAAGAGAAGAACCGATCTACTTTATGCTTTATAAACCTAGGGGAGTAATCTCGAGTGTTAACGATGATAAAGGGAGAAAAGTAGTAACAGATTTTTTCCCAATGATTGAACAAAGAATTTATCCAGTTGGAAGATTAGATTATGATACATCTGGTCTATTAATTTTAACGAATGATGGTGAATTTGCTAATACACTAATGCATCCTAGTAACCAAATCGATAAAGTGTATGTGGCAAAGGTAAAAGGTATTCCTACAAGGGAAGCATTGAAGGCTCTTGAAAGAGGGGTTCGTCTAGAGGATGGGAAAACCGCTCCTGCAAAAGTGAAAATGCATACTGTCGACAAGAAAAAACAAACTGCGATTGTTGAGATTACCATCCATGAAGGAAGAAACAGACAGGTTAGAAGAATGTTTGAAGCTGTAGGGAATCCTGTTCTAAAGCTAAAAAGAGAGCGTTATGGTTTTCTGACTCTTCAAGGATTAAAAGTGGGCGATGCTCGAGAGCTTTCTCCTCATGAAGTAAAACAATTACGTACACTTGCACTAAAAAAATAAAAAGTTCATAGAAGTGTCACAGTCTTTTGATAGCGATAACAATATGAGTATGTTGAAAAATGATATAATAAAGCAAATTGTGCAATTTGACTGTGAATGGGGGAGGAACCATATGAAAAAGCAGAGGCTGCTAATAAGAACGGTCATTCTACTGCTTCTTGGCGCTGCGGTTGCCTATACACTATACGCCAATTTTACTAAGGATGAGGTACAAAAGGTCGAGGTAGGGAAAAAAGCACCTGACTTTGTTCTTACTGATCTTGATGGGGAAAAACATCAGCTTTCCGAGTATGAAGGAGAAGGTGTGCTGTTAAATTTTTGGGCAACTTGGTGTAAGCCTTGTGAGAAAGAAATGCCGTTTTTAAATAGCCAATATCAAGCATATAAAGATCAAGGGGTACAAGTTATTGCAGTAAATATTGGGGAATCTAATGTTGCTGTTTCTGATTTTTCTAAACGATATGATTTGCAATTTCCAATTGTTACTGACAAAGACGGTCAAGTAATGACAGCTTATGGAGTAGATCCTCTTCCAATTACGTTTCTCATTGATAAACAAGGAAATGTGGTAGAAATACATAAGGGGCAGATCATTGCTGAGGCTGATGTTACAGAGATGATGGAGAAGATAAAACCATAGGGTATGAGGAGATTTTGCAATGAATCAAGTAAAATGTGATTGTGGTCATGTTAATCCACATGGCACAATCCTCTGTGAGGCATGTGGGAAAATCATAGAGGATGGAACTCAAATTACAGCAGAACCCGTAATAGACATGCGGTACGAAGGAAGTGCAA
This sequence comes from Bacillus coreaensis, assembly GCF_050586445.1. NCBI lineage: Bacteria > Bacillati > Bacillota > Bacilli > Caryophanales > Bacillaceae > Bacillus > Bacillus coreaensis. The sequence goes on from NZ_JBOCCY010000001.1 coordinate 46,858, forward strand.
GAAGGTCACAAACATATAATAAATCAATGATTGATAAGGTTTGGAACTTTTTCTCATCGGTAAAAGTAGGGGTATGGCTTATTATTGTGACACTTATTGCTTCTTCGTTAGGAACCATTTTACCTCAAGAGATGTATATTCCAAATATTATGCCTGTTGCTGATTATTATGAGGACCAATACGGTTGGTTTGGTAGATTGTATTATGATCTTGGTTTTCATAATTTATATAGCTCATGGTGGTATCTATTATTAATTGCAGCGATCGGGGTTTCACTGGTTATTTGTAGTCTTGATCGCGTGGTGCCCTTATATAGAGCATTAAAGAAACAAAGAGTCATTCGACATGAGAGCTTTTTACAAAGACAAAGAATATTTGGAACGACAAGCATTGCAATAAGTGAAGATTCCTATGAATCAGTAAAAGAACAATTAAAAAAGAAACGCTATAACATCCGTGAAGATGAAGGGAATATTTTAGCTGAAAAAGGACGTTTCTCTAGATGGGGTCCTTATGTAAATCATGTAGGATTAATCATCTTTCTCATTGGTAGTATGCTCCGATTTGTTCCAGGAATGTACATTGATGAAATTCTTTGGCTCCGAGAAGGGGAAACAAAAGTGATTCCAGAGACAGATGGACAATATTACCTAAAGAATGTGGATTTTAAGTTAGAGGTGTATGATAAGGAAACGGATAATGAAGCATTCGGTGATGCTTTAGATAGTGCAGGAATGGTTGCAAAAAACTATCAATCTGATGTCATACTATATAAGACAAAGGGAAATACGGTAGCAGGTGAGGAACCTGAACTAGAGGAAGTTGAATCTAGTAGTATTCGAGTGAATGAACCGCTAAAGTTTGAAAAGTTTGCTCTTTATCAGGTCAATTATAAACTCGATGAATTATCTGAAATGTCATTTTTACTAACAAATAAGACTACAGGGGAAACTTTTGGTGATATTACTATTAATTTGAACGACCCGGAGAAAATGTATGAACTTGATAACGGTTACTCAGTTGAACTAATGAGTTACTTCCCAGACTTTGAATTTGGTGAAGATGGAAATCCTACAACAAAGTCAAGAGTTCCAAATAATCCAGCTTTCGTATTTAAGATGTATTCACCAGAAAAACCTGAAGGAGAAGTTAGTTTCGTTGCCATTCAGCAAACGATTGAACCTCTAGGGGATAATGAATACAAGATGGCCTTCAATGGAATTGAAACAAAGGATGTAACTGGTCTCACCGTGCGTAAAGACTTAACTCTATGGGTCATTGGACTAGGCGGGTTGATCTTCATGATTGGTGTAGTTCAAGGAGCTTATTGGAACCATCGTCGCATATGGATTCAGCGTAAAGGTGACGAGGTTTGGGTAGCAGCACATACGAATAAAAACTGGTTTGGACTGAAAAGAGAAATACAGCTGGTTCTTGCGGGGACAGAAATACAAGAACCGCTGGACCAATTGAAGGAAAACCAGGTGGACGAGGGGGAAAAAGATTGATCACTCTTAGTGAGAATCTATTATATATTGCGTTTATATTTTACTTACTTTCTATTCCGTTTTTTGGAGGTGCAATAAAGCAAAAGAAAAACTTAGATCATCAACAAAATAGTGGCAAGTGGGCCAATTTTGGGATCGTCCTTTCCATTGTTGGATTTGTTGCACAGCTTGGTTTCTTTTTTACAAGATGGTCAATTGCGGGACACGCTCCAGTGAGTAATCTATTTGAATTTACGACCTTTTTTGGAATGTGTTTAGTTGGTGCTTTTATCATCATCTATTTTATCTATAAGACACCTTTATTAGGGTTATTTACAATGCCAATTGCCCTATTGGTGATTGCATTTGCAAGTATGTTCCCAACAGATATTTCACCACTTATTCCAGCTTTACAAAGTGATTGGCTTCATATACATGTAACTACTGTGGCTTTAGGTGAAGCGATATTAGCCGTTAGCTTTGGAGCCGCATTAATTTATTTAGTAAAAGTGATTGATCAAACTAAAAATAGTAAAAGTACTACCTGGTTAGAGGTTGTCATGTATGGATTAATCGCTACATTGGGATTTGTCATCGTTGTATCAGCATTTTCCTTTGCTGATTATAAGGCAGAATTTAATTGGGTTGATAAAAATGACAATGAAGCAAAAGTTGAGTACCATTTGCCAGCTCTAGTTGGTCCAAATCAAGGAGAACTTCTAACAGACGGGAAATTGGAACCACTTGTCTCAGTACCAGGTATTATCAATGCGAAAAAGCTAAATACGGTTATTTGGTCATTTGTTGCGGGTATCCTACTATATGGTCTTTTCCGCTTAGTCTTAAGAAAAAGAATTGGAGCAGCATTGAAACCATTTACAAAAAATATTAATCTAGACTTAGTAGATGAAATCAGCTACCGTTCAGTGTTAATCGGTTTTCCAGTGTTTACATTAGGTGGTCTTATTTTTGCAATGATCTGGGCACAAATCGCTTGGACCCGTTTTTGGGGATGGGATCCTAAAGAGGTTTGGGCACTCATTACTTGGCTTTTTTATGCAGCATTTTTACATCTTCGTCTCTCTAAAGGATGGCATGGAGAAAAATCTGCGTGGTTAGCTGTTATTGGATTTATTATTATTATGTTTAATTTAGTTGCTGTCAATCTTGTGATTGCAGGGCTTCATTCTTACGCAGGATCCTAAAAAGAAAGATTTCGGATAGCCCTTCACTTTTTGTGAGGGCTGTTTTCAAAACATACTTATGTAAATAAAATCTAGGGGGATTGTTTAATGGAAAAGGATGTTAAGATTCTAGTTGTAGATGACGAGGAAAGAATTCGCCGTTTATTAAAAATGTACTTAGAGCGTGAAAATTATATGATTGATGAGGCAGAAGATGGGAATGAAGCCTTGACGAAGGCGATAAGCAATGACTATGATGTTATCCTTCTTGACTTAATGATGCCTGGTAAGGATGGTATTGAGGTTTGTCGTGAACTACGTGAAAAGAAGGCAACTCCTGTTATTATGCTTACGGCAAAAGGTGAAGAAGTCAACCGTGTCCAAGGATTTGAAGTGGGCACAGACGACTATATTGTCAAACCATTTAGCCCAAGAGAGGTTGTATTACGAGTAAAAGCACTTCTACGTCGTTCATCTAGCACAAGCTATCTACACACAGAAACAACCGCTAAAGATGTGATCGTTTTCCCTCATTTAACCATTGATAATGATGCACACCGTGTTTTAGCAGATGGAAAAGAAGTGAGCCTAACACCAAAAGAATATGAGTTATTATATTTCTTAGCTAAATCTCCAGATAAGGTGTTTGATCGTGAACAATTACTTAAAGAGGTTTGGCATTACGAGTTTTTTGGAGACTTACGAACGGTTGATACCCATGTAAAACGTTTGCGAGAAAAGTTAAACAAAGTATCTGAGCAAGCGGCTAGAATGATTGTAACTGTATGGGGTGTTGGCTATAAGTTCGAAGTAGTCAATGAATAATGTTTTGGCGTAGTGTTGTAGGGAAACTATGGTTCACTATCCTCCTGCTCGTCTCATTTGTGCTATTTATCTTAACGGTATTGTTACTAGAGTTTTTTGAGAATTATCATATAAAAGAAACAGAGGGGAATTTGACCAATCTCGCTTCAAATATGGCTCATTTTGTAGAGGATCAGGAACTAGAGATTGGTTTACAGATTTCATGGGAGCTACTGGATGATGTTACAGGGGCCATGGTGATTAAAAGTGAAGATGAATCGTTCTACTCACCAGATATCCCAGAATCATTAGAGCTGCCAGTAAGTTTCTTTCTAAAAGATGTAGAGTTATCCAAAGTTCTGGAACAGCAAGAAATATCAAAAAAAATAGTCGAGATTCCTTTTTCTGAAACACAAGGTGATTCAAGTATTTTAATAATTGGAGTACCAATTGCAAACCTAGACGGAGAAAACGGGGCCGTTTATATTTTTCAATCATTACAGGCTCTTCAAGAAACAACTGAATCAACAACGAAGTTTATTCTCTTAGCTGCTGGAATTGCAATTGTTTTAACTACTATCTTTGCTTTCTTCTTATTAACTCGTATCACTGCCCCTCTACGAAAAATGAGGGAGGCTGTTGTAGAGGCGGCAAGAGGAAAGTTCGATACGAAGGTTCCTATTCTTACAAGGGATGAAATAGGAGAGCTAGCGACTGCCTTCAATCAGATGGGAAGGCAATTAAAGTTTAATATGAATGCCTTAAGTCAGGAAAAAGAACAATTATCCAGTATTTTAAGTAGTATGGCTGATGGAGTCATTACGTTTAATAGGGATGGAACAATATTAATCACAAACCCCCCTGCTGAACGCTTTTTACAGCATTGGTATTTTACACTTGAAGGAAAATCTGTTCAGGCAGAAGCGGTTCCTCAGGATGTGATGGAGCTTTTTCAATGGGCAGTAGATATGGAACAAGAACAAGTAGGCGAATTCTCCCTTCAAGGTCGTCATTGGGTGGTCATAGTTAGTCCTCTTTATAACAATACATTCATACGTGGTGCAGTGGCTGTCGTTCGAGATATGACCGAAGAGAGACAGCTTGACAAGCTTAGGAAAGATTTTATTGCGAATGTATCACACGAGCTGCGAACGCCTATTTCTATGCTTCAGGGATATAGTGAGGCGATAGTGGATGATATTGCTGAAACAACAGAGGAAAAGAAAGAAATGGCACGGGTGATTTACGATGAATCACTAAGAATGGGTCGTCTAGTGAACGAACTGTTAGATCTTGCCCGTATGGAGGCCGGACATATTCAACTAACCACTGATCATGTTGAAATCGACTCCTATATTCAAAGAATCATACGTAAGTTTCAAGGGCTTGCAAAAGAAAAGGGAATTCAGCTACTTTACGAGCAGGATCTAAAATACTCGACCATTGTGTTGGATCCAGACCGTATTGAGCAGGTTCTAACCAATCTCATTGATAATGCGATTCGACATACACCAGAAGGCGGAACGGTTAAGTTAATTGCAAAAATCGATGATCAAAATTTCCATGTGGAAGTAAGTGATTCAGGTTCTGGGATTTCTGAAGAAGATCTCCCGTTTGTGTTTGAGCGTTTTTATAAAGCAGATAAAGCAAGAACAAGAGGAAGATCTGGTACCGGATTAGGATTGGCGATTGCACGGAATATTATTCAAGCCCACAAAGGCGATATTACGGTGCAAAGTAAATTAGACCATGGAACGACATTTAGCTTCCAAATTCCTCGAATAAGTGGATAATTTGCTAAAGAATGCCGAAAATTCTTGATTCACGGGAAACATGCTTTATTGAATATTGTGTATGATGGGAGGGATTTAAGTAAAATAAATCCTTCCTTTTTATTTAGATAGATAATATATTTAAAGTGTAACTTTCTATACATAAAGAACGACTAATTAGATGAACGGGGAGGGGAACCCGGTGAACTCGATTTTTGACGAGTTGTATGAGAAATATCATCAAGACGTATTTCAGTTTTTGTTTTATATGGTTAAGAATCGAGAGCAAGCTGAGGATCTTGCTCAAGAAGTATATATAAGGGTTCTAAAAGCGTATCAGAACTTTGAAGGGAAGAGTAGTGAAAAGACATGGCTTTTCTCTATTGCTAGAAATGTTGCGATCGATTCGTTCAGGAAGCAAAAAGGGTGGAAGCAAAGAATCATTGAGAAATTTGATTGGTCAACGCAGCAAGTAAAGGATATGCAACCCATTCCGGAAGAGATTGCGATGCAAAGGGAAGAATATCAATATATTTACCAATGCTTAGATCATTGTACATTTGATCAGCGTATTGTGATTATTATGAGGTATATCCAGGAGCTTTCAATCACCGAAACCGCCGAAGCTTTAAGTTGGACCGAAAGTAAAGTAAAAACCACTCAACACCGTGCGTTAAAGGTTCTGAAAAAGGAAATGCAACAACTATTAGAAAAGGAGGGGAATCGATGAAAAAGATAAGTGATGAACAACTAGAAGAATGGTTGCGCGAAATGCCAAAGCTTAAAGATCATCGTGATCCTCATGTCATATACGAAAATATATCAAAAAAGCTAGAGGAACGACCGCGTAAAACGTGGATTATTCCATCGTTTGCAACTGCAGCAGCTGTATTATTAGTAGCTATTCTCTCCTTTAATTTGTTTGATGGAACAAGCTTCAACCAATCAGCAGATAAAAGCCTGCAAGAAGAAGCTGTAACTGAACAAAATTCTTCATTAAAAAAGGAAGAATCTACTACCGAAAATGAAGCAAGAATGGACGTTGGTAGCGAAGAAAACTCAAATGATATGAATGATATTACGTTCCAAACTATAGAAGACTCAACAACTGCCGTTTATGCTGAGGATTTAGGAGCCATGCAGGTATTTACGTTAGCTATACCAGATAGCCAAGTTCAAAATATTATTCCTGTTAGCTTCTTGATTGAACCATCAGACCAAGTTGATCAATTGGTTCAATTAGAAGAGGGAATGGCAAGCATTAACGAACAAGAATGGGGACTAGATAATTTTTATCCGTTAGAGGCAGACTTAGCGATAGATACGAATAATAGCACATTGAATGTCAATGTTGCGGCAGATCATCCGTATCAATTTGGAACTGCTGGAACTCCATTTGTAGCAGCCATTCAGCAAATACTACTCGACCTTAATTTAGAAAAAGCTGTTTTTACAACAGATGAAACAGAAAAAGGAATGTCAACAGGACATGATTTTTTCACTGAAAAATCAATAGAAAAGAAATCGAATCTCGCATTTTATTTTTATTATCCAAATAATGAATCAACAAAACCATACCTTGTTCCATATACAGAATCATATTCTACAATTGAAAATGCCTTTGAAGCAATGAAAACAAATATTGATACACACAACCTAAGAGCACCATTATTGGTCGATCAAATCAATTCAGTTGATATAGATGATACTCAAAAAATTGTAAACATTACGTTAAACAAAGGGATAAATATAGAGGATACACCTGAAACCTCACAATCAATTGAAGCCATTCTTTTAACAGTAAAGAGCTTTGGATATGAAAAAGTAAAATTCAGTAATGCACCGATTAATCATGTCGGCAGATTTTCATTACAAGAAGAAATCCAAGTACCAATCGCAGCAAACAAAAAATCTATCGACTAAAACAAAGGAGATCAGCACAAGATGCTGATCTTTTTCTATTTTTCATGAATAAAAGAAAACACTTCGTCCAAATAATAACAAATGTGTTTTTATTAATCGCTCACTTTTTAATAGTGAGGATATATAAAAGGAGGCTGCTTCCTTAGTTGTACTTTTTAGATAGAGGTCTTTTTTTAGACATGCTGTCATAGAGTGAGAAAGGAGAGTACAATAACAAGGAGGAAAAAAATGCGAGATTACATAAAACGTTTTTTGATTGCGGGTTTAATGGCATTATGTATCACATTGCTATTTCTCGGAGGAAAACACTCTCAAGCAAGTATGAATATTAGCCAGGAGACCGCTGACTGGATTTGGCCGGCTGATGGAATGATCACCGATACATATGGAACAAGAAGAGGAAGCCACAAAGGAATCGACATAGCATCTTCTCTAGGTACACCCATTTACTCTGTTGATGGCGGAGTCGTTACTAAATCTTACTATTCGGGTTCATATGGACATGTTATATTTGTTAAACATCAAAATAATATTGAAACGGTTTATGCACATTTAAAATCAAGGTTTGTGAACGCTGGAGATCCGGTAACAGCAGGTCAGCAGCTTGGTGAAATGGGCAGCACCGGTGACTCATCAGGTGTCCACTTGCACTTTGAAGTTCATCTGAACGAATGGACGGTTGATAAAAGAAATGCTGTTAATCCAGTGTTAGCATTAGGTGAGGTAAAAGTGGGACAAGAAGTAGCGGTACAAAAAAGGGAAGAAGACTCTAGTGTACTAGAGACAGTTGCCAAAACTAGACTATATGAAGGACATGGAAAAACTTATAATGAAATTGATGAGCAGGAAAGCGTTGTATTATCCGCGGAAAAAGTTGAATCAAGCATTACACATACCGTACAAACCGGAGAAACTCTTTCGTCAATAGCTCAAAAATACAATATTAATGTAAATGCCATTAAGTCTGCCAATCATCTTACTAGCGATACGATTGTTGTCAATCAAACGCTAACAATCGACGAATCGTATACAAATAAATATGTTGTCCAAGAGGGCGATACACTTGAAGACATTGCTCATAAAACAGGTAAGTCAGTCCAGCAGCTAAAACAGGTAAATCAATTACAAAATGATATGATCGTACCAAGACAAGTATTGCAATTAGAATAATATGAATTGTCATTGCGACAGTTACTGAATCGGTATATAATAGAAAGAAAATTCAAAAAGAGGCTGGTTGGATGTTAACAGATTATCATAATCATTTGGAAACAGGGACATTAACGTTAGATTATTTAAAGAAATTTACAGATGAGGCGAAGGCAAAGGGAATCGCCCAATTTGGTATTTCTGAGCATGCGTATCATTTCTATCAAACAGCAGATATTCTTCAAAATCCATGGGTAAATGAACGTAGATACTATGATATGAAAGACTATGTGAATTTATTTCATGAGGCATGGAGTCATGAGATTGATGTAAAAATGTCAATCGAAATGGACTACACTCCTGGAAAACATGCGGAAATGGAAGCTTTTATTAAAAGCTATGATTTCGATTATGTAATTGGTTCGATTCATTGGGTAGATGACTTTGGAATTGATTTAAAGGAATATATTCATGAATGGGAAAAGCGTGATCTGCATGAAGTCTATCGAAATTACTTTCAACAGGTCGTTACATTAGCGGAGTCAAATCTATTTGATATTGTGGGTCATTTGGACTTAGTAAAAATCTTTAAATACATACCGAAGGAAGAAGAGTTTTTACTAGAGCAATATGATAAGGCTACAACAGCACTAGCGAATTCGAAAACTTGTGTAGAAATTAGCACAGCGGGTTTACGTAAGCCCATTGGTCAATTGTATCCTGACAAACGATTATTGCAGATGTGTTTCGATAAAAAGATACCAATCGTATTGTCATCTGATGCTCATTTTCCAGAGCATGTTGGTGCTGATTATGATCAGGCGTTGGTGCTTGCAAAAGAGGTTGGATATAAAGAAATCATGACGTTCTCAAAAGGAGAACGTAAAATACATCCACTAGGATAAGAAAAAGATCGGAGGAATATACCTCCGATCTTTTTTTATAGATTGATTCGATTAATCGATACGATATCATCAACCGCTGCTAGAGTAGCGATCTGGTGATCGTTTAATGGCTTATCAAATGATAGAACCATGATCGCTTCTCCCCCAGCTTGCTTTCTACCGACTTGCATGGTTGCAATATTTACCTCTTGATCACCTAGGATTTTACCCACTCTACCAACGACACCTGGGCGGTCCATATGCTGAATATAAAGCATATTGCCTTCAGGTAGGAAGTCGATAACAAAGTCATTTAAGTACACAATTCTTGGTCCATAATGGTCAATGAAAGTACCTCTTACCGTAAACTGATGGTTTTCTGTTTTAGCTGTGACAGTGATGCTATTTGCATATCCATAAGTATTCGTTGATATTTTCTCACCAACGGTAATTCCTCTTTCTTTGGCAGCTAGTAACGCATTTACTTCATTGACGTTCACGTCTATTCTATTTTTAAAGAATCCAGAAAGGACCGCTTTTGTTAAGTAAGATGTTTCAAGGTCAGTTACTGTGCCAGAGTAAGTAATAGAGATTTCGTTTACTCCTTGTTTCATGCACTGTGACAAAATAGTTCCTATTTGCTTAGATAACTGGTGGAAAGGTTTTATCTTTTCAAAAATATCTTTAGACATTGCTGGTAGGTTAATAGAGTTTAACACCGGTTTGCCTTCAAAATACATACGAACTTCTTTAGCCACCTGTGTAGCAACATTAAGCTGAGCTTCCTTTGTAGACGCACCTAGATGCGGTGTGACGATCACATTATCAAACTTAAACAATGGATGTTCTCCAGGCGGTTCTACTTCAAATACATCGATTGCAGCTCCTGCTACATGACCATTGCCAACGAACTTCGCCAAAGCTTGTTCATCGATAATTCCCCCACGTGCACAATTAAGGAAGTATACACCTTTTTTCGTTTTACTTAATGTTTCTTCGTTAATAAGTCCTTTAGTTTCTGGTGTTAATGGAGTGTGAACAGTAATAATATCTGCTTCTGCCAATACTTCATCCAAACTACCGTGAGAAACACCTTGCTTTATAGCACGTTCTTTGGTTAAGAAAGGATCGTAAACTTTTACATTCATTCCGAACACTTTTGCTCTTTTAGCTAATTCAGAACCAATTCGACCCATACCAACGATACCAAGAGTTTTTCCATATAGTTCAGTTCCGATAAATGCATTTCGTTTCCACTCAAGATTTTTAACCGATTGATGGGCTTGTGGAATATTTCTCATTAAGGAGGCCATCATGGCAAAAGTATGCTCAGCTGTAGAAATGGTATTTCCATCTGGAGCATTGACGACGATGATTCCTCGTTTCGTAGCAGCATTCACGTCGATGTTGTCGACACCAACACCAGCACGTGCAATAATTTTTAATTGAGGCATTTTTTTGAGCAGTTCTTCTGTAACAGTTGTTGCACTTCGAACTAGAAGCGCATCAATTTTTTCTAAATCTACTTCTGGATCATTAATTTTTTTCTGAATTAAAGTTCCTTCATTAAAATCTAATAAGGGAGATAGTCCTTCCTCATTTATTGCATCGGCTACTAGAATTTGAAACATTCAAAACACCTACCCAATTATCAATTTTCTGATTATTTTACAAAACGAACATTTATCTGTCAATGGACTCAAGCATTCAGATCGAGCGATGTAAACGCTTTAATGATTTAAAGTCACGATTTTGTTATATTTTTTAACAAAAAGCGCAAACTTCTAAAGTTTGCGCTAATCATCCTACATTTTTGAATTGAATAGATCTGTAAGAACGGGTACGATTTGTTTTTTACGTGATACAACACCTTTTAACAAGGCTTTGTTATTTTCTAATGTTACACCGTATGCTTCTTCAACGGCTGATCGTGCATTTCCTAATGCAAGAGCTGTTGAATCATTTGTTAAGATATCTGTTACAACAAATAAGAAAAGGTCTAGACCTTTTTCTGAAATGATGTTTGATAACGTTTCTTCTAGTTCAGTTTGTCTTGAGTATACATCGTTAATATCTACTGCATTCACTTGGGCAATTTCTACTTTACTTGCTCCCATTTGGAATTCTTTTGCGTCAAGGGATACAAGCTGCTGAATGGATTTGTCGCTTAAATCTGCGCCAGCCTTAAGCATGTCCAATCCATAGCTCTCTGCATCAACACCAGCAAGTTCAGCTAATTCTTTTGCTGCAGCTACATCCTCAGCCGTACATGTAGGAGACTTGAATAATAATGAATCAGAGATAATTGCAGAAAGCATAAGACCAGCAATCTCTGGACGAATTTGAACATTATTTTCTTTATAAAGCTTATTAAGAATAGTTGCCGTACAACCAACTGGCTCACAGCGGTAGTAAAGCGGATCGCTCGTTTCGAAATTTGCAATACGGTGATGGTCAATTACTTCTAGAACACGAACTTGTTCAATATCACTTACACTTTGTTGCCTTTCGTTGTGGTCAACTAGGATAACGCTGTTTACTTCACCAGCAACTGTTTCAACGAGTCTAGGAGCTTCTGCTTTGAACGTATCAAGGGCAAATTGTGTTTCTCCACTTACTTCCCCTAATCGAACCGCTTCCACATCCATACCAAGAGCTTTTTTTAATTCAGCATAAGCGATTGCTGAGCAAATTGTGTCTGTATCAGGATTTTTATGACCAAAAATAAGAACTTTTTCCATGATTATCTCCTTTTAAATTAATCAATATCGTATGTACATATACTTTAATAATTTAACACAAATACATTAGAAGGACAAAAAATAATTCATTCAGAATGCAAACTTCTTCACAAAAAGTAAGAATTCAGCTATAATTATGTAGAAAATATAATATTGGTCTATCTTCGGGGCAGGGTGTAATTCCCGACCGGCGGTAATGAGTGTAAACTCTAAGCCCGCGAGCCTGATTTTTGGGCAGGATTTGGTGAGATTCCAAAGCCGACAGTATAGTCTGGATGGGAGAAGATGGAGGTTCTGCAGACGTTTAAAAATGAGAGTTTTGAACGTTTATTAAGCGTGACCTCTAAAACATCTCCCTCAAGCGACTCGCTTGAGGTTTATTTGTTAATGAGGTACGTGATGCTGAACCTTTCTTCTTTAGGTGAGATGGATCCTAAAAAAGGAGAGAGGGAAATGAAAAGATTCAACGTAAGAACACTTGTAATGATTGGAATGTTAAGTAGCATCTCATATGTATTAATGCTTCTTAATTTTCCGCTTCCACCTTTTCCACAGTTTTTAATGGTGGATTTTAGTGATGTGCCAGCTTTGATTGGTGCTCTAATACTCGGACCAGTTGCTGGAATATTGATTGAGCTTCTAAAGAATGTACTTGATTACTTTTTAACAGGAAGTGCAACTGGAGTTCCTGTTGGCCATGTTGCAAATTTTGTTGCTGGTATTCTGTTTATTTTGCCAACATACTATATTTATCAAAAAGTGAAATCTTCAAAAGGTATGACATTTGGCTTAGTAGTAGGTACCATATCTATGGCAGTTCTTATGAGTGTGCTTAACTATTACATTATTTTGCCTGCTTATACATTCTTTTTAAATACGCCTGCTATGTCTGGCGAAGAAACAAGGCAAATGATTGTTACGGCCATACTTCCTTTTAACCTCGTTAAGGGTATATTAATATCAGTTATTTTTATGCTTCTGTTTGCAAGAATGGGAACATGGATGAACAAACAAAAAGTGCAAAGCAGAGCAGCATAGTCATAAAAAAGCAACGGCAAAGCCGTTGCTTTTACTTATTTACTATTCGAATTTAAGAGCGTCTCCATCAAATGCTTCATCAGCTACTTTAATAGAATCTGTTGGGCAGCCTTCGAACGCATCCATCATATCGTCTAATAGTACGTCTGGAATTTCAACGATACCTTGGTTATCGTCAAGAGTAACAAATGCAATGCCTTCATCATCGTAATCGTAAATGTCAGGTGCAGCTGCTCCGCAAGCACCACATGCAATGCAAGTTTCTTTGTCTACAATTGTGTATTTTGCCATGTAAAATACCTCCCAAAAATTAAACAAGTATATTTTATCATTCCCAAATGCATTAGGAATGCATCCCTCATATCTTATTGTAAAACTGAATGGTCAACATTTCAATAGAAAAAGTATTGAGAATGCTTATCATATAAGGGTTTGACCATTTATGGCATTTTTTATTCATTAAATGCGACTCATTTCATGCTACAATAATAGACATAAAAATACAAAAAAACCTACGTAGCGAAGGTGAAGTGAATTGATAAATATTCTTGAACAGGTCGTTCTCTATTGTTTATCAAAACTGGGTAGAGAAAGAAGCAGCTCAAGCGTGTTTCATTTATTAAATGGTAAAAAATCATCTCAAACCATACAGGACTCACATCTTTTTCAATTAGATTCCTTTTTTCATACAGCGCATCATTTAACAAGAGAACAATATGACAGCATTATAAGCAAATTAATAAAACATGAACTTATGTATATTTCTAGCGATCAGCAGATTGTCGTTAGCGAAAGTGGACAACTTTTGATCAATAAATTGTATTCAATGTATCCATTCTTGAAAAATTTGCAAGGAGGAAAATATCACAATTGCATGCAGTTTTGGGAAAGATTATCTTTGCTCGTCCAAGTATGCTCTAATCAAGTTAATAAACAAACAAGCTATATACCAGTTCAGAAAAATAAAGATACTCAAAATTGGATTAAGCATTTATTTGCAACATCGGTAGGAAACAGCAAAGACTTTCCTCATCAGTTGCTTAAGGAATTACAGTCATTATTGGAGTCTTCAGAGCTAGAGGTTGACCCAAGCGTATTAGTTGCAAGATTTTCGGGATTTCAATCAATAGGGTTAACGGAAATGCAAACGATAGAAATGCTTGGGATTGAAGAGAACAGCTATCGATTTCAATTTCAAGCCTTGCTTCATTATTTAATGAGGTCAATCGAGGAAACCCCTACAGCCTTTCCGTTATTAGCTAGAATGGCAGTTACAGATAAGCTTCATCAACTAACAGTTTCTGCAAAAAAAACATTCGAATTAATACAGAGAGGAAAAGGAATTGTAGAGATTGGCCGAATAAGAAAACTAAAAGAAAGTACGATTCAAGATCATATAGTTGAGATTGCCCTTTTCGTTAATGGGTTTAATATTGACCGATTTGTTGAAGAGCCACTTCAGGAAAGGATAAAAGAGGCGATTCAAAAAGCATCGTCAAAGCAGTTGAGGAAAATACGAGAAATAATAGATGTAGATTATTTCCAAATTCGATTAGTGATTGCGAAATTTGGTGACCTACTATGATGTTAGAGAATGAATTAAAAACACATTTTGGATACGATCAATTTAAAATAGGTCAAAAAGAGATTATTGAAGAATTATTACAAGGAAAGAATGTCCTTGCAATGCTTCCAACTGGAACTGGTAAGTCACTTTGTTATCAACTACCCGCTTATCTTATGGAAGGTGTTGTGATAGTGGTTACCCCGTTGCTTTCATTGATGCAGGACCAAGTTGAACAGATGATGGCACGTGGTGAAAAACGAGTGGTAGCGATCAATTCTTTTCTAGAACGTGAGGAGAGAGGTAGTGTATTTGGTCGTTTGCATACGTATAAGTTTATTTATATCTCACCTGAAATGCTAATGAATGAATTTGTTGTTTCACAACTAAATAAGTTAGTAATCAGCCTATTTGTGGTAGATGAGGCACATTGTATATCGCAGTGGGGTTATGATTTTAGACCTGATTATTTAAAGTTAGGTGACATTCGTGAAGCTCTTGGAAGTCCTCAAACGATTGCTTTGACTGCCACAGCAGATCAGGAGGTTCGGTCCGATATTGTAAGAACTTTAAAGCTAGAGGAGTGGGAGGAGTTTGTTTCCTCTGTTGACCGTCCTAATATTAAAATGGTCGTAGACTTTGTGCATGATGCAAGGGAAAAACTTGAAAGGCTGTTGGAGTGGGTATCTTTTTTACAAGGTCCTGGGATTATCTATTTTTCTAGTAAAAAATTAGCCGAAGAAGTAGCTGTTATGCTAAGAGATAGTGGCGTTCCAAGATCAATGGCGTATCACGGTGGGCTTGACCAGGAAAGTAGAATACTTATTCAGCAGCAATTTATTAAAGGGCAGCTTGATGTAATTTGTGCCACTAGCGCCTTCGGAATGGGAATCAATAAAGAAAATGTTCGGTTTGTCATCCATTTCCATATGCCCTTACAGCTAGAGTCTTACTTACAGGAGATTGGGAGAGCGGGAAGGGATGGGGAGAATAGCATATCCATTCTTTTGTATTCTCCTTATGATGAGCAACTTCCATACCAATTAGCAGAAGGAGAGCTTCCTACAGAATATCAAATTCGTTGGCTGTTTCAACATTTTGGAGACCAACTGCTTGATGAGTGGGAAGAAATGGAGGAAACCATTCGACATATTGGAGGATTTTCGGATACTTCCTGGAGATTAACAAAGGATTTTCTCCGTAGTCTATCTAACAGTATGGATTTAAAGTTAGAGGAAGAACGGTTTATAGAATATGTTGACAATAGAAAAAAGCATAAAAGGAAAAAGATAGTGGAGATGTTGAACTGGATTCAGTCGAAAGAGTGTAAGCGCAAGAAAGTTCTTTCTTATTTTGGAGAAATCACCCACGTGACCATTGACGATTGTTGTTCTGTGTGTGGAATAGTTTACGATCACTACAAAATCAAGTGTTCAGAAGTAGTAGAGAATTGGCCTTTTCAGTGGAAGGATTATTTGAAGGGCTTGCTTACGAAGAGTGGGACTAGTTATGAATAATAAATATGAAGAGTTGATTGATGAGTTATCAGACAAGGAATTGTTAAAACATCTATACATGACACAAGTCATACTTGGGGTCCTTTCCATAGTTATGGGGTATTTTTTATTTGACAGTCTAAAGCCCTTTCTAGATCTCTTTGACTGGAACGACCCTTTTATCTGGTGGGTAGGGATTCCTGCAGGATTACTTATCGTATGTATTGATGCAATGTTTATGAAATTCCTTCCCTCCTCTTATTATGATGATGGAGGGTTAAATGAGAAGTTGTTTTCAAAGAGAAAAGGATGGGAAATTCTCTTTATTTCAGTGATTGTTGCCACAAGTGAAGAGATTCTTTTTCGAGGGATTATACAAACTCATTTTGGACTAATTGTATCTAGCGTTATTTTTGCTGTTATCCATTATCGCTATCTATTTAATTGGTTTCTCTTTTTAAATATCACTCTGCTCAGCTTCTTTATTGGAGTTATATACGAGTGGACTGGAAATCTCCTAGTGACTATTGCGATGCATTTTGTCATTGATGCGTTATTGGGATTTATTATCAAAAGAAAAGAGAGGATAAGAGAGGAAAGTGAAAGAAATGAATAAAGAAGAGCCTATTAGAGATCAAGCAGAAAAACTTCGTAAAAGGATGAAGGATGTTGATCTTAAAGTAGAGTCGTCACAAGACGGAAAGGCTACCCTTTCAAATGATAAGCTTCCACCAAGGAGTAGAGTTCATAAACAAAAACAATTGAAAAAAAAGACAAAGATAAAAGTAAAGTATCCTCTCATACGCTTGCTAGGTATGTTTTTTATCTTATTACCAATCGTAATTTTTAGTATTTACACATATAACGATTCTCAAAAATCATCAGTAAGTACGACGGTTGAAGAAAGTAAGGGAGCAGAGGCTGTATATTATACAGATGCAGAAGAGGAGGTAGCGGTAGAGGAGGAAGAAAAAACGGAAACGGAAGAAGTCGTGACCGACGAGAATGTGGAAGCAGAAGGAGATACAGTTGAAGAATCAGTAAATGCTGACCAAGCTAATAGCAGCGAAACTGCTCAAGGAACAACAACAACTCCTGAAAGCACAACTAACTCAACTACAAAAGTAGAGCCAGTGGATCAAACCGTTGTTTACCATAAGGTTCAGCCAGGAGAAACTGTATTTAGAATCGCTATGAAGTATTATAAATCACAGTCTGGTATTGATATTATTAAGAAAGCAAATTCATTGTCAACAAACGAAATAACAGTAGGACAAACCTTAACCATACCGCTAAGTAAGTAATGGGGCTTTGCCATATAAATGGCTGAGCTCTTTTTTTGTAATCATCATAAAACATCGGACAAGTTCATATTTATTTGATAAGGGAGGGTAGAAATAATGGAATCTGAAATTTTATTATTGGACAATCGAACGGATCAGGCTACCAGGCAAATGTTACAGAAAGTGATAGATAAAAAAAGAAAGTTTGATAAATTGAAGCTTCGTCATTTACTTGTGATGTGGACGACCATTTTTCTCTGTTTTATTTATTTTTACTATCTTTATAAAGTGGTATTAACACCTTACTCATATTCTTTTGCAGCCATGTTTTCAGTTTTTGTTGATCAATCAAGTAACCTCTATATGCTAGTCATCATTGTAGGATTATATGGATTTATGAATTTACTTCGAGAAAAGCGTGAGAAAGCCGAAAAGGAATACCATGCACTTCGATGTGAAATCATTGATAAAAGTAAAGACCTTTGGAAAAAAGAAGATGAGTGGAAAAATCGTCACAAAGTATTTGAAATGATGAAGAAAAATTTTGACATAAATCTTTATCATGAAAGTAAGTAGGGGTTGAAAAAAAAGGATTCTTTGACCTTATTGTCGAATAAATTATGGAAGCCATTTACTCTTTCCTGAGGTGATTGACATGTTCGTAAAAAGTATTATGATACCAAAGCATCATTGTCATGTTGTTTCTCATCAAGACTCTCTGCTGAGTGCGCTTACTAAGCTTGAGGAAGAACAAATTGATGGGTTGCCCGTGTTAGATGGACACACTTATGTAGGAACGGTTACAAGATACAGCATTTATGAAAATTACTTTAAAAGCCAGCAAACAAAAGATGATTATTTAACAAATACAACCGTCTCTCAAATTGCAACACATCAAGATCGCTTTTTGGAAGGAAATGAAATCTTTGAGAATATATTGTTGGATTTAAAGGATTACCCCTTAGTGGCGGTAGTTGATGAAAATCGAAAGTTTTTAGGGGTTGTCACTCGTTCTGATTGTTTAGAGCAATTCGGTTCAGCGTTTGGCGTTCATCGCTCAGGAATTCGTATTGCATTTACCTCTGTGGAAACAGAGGGCAGGATTGCAAAATTAGCAGAAATTGCTCATCAATTTCATGAGCAAATTATTTCATTAGTAACTTTTGATGAAACGGATAAATTGGTTCGACGAATTGTCTTGAAAGTTGAAAAAAATAATAACATTGACAAGTTTGTGAAAAAGCTAGAGGATTTTGGATTTCGTATTCTAAACATATATGAAGACTAATTGTAAGATAAATGTGTAACAAGTTTGATTCCTCTCATACATTGTTTATGGGAGGGATTTTTATGTTTGTGAAAAAACTCATGAAACTTTTGTTCGGATATATATGTGGATTATTATTTATCGTATGGATACCTATCCATTTTCCAAATACTTTATCTGATATTATTGTAGAGGTTGTATTGAGTCCTGTTCCTTTTATTGCTTCTATTTTAGCGTTTTTTATTGGATTTTTAATAAATGCTGATTTAATTAAGAACGTTATTGAAATGTTGGTTGTTAGCAGGTGGCGGGGGAGGTTGTTAAAGCTTGAATGTCTCTTGCTTTTTTTTGTGTGTTTAAGTTTTTATTTTTTATCAATGGTCTCTCTATGGCCAGCTGTTGCTTTTTTTTGTTTCTCATTGCTTTATGGTATGATTTCATTAGATTACGAGCTTCTTCGTGAAAGTAAAGAATAATATAAAGTGGAGGATATATGGAGTTCCTATTTTATGCGTTAGTGTTTGTAGCTGTCTCTCTCCTTATTTTTATGTACAAAGAGGCATTTCGAAATAAAGTTCAAACCCATCATTTTACTTTTTCAGAGTTTCCTAAGAGCTTTGGTGAACTAAAGCTTTTTTTTATATCAGACATTCATAAGCGCATGATCTCTGACAAAATAATACAGGATGTGAAATCAAAAGGACAGGTAGACCTAGTAATCATTGGTGGTGACCTGCTTGAAAAAGGAGTCGATTTCCGGAAGGTAAGACAAAATCTTGCCCTTCTCAAACAGTTGGGACCATTGTATTTTGTTTGGGGAAATAATGATTATGAGGTTGACTATCATGAGCTAGATGCTTTGCTTCTTGATAACGGAGTGAAGATATTAGATAATACAGCGGTTTCCTTTGAATCAGAAGCAGGGGAAGTGATGGTCCTTCTTGGAGTTGATGACCTTCAATTAAAGAGAGACCGGTTAGACTTAGCACTTCAGGATGCTAAAGAGGAGGGGTTTCGGATACTCGTCAGCCATAATCCCAGAATCACGGAAAAAATACAGGTGAAAGATCGGATCTCGTTAGTGTTGAGTGGTCATACACATGGAGGTCAAATTAGAATATTTGGGTTCGGACCATATGAGTTAGGGGGATTCCGAAAATTAACAAATACCTCTCTTTTTGTAAGTAATGGCTATGGGACGACAGCTGTGCCCCTAAGATTAGGAGCAAGAGCTGAAACGCATTTTATTTTTATTTTCAATAAAGACACAGACTGATGTTAGCCTATACAAAGTTTACACATATTTTATATGAACTGTATAATGTGAGTAAGTTACGAGTTATACGGAGGAAAGACAATGGTGACAGAAGAAGGAAAATATAATATAAAAGCGGTCTCAAAAATGTTAGGAATTCAAGCAGGAACGCTACGTGCTTGGGAAAGGCGCTATCAGATGGTAGCGCCAAAAAGAAACGAATCGGGACACCGTCTATACACAGAAGAACATGTAAGGATATTAAGATGGCTCCAAGACAAAGTGTCTAAAGGGTTTACCATTAGTCAAGCTGTTACTTTACTTGAAAATAATGAGGTTGAAGAAAAAGAAGGTATTCTACATGTTCAAATAGGTGGAGACCAATCAAATGCCATGGCGGACAAGTTACTTCAATCACTACTTGCCTTTGACGAAAAGACTGCACACGATATCATTAATCAAGCATTTAGTTTGTTTACAGTAGATAAGGTAATGGTAGATATTTTGGGCACATTGCTGGTGAAAATTGGTGACTTATGGGAAAATTCTAAGATTACCACCGCACATGAACACTTTGCTTCATCTATTCTCCGATCAAGAATTGGTATGATCTTGCACTCCTTTCCGCATAATCCGATGATGCCAAAGGCCATTGCAGTGTGTGGGCCAGGTGAGTGGCATGAACTTGGCCTACTCATCTTTACGTTATTTTTAAGACGTAAAGGATTTGAGGTGATTTATTTGGGAGCAAGTATAGCAGAGAAAGATATCGATGAGGTTATTAAGATTGTAAAACCAAAATTTATCTTCTTTTCTTGCACAATGAAGGAAAATGTTAGAGGAACGCTACAACTCACAGAGAAATTGATAAAGAACTACGAAGACATACATATTGGATTAGGTGGGTTTGCATTTGATACCATTTCTGAAAAAGAAAACGTCAAATATCAGGAACACATTATAGGTACCTCGCGTAATAAGTGGGATAGTTGGTTAAAAACTAGAATGTAAGAAGGAATATCGATTAGACAATTCACCTTCCTGCAAGAATGTCATAAACTAAACAAACAGTTGTTCACAGCAGGGGGCTTTATAATGCGCTTAGAACGATTAACATATAATAAAATTAAAATATTTTTAACTATTGATGATTTATCTGAAAGAGGTTTAACAAAAGAGGATATTTGGAAAGATTCTTTAAAGTGGCATCAATTGTTCCATGAAATGCTTGAAGAAGCTAGTGAACAATTTGATGTGGATATACAAGGAACGGTTGCGGTAGAAATCTTTACGATGCATACTCAGGGTATGGTCATGATTGTCACGATGGATGAGGAAGAAGAAGATACCTCTTTAGTGGATTCTTTTTATGATTTACAGGTAAGTGTAAAGGAAAAGCAGGACCTGATTTATGAATTTACCAATATTGAGTATGTAATTCAAGTGTCTCATCAGCTTAATGTACTCGGCTTTACTGGGGGAAGCTTATATGTAATGGATGACAGGTATTATTTTTGTATAGAAAATGTAGAGGACTGTAACTTCACGTTAGTGGCAGTTGTTCTATCTGAATACTCAAACCCTACTCTTGAAAGTATCCATCGCATAAAGGAGTATGGGAAAACAGTGATTGATCAGAAAGCGGTTGAGACTATTGTCCATTACTTTAAGTAATGGTCTGTCTCTGCCGTTTTTTTTCTAAAAGAATATCTTGAGATGAAAAACAGACACTAGTAAATAGTATTTAAACAGAAGGTGGAAAACCCCATTTAAGGCTGATAAGGGAAGTGAAAAAATACAGAAAATTCCCTAAATAACAACGATGGTAGCGTTTTCAAAAAATATATTAAAAATGTCAAAAAATTTTCATTTATTATTGCATAAATTACCTAAAAGTGTATACTATGTCATGAATGGGACAACATTGTTAGTGATTTTAGGAGGGTAAAATAGTGGCCGAAAAAGGGACTACAAACATAAACCATGAAGAAAAGCTTGATGTGCTAAGATCGACTCAAACCGTTATTCACAGTGCATTAGAAAAGCTTGGCTACCCTGAAGAAGTATATGAACTATTAAAAGAACCAATGAGAATGTTAACAGTAAAAATCCCAGTAAGGATGGACGATGGGTCAGTAAAGATATTTACAGGGTATCGTGCACAACACAATGATGCTGTTGGGCCAACAAAAGGAGGAATTCGTTTCCATCCAGGTGTAACAGAAAAGGAAGTAAAGGCACTTTCTATTTGGATGAGTTTAAAATGTGGAATCGTTGACTTACCATATGGCGGAGGTAAGGGGGGCATTGTGTGTGACCCTCGTGATATGTCATTTCGTGAACTAGAACGCTTAAGTCGAGGCTACGTTAGAGCGATTAGTCAGATTGTTGGACCAACAAAAGATATACCGGCGCCAGATGTGTTTACAAATTCACAAATTATGGCTTGGATGATGGATGAATATAGTCGAATAGATGAATTTAATTCTCCAGGTTTTATTACTGGAAAACCACTCGTACTAGGTGGTTCACATGGTAGGGAATCGGCAACAGCAAAAGGTGTAACTATTTGTATAAGAGAAGCTGCTGCGAAAAAGGGTATTAATATTGAAGGTGCACGTGTGGTTGTTCAAGGATTTGGAAACGCAGGTAGCTATCTGTCAAAGTTTATGCATGATGCAGGTGCAAAAGTAGTGGGTATCTCCGATGCGTATGGAGCATTACATGATCCAAATGGATTGGATATAGATTATTTATTGGACAGACGTGATAGCTTTGGAACAGTTACAAAGCTATTTAATAATACGATTACGAATAAAGAGTTGCTTGAATTAGACTGTGACATCTTGGTTCCTGCAGCCATTGAGAATCAGATCACAGAAGAAAACGCTCATAATATTCGCGCGAAGATAGTTGTTGAAGCGGCAAATGGTCCAACGACACTCGAAGCGACTAAGATCTTAACGGACAGAGGGATTTTACTTGTACCTGATGTGCTTGCTTCTGCGGGTGGAGTTACCGTGTCTTATTTTGAGTGGGTCCAAAATAATCAAGGGTATTACTGGACGGAAGAAGAAGTAGAAGAAAAGTTAGAAAAGGTTATGTGTAAATCTTTTAATAATATATATGATACTGCACAAACTAGACGCGTAGATATGCGCTTAGCAGCATATATGGTTGGTGTAAGGAAAATGGCTGAAGCATCAAGATTTAGAGGTTGGATTTAATGATTTATATTTGAAAAGAAATAAAAAATCTCCTATCATAAAATGATGGAGATTTTTTTGTTTAGGAGAGAGAGCGATGCAAATAGAAGATGCAATTATTATTGGTGGAGGACCGTGTGGCTTATCAGCGGCAATCGCATTGAAAAAAATTGGGAAAAATCCGCTAATTATTGAAAAAGGAAATATAGTGAATGCGATTTATCATTATCCTACACACCAAACATTTTTTAGTACGAGTGAGAAGTTAGAAATTGGAGATGTTCCTTTTTTAACAGAAGAATACAAACCAAGAAGAAATCAAGCATTAGTATATTATCGGGAAGTAGTAAAAAGGAAAGGTTTACGGGTGTATCCGTTTGAAAAAGTAACAAGAGTGATAAAAGAAGATAATATGTTTATCGTTAGCACCGATAAAAAGGAGTACGCTGCAAAATATGTGATTGTAGCAACTGGTTATTATGATCATCCAAATTTGATGGGAATTCCAGGTGAGGATTTACCTAAAGTTTCTCATTATTTCAAAGAAGCCCACCCTTATTTTGATCAAGATATTGTTGTCGTTGGAGGAAAGAACTCAAGCGTTGACGCTACGATCGAGCTTGTAAAAGCAGGTGCAAGAGTAACCGTTATTTATCGTGGGAAAGATTATTCTCCTTCTATTAAACCATGGATTCTTCCTGAATTTGATTCACTCGTTCGAAATGGTGTCGTAAAGATGGAATTTGAAGCAGAGTTAAAGGAAATTGAATCTGAAAAAGTAACTTATCACAAACATGGCAAAGTGTATAGCATAAAAAACGACTTTGTGTTTGCTATGACTGGTTATCATCCAGATCATAGCTTTCTTGCTCAAATGGGAATAGAAATTGATCGTGACACTGGAAGGCCAAGGTATAATGGAGAAACGATGGAAAGCAATATTAACGGCATTTATATTGCAGGTGTATTAGCGGCTGGAAACAATGCGAATGAAATTTTTATTGAAAACGGCCGCTTCCATGGAGAGCAAATAGCTCAATCAATAGCTAATAAAGAATCGTAAGAAATACCGGGCAAATGTTTGCCCGGTATTTCTTATTGAAACATGTGATCTAGTTTTTTTATATCGGTAGTCGTTTCTAAAGTAATCATCAATTTAATTCTAGCCTTTTGCCCATTAAGACCTTTAGAGAAAATGACGCCCAAATCCTTAAATTGCTTTCCACCGCCTTCATAGCTATAAACATCTTCCGCTAGTCCATTAAAGCATCTTGAAACAAATACAACCGGTATTTTATTTTCGAGCAAAAGCTTAATACCATGAATAGTTGCAGGTGGAAGATTTCCTTGTCCTAACGCCTCAATGACAACACCGTCAAAATGTAAATCGTTTATCGCATAAAGGAGGGAAGAATCCATTCCGGCATGAGCTTTAATTAGTACCACACGTTTAGAAATGTTCTCCACATGATACACTTCTCTTTTCTTTGGTGAGTGGTGAAAGAAAACTCCTCTTTTTGTCACAGTCCCAATGGGTCCATACTGCGGGCTTTGAAAGGTAGATACATTGCTTGTATGAGTCTTTGTTACATTTACTGCCGTGTGTATTTCGTCGTTTAACACCACTAGAACTCCATTTCCAACTGCTTCTTCACTATTTGCTACTTTTAATGCTGAAAGTAAATTATATAGACCGTCTGAACCAACTTCGTTACTTGACCTCATTGCCCCTGTCAAAACAATCGGTATGCTTGTCCGTATCGTTAAATCTAAGAAATAAGCAGTTTCCTCTAATGTATCAGTGCCATGTGTAATCACAACTCCGTTAATTTTATCTTCCTTTATATAAGATTCAATAATTGTTCTTAACTGCAGCATTTCTTTTGCCGTTATATGGGGTGAGGGCAGCTGGAAAGGCTCCTCAATGATTAAATTCGCAACCGACAAAAGCTCCCTTGTTTTATCGACAATTGGATTTTTTTCGCCCGGTTTTACAGCTCCTGTTTCCGTATCCTCACTCATTGATATCGTCCCGCCTGTGTGGATAACAAGTAAATTTTTCATAAGAACCTCCCGTTAAATGATCCTGTTAGAATCATACCTATATGAAAGCTACTTCGTCTACATGAAACGTCAAAAATATAGATTTTCTTTCTTAAGAACTCATGATACGATGGAAGAAACGAATGGAAAAGAGGATAGCAAATGCTAGGGATTTTTTCTGCTGGGATAGCTCCTGGCTTAGCTCTTCTTAGTTATTTCTACTTAAGGGATGAGTACGGGTCAGAACCAATCTCAGTGGTTTTACGTACATTTATATACGGGGCACTGCTTGTATTTCCAATTATGTTTATTCAATATGTGATTGATGTAGAGCATTTGGTTGTTTCTGATTTTTTAAATGCCTTCTTTACGACAGGGTTTTTGGAAGAATTTTTCAAGTGGTTCATCCTTTTTTATGCAATCTATCAACATGTTGAATTTGACGAACCGTATGATGGAATTGTATATGGTACTTCTGTAGCACTTGGGTTCGCAACAAGTGAAAATATATTGTATTTGTTGGCAAATGGGGTCGAGCACGCTGTGGGTCGAGCGCTATTACCTGTTTCAAGTCATGCGCTTTTTGGTGTGTTAATGGGCTACTATTTAGGAAAAGGGAAATTTACAAAAGAGAAAAAAGGGAAATGGCTCCTTTTTTCACTGTTTCTTCCTGTATTTTTTCATGGTATTTATGATTATATATTAATGTCTTTTGAATACTGGCTGATCTTTATACTGCCATTTATGATTTTTTTATGGTGGCTTGCTCTCCGTAAGGTGAAGAGTGCGAGACACTTGAGCGGAATAAAAGCAACTAATGATGATATACACATTCAAAACCCCCTTCAATTATAAAATTGAGAGGGGTTTTATTTTGTCTTTCGATTCTTATTTAAGAAGTTTCTAGTAGCTTTTTGCATAAAAAACCAACCTCTACAAAAAATAGGATTAATGTTAATAAGATTTACATCTGGGGGTTGCAAACGATGAACAAAAAAATTTTATTAATGAAAGTTGCTACAATCTTCTTTCTAACACAAGTTATTATCCCCTTTACAACAAAGGTGGATCAGGTTGATGCCTTCACCAATCAAGTGATTCAACAAGGGGCAGTAGGTGAAGATGTTATTGAACTTCAATCACGTCTTCAGTACATCGGTTATTATAATGGAAAAATTGACGGTGTATTTGGATGGAAGACGTATTGGGCTCTAAGAAACTTTCAGTACGAATTTGGACTACCAATCGATGGACTTGCTGGTCCAACAACAAAGCAGAAATTAGTAAAAGCAACAAAGTACAATGAACAATTTGTTAAGGAACAAATAAATAATGGAAACAAATTTACTCATTATGGTGGAGTAGATTTAGCAAAGCAAAAAAAGCCTAACCCGAAAGCAAATAAGGCGCAGCCGAATAAGAATCAAGGAACGGCAACAGCAAAAAAACCAACAGCAAAAAACCAAGCAAAGGCTCCAACTGCACAACAACCGAAACAAAATACAACAGCTGAACAAAGTAAACAGAATACAACAGCAGCTAAGAAGCCGCAAAATAATAATACGGCAGCAAAGAAACCTGCTGCACCACAAGGAAATGCTGCACCACAAGCAAATGCTGGAAACCAAGCAGGACCAAAAGCAACAGCTGCAACACCACCAAAAAAACCTACAGCAGCTAATGTACCAAGTGGTTTTTCACAGAATGATATTCAGTTAATGGCAAACGCTGTGTATGGAGAAGCAAGGGGAGAACCTTATATTGGTCAAGTAGCGGTGGCGGCTGTCATATTAAACAGGGTGCAAAGTGCTACATTTCCTAATACGGTTTCAGGTGTTATCTTTGAGCCAAGAGCGTTTACTGCCGTTGCAGATGGCCAGATTTGGTTAACCCCAAATGAAAGCGCAAAAAAAGCAGTTCTGGACGCCATGAACGGTTGGGATCCGACTGGTAATGCCATCTATTATTTTAACCCTGACACGGCGACAAGTGGATGGATTTGGTCTAGACCACAAATTAAGCGCATCGGAAAGCATATATTCTGTAAATAGGGGTGAGGTCGAATTGATTAGAACAATCTTAATAGGTGTTTTGGTGCTCGGGGTAGCAGGTACAGCTTTTTGGGGCTACCAAGAGCATCGTGAAAAAAATGCCGTACTCATTAATGCTGAGAACAACTATCAAAGAGCGTTTCACGATCTAAGCTATCAGGTAGATTTACTGAATAATAAAATTGGAACTACATTAGCTATGAATTCAAGGGAATCATTATCGCCTTCTTTAGCAGAGGTTTGGAAAATAACATCTGATGCTCATAGTGATGTTGGTCAACTTCCGTTAACGCTTCTACCTTTCAACAAGACGGAGGAGTTTCTCGCGAAAATTGGTGATTTTAGTTACCGTACTGCAATTAGAGATTTAGAGAAAGAACCATTAACGGGTAAAGAGTACCAATCATTGCAGGACCTGTATAAGCAGTCAGCAGAGATACAAGGTGAATTGCGAAAGGTACAGCATATGGTTTTAGAAAATAACTTACGCTGGATGGATGTTGAACTGGCTCTAGCATCAACTGAAGAGCCTTTAGATAATACAATCATTGATGGCTTTAAGACCGTTGAGAAAACGGTTGAAGGATATGGAGACACAGATTTTGGACCTGACTTTGTGTCTTTAAGTCAAAAAGAAGACAATGAGTTTAAATACTTGCAAGGGAAACAAGTAAAAGAAGAAGAGGCCGTCCAAATTGCAAAAAAATATGCAGCCTTTGGAAATGATGTGACTGTTAAGGTTACGGAAAGTGGGAAAGGTGCAAGTACGGGTTTTTATAGCATTTCTGTACAAAAGAAGGGGACGAATGAAGAAGCAAATATGGATGTCACGAAAAAAGGTGGTTATCCAATTTGGTTTATCTACTCTCGTGATGTAAAAGAGCAAAAAATAAGTCTAAATGATGCTAGTACGAAAGCGATTCAATTCTTAAAGGATACGGGCTTTGAAAATTTAGATCTATTTGAAAGCACACAGTACGATAATATTGGAGTATTTACCTTTGTTACAAATGAAAATGATGTTAGAGTGTATCCGGATTCTATTAATGTAAAGGTAGCATTGGATAATGGAAATATTTTAGGCTTTTCTGCTGATGATTATTTACGTTCTCACCATGTGAGAGATATTCCTAAGCCAACTCTATCGGTGGAAGACGCACAAAAGAAAATTAACCCAAGTGTTAAGGTGATGGAAAATAGACAATCTATTATTATTAACGATATGAACGAAGAAGTACTGTGTTATGAATTTATGGGAACACTAGGTGATGACACGTACCGTATTTTCATTAACGCAGATAGTGGGATCGAAGAAAAGGTCGATAAGCTAGAAAATGCCGAGGAAGTATATGAGGATGTTGTCTAAGGAAAAGCGCCTGCTTTTCCTTTTTTTTAGATTCGTATTGCGTCAATGAATGAGTTCATGTCATAATTTGTGTGACAAGTTTTGACAGGATGTGTGATGTATGTTGAAAATAGGCACTGTAATTATGCTTGAGTTAAAATATGGAGATAAATTAGATAAATTTAAATGTAAGGTTGTCGAACAAAAAGAAAATCAAATCTATATCGATTATCCAATTAATATGGCAACAGAAAGAACGGTCTTTCTAATTGATGGGACACAGTTAAAAGGTTCGTTTGTTTCTCAGGACAATAACTCCGTCTTTTTATTTGAATCTGAGGTTTTAGGTAGAACGAAGCAGAATATTCCCATGCTTATTCTTTCTTATCCTGGTGATGAGCACTTGGTAAAGGTTCAAAGGCGTCAATATGTAAGGGTCGAAACTACTGCAGACGTAGCAGTACATCCAACAAATTCAGAGTTTAAGCCATTTACAACTGTTACAGATGATATAAGTGCAGGCGGTGCAGCAATCCTTATCAACGATAAACATGGAATCCTCGCTGGTCAAACCCTTCAATTATGGGTGGTACTTTCTATGCAAAGCGGAGAAATTCATTATTTACAAGTAAGAAGTAAAGTAGTAAGGCTTATTCCTTTAGATGACAGTCGTAAGAAGGCATCATTACAATTTGTTGATATGAGTCCACAGGACCGTCAACTTTTGCTCCGTTTTAGCTTTGACCGCCAGTTGCTTCTAAAGAAGAAGGGACTCGAAACTTGAATAAAATAGTCATAAATTCCCTATAATAGTACTGATATTATGGGAGGAAGTGAAATGGTGAAGACGTTTGAACGTATTATTGTTAAGATCATTGTCATTCAGTTTCTTTTCCTTATCGGTGCACAGTTTTTCTTTCATCAGTTAAGCATTTTTCCTGAGTTGAAAATTATTACAAAATACGAAGGTGTTAACAAAAATAATTTTACGGATTTTCTAGAAACCTTTAATGGGAAATGAAAAGCAGGGAGCGCTCCTGCTTTTTTTGTTTTTTGCAATATTATTAACAAGCTACGAACAAGTATATGCTAAAATATATAAGGAATCATTCGTTTATGATTCAAATTGCACAAACTAACCATATTGAAGTTCAAACAACTAGGAGGACATATGAGTAAAATATCTATCGCAATCGACGGTCCTGCTGCTGCAGGAAAAAGTACTGTTGCCAAAATAATAGCTGAGAAACTCTCATATATTTATATTGATACAGGTGCTATGTATCGTGCAATTACATATAAAGCTTTACAGTCTAATTGTGAGCTTACCGATGAGAGTGCCCTTCATGAGCTTTTAGCAAATACAACAATTGACTTGTTGCCAGGTGAAAAAGGACAACTTGTATTTCTTGACGGCCAAGAAGTTACAAATGAAATTCGATCTGCCGAGGTGACAAATCAAGTCTCTATCGTGGCAAAACACCGATTAATTCGAGAAGAAATGGTGAAAAGACAACAGCAATTCGGTGCGAGTGGGGGAGTAGTTATGGATGGTCGAGATATTGGTACACATGTCCTTCCCCACGCTGAAATCAAAGTGTTTCTTCTAGCAAGCGTTCAGGAAAGAGCGGAAAGAAGATATCAAGAAAACCTTGAAAAAGGATTTCCAGCTGACTTAGAAATGCTAAAACAGGAGATTGCGGCTAGAGATAAATTAGATTCTGAGCGAGAAGTAGCACCTTTAAAAAAAGCGGATGATGCAGTAGAGATAGATACCACTTCCTTATCGATTCAAGAGGTAGTTGAGAAAATCTTAGCATTAGCAGAAGAAAGGATAGGATCCTATTGACGGTATATACTTTTGCACGATCCGTTGTAAACATGATCTACAAGCCTTTGTATCGTATAGAGACAATTGGCCAAGAAAATATTCCTAAAGTAGGATCAGTTTTACTTTGTTCCAATCATATTTCAAATTTTGATCCAATTGTCGTAGGAATAACAACTCCCCGACCGGTGCATTTTATGGCAAAAGAGGAGTTATTTCGAGTTCCTTTATTTGGAAAGTTCGTCCCTTATTTGAATGCATTTCCTGTAAAAAGAGGGATGAGTGATCGTGAAGCACTTAGGAAAGGGCTCGCTATCCTTAAAGAAGATAGTGTTCTTGGTTTATTCCCAGAGGGAACTCGAAGTAAGACGGGTGAGTTAGGAGAAGGGTTAGCCGGTGCTGGATTCTTTGCAACAAGATCCGAAGCGCTAATTGTCCCTTGTGCAGTTATTGGCCCATATAAAGCATTTAATAAGTTAAAAGTGGTTTATGGTAAGCCAGTTGACTTTTCAGAATATCGTAAAAATAAAATATCAGCAGATGAGGCTACAAAAATCATTATGGAAGAAATCAGAAAACTGATTATTGCGAACAAATAGGGAGTATCTCGCTTGACAAAAGTGGCCATTTATAAGAAGTTTAATTAAAGAGATTTTTTAGATTATTCTCTAAGTATGGTCAGAAGCCATTGTTTCAAACGGTGATGCAAACATCACTTTTTATAAAAATGGAGCAGTTAATGGATTAAGGAGGAGTACATATGTCTGAAGAAATGAATCAAGTGGAAGTTATGGATTTTCAAGTGGGTGACAAAGTAAGCGGACAAGTGACAAAGGTGGAGGAAAAACAGGTTATTATCTCAATACCAAACAGTAAACTTGATGGAATTATACCAATTAGTGAATTATCAAGTCTGCACATTGAAAAAGCAAGCGATGCGGTTAATGAAGGTGACCAGCTTGAATTAGAAGTCCTAAAGGTAGAAGAAGATGCCCTGATCCTTTCAAAGCGAAAAGTAGATGCTGAAAATGCATGGCAAGAGCTTGAGCAAAAGTTTGAATCTGGTGAAGTCTTTGATGCTGAGATTAAAGATGTTGTAAAAGGCGGACTTGTAGTAGATCTTGGAGTTAGAGGTTTTGTACCTGCTTCTTTAGTGGAAGCACACTTTGTTGAAGATTTCTCTGATTATAAAGGTAAAACGATGCTATTTAAAATTGTTGAATTAGACAAGGAGAAGAATCGTCTTATCCTTTCTCATCGTGCTGTTATTGAGCTTGAAAAAGGAAAACAAAAGAAAAATATTTTAGATTCATTAGCTCCTGGTCAGGTTCTTTCAGGTACTGTTCAAAGAATTACTGATTTTGGTGCATTTGTAGATATTGGTGGAATTGATGGATTAGTTCACATTTCTCAGTTATCTCATGAGCATGTGGTTAAGCCAACGGATGTCGTTCAAGAGGGACAGCAGGTTCAAGTAAAGGTGCTTAGTGTTGACCGTGATAATGAGCGTATTTCTTTATCTATTAAAGAAACATTACCTGGACCATGGGCTAATATTTCTGAAAAAGCAGCAAAAGGTACCACTTTAGAAGGGGTAGTAAAACGTCTTGTTTCTTATGGTGCTTTTGTTGAAGTGTTCCCAGGAGTAGAAGGGTTAGTTCATATTTCTCAAATTTCACATAAGCATATAGCTACACCACATGAAATATTAAAGGAAAATGAAACAGTGAAAGTGAAGGTTCTTGAAGTAAATGAGCAAGAACAAAGACTTTCTCTAAGTATAAAAGAACTATCTGAAAAGGAAGAAGAAGTGAAGGATTATGAACTTCCTGAAGAATCAAAAGGTTTTCAGTTAGGTGAAATGATTGGAGATCAACTGAAGAATTTAAAGAGATAATGGTGATGATCATTGACTAGATCGAAACGGAAATGGGACCATATACAATTTGCTCTCTCTACAGGGCAATCGAGAGATACTGGTTTTGATGATATTACGTTTATTCACCAAAGCTTGCCTGACTCCTCAACGGAGCAGGTGAGTCTTGATACTATGATTGGCGAACTTTCTTTGAGTTCGCCTCTTTTTATCAATGCCATGACCGGCGGTGGTGGAGAACGAACAGAAGAAATAAATGGACAGCTAGCCCTTGTGGCAAAGGAAACAAGAGTGGCAATGGCAGTTGGATCACAAATGTCATCAATAAAGAACCCTAGTGAGATATGCACTTATAAAATTGTTAGAAAAGTAAATCCGAATGGATTGATATTCGCAAATTTAGGTAGTGAAGCATCAGTGGATCAGGCGCTTCAAGCGGTTGATATGCTAGAAGCAAATGCGCTTCAAATCCACTTAAATACAATTCAAGAACTAACGATGCCCGAGGGAGATCGGGATTTTACTGGTGCACTATCACGCATTGAAGAAATAGTAAAAAAATTACCTGTACCTGTCATTGTCAAAGAGGTTGGTTTTGGCCTGAGTCGTGAAACAGTAAAGAAACTCACTCAAGTGGGAGTTTCTATTGTCGATGTCGGTGGTTTTGGTGGGACAAACTTTGCCAAAATCGAAAATGAAAGACGAAATCGGTTGCTGTCGTTTTTTAACTCATGGGGAATTCCTACAGCTGCTTCCATTGCAGAGGTGAAATACAGTTTCCATGACTTAACTGTATTAGGTTCAGGAGGCATACAGTCAAGCTTAGACGTTGTTAAGGCACTGTCTTTAGGTGCATCCGCAACAGGGTTAGCAGGGTATTTGCTCAAAATCCTTTTAGAAGAAGGAATAGAGGCAAGTATTTCAGAAATTGAAGAAATCAAGATGGAAATTGGGTTTATGCTGACCGCTCTTGGTGCAAGAACGATTATGGATCTTCAAAAGGCACCTTTGGTAATCGAGGGGAAAACTCATCATTGGCTTAATGAACGAGGAATAAACACAAAAATATATAGCAATCGATAAAGCTCCCGGAAAAGGGAGCTTTTTTCATTAATATCTTTTATTATTATTTAGCTCTCTAGCCTCTTCTGGGCTGGATAGTTTGGTTGCCCCTTTTTTCTCCAACTCTTGGTCTCGATCGGACTCGACACGACCACTTGCTTTTAACTTGCTTTGTTGACGATCTTTACCCATGATCCCACCTCCTCTCCATTAACATGAATCATTTTTGAAAGTTTATACATCTTACGGTTAAAGTACATACTGAAAAGCCATAATGGAGATGATAGGAGGGGTGACATGGAAGGAATATTCTTTTATTGGACATTTTGGGCGCTTTGGATTTGTACGACCTTTTTTATGAGTAAAACGAATCCCAACCGAGTGAAGTACACAGTCATCATATTATTTTCGATTATTTTGTCTTCTCAATCTATACACTTGTTTGGGCTAGAAGTGTCTGTTGTTTCAATTTTCTTTTTAATCCTAGCCTATTATGAAATTGGGAAAATGAAAGGAAAATCACTGGTCTACTTTTTGATCACATCATTTATTCTAATGCTTGCGTATGGCAGTTTTCAATTATTTGAACTATTTGATCCTGTTTGGTTAATCCTTGATAGAAATTGGATGTTTGCCGTCGTATTAACGTATATGACCATAATGATGCATAATGAGGTTTTTAAAAGGGTGGTTGCGCTTCTTTTTGGGAGCATCCACGGAGAGTTTGTTTATTCTCTAGTGTTGGATGTATATTCAATGGAAATCCCAATCGGGTCACTTCAATTTTTGGATGTTATTTCCATATCTGTTTGTCTCATTCTGGCCTGGAGCGGTTTTGAAAAGCTAACTAGCCTGTTTGAAGGACATGTTTATCAACTAGAAAAGGGGAGAGGAAGACAATCGTGAGTGAGTACACTTATCCTATATTATTTGGAGTGGTTGTTGGAACAGCAACAAGAATTTATATGCTACGAACGGATTATCGACAGTATCCTACCTACCTTCACGGAAAAATCATTCATGTAGCTTTAGGGTTCATCGCAGCAGGGCTAGGTACTGTTGCCATACCATCTATACTTGAAGAAGAGTTTACTGCCATCACCTTTTTAACTTTGGCTGCCTCACAATTTAGAGATGTGAGAAATATGGAAAGAAATACATTAAATGAATTGGATAACTATGAACTAGTTCCACGAGGAAAGACGTATATTGAAGGCATTGCCATAGCTTTTGAAAGTAGAAATTATTTAGTTATTTTTACTTCCTTTCTATGTACGCTTGGATTTCTCCTTTTTAATATTTTGGGTGGGGTCATTGCAGCGGTCATTGCCATTTTCATTTCTACCAAACTAATGTCTGGAGGCAGGCTTGGTGATATTGTAGAAGTAGAGTACTTTGAACCTCGTTTTGATGGTCCAGGCTTGTATGTGGACAATATTTATATAATGAACATTGGACTACCAGAAAGACAAAAGGAAGTACTAAGCTATGGGATGGGGTTTATTCTTAAACCGAAAAATTTTGACGCAAGAGCGACAATTGCGAATCTTGGACAACGCCAGGCAATTCTACATGATGTATCTAACGCATTAGGAGTGTATCGAGATTCTGGTACACCAGCTCTCGTTCCATTGGCGAAAAGAGACCTAGATGATGGAAGAGTGGGGGTATTTATTCTTCCTCAAGAAAATGATATTGAAAAGGCAAAGAAAATTATTAAAAAGGTTCCGACTTTAGAAAATGCCATCCGAATGCCAAAAGAGAGAGAGAGAAAATTAGAGGAGAGATAAAATGGATATTGAAAAGTTTATCCTTGCTGCCATTACGACGAATCCTAAAAAAGTCCCATGTGGGGTGGCGGTTTTTCATTGTGATGATAAAGAGGAGATGGAAAAGATCACGACGAATCTTGAAGCTATTTTGGATGGAATTGCCCATTCTCTTACTGATGAATTGTACGTAATTGTGAAACATTAAAGTGGTTTCTTCTGATTTTGTTTGCTAGTACATGTCCACTTTGATAATATAATAAAGTTAGACCCTTCTGTTTGTAGAAGGGTTTCTTTACTAAATGCTGATTTACACCATAATTAAATGAGATGTTTGTAATTTCAACTGTTCTTGCACGGATACATAACTTTGCTTATATATTGTCTGAATGATTGTTGATATCTCTTTTATTATTTTAGGAAGGATGAAAAAAATGGTAAAACCTGTAATAGCGATTGTGGGTCGTCCTAACGTTGGGAAGTCTACAATCTTTAATAGAATAGTTGGTGAGCGGATTTCGATTGTTGAAGATATACCTGGGGTTACTCGAGATCGAATTTATAGTTCAGCTGAGTGGCTTAGTCATGATTTCAATATTATCGATACTGGTGGAATTGACATTGGAGACGAACCGTTTTTAGAACAGATTCGTCAACAAGCAGAAATTGCAATCAGGGAAGCAGACGTAATTATTTTCTTAACAAATGGCAGAGAGGGAGTTACTTCTGCAGATGAAGAGGTAGCGAAAATTCTTTATCGTGCCAAAAAACCGGTGGTCCTGGCAGTAAATAAAATTGATAACCCAGAAATGAGAGATCTAATTTACGATTTTTATGCCTTAGGATTTGGAGAGCCTTACCCAATCTCAGGTTCACATGGTCTAGGTCTTGGTGATCTTTTAGACGCAGCAGCTAATCATTTTCCAAGTAAGGACGAGAAAGACTATGATGATGACGTTATTAAGTTTTCTCTGATTGGTCGACCAAATGTAGGGAAATCATCACTAGTGAATGCGATGCTTGGAGAAGAGCGCGTAATCGTAAGTGATATCGCTGGTACAACAAGAGATGCAATAGACTCTATGGTAACGGTAAATGGAGAACGCTACGTCATTATCGATACGGCAGGTATGAGAAAAAGAGGAAAAGTGTACGAAACAACTGAAAAGTATAGTGTGCTTCGTGCGTTACGTGCTATAGAACGTTCCGACGTCGTTTTAGTGGTTATTAATGCAGAAGAGGGAATTATAGAACAGGATAAAAAGATAGCTGGGTATGCCCATGAAGCAGGACGAGCTATAGTGATAGTCGTAAATAAATGGGATGCAGTGGAAAAAGATGAAAAGACGATGAAAGAATTCGAGGAAAAAATACGTGCGCATTTCTTATTCCTAGACTATGCTCCAATTGTGTTTTTATCTGCTAAAACAAAAAAGAGAATTCATACATTGATTCCAATGATAAACAAGGCAAGTGAAAATCATTCGATGCGTGTGGACACAAGTGTGTTAAATGATATTATTATGGACGCTGTTGCTATGAACCCAACACCAACAGACAATGGAAAGCGCCTGAAAATTTATTATACGACTCAAGTTTCAGTCAAGCCGCCTACTTTTGTTGTGTTTGTCAATGATCCAGAGCTTATGCATTTCTCATATCAGCGTTTTATAGAAAATCGTATAAGAGAAGCTTTCGGGTTTGAAGGAACTCCTATCAAAATCTTTGCTAGAGAAAGAAAATAAGTAAAAGGTTGTGATGCTATGCAAATCCAAAAAGAAAAAATTACTGTAATTGGAGCGGGAAGCTGGGGAACCGCGCTATCGCTAGTGTTAGCCGACAACGATCATGAGGTAAGGTTATGGGGGCATAATCGTGATCAAATTATTGAGTTAAACACCACTCACACCAATAAAAAGTATTTGCCTGAGATAATACTTCCGGAAACAATTGTTGGTTACGACTCTCTTGAAGAGGTTTTAAAAGGAGTGAAGACCATCATATTGGCTGTACCAACAAAGGCCATTCGTGAAGTAATAAAAAAGATGGTTCCTTTTATTGAAAATCCGCTAACCATTGTCCATGTTAGTAAAGGGATTGAACCAGATACACTTATGCGCATTTCAGAGATGATTGAAGACGAAATGCCAGAAGATCTTTTACAGGATGTGGTTGTATTATCAGGGCCGAGTCATGCTGAAGAGGTGAGTCTACGTCAACCAACAACAGTGACTGTCTCATCCAAGAGCATGGAAGCAGCTGAACGTGTACAGGATTTATTTATTAATCAACATTTCCGTGTATACACAAATCCGGATATTATCGGAGTAGAAGTGGGTGGCGCATTAAAGAATATTATTGCGTTAGCCGCTGGTATCACTGACGGGTTAGGATATGGGGATAATGCAAAGGCAGCCTTAATAACTAGGGGGCTTGCTGAAATTGCTCGACTAGGCACAAAAATGGGTGCAAGTCCGCTAACATTTTCTGGTTTAACAGGGATAGGTGATTTAATCGTTACATCTACAAGTGTTCACTCAAGAAATTGGAGAGCTGGAAATTTGCTCGGCAAAGGTCATAATTTAGATGAAGTGCTGGAAAATATGGGAATGGTAGTAGAGGGTGTTCGGACCACAAAAGCCGCGTATCAATTAGCGGAAAAGTACGGTGTGAAGATGCCAATCACAACGGCGTTGTACAATGTCCTATTTAACCATGCAAAACCGAAGGATGAAGTGGATTTGCTCATGACACGTGTAAAGACTCATGAGATGGAAGATCTTGCAAATGTACTTGTTGAAAAGGGATTAGAATAAATATTTTTAAAAATAGGCTTTTCAATGATGCGTTTACATAGAGAAATGCATACAATGCAACGAAGCAAACCTGGTAAAATGAACAGGGAGTATGTATATTTAGTCTTACGAGCTAAAGTAAAGTGACGCCCCTCCTTTGCTTTAGCTTTTTTTTCGATCTAAAAAACGAAAAAGGCAAGCATTGAGACAATTATGATATAATATTTTAGGCAAAGGGAGGGAGTTACAAATGTCACCGTCACTAATGAAAATGTGGATCTCCTTGGCGGGGATGGGCTTTATGTTTATTTCCATTATTTTAATTTATTTAAGCAGATTTAAGTTTTCTAACAAAGTTCTAAAAGCAATAACAGCTATTGTTGCCTATTTTTTAATGATTCTTTCTGGAATAATCATTTTTTTTGTCGTACTATCGGGACCAACAAGTTAAGTGTAATGGAAAATACATAGGTTAAAAGGGTTGAGTGTATGAAAGGCCAAGTATTATTGTTATTGTCCATCGTTATAATGGTGTTGACAGGCTGTATGTACCCGCAGGATGAGTTGGTACAAAATCAAATACCGTATGAAGATCAAGTTCAAGCGGTTCAATCTGCAGTTAAGCAATTTCAAGAGGATAATGGTGGTATATTGCCAATAAAGACAAAGGAAATGGACACTCCTATTTATGAAAAGTACCCGATTGATTTTAACAGAATCAGTCCGAAGTATTTAGCAGAACCACCTGGAAACGCTTACGAATCCGGAGGTGTGTTTCAATACGTACTAGTTGACGTTGAGGAAAATCCAACGGTTAAGATTTTTGATTTACGAATGGCGGAAAAAATCAAAGGTATAAATCTTTTAATTAGTTTACAAAAATATCCTCCATACAAAGAAGAAATAACAAAAGGTGTATACACAATGGATTTCGAGAAAATAGGTTATGACGAAGAACCATTTGTTGTGAGCCCGTATACGAACCAAAACCTATCTTTTGTTATAACTGGAAGTGGAGAAGTTTTTATCGATTACAGAAGTGATTTATATCAAGCAATGCAAAATGGAAGTTGTAAGAAGGCAGCAGGTGACGATATTCGCGACTGCTTATTGCAGGATTCATTGTTTGTGCCTGCCTTTTCACTGCCATATACAATGGATGAAAAGACAAAAGAACCTATCTTTTTAGTGGATTAGTCATAACCTCTTTCCTACAGAAATACAATGTAGGAGAGAGGTTTTTTTATATTTGTATGGACTATAACAGTTAGGCAAAAAAAATTATAAAAACTGTCATAACGTTGTAGGACAACGTCATACACATATATTGTCTATACATTAGGGTTATTTTATCCCACTATCTCATTGATTTCAGGAGGGGATCACTTGGAAAAGGTAGATATTTTTAAAGATATTGCCGAAAGAACGGGCGGCGATATATATTTAGGAGTTGTAGGAGCAGTAAGAACAGGGAAATCAACCTTTATCAAGAAGTTTATGGAGCTAGTAGTTATTCCAAACATGGCAAATGAATCAGATCGAGCTCGCACCCAAGATGAATTGCCTCAAAGTGCTGCAGGGAAAACGATTATGACAACTGAACCAAAATTTGTCCCAAATCAGGCTGCAAGCATACATGTTGATGACGGGTTGGATGTGAACATCCGCTTAGTTGACTGTGTTGGTTATACGGTTCCAGGTGCGAAGGGCTATGAAGACGAAAATGGACCTAGAATGATTAATACACCTTGGTATGAGGAGCCAATTCCATTCCATGAAGCAGCTGAAATTGGAACAAGGAAGGTTATTCAAGAGCACTCAACGATTGGTGTAGTTATTACTACAGATGGTACCATTGGAGAAATTCCACGTTCTGCATACTTAGAAGCTGAAGAGAGAGTAATCAATGAATTAAAAGAGGTTGGAAAACCATTCATTATGGTCATTAACAGCGTACAACCTTATCATCCAAATACGGAAAAATTACGTACAGAGCTTTCAGAGAAATACGATATTCCCGTATTGGCAATGAGCGTGGAAGGAATGCGCGAAGGTGACGTCATGAACGTAATGCGTGAAGCACTTTATGAATTCCCTGTGCTTGAAGTAAACGTGAACCTCCCTAGCTGGGTCATGGTACTTAGAGAGGATCACTGGCTAAGAGAAAGCTATCAGGAAGCAGTGAAAGATACAGTTAAAGATATTAAGAGATTAAGAGATGTTGACCGAGTCGTTAGTCAATTTAGTGATTATGAATTTATTGATCGTGCAGGGCTTGCTGGAATTGAGATGGGTCAAGGAATTGCTGAGATCGACCTGTATGCGCCAGACGATTTATACGATGACATATTAAAAGAAATTGTCGGAGTAGAAATCCGAGGAAAAGATCATTTGTTAGAGCTAATGCAAGACTTTGCTCATGCGAAGCAAGAATATGATCAAATCTCTGATGCACTTAAGATGGTAAAACAAACAGGCTATGGAATTGCTGCACCGTCGCTCGCTGATATGAGCTTAGATGAACCTGAGATCATCCGTCAAGGACCACGCTTTGGTGTACGCTTAAAAGCGGTAGCTCCTTCCATTCATATGATTAAAGTGGATGTAGAGTCCGAATTTGCTCCGATTATCGGTACAGAGAAGCAAAGTGAGGAATTGGTTCGATACTTGATGCAGGATTTTGAGGACGATCCACTTTCGATTTGGAACTCAGACATTTTTGGAAGAAGCCTGAGTTCAATCGTTCGTGAAGGAATCCAAGCAAAATTATCATTAATGCCTGAAAATGCAAGATACAAATTAAAAGAAACGCTAGAAAGAATCATCAACGAAGGTTCTGGTGGATTAATTGCGATAATCTTATAAATGCATGGACTCCTAGATGGGAGTCTTTTTTTTGCTTGATTTTAATAAATTCACGACAGAATTCATCAAAAACCCCGAAAATACTACCATAAATTAGCGAAAATTCTTGATAACCCCAATTTATTATGATAATCTTTTAACAGAATTAGTACGATATGCCGTCAAAGCCTTATAAATAAAGGTTTTTCTTAAAAAAAACGTTGAAAAATTAGTTTTCATCATTTAATATAAGGCATGTCAGAGAAAACAGCTTCAATTACGTATAGAATTCGACTAAATTGTTTACTAATGAAGATAAGAACGTTTTCACTAACTGAATATACCATTTTGGGAGGAGGTGAAAGGCATGAACAAGACAGAACTAATCAACGCAGTTGCTGAAGCGAGTGAACTTTCTAAAAAGGACGCTACAAAGGCAGTTGACGCAGTTTTCGATTCAATTCTTGAAGCCCTTAAAAACGGTGATAAAGTTCAATTAATCGGATTTGGGAACTTCGAAGTTCGTGAGCGTGCAGCTCGTAAAGGACGTAACCCACAAACTGGTGAAGAGATCGAAATCTCTGCTAGCAAGGTTCCTGCTTTCAAACCAGGAAAAGCACTTAAAGATGCTGTAAAATAATTACATAAATCGATACATGATTATGTTATAGAAAAGGATCTCGTTTATACGTGATCCTTTTTCTATTTTTTCAGCTATTTTGTGGCACATTAAAAGAAACTTCTACTTTGCTAGAAAGAAATTGGTTGTGCTAATATGTATAAGTAGTTGGCATGATATGAAAAAACAGAGGGAACTCATTGCAGTAGGAGGAATTTAGTATGTCAGAAGTTAATCGTACCCAAATAGAGGAAGCGGTGCGTCTTATATTAGAAGCCGTAGGTGAAGATCCAAATCGTGAGGGTGTGTTAGATACGCCTAAACGAGTAGCGAAAATGTATGAGGAAGTATTCTCAGGATTGAACCAAGATCCAAAAGAATATTTTGAAACAGTATTTAGTGAGGACCATGAAGAGATTGTCCTTGTAAAAGATATTCCATTTTATTCTATGTGTGAACATCATCTTGTTCCTTTTTATGGTGTCGCTCATGTAGCTTATATACCAAGAAATGGTCGAGTGACTGGATTGAGTAAGTTAGCTCGTGCTGTGGAAGCAGTAGCTAAACGTCCTCAGTTACAAGAAAGAATTACTTCCACAGTTGTTGACGCGATTATGGAGAAGCTGGAGCCTTATGGTGCAATGGTCGTTGTTGAAGCAGAGCATATGTGTATGACTATGCGTGGAGTGAAAAAGCCTGGGGCCAAAACCGTAACTCAAGCAGTCCGAGGAACTCTTGCGGAGGACGCAACAGCTAGAGCAGAGGTACTTTCCCTAATTAAATACTAAACATTATAAAAAGGGCTACATAATGGTTAGCCCTTTCATACAAAAATGAAGGGAGCAAGAATTGGTGGACCAAAAAAATTCTTTAACAAGTGATTACATTGTTATTAAAGCTATAGAAGATGGTGTGAATGTAATCGGTTTAACAAGAGGAACTGATACCAAATTTCATCACTCTGAGAAATTGGATAAAGGCGAAGTGATGATTGCTCAGTTTACTGAGCACACGTCAGCTATTAAGATTCGCGGAAATGCAAAAATTATTACATCCTATGGAGAGGTTGAGAGCGAAACAAAAGCGAAATAAATGCGAATCATGTCCATTTGGTAGGCATTTGTGATATAATTGTCTCTGCCTTTAGTGAGTGGTAAATCGTACATATGCAGTAATCCTCATGAGAAGAAATGAGGCTAATCACATTACATATACAGAATTTGGGGATACAAGGGTGATAATTGTGGGAGACTTTCAAAGAAAAATAGCCGATGTGAAGGAAAAAGTAGAGGAAAGGCTCCTTCACCCCTATATGTTCCAATATATCAATACACCAGTGTTAGATGAAGATAAGCTTTTGTTGCTTATTTCAATTTTGGATCAATGTAAGCTATCTAATAAAGAGTTGGAGAATTATTCTATAACGACCATGTTGCTTCAAGTAGCCCTTGATACTCATGAACAAGTAACTAACATCCGTGCAAATAATGAAGTATTAAAGCAGCGACAATTAACCGTATTAGCTGGGGTTTATTATAGTGGGTTATATTATAAACTACTTGCAGATTGTAATGATGTGCATACCATTCGAATGTTAGCTCGAGGAATAAAAACAATCAATGATAAAAAAATAATTGTATATCAAAAAGATGTGTCAGAAATTGACACATTGATGAATAATGTGAAGTTGATTGAATCATCTCTCATTGATCAATTTTCCAAAAAATTTCATTTAGATGGATGGAATGACATTGTTGAAAATTTATTGTTAATCAAGCGCCTTTGTAAGGAAAAGGAAAACTTTGTACAAAAGAAATCTTCGATTGTATTTGACGCTCTTCATACTCTTATTTTTCCAAAACATAACGGTTCACTTAAAGACCTATCTTTTGAGCAACAAAACTATTTAATATTAATTTGTGACCGATATATAGAGTTTTCTAAACAATTATTAGAAAAGGCTAAAAAAGGGCTTCCTCGAATAAATGAGCTGTTAGATTCGCGAATCACATCCATCCTAAACCAAAAAACGATGGCAAAAACATTTGT
This sequence comes from Bacillus coreaensis, assembly GCF_050586445.1. Taxonomy (NCBI): domain Bacteria; kingdom Bacillati; phylum Bacillota; class Bacilli; order Caryophanales; family Bacillaceae; genus Bacillus; species Bacillus coreaensis. The sequence continues at coordinate 90,192 of NZ_JBOCCY010000001.1, forward strand.
GGAAGAAGGGTAACAAGCATGCATCAGTCAAAAGAAGAACGAGTTCATAACGTTTTTGAAAAGATCTCAGATAACTACGATAAAATGAATTCTGTTATTAGTTTTAAACTCCATACTAAATGGAGAGAAGATACGATGAAAAAAATGAATGTGCAAAAAGGAAAAAAGGCACTAGATGTTTGTTGCGGAACAGCGGATTGGACCATTGCTCTTGCAGAGGCTGTAGGACCTACTGGAGAAGTGATAGGACTAGACTTTAGTCAAAATATGCTTAATGTGGGAAAACAAAAAGTTACTGAATCCAATCTTAACCAAGTAACGCTCATCCATGGAAATGCCATGGAGTTACCGTTTCCTGACCATTCATTTGATTATGTTACGATTGGGTTCGGGTTAAGAAATGTACCAGATTATCTTCAAGTATTAAAAGAGATGAATCGTGTTTTAAAGCCGGGTGGAATTGCAGTCTGTCTTGAAACTTCACAACCAACATTGATAGGCTATCGACAGTTATACTATTTCTATTTTCGATTTATTATGCCATTGTTTGGTAGGGTGTTTGCAAAAAGCTATAGGGAATATTCCTGGTTACAAGAATCAGCTAGAGATTTTCCAGGTGTAAAAGAACTCGCTAGTTTATTCAAACAGGCTGGTTTTAATGACGTCACATATAAGCCATACAGCGGCGGGGCAGCTGCTGTTCATTTTGGTCATAAATAAAATAATTTTCATGTACAGGTTAGGCTAGGTGATTCACGAATGAAGCTAAAAATGATGTATTCATTTTTAAACTCAGATATTAATATTATTGAGAAAACACTAGAGGATACGGTGGAGGCTGAGTCACCTCTTCTTCGTCAAGCATCTCTACACTTGTTGCAAGCAGGGGGGAAGAGAATTCGCCCTGTTTTTGTTTTGCTGTCAGGAAAGTTTGGTAACTATGATATACATGAGATAAAAAACGTGGCAGTTGCGCTTGAACTTATTCATATGGCTTCACTTGTTCATGATGACGTCATTGACGATGCAGAACTTAGACGTGGCCAGCCAACGATTAAAGCAAAATGGGATAACCGAATTGCGATGTATACAGGTGACTATATTTTTGCCAGATCGCTAGAATTAATGACAAATATTAAAAACCCATTAGCACATCAAATTCTCTCAGAAACGATTGTTGAGTTATGTGTTGGAGAAATTGAACAAATTAAATTTAAATATGACTACAATCAAACGCTTCGTGACTATCTACTTCGAATTAAGCGGAAAACAGCTTTGTTGATTGCAGCCAGTTGCCAATTAGGAGCGGTGGCAGCAAATGTAGATGAAGAGGTTCACAAGAAGTTGTATCAGTTTGGATATTATGTAGGCATGTCCTTTCAAATCACAGATGACGTGCTAGATTTTACGGGTACCGAAGAGCAATTAGGTAAACCAGCTGGTGGTGATTTATTGCAAGGGAATATCACATTACCTGTACTATTTGCGATGGAGGATGAATCTTTACGAAAAAAAATTACCGCGGTTCATGAACATACTTCCTCGCCGGAAATTGATGAGATTATCACTTCAATAAAGAATTCAGGTGCCATTGAGCGTTCGCTTTCTATAAGTGATCGATACCTACACAAGGCAATTGATGTACTAAATCAATTACCGAATAACCGAGCTAAAAAGACGCTTAGAGATATAGCTGTGTACATAGGTAAAAGAAAATTTTAAATGTTGCGAAATCAGTTATAACTATGTTACGATTTTCGTGGATTGTCTATTGCAATCATATACATATACGAATCAAAGAGGAGTGTAACTGATGGAGAAAACATTTTTAATGGTTAAACCAGATGGGGTCCAACGTAATTTGATTGGTGAAATAGTTGGGCGTTTTGAGAGGAAGGGCTTTCAATTAGTTGGTGCAAAGTTAATGCTGATTTCTAATGAGTTAGCTGAACAGCATTACGGTGAACATAAGGAACGCCCTTTCTTCGGTGAGTTGGTAGACTTTATCACTTCAGGACCTGTTTTCGCTATGGTTTGGGAAGGGGAAAATGTAATTGCTTCAGCACGCCAAATGATGGGAGCTACAAATCCAAAGGATTCTCAACCAGGAACGATCCGTGGAGATTTTGCCGTGACTGTTGGGAAAAATATAATACATGGATCAGATTCTCCTGCAAGTGCTGAAAGAGAAATCGCTTTATTCTTTAAAGAAGAGGAACTTCTTTCATATAGCAAGCTTTTAAACAATTGGGCTTATTAATACTAAAAGAGACTTGTTTTTTCAAGTCTCTTTTTTTGTAACCGCATTCAATTGATAGGAGTAAAAAATACCCAAGTCTTTTTTCACATAAATTTTCTCCATTTTTACTGATTTTCGCTATAATAAAACATACAGATAGAAAAGTTCAAATTCAAGGGAGAAAAGTATGCTGGGAAATGATTATGAACAATTTACAATAAACATAAAGAAAAAAACTGGGATTGATTTGTCGTTATATAAAGAAGCACAAATGAAAAGACGTTTAATTTCTCTCTATGAAAAAAAGGGGTTAGGCTCATTTCAGGACTTTTACACAGCAATAAGTCAGGACAAGCTACTATTAAATGAGTTTCTTGACCGTATGACGATCAATGTGTCTGAATTTTACCGAAATGGTAAACGGTGGGAAGTATTAGAATCAAAAATACTTCCTAAACTATTAGAGAAGAATAAACGACTGAAGGTGTGGAGCGCTGCTTGCTCAACAGGTGAGGAACCATATACAATTGCCATGATTCTTTCAAACTTTATGCCACTTTCGCAGATTCAAGTTTTAGCGACTGATATTGATGATAATGTAATTGAAAGAGCAAAGATTGGCATGTATCCAGAACGTTCTTTGAATGAAGTTCCTTCCGAAATGAAAAAGAAGTTTTTTACACAGGATGGAAGCTTTTTTAAGATTTCTGACGATATTAAAAAGACGGTAACATTCAAAAAGCAGAATTTACTCGCTGATCCATTTGCTGGATCTTTTGACTTGATCGTGTGTAGAAACGTTTTGATTTATTTTACTGAAGAAGCTAAAGATGTATTATACTATAAGTTCAGTGAGGCATTAAGACAGGATGGGATTTTCTTTGTCGGCAGTACCGAGCAAATCTTTAATCCATCTTTATATGGACTGGAAACGGAAGACACGTTTTTTTATCGTAAAAGATAGGAGCCAAGAATTTGGCTTCTTTTTTTGTAAATTCACAAATTTCTGCTATGTTTATTGAAGGACATATGTTATATTGAGAAATAATCCTTTAATGAGTTGAAGGGGGAAAGAGAAATGAGATATTTAACAGCAGGAGAGTCACACGGTCCACAATTAACAACAATTATTGAAGGTTTACCAGCAGGAATGCCGCTTCTTGCAGAAGACATTGACAAAGAATTAGCAAGAAGACAAAAAGGGCATGGTCGCGGTAGAAGGATGCAAATTGAAAAGGATACTGTACATATTACAAGCGGTGTCAGACATGGATTAACACTTGCATCACCTGTAGCGCTCGTTGTACAAAACGACGATTGGAAGCATTGGACAAAGATTATGGGTGCAGAACCTACAGATGATGAAGAAGTTAAACGTGTTATAACTCGTCCACGTCCGGGACATGCCGATCTAAACGGTGCACTTAAATATGGACATAGAGATATGCGTAACGTTCTTGAAAGATCCTCTGCTAGAGAAACAACGGTAAGAGTGGCTGCTGGAGCAGTTGCAAAAAAACTCTTATCTTTACTAGGAATTCACGTTGCATCACATGTGGTTGAGATTGGTGGGATTAAATCTGAGGTAAATGCATATGACTCCATTGAGAGTTTGGCGGAGATTACCGAGAATTCACCAGTAAGATGTCTAGATCCTGTGGCTGAAAAGAAAATGATGCAGGCAATCGATGATGCAAAAGCGAATGGAGATTCTATTGGAGGAATCGTAGAAGTTGTTGTTGAAGGAATGCCTCCTGGTGTAGGGAGCTATGTTCACTATGACAGAAAGCTCGATTCTAAGCTAGCTGCTGCTATCGTGAGCATTAACGCCTTTAAGGGTGTTGAGTTTGGGATTGGATTTGAAGCAGCTAGGAAACCTGGCAGCGAAGTTCATGATGAGATTGAGTGGAGTGAAGGAGAAGGTTTCCATCGCAGCACAAATCGTCTAGGTGGCCTTGAAGGTGGAATGTCGACAGGAATGCCAATTGTTATTCGTGGAGTAATGAAGCCAATACCAACACTTTACAAGCCACTACAAAGTGTTGATATTGATTCTAAAGAATCTTTTACTGCAAGTATTGAGAGATCAGATAGCTGTGCAGTACCTGCTGCCGCAGTCGTTGCTGAAAATGTAATTGCTTGGGAGCTTGCTACAGCAATAACTAATCAATTCTACGCAGATCGTCTAGATACATTAATAAAATCAATTGAAGATCAAAGAGCATATGCGAGGGAGTTCTAATGGAGACGATTCAAATCCATACTACTTCTAAGGAGTATCCTGTAATTTTAGGGGCTGAGGCAGTAACAGCCATAGCCCCTTTTTTAAAGGAACAACTATCAAACGTTACCAAAATTATGATTATTACGGACAGTAATGTTGGGGATCGGTATTTAAATCAAGTAAAACAGCAATTAGGTGAATACGAGGTGGTCACGCATCTTGTTCCTAATGGAGAGAAAGCAAAGACTTTTGATGTTTTTTATGATTGTTTAACGGCTGCATTACAGGAAAAACTGGACCGTAAATCATTGTTTATCGCGCTTGGTGGAGGGGCGATTGGTGATTTATGTGGGTTTGTTGCTGCTTCTTTTATGAGAGGTGTCCCTTTTATTCAGCTGCCTACTACCATTCTGGCACACGATAGTGCAGTTGGCGGGAAGGTTGCAATCAATCATCCACTTGGTAAAAACATGATAGGTGCATTCTATCAACCTGAAGCTGTTATATACGATATTAATTTTTTGCAAAGTCTTCCAGCGATGGAACGTCGTTCAGGCTTTGCAGAAGTAATGAAGCATGCACTAATAAATGAACTTCATTTTTATCAATGGCTTTTAACAGATGTAGATAATCTTCAAACGATAACGACCGAGCAATTACAAGAGTGTTTATCAAAGGGAATAAAGGTAAAAGAATCTGTTGTTTCAAAAGATGAAAAAGAGCTGGGGATACGAGCATTTCTAAACTTTGGCCATACACTTGGTCATGCTATTGAAGCGGAAGCAGGATACGGCTCCATTTCACATGGGGAAGCAGTTGTAATCGGGATGGTATTCGCATTGCGGTTAAGTAAAAAACTTTTACATTTACAGTTTGATCTCCAAGAGTTTGTTGATTGGCTACATAAACTTGGTTACTCAACAAAAGTTCCTTCAGGGCTATATGAAGAAAACTTAATCGATCGTATGAAACAGGATAAGAAGACCATTGGTCAAGTGATTCTATTTGTATTATTAGAGGATATAGGGAAACCAGTCCTTTATAAAATCGACGAAATGGTCCTTTTGGAAGAACTAAAACTATTTATGAAGGAGGAGAGCCGATGATTAGAGGAGTTAGAGGTGCTATTACGGTCCAAGAAAATAAAGAAGAAGAAATTTTAGCATCCACCAAGAGACTGCTCGATGAAATGATTCAAGCTAATCGAATCTCTCCAGAGTCAGTCGCATCTGTATTTATTTCTGTAACTGATGATGTTACAGCTACATTTCCAGCTAAAGCTATGCGTCAATTAGAAGGTTGGACATATGTTCCTGTTATGTGTATGAAGGAAATCTCTGTTCCGACTGGAATTACTTTATGTATCAGGGTCATGATGCACGTAAATACTGAAATAGCACAAACGGATATTGAACATGTTTATTTGGAGGAAGCAGTTCTTTTACGACCGGATTTAAAGCAATAGGGATTTTTATTTATACGTAAGAGGTGATGGATGATGAGATGGAAGGATCAAATAAAGTCGTTAGCCCCTTATCAGCCGGGGAAATCAAAGGAAGAAGTAAAAAGGCAGTATGGGTTGGAAGAAATCATTAAATTAGCATCCAATGAAAACCCTTTTGGTTGTTCAAAAAAAGTGAGTGAAGTCATGTCTAAAGAAACAGGCTATTTCGCTCTTTATCCAGATGGCTATGCCACGACCTTACGCGATGTATTAGCATCTCATGTGGGAGTGACACAAGATCAATTAATCTTTGGGAACGGTTCAGATGAATTGATTCTAATTATTGCCCGTGCCCTTCTACGTCCTGGCTATAATACGGTAATGGCTACTCCAACCTTCCCGCAGTATAAGCACAATGCCATTATTGAGGGTGCAGAAATTCGTGAGATTCCTTTGGTAGATGGTCACCATGATTTAGATCAAATGCTTGCGGCAATTGACGAGAAAACAAATGTGGTTTGGGTGTGTAGTCCGAATAATCCTACTGGTACATATATTCCAAAAGAAAAGTTGGAAAGTTTTCTTTCTAGAGTTCCAAAAGAAACACTCGTTGTATTGGATGAAGCCTACTATGAGTATGTAATTGCGGATGATTACTATAATTCTGTGGAACTGGTTGAGCAGTATTCAAATTTGATTGTTCTTAGAACCTTCTCGAAAATTTATGGTTTAGCTAGCTTGCGTGTGGGATATGGATTTGCTTCCAAAGAAATCATTCGTGCGCTAGAGCCGGTGAGAGAGCCATTTAACGTGAATAGTTTTGCGCAATTAGCGGCTATTGAAGCTTTAGGTGATCAAGAGTACGTGGAAAACTGTCGTACCTTAAACCATCAAGGATTAGAACAGTTTTATAAGTTCTGTGAGGAGCATAATCTTACTTATATGCCTTCGCAAGGGAATTTTATCTTAATAGATTTTAAGACTGATGGCAATGAGGTATTTCAGTTCTTATTAGAGAGAGGATATATCGTACGGTCAGGAAATGCCCTTGGTTTTCCGACATCGGTCCGAGTTACGGTTGGCTCGAAGGAACAAAATGCTGGCATTATTGAAAAAATGTCACAATACATGCAAGTAAAAGCACATTAAGTAACTTTAGGCGGTGATTTCTTGAAAGGGCGTGTGCTAGTCATTGGACTAGGGCTAATTGGGGGGTCATTAGCTCTTTGCATTAAGAAAAGACACCCAGAAGCAACACTAATAGGTTTCGACATTAATTTTGAACAATGCCGTCTTGGTAAGATGCTTGGCGTAATAGATGAGATTTGTGACAATTTGGAAGAAGAAGCAATGAACGCAGATGTTATTCTTATTTCAACTCCTGTTATAGAAACAGAAAAAATGATTGAGAAGCTTTGTGAACTTCCTCTAAAAAAAGATGTCATTATCAGTGATGCTGGAAGTACAAAAGAAGCAATTGTTTTGAAAGCACAGTGTTTAAAGGAGAAAAACATCACGTTTATTGGTGGGCATCCGATGGCTGGCTCACACAAAAGTGGAGTTGCTGCAGCCAAGGAAATTCTATTTGAAAATGCTTTTTACTTATTCACACCAGAGCCACATATCTCACAGGACAAGGTTGATTTATTAAAGAGTTGGCTTGAAGGAACTAGAGCGAAATTTATTACTATATCACCTGAAGAACATGATTACTTAACAGGTGTTATTAGTCATTTTCCGCATGTGATTGCGGCCTCTCTCGTACATCAGGCGGAGCAAACAAGTAGAGACCATCAGCTTATTACAAGGTTAGCTGCTGGTGGTTTTAGAGATATTACTAGAATTGCCTCAAGCAGTCCAGCCATGTGGAAGGATATTTCCCTTCACAACAAGAAGGTACTTCTTTCTTTGTTAGATCGTTGGAAGGATGAAATGGATAAGTTCTCAAAAATTTTATCAGATAACAATGAGGCGGAGCTGTTTGATTATTTTGCCGAAGCCAAAAATTTTCGGGATGATCTTCCTAGTAAGGAAAAGGGAGCAATCCCTGCATTTTACGATCTATTTGTAGATGTTCCGGATTACCCAGGTGTTATCTCAGAAATTACAGGTTATTTAGCAAAAGAGCGTATTTCCATTACCAATATCCGTATTCTAGAAACTAGAGAAGATATAAACGGGGTACTTGTTATCAGTTTTCAAACAGAGGTCGATATGGCGAATGCGGAGGAATGCATCCAACGCTATACCAATTATGGTACCTCAACCGGCCTATAGGTTTGGTTACACGAAAGGAAGGATACAATCAATGACAACGGTGTTAACGTCACAAGTAAAGAGACTGGTAGGGGAACTCTCTATCCCTGGAGATAAGTCTATTTCTCATCGTTCTGTTATGTTTGGAGCGATTGCTCATGGTACGACTACAGTATCTAATTTTCTAACAGGTGAAGACTGTCTTAGTACGATTGCTTGTTTTCGAAAATTAGGGGTATCGATTCACCAGCATGAAGATACGGTTGAAATCGTTGGGAAGGGCTTTGAAGGCCTAGAAGAACCTAATGAACGACTAGATGTAGGTAATTCGGGAACAACGATTCGATTGATGCTTGGTATTTTATCCGGTAGACCTTTTTTTACTGCATTAGAAGGAGATTCTTCCATCGCCAAACGTCCTATGACAAGGGTTACGAATCCACTTCGTCAAATGGGCGCAATTATTGACGGCAGAGAAAATGGAAAGTTCACTCCTATTTCTATTAGAGGTGGAAATTTAGAAGGATTTACGTACGAGCTTCCAATGGCAAGTGCGCAAGTAAAATCAGCAATTATACTAGCTGGTTTACAAGCACAAGGAACGACAACGGTCATTGAACCATCGAAAACAAGAGATCATACGGAAAGAATGATTCGCCAATTTGGTGGGGAAGTTTCTGTTGATGGTTTAAAGGTCTCTGTAACTGGTGGACAAACACTCCAGGCAACTCATGTTCATGTACCGGGTGATATCTCTTCTGCTGCGTTCTTTTTAGTAGCTGGTGCGATTGTTCCTAATAGTGAAGTGACATTGCGCAATGTTGGTATTAACCCTTCTAGAACAGGGATTATTGACGTGATGCTTCAGATGGGAGCTTCTCTACATGTTTCTGATGAAGGTAAGGATGCGGCAGAGCCTGTAGCAGACTTAACTATTACAACCTCAAGTCTAAAGGGAATAACGATTGAGGGAGATATGATTCCTCGCTTAATCGATGAAATTCCTATCATTGCTCTATTAGCTACACAAGCTAATGGAACAACGATTATTAAGGACGCTGAGGAATTAAAGGTAAAAGAAACAAACCGAATTGATACAGTTGTTAATGAGTTGAAGAAATTAGGGGCGTCGATTGAAGCAACGGACGATGGTATGATTATTCACGGTGGAAGCAAGCTTCATGGCGGCCAAGTGAATAGCCATGGAGACCATCGAATCGGAATGATGCTTGCGATTGCAAGCTTAATCAGCAGTGAGGAAGTAACCTTAGAAAACGAAGAAGCAATCTCTGTTTCTTATCCAAAGTTCTTCTCACACTTAAATAAATTAATTAATTAGCAAATGAAACTGGCACGTATTTGATACGTGCCAGTTTTATATTTTCTATAAATATGTATGATTGTCCATTTTGTCTCATAGTTTGTCATAAGACCCTAAAAAGAGGTGGTTTTATGGCGTATATTATAGAGAATATAAACCTTTTAAAGAAGGACAAGCTTGAGAAAATATCTATTCTTGTGAAAAATGAGCGTATTTCCTCGATCACTAGTGAAATGAAAAACTATTCTTATGTAAAAATGAATGCCAGCGGCTATATTACGACAAATCCCCATATCATCTTTGACCCGAAAGTACCATCCCTCACAACCTTTTCAGAAATGAAGCCATATATGACGGAAAGGTTTCTTAAAAAGGGCTGTACCACATTTTTAACTTATGTGTCAGTATCTCAAGAGAAGAATTTAAAAACAAGCTTGAAACAGGTGAAAATGGGGTTATTAAGTAGTCCAATTGACTATGTTATTGGAGTAAAGATTCCTATTTCTGCATTGACTCCATCCTTTATTCGATCAGTCAAACGAGAAAAGGTACCAGCGGTTTTTATTGAGTTTTCTTCAGTAGATGAATTGAAAGAGAAGCCTTGGGGATGGATAAGGGAAGCTGTGTTTCCATATAATAGTCCCTTAATTCCATGCTTTCTAATGGATGGAGAACGCGAGAAGAAGCGTGCCAGTCAAGTATGGGATGATATTATGGATAAACATAATATTCCAAGAATAAGAGAAGAACTAGTAGAAGGGGAACCTATTTCACAGGAAGCGCTGCATAAGATGGGAATTCTACCTGTTAAATCTCATTTACATCCAGGAAGTGAAGTGAGTTATAATTTCTATGTGAAACCATCTGAAATCATAAATATTGATGAAAAGACCCTATTTTTATATCATAGTGATAGACTACTAGTAACCGTGCATAAAGGCGAAGTGATTCGTGCAGGCGATAAGGTATGGTTTCGGTCAGGATATGGAGAACATGTCATAATAAAGACTCCTAGTTTTTTTGCAGGGGAATAGATTAGAGTAAGAAGGGATACAAGATGGATAAAGTAGAAAAGATCCTTTCACTATTAGAAAGTGGTCAACATGATGAAGCAATAAAAAGTTATCAAGATATTTTATTAAATGGATCAAATGAAGAGAGATTTGTTCTTGGTGAGGAACTACTTCAGCTAGGTTTTCTAGAGGAAGCAAAAGAACTTTTTGAAACGCTTTTAATTGCGTACCCCGAAGAAGGGGAACTGCTTGTGTTATTGGCAGAAGCTTGTATCGAGCTCGGGAATGAGGAGGAAGCAATGCTAGCTCTTGAAAAAATTCACTCGTCTGACCAGAGCTATCCACAGGCCTTGCTTCTTGCAGCTGATTTATACCAAATGCAAGGATTATTTGAAGTAAGTGAACAGAAGCTCTTAACAGCTAAAAAAGTGCTTCCTGATGAAGTATTGATAGACTTTGCTTTGGCTGAGCTTTATATGGAACAAGGAAGATTTACAAATGCCATTCAATTGTACGAGGGTGTACTTAAAAAGGAAAAAGAACTTGCAGGGACAAGTATTCACCAACGTTTAGCAGAGGCGTACAGTGCAGGTGGAGCGTTTGAAGAGGCATTGCCCCATTATGAACAAGCACTAGAGGACAGATTTGAATTGAATACATTGTTCGGGTATGGTTTTACAGCCCTTCATGCCGGATACTACCAAACGGCAATCGAGAAACTTACAGAATTAAAGAATATGGACCGTGAGTACAACTCTCTTTACTTATACCTAGCTAAGGCTTATGAGCATGAAGAAGAGTTATCGACAAGTCTCGTGGTAATTAAAGAAGGCATTCAACATGATGAGTTTAATAAAGACCTCTTCTTCTACGGTGGAAAAATTGCATTAAAATTAAATCTTGAAGATGAAGCAGAGCGGCTGATTAGGGAAGCGTTAGCACTTGACCCGGAGTTCGTTGAAGCCGCACTTACCTTAAATAAGCTGTTTTTTCACCAAGAAAAATATGAAGATGTGTTAGAAATTATTGATATTATGAATGAGCATGGAGTAGAAGAACCGCAGTTATTGTGGGATGAAGCAAATGCTTTGGCGAATGTTGAAAGATATTCAGAGGCATTAAACAAATATCAACTTGCATATAATTTCTTTAAGAATCAACAAGAATTTTTAACAGACTACGGATATTTTTTAATTGAAGAAGGAAAAACGCATGACGCTGCAGAAATTTTTAGTATACTTCTTCAAATGGATCCAAGTAATGAAGAGTTTGCAGAATTGGTGCAGAGATTTTCTGAAGACATGTAAGTGAAAAAACAGGTGTTTAATCGAAATTAGTTGTATGCAGAGGAGGGAAGCAACGATGACGACCCCTGTATCTGTCAACGAGAAAAAAGATTTTATTCGCTGGTTTTTAAATCATTATCAATTAAAAAGACGTGAATGTGTATGGATTTTAAATTACTTAATGAGCCATGATCAATTAATGGAGAAAGTGCACTTTGTTGATCAAGCGCAATATTGCCCACGTGGTCTCGTTATGTCTACACATTGCGTTGATGAAGTACCATTTCGTTTTTATAAGGAAAATGTGATGACAACGGATGCTGAAAAATCATTCCATGACATTCGCCTTAATCGAGATGAAGAGATTTATATTCAGTTGAATTTTCACGCATCAAATCAAGCGCATCAATATGTGATTGTGCTAGAGGATAATCCATTTATGCCAAACAGTCTGCAAATTAATGAAAAGGATCGTATCCTTGCTGAAAGATTTTTAACAACTAGTTTATCAAAATTCCAGCGTGATAAGCTTCTTACGTTGATTGATGATGCACTTGACAGACAGGATCAGGAAGCCTTTCAGAAACTAACAAGACAGCTAAAACTGCTCGGAAACAGTGAATAAAGAAGAAGCCTGCTAGTACATAGCAGGTTTTTTTTATTTCTAAAAAATGGTATGATAAGAATGATTTAATAGATAATTGGAGTGGTTCTTGTGAAATGGGTTTCTCAGGATATGGACATGTTTTTAGGAGCAAAAGAGTATGTAGACACAGCTGTGTTGCCTTTGTTTCCAGTGTCATTTGGAAATGATATTAAGCAGTCGGTTGCGATGACGGAATTTATCCAGCTGCTTACAATCCCTTTAGAAAGGCAGTTTAAGGGAAGGATGATTATGCTTCCAGGACATAGTTATCTAAAGAATAAGAGTAAAGAGAAGCTTTTAGAAGAAGTCATTGGTTGGGAGAAAGAGCTTTTCGAAAACGGATTTAAACATGTTTTTTTTGTTACATCAGATAGTATATGGAAATCCATTGAAGGGGAACTAAAGGGAGGCCTAATTTGGCTACCGTCCATCCCGTTAGCAGCTATGGATGAGGGTGCTAGAAACAGTATTTTAGAAGATCAAGTAAAACAGCTTTTACAATTGTTCATGCAAAAATGGCAAGACGATGTATAAAAAGAGATAATAGTCACACAGTTGACATCGTTTGGTCAAAGTATTATATTGACCTCGCTTACATCTTGATATATCATGGTTATGTCCTAGTTTTATAATGTGTTGAATTATGTCCGTTGGACTCAACTTCATAATAGAGGGGGGAAAAGTATGAGCAAACATCGTGTTTCTAGACGTCAATTCTTAAACTACACTCTCACTGGTGTAGGCGGTTTCATGGCTGCTGGAATGCTTATGCCAATGGTTCGCTTTGCTGTAGATCCAGTATTGAAAGCGAGTGCAAGTGGGGATTATATTCCTACACCGCAAAAAATCAGTGAAATTACTGAGGAACCAACTCGAGTTGACTTTTCATTTGAACAACAAGATGCTTGGTACACTTCAGAAGTAACAAATACGGCATGGGTATACAAGGATGAAAATGGGGAGATCGTCGCTTTATCACCCGTGTGTAAGCATTTAGGCTGTGTGGTTGACTGGAACACTGACAAAGCAAATCAAAATCGTTTTTATTGCCCTTGTCATGGTGGATTGTATGAAAAGGACGGGACGAACGTACCTGGTACACCACCGATTGCAAAACTTGATGTATATCCAACACAAGAAAAAGACGGCTTTCTACTTTTAGGAAAAGCCAAGCCAAGAGAGGAGGCGTAATAGATGTTAAACAAAATTTATGATTGGGTAGATGAACGTTTAGATATTACGCCTTTGTGGCGCGACATTGCTGACCATGAAGTTCCTGAGCACGTTAACCCTGCTCATCACTTTTCAGCGTTCGTGTACTGTTTTGGTGGTTTAACGTTCTTTGTTACGGTTATTCAAATTTTATCTGGTATGTTTCTAACGATGTATTATGTTCCAGATATAAAAAATGCTTGGGAATCTGTTTATTATCTTCAAAATGAAGTTGCATTTGGACAAATTGTTCGCGGCATGCACCACTGGGGTGCTAGTCTTGTTATCGTTATGATGTTCTTACATACATTGCGAGTGTTTTTCCAAGGTGCGTATAAAAAGCCTCGTGAATTGAACTGGATTGTCGGAGTATTAATTTTCTTCGTTATGCTTGGTTTAGGATTCACTGGATATTTATTACCATGGGATATGAAAGCTCTATTTGCTACTCAGGTAGGGATTAAAATTGCTGAGTCAACTCCACTTATCGGGGAACAAGTGAAAATCTTACTTGCTGGACACTCTGATATCGTCGGTGCTCAAACATTAACTCGTTTCTTTGCAATTCATGTATTCTTCTTACCTGGTGCTCTATTAGGATTAATGGGAGCTCACTTCTTAATGATTCGTAAGCAAGGTATCTCTGGTCCATTGTAAAACCTAAATATAATCTATTGAAAGAGATTGATAAAAAAGGAGGGGGATTGTTGTATGCATCGTGGAAAAGGTATGAAGTTCGTAGGTGATTCTCGTGTACCTGCAGAACGCAAACCGAATATTCCGAAAGACTACTCGGAATTTCCTGGCAAAACGGAAGCATTCTGGCCTAACTTCCTTCTCAAAGAATGGATGGTAGGGGCAGTTTTCCTTATTGGATATTTATGTTTAACTATTGCTCATCCATCTCCTCTAGAGAAAATGGCTGATCCAACAGATACGGCATATATTCCACTGCCAGACTGGTATTTCTTATTCTTATACCAATTGTTAAAGTATAGCTATGCTTCAGGACCATACAATGCGATTGGGGCATTTATTATTCCTGGTTTAGCATTTGGTGGATTATTGTTAGCACCATTTATCGACCGTGGACCTGAACGTCGTCCTTCTAAACGTCCATTAGCAACTGGTTTTATGTTACTAGCTCTTGCAGCTATTACATTTTTAACTTGGGAATCTGTTGCAACACATGACTGGGAAGCTGCTAAAGCTCAAGGTCAAATCGTTGCTGAGGTCGAGTTTGACCAAGAGTCTGACGGCTATAAGCTTCTCGATCAAAATGGCTGTTTAGCATGTCATGGAGGCGATCTCCAAGGGGGAGGGCCAAACCCAGCTTTAGTTGGTAATGAATTAACTGCTGAGGAAGTTAAGGATATTGCTACAAATGGTAGAGGCTCTATGCCTGCTGGAATGTTTAAAGGTACTGATGAAGAGTTAGAAGTACTTGCAGAGTTTGTCTCTTCTCTTAAAAGTGAATAATACCTGAGAGCTGGCATAGTATATGCCAGCTTTTTTCAAATGATAGCGAGGTGTGCAAGATGAAGTGGATTTACTATTTTTTAACCAATCGAATGATTCTTTGGTTCTTACTTGTAATTAATATTCTTGGGACCATCTACGCCTATTATTGGTACCGATATCAGCTAGCAGAAACACCACCGATTTTCTTACTCTTTGTTCCGGACAGCCCAACAGCTTGTTTATTTTTTGTATTTGTTTTAGTTGCCTTTTTACTGGGTAGAAATTGGCCTCTATTTGAGGCGTTAGCTATGGTGACCTTGTTTAAGTATGGTATCTGGGCAGTTGTGATGAACTATCTTGTATTAGTTGTATCTGGAGAGTTAGATATGATTGGTTATATGCTAATGCTATCGCATGGTGCAATGGCCTTACAGGGTTTATTATATGCGCCATTTTACCGTTTTAAGGCATGGCATTTAGTTGTAACTGGTATTTGGACAATACATAATGATGTGATAGATTATGTGTTTAAAATGCTACCTAGATATCATATGCTTGATGATTATATTCCTCAAATTGGTTATTTTACATTTTGGTTAAGTATTGTATCATTATCGCTTGCTTATTGGTTTGTAGTAAGAGCAAACAGCAAGAAAATGGAACTTACATTTTGATTCTAGCTATTCAATAATTTCTGGTCTAACCTTGTCCTCCCATACATAACATTTAATAGTATAAAGAGGGGGGACAAGTATGAAAGCAAGAGTTGTTATATTTATATGTATTTTGATTCTACTATTTCCTATAACGATACATGCAGATGAAACGTCGCCTATCGATAAGCTAAATTCAATTTCAGATGAGGCCTTACAAATGGTGAGATCATCTCGATATGATGATGCACATAAGCTTCTCTTGTATTTCTCTGAAGAATTCATTAGCATGGACCAAAGACCGTTTTCTATGGACGAATTACGGATTGTTACGGTCGCTCATAATGAGGCGTTAGAGGCAACAGCTAATGATTCAATGGAACATTCGGAGATCGTAAATAAAGTAACAAAGTTCCGCCTTGTTATGGACGCCATAAATACAGGTCGTCAACCTCTTTGGACTGAGATGGAAGGACAGGTGCTCATGGTATTTGGCGGTGTAAAAGAAGCGGTCAAAAGTGGGCATACAGAGAGGTTTCATGAGCAATTAAACTCTTTCCTATCTCTATATCAAATGATTCACCCTAGTTTAAAACTTGATATTAGATCAGAGAAAGTCCAAAGACTTGATACAAAAATCAATTATATTGATCATTATCGACCGAAAATACTTTCCGAGGAAAGTAGTATGAAGGATTTAGATTCGATTGAAAGTGATTTAAAGGGTATCTTTGAAGGAATGACCGAAGACGAAGCGGATCCTTCCCTTTGGTGGGTAATTTTTACAACAGGTAGTATCATTGTTGCAACTTTATCTTATGTAGGGTTTAGAAAGTATGCCGGTGAAAAAAATCAAAGGCGGGAGCAAAACCGCTCAAGAGAGCTAAAAGATTGACATCAATAGTTGTCAATTATAAAATTAGGGTAACAACTTGTTTTGAATTGGAGGAACATAATGACAACCCTTATTTACTTTGCTTTAATTATATTGGTACCACTTTGGGCTCAATTTAAAGTGAAGAGAGCTTACGCAAAATACTCTAAAGTAGCTTCTTCCTCCCATATTCGTGGGGCAGAGGTAGCTCGTAAAATTTTAGATGCCAACGGTTTATATCATGTCGGTGTAGAAGAAACTCGAGGACATTTAACAGATCATTATGATCCAAGGGTAAAAACAGTAAGACTTTCTTCCGAAAATTATCACGGTCACTCTGTAGCAGCCGCTGCGATTGCTGCACACGAAGTTGGACACGCGATTCAAGATGACCAGAATTATGCATTCTTACGCTTTAGACATGCATTAGTTCCTGTTGCGAATTTAGGTTCAAACCTATCTTGGATATTGATTATGGTCGGTATTTTTGCTCAAATTAGTGGATTACTTTTACTGGGAATCGTCTTTATGGCAGCAGCTGTTGTTTTTCAAGTTGTTACACTACCAGTAGAATTCAATGCTTCCAATCGTGCCATGGACCAAGTAGTTTCAATGGGGATCATTCGTAATGATGAGGAAAGAGAGACAAAACGCGTGCTAGATGCAGCCGCTTTAACATATGTTGCAGCAGCAGCAGTTGCTGTTCTTGAGTTAGTACGTTTAGTCTTGATATATACAGGAATGTCCAGAAGTGAAGATTAAATAAAAAAACAGCCCTTCAAATAGGGCTGTTTTTTTGTTAATGCTCGATAGGGCGTTTGTTTTCATCTAAAGTGAATCCCTCTCCCAATACATCATGCACCATTGTAACGGAAACAAATGCGTGAGGATCCACTGAAGTAATGACCCGCTTTAAAAGAACGATCTCGTTTCGACCAACAACGCAATAAAGAACTTCCTTTTCTTGTTTAGAATAAGAACCATGGCCTTTAAGAACAGTAACACCTCGTTCCATTTCGGTCATAATTTTGTCTGCAATTTCTTGGTTCTTCTCAGAAATAATGATGGCGCCTCTTGCAGAATAAGCTCCTTCTTGCATGAAATCGATGACTCTAGCTCCAACAAATACGGCAACAAGGGTGTACATCGCTTCTTGGTAGGTTAGGTAGAAAATTAGGGATAGTGAAATAACAACTACATCAAATAAAAACATTGTCTTCCCCATGCTCCAGCCAATGTATTTATGGACTAGGCGTGCAATAATATCCACGCCACCAGTCGTTCCACCGAAGCGAAAGATAATCCCTAGACCTACACCAATGAACACACCAGCAAACAGTGCAGCAAGAGTTAAGTCGTCTTTAAGTGGCATATTGATTTGATAGCGTTGAAAAATCCATAAAAACACAGAGACTGCGAGTGTACCAATAAGTGTATAATAAAAGACGTTTCTTCCTAATAATCGCCAGCCAATAATAAATAAAGGAATGTTTAAGAGTAGATTTGTGTAGGAAGGATCTAAATTAAATAAAAAATATAGTAATAAGGTTATACCTGTAAAACCACCTTCAGCTAGATTGTTTTGCATATTAAAATGAACAATGCCAAAGGAAAAGATAGCGGAACCAAGTAGAATAAAGAAGATATTCTTTAGTTTAAGCGTAAAAAGCATGCTGTTGACCTCACTTTATAAACGAAAATTTTTAGCTATTTCTATTAGTGCGTTTCTAATTATAGGGAAATCAAAGTTTAAACGCAATATCATAGCTGTTCTTCATTAAAATCTGATGAAGCGAACGTTATCAAATTATTTGTAAATAGTGTTCCTTTTAGCTAACATTGTAATAATAGGTGTAGAGAAAAATAGCTGCACACGATATGATATGAGGTGAATACCTTTGGAAAACAGTAATAAGACAATGAAGCAATTGCAAGAAGAGGTAGATACATACATTGGCCAGTTTAAAGAAGGTTATTTTAGTCCACTTGCTATGCTTGCAAGAATGACAGAAGAGCTTGGTGAACTAGCTCGAGAAGTAAATCATTATTACGGGGAGAAACCAAAAAAGGCATCTGAGAAGGCAAATACCATTGAAGAAGAACTTGGCGATATGTTATTCGTTCTTATTTGCTTTGCAAATTCACTCAATATTGATTTAGAAGAAGCTCATAACCGTGTAATGGAGAAGTTTAATACACGAGATAAAAATCGATGGACAAGAATTGAAACGGAAGGGGAATAATTGTGGAAAAGATTAAAGTAGTAGTTGCAGGACCTCGTGGGAGAATGGGTTCTGAGGCAGTAAAGCTGGTTATGAATACTGAGGAATATGAGCTCGTTGGAGCACTAGACTATAAGAATAATGGATTGAAGCTTAGTGATATTGGGTTTCCTTCTGCAGATGCACCTATATTTACAGAAGTCGAAGAATGTTTCAATACAGTAAAACCTGATGTGTTGATTGATTTAACAACACCTGAATTTGGAATGTACCATGCAAAAACCGCTCTTCTACATGGGGTTAGGCCAGTTGTTGGTACGACCGGTTTTTCTGATGATAACTTAAAAGAACTAGAACGTCTTTGTGATGATCAAAAAAGAGGCTGCATTATTGCCCCAAACTTTGCATTAGGGGCTGTATTAATGATGAAATTTGCGCGTCTAGCAGGTAGATACTTTCAAGATGTTGAGATTATCGAGTTACACCATGATCAAAAACTAGATGCACCATCGGGAACTGCTTTGAAAACTGCCCAGATGATTGCAGAAGTAAGGGATCATAAAGAGCAAGGGCATCCAAATGAAAAAGAAACGTTGTCTGGTGCAAGAGGAGCAAATTTTGAGGGGATGCATATTCATTCTGTTCGTCTACCAGGGCTAATTGCCCATCAACAAGTCATGTTTGGTTCATCAGGTCAAACCCTTTCTATTCGCCATGACTCATATAATCGTGAGTCGTTTATGTCAGGTGTAAAGCTAGCAGTTGACTCAGTGATGAAGCTTAATGTGTTTGTTTATGGTTTAGAAAATATAATTGAATAACTAGGGGGGGAATTATCTTGAACATTGCCTTAATTGCTCATGATAATAAAAAGGATGAGTTAGTACGTTTTTCAATCGCCTATAAGGATATTTTCGAAGAGCATACCTTGTTTGCAACAGGAACAACAGGCCTAAGAATTATGGAAGCAACGGGATTGTCGATTCAGCGATTTCAGTCAGGGCCACTTGGTGGGGACCAAGAAATCGGGGCAATGATTGCTAAAAATTCAATGGATATAGTGTTTTTCTTTAGAGATCCGCTAACGGCTCAACCACATGAACCGGATGTGACCGCGTTAGTACGTCTCTGTGATGTGTACGCCATTCCGTTAGCAACTAATATTGGGACGGCGGAAGTACTAATAAAAGGACTCGAGCGTGGTGATCTTGCCTGGAGAGACATCATCCATCAAGAACAAGGTGAGGGCAATGACAAATAATATACATATCCTATCCTTTGGAGCACATGCAGATGATGTTGAAATAGGCATGGGTGGAACAATTGCGAAATATACCTCTGAAGGGAAAACAGTAGTAATTTGTGATTTAACAAAAGCTGAGCTTTCAAGTAATGGAACAGTAGAACTTCGACAAGAAGAAGCGATGAAAGCGGCTGGAATTCTCGGTGTAAAAGAAAGAATTACATTAAATCTTCCTGATCGAGGATTATTTTTATCAGAGGGAGCGATTCGTCAAGTCGCTCATATTATTCGGTTGTATCGACCGGAGATTGTTTTTGTTCCTTATGAAAAAGATCGTCACCCTGATCATGGAAACTGCGCCAGAATTGTGGAAGAAGCCTTTTTTTCTGCCGGTATTCAAAAGTTTCAGACAGGGTTTGATGATAGGGCCTACCGACCTAAGCAGCTTTACTACTATATGATAAACGGATTTTCTACTCCTGATTTCGTAGTCGATGTGACGAATATGTATGAAAGGAAAAAAGAAAGTCTAGAGGCATATAAAAGCCAATTTACAAAGCAAGCGAATAGTATAGACACACCTCTCACGAATAATTATATTCCTTCTTTGGAGGCAAGGGAGCTTTTATTTGGTAAAGAAGTTGGAACTCTTTACGCAGAAGGTTTTAAAGTAAGAGCTCCGATTTTACTCAATCGTGATTTACTAGGAGAATAACAATGAATAAAAAAATGAAAATAGGTATTACCTGTTATCCAACAGTAGGGGGCTCGGGTGTCATTGCTACCGAGCTTGGGAAAATGTTGGCGGAAAATGGGCATGAGATTCATTTCATTTCTTCGAGCCTCCCATTTCGGTTAAATCGGATGTACCATAATGTGTATTACCATCAAGTAGAGGTAAATCAATACTCGGTCTTTCAATATCCTCCCTATGATATTGCTCTAGCTAGTAAAATGGCGGAGGTTATTAACCGTGAAGAGTTGGACCTTCTTCATGTCCATTATGCGATTCCGCACGCTGTTTGTGCCATTTTAGCAAAGCAAATGAGTGGAAGAGATGTAAAGATTGTAACCACATTACACGGTACCGATATTACTGTTTTGGGGTATGATCCTTCATTAACGGATGCTATTCGATTTGGAATTGAAAAATCAGATATTGTTACAGCCGTGTCTAAATCCTTAATTAGTCAGACGTACGACCTGATAAATCCTGATAAAACAATCGAGACGGTTTATAACTTTATTGATGAACGAGTCTATAATAGATCAGATTCCTCTCATTTAAAAGACGAGTACAGAATCCTGCCGGAAGAAAAGATAATCATTCATGTATCTAATTTTAGACCAGTGAAAAGGGTTCAGGATGTTGTTCGTACATTTGAGAAGATTACAAAAGAAATTCCAGCTAAGCTATTACTTGTTGGTGATGGACCAGAAATGACAGTCGTTTGTAAACTAGTTAAAAAGCTAAATATCGCAGATAAAGTGTTGTTTCTTGGCAAACAAGATAGTGTAGAAGAGCTTTATTCAATTAGTGACCTCATGCTTTTATTATCTGAAAAAGAAAGCTTTGGATTAGTTGCATTAGAAGCGATGGCTTGCGGCGTCCCATGTATTGGAACGAATGTAGGAGGCATCCCTGAAGTTATCGACCATGGTCAAAGTGGGTTTATTTGTGAACTTGGAGACATAGAGGATATGTCTGATAAAGCAATTGATCTTTTACGAAATTCAGTGAAGCACCAGCGATTCAGAGAAGCTTCGGTTAAACTTGTAAGAGAGAAATTCCAAGCGACGACAATCGTTAAGCAGTACGAAGACTTATATAAAAGTTTATTGCAAAGCGGTGAACAACCATATGAAAGAACCTTTTAAGTCAGCGATTCCAGTCCTTGAGTTAATTGAAAAAGCTGGGTTTAAAGCCTACTTTGTGGGAGGCTCTGTTCGTGATTATTTACTTGGACTTCCAATTAATGATATTGATATTGCTTCTTCTGCGACACCAAGTGAAATTAAAGAGATATTTCCAAAAACAATTGACCTTGGGATTGAACATGGAACGGTCATGGTTCTATATAATAACCATTCGTATGAAATTACGACCTTTCGCTCTGAGTCAGATTATGTAGATTATCGGAGGCCTACATCCGTAACATTTATTCGATCCATTGAAGAAGACCTTGCAAGGCGTGATTTTACGATGAATGCCGTGGCAATGAATCGATTTGGGGAGATACTTGACCCTTTTGAAGGAAAAATAGATATTGAGGCTAAAACGATACGTACCGTAGGAATGGCCAGTGAGCGCTTTTCAGAGGATGCGCTACGCATGCTAAGGGGCATCAGGTTTGTTAGCAAGCTTTCATTTGTATTAGATTCTGATACATACCAAGGAATAAAGGATAATAAACACTTACTTTCACATATTGCGGTTGAAAGGATTACAGCCGAATTAGATAAATTGATCAGTGGAGCCCATACGCCTCAAGGAATTCAATTGTTAATAGAAACAGAAATACATAAATACATACCGGGTTTAGTAGATAAAAAAGAAGCATTGATGCAGCTAGCCCAACTGCCGGTTCAATCATTATCCGTTGATGAAAAGTGGGCATTATTTTCTCACCTCATACAAAAAGGTGAAAAAGAAATTAAACAATTTTTTAGCGGATTAAGATTCTCAAATAAAAGAGTTCAACAGATTGCTTATTTGTCGACATGGTTAAATGAACGCTCAAGAAAAAAGTGGTCAATCGAGTCCGTATATGCTTCTAGAAAAGAGACAGCGCTTCAAGTGGAGAAGATTTACCAAACTTACAAAAGGAAGGTTGATCCCCTTGCATTTGCCAGCCTCCAGACAATCATTGAATCTCTTCCTATTCATTCTTTAGCGGATGTAAAAGTTTCAGGATCAGACCTAATTGAATGGAAACAGAAAAATGCAGGGCCATGGGTGAAGGATGTACTTAAAGAGATTGAAACAGAAATTCTCCATGGAAGACTTGAGAATAAAAATGAGGTTATAAAAGAGTGGGTGACAAAATGCAGTCTGAATTAAGAAAAAAGCTTCTTGAGGCATTTACGAATTCCGAGCAAGAGTATGTTTCTGGACAGTACTTAGCAGATGTAATGGGTTGTTCAAGAACAGCTGTATGGAAGCATATTGAGGATTTAAGAAAAGAAGGCTTTGAATTAGAGGCGGTTAGGAAAAAGGGATATAAAATCTTAAACTTGCCAAAGAGTATTTCAGCTGATCGCGTACAATTGGGGTTAAAAACAGAGTTTATCGGTAAAGTAATTCATTATGAAGAGACGGTTGATTCTACTCAAAAGATTGCTCATTTGTTATCGCATGAAGGGGCGGTCGAAGGGACCGTTGTGATTGCTGAGGAACAAAAAGGCGGAAGAGGAAGAATGGATCGTGTGTGGCATTCACCAAAATCTACGGGGATTTGGATGAGCCTTATTTTAAGACCGAAAATACCCATTCAGAGAGCACCGCAGCTTACTTTACTTACTGCTGTAGCAATTGTACAAGCAATAGAAGAAACAACTAGTTTAACTCCGCAAATTAAATGGCCGAATGATATATTAATTGAGCAACAAAAAGTGACTGGTATTTTGACTGAGCTTCAGGCAGATGCGGACCGAATTATTTCGGTTATTATCGGAATGGGTTTGAACATTAATCAAACAGAAGATGATTTTCCACCTGAACTTCATGAAATTGCTACTTCCTTACGTATAAAGGAAGGGAAGGAACTGGACAGAGCTGAATTAATAAAAGTAATTTTCCAAAAGTTTGAAACGCTATACAAGATTTTTTTAGATAAAGGTTTTTATCCTATTAAGTTATTATGGGAAAGCTATGCAATAAGCATCGGTAAAGAAATTACAGCAAGAACCTTGAATGGTTCAATTAGTGGAAAAGCACTTGGAATTACGGATGAGGGTGTACTGAAGGTAGAAGATGATTTAGGTGAAATACATCATATTTATTCCGCAGACATAGAACTTCACTAATTTGTAAATAGATAATTTAAGAAGATTTTGCTATAATTTGAAGCGTCGGGCAGTATCCACGGTGAACTGCACCATTTGGTATATACAAAATTTTATAAGTAGTCTGCCTAGATCCGAAGATGGACCGGGACAGAGGGATAAACAAAACATCAAATTCAGGGATCCTTCTGTGTATTTTTAGGATTCCTTTTTATATTGTAATCAAATGTTTTGTTCCTCTCCGGGAAAGGAGAATGTATATGAAACAGTTGAATGATTTTAGAAGTATGAAAAAAAATGGTGAGAAAATCGTAATGTTAACCGCATACGATTATCCTTCAGCCAAGCAAGCAGAAGGTTGCGAAGTAGACATGATTCTTGTTGGTGATTCACTAGGGATGGTTGTGTTAGGGTATGATTCAACGATTCCAGTAACAACGGCTGATATGATTCACCACAGTAAAGCGGTAAGACGTGGGGCTTCCAATACTTTTACAGTTGTCGATATGCCTTTTATGAGCTATCATTTATCCGTCCGCGATACATTACTAACTGGAGCAAAAATGATACAAGAAACCGGAGCACAGGCTCTTAAGCTTGAAGGTGCAGATGGGGTACTTGAACATATTCAAGCCTTAACTAATGCAGGAATTCCCGTTTGTGCACATTTGGGTTTAACACCTCAATCAGTAGCGGTGTTAGGTGGTTACAAGGTTCAAGGGAAAGATGCTCAAGCGGCACAAAAATTAATTCAAGACGCGAAGCTTTGTGAAGAAGCAGGCGCATTTATGCTTGTTTTAGAATGTGTACCAAAGCAACTAGCAAGGGAAATTACGAAGCAATTAACTATTCCGGTCATTGGGATTGGTGCAGGTGTGGAGGTAGATGGTCAAGTTCTTGTCTATCATGATGTCGTCACATATGGTGTGAATAGAGTTCCAAAATTTGTGAAGACATTTGGAAATGTAGATGAGGTAGTTACTAAAGGAATTTCGGCTTATGTATCTGAGGTGAAGAGCACTCAATTTCCTTCAGATGATCAGAGCTTTTCGATGAAAGAAGAAGAGTTAAAAGGTCTGTATGGAGGAGAAAGATGAAAGTAATTACTTCAATTTCACAAATGCAAAAAGAAGTACAATCACTAAAAAATGACAAGCTTTCAATCGGTTATGTCCCAACCATGGGATACCTTCACGAGGGTCATGTCCGTTTAGTAAAGAATGCAAGAGAAGAAAATGATATTGTAATTATGAGTATATTTGTGAATCCATTACAGTTTGGACCGAATGAGGACCTTGATGCTTATCCGCGGGATTTTGAGCGCGATAGTGAAATAGCAAGAAATGAAAAGGTAGATTATATTTTTTATCCATCAGTTGAAGAGATGTATCCATCGAAGCCTTCTGTTACACTGGTTGTTCAAAAGAGGGTTGATGTACTTTGTGGAAGCTCAAGGCCTGGTCATTTTGATGGGGTTGCAACCGTATTAGCGAAGCTTTTCCATATTATCCAGCCAACTTGTGCGTATTTTGGTATGAAAGATGCACAGCAGGTAGCGGTTGTTGATGGGTTAATATCCGATCTACATTTCCCAATTGAATTAATTCCTGTAGAAACCGTAAGGGAAGAGGATGGTTTAGCAAAGAGCTCCCGTAATGTAAGATTAACGCCTAAAGAGCGAGAAGAAGCATCTGTTCTGTATAAAAGCTTAAAAGAAGCGGAAAAACAAATCCATGCAGGGGAAAGAGATGTCGAAGTAATCATTTTAAACATGAAAAATACGATAAGTATGAATTCATCTGGAGCGGTTGATTATATAGAGATCTACTCTTATCCAGAACTGGAAAAACTAGAGGTTCTAGAGGGAAAAGTCATCATCGCTCTTGCAGTGAAGTTTTCGAATGCTCGTTTAATAGATAATCTGGTGCTCACTATATAGACAACGAGAAATAGGAGAGGAGAAATAACTATGTTTCGTACAATGATGAACGGAAAGATCCATCGAGCAAGAGTTACGGAAGCGAATTTAAATTATGTAGGAAGCATCACGATTGATACAGATATTTTAGATGCGGTAGGTATGGTTGCTAATGAAAAAGTTCAAATTGTGAATAATAATAATGGAGCTAGATTTGAAACATATATTATTCCTGGAACAAGAGGTAGTGGTGTTGTTTGCTTAAATGGAGCAGCAGCACGATTAGTCCAAGAAGGGGATGTAGTCATCATTATCTCATACGCAATAGTTGCAGAAGATAAGGTTGCCACCCACGAACCGAAAGTAGCCATTATGAATGAGCAAAATCAAATTGTAGAATTACTTCATGCCGAACCAGAAAGAACGATACGATAATTCCCCCTTCCACAGGGGGTTTTTTCATAGCCAAATGCAATTCAATCAATGGCTTCTACTTTTTCTTTTGGCTAATTTGTGTTACCGTTTGATTGAATGAATGTTCGAGGTGTGACGAATGACAAATCGTTTTGTAGTAGTAGATTTAGAAACCACAGGAAATTCACCGAAAAAAGGGGATAAAATAATTCAATTTGCCGCTGTAGTGGTAGAAAACGGCGAAATCAAAGAAACGTTTTCTTCTTTGGTAAGTTCAGATAAACCGATCCCTCTTTTTATCGAGGAGTTGACTGGTCTTAATAATGACATGTTAAAGGACGCGCCAACCTTTTCTGAGATAGCACCGAAAATTTTACACTTATTAGATGGCGCTTTTTTTGTCGCTCATAATGTTTTATTTGACCTTTCTTTTCTACAGGAAGAGTTAATTCATTCGGGGTATGAAGGATTTTTTGGACCAGTTATTGACACAGTTGAGCTCTCGAGAATTGTCTTTCCTACTGCTGATAGCTTTAAATTAACCGACCTTTCGATTCAAGAGGGGTTAGCACACGATCGCCCACATCAGG
Organism: Bacillus coreaensis; assembly: GCF_050586445.1. NCBI lineage: Bacteria > Bacillati > Bacillota > Bacilli > Caryophanales > Bacillaceae > Bacillus > Bacillus coreaensis. The sequence goes on from NZ_JBOCCY010000001.1 coordinate 117,213, forward strand.
CTGATAGTGATGCATATGTAACAGCAGAGCTATTCCTTATTTTAATTAATTTGTTAAGGGATCTTCCTGAACTCACTTTAAGACAACTCTTAAAGCTCGCTGGAGGCTTGAAAAGTGATATATCCTTGTTGCTAGATGAGTATGTACTAGGAAAGTCTAGTTCAAGAGACGTGATCCCTGAAGGACTAGAAATATTTCAAGGTCTTGTATTGAGGAAAAAAGAAGAGTTAGACGAGATAGAACATCCTACAGAGGGTATCTATCCGAGCACGACCCAAGAAAAAGAAGCAATGTTTCAAAAGGCATTTAAGGATTATGAGAAACGAGAAGGACAGGTTCAAATGCTCGACCATGTGTATTCCGCTTTCCAAGAGGAGCGTCATGCCCTGATTGAAGCCGGAACTGGGGTCGGTAAATCATTGGGTTATTTGTTACCAGCAGCGATATTTGCCAACAACACAAATCATAAAATCGTGGTAAGTACGTACACGACCCAACTTCAGGAGCAGTTGCTAACAAAGGACATCCCATTGCTAAAAAAAATGGTAGACTTCCCTATAGAAGTAGTTCTCTTAAAGGGGAGACACCATTATATAAGCCTAGAAAAGTTTCACCAAACTTTATTCGAGGAAGAAGATAATTACGATACAAGCTTAACAAAGATGCAAATCTTAGTCTGGCTCACACAAACAATAACAGGTGATTATGAGGAACTGAACTTATCAAGTGGTGGTCTTCTTTACTGGAATCGTATAAAAAATGATAGTTCGTCCTTCGTGAAGGATCGTTCATGGCTATCTCACGATTTCTATTTTCTTACTAGACAACGGGTAAATGATGCAAAAATTATTATTACCAATCACTCATTGTTAATGGCTGACTTGAACGCAGAGCATAGTATCCTTCCTCCTTTTGAATTTGTCATTATCGATGAAGCTCATCATTTTGAAAAAGCTGTTGGGAAGAGTTTTAATCAATCTATTGATTATTTATCATTAAGAATGCTTATAAGTCAGTTTGGTAGTTCCGATCAAAGACAAACTTTCTATGAATTAGAGCAAATCTTTTTGAAATTGCCTATTGAAGACGACCATCAACTCTTGCACTCTTTTCAAGTAAATGAAATAATCGTTGAACTTCAGTTTGAATTAGACGACTTATTTAGAGCGATTGCGTTATTTGTAAAAAAGAACGCAAAAAAAGGAAACCAAAGATTGATTAAAAGAGTGACCCATGATGAATCAGCTAAAGAGTGGCACTCGGCGGTTGCATCTGCAGAGCGATGTCAGTTTTTATTGAAGGATTTATATGAGACCGTATGTAAATGGGTGGATGCTGTAAAAAGCCATCAACTTACCCTTGATGATCATCAAAAAATCACAATGAATGAAGTGATTTCGTTTTTAGATGAGATTGAACAGATCCGCAATCAAATGAAAAATCTGATTATTCAACCTCTACCTTCACATGTAACCTGGATTGAAATGGATGGAAGGGCAACGCAAAATTTAACTTCTATCTATTCTCAACCTGTAATTATCTCTGAATTTTTAAAGGAACATTTTTTTGATAAGAAAAAAAGTGCAGTACTTACTTCTGCTACTATGACAGTAAATCAATCATTTGATTATGTTTTGGATTCATTAGGGCTTGGAAAAGAGAATTGTAGTACCCTTCATATTCCTTCTCCGTTTGCCTATAAAGAGCAGGTTCAAGTATTAATCCCGGAAGATTTACCAGAAATAAATAAGGGACCTTTATCAGATTATGTGGCAGCCATTACTGAACATATCATCTCAATTGCAGAAGCAACAAAGGGAAGAATGCTGATACTCTTTACTTCGTATGATATGTTAAAGAAAACGTATGACTTAATAAAAGAAAGTGGTTTATTAGATGACTATGTTCTATTTGCTCAAGGAATTACAAGTGGAAGTAGATCGAGACTGACTAGAAATTTTCAACGGTTTGAAAAATCTATCTTATTAGGAACAAGCAGTTTCTGGGAAGGGATTGATATACCAGGGGAAGCTCTAAGTTGCCTGATTATTGTTCGATTACCTTTCACACCTCCAGACGACCCAATTGCGGAAGCAAAAGGAGAATTAATTCAAGCAAAAGGTCAAAATGCGTTTTCAAAGCATTCATTACCTGAAGCAGTACTACGATTTAAACAAGGTTTTGGAAGGTTAATCAGAAAAAAAACAGATAGAGGGTTTGTTATCATTTTCGATCGTAGAATTGTGACAACCACGTATGGGAAGGCCTTTTTAAAATCGATTCCTACCGTTCCAGTAAAAACATTAGACATTAATGAAATGTTAACCATAATAGAAGAATGGCTTTAAATAACATGTCCCCTCTAAATGGATAAATTTTCTTAAACATCACAAACTACAATTTAGAGTATTAGGGGGGACGAATAATGAGTTTTATTTTTACGATCTGCCTGATTGTAGCAAATTGGTATTACATACCTGCGGATTCGCCGTTTATTCCTGCTGAAGTAGAAAGCATTGACTTGAACTTAAAAGATGATGAATTAGCCGTTACATTTTTGCCTTTAACAAATGGGGAAGCCACACTTATCCAAAATGGACAAGGAGAACATATCTTAGTTAATACAGGTCATCAAGATTCAGAGGAAGAACTAAAGCGCGTATTAAAACTGTATAAGGTTAGTCATATTTCAACTATCATCTTAACGAGCCCGGAAGAAGGGTATGTTGGAAATTTAAATATGCTTGCTGAATTTTATGATGTAAAGCAGGTTATCACAAGCAAGTCTATAGCAGAAGAAATAGAAACGATAAAAACGGGAAGTAATGAGATACAGGATATTGGAATACATCTATGGGCACAGGGTACAAAGCAAATGCTTGTCGAAAATCTTGAAGCAGAAGTTTTATATAATGGTACTTCTAAGGAAGAAGGCTTGGACCTTTCTTTCACATACAAGAGTAGCCGATTTCTCATTCTTACATCAATGACCGAGGAATCAAATCGTACGTTGTTAAAGTTTGATCTTTCAAATGTTAATATCGTCAAAATTCCACAATTTGCAGTGGAGAATTCCATAAATGAAAAATTATTAAGACATATGGATCCTCAATTGGCTGTCATATTTCAATCTAAGCATCTAGCTCCCCATCAGGATATATTAAAGCTACTTCAAGATATTTGGCTTGATGTTCATTACACTAAAATGCACGGAATTTTAACAATTAAATTCACTCCTAAGAACTATGAAATCATATCTATTTCCAAGTCAGAGGAATAAAAAAGTCCGCGCTTATACAGCGCGGGAAAATTGTGTGTGAACTAGAAAAAAATTTAATATCAATCGCTCAAAAGCTGTTATAATGTTTGATAAGAAATAAGCAGTTGCTTAAATATATTGTAACCTTTTCTGAAAAAGCTATTGCTAACAAATATTAGAGAATGGAGTGAAATATGTAGTGGAAAGTAAAATAGAGGTATTGTCAACTGTAAAGGTTGAGTATACATCAGACCTTTATAAGGTGGTCGATGCCTTAAATCGGACGTTAAAAAGAGAGAATTTAATGTTCGGTCTAGCTCTAGATCAACAAGATAACTCAAAAGCAGTATTTACTATTTATCGTACATAAAGTGGTGCTAAATTCATGAAGAAGTGGTTTTGGATAGCAATAATTGGAGTAATTATCCTCATCGGAATTATGATTAAAATATATTTAAACGCAACTGCACCAATTGCTGATGCGGAAAGTCGTGCTACAGCAATCACTATGGAAGAAACGGAAATAACTGATATTACGGAATTTTCGCTATACCATGGATCGGATGCGTATTATGTTGTTCAAGGCAGCAACAAAGAAGGGGAAAAGCTGATTGCTTGGATTCCTGAAAAAGGTGGAAAAATAGTGGTCTTACCGGCAGAAGATGGAATCACAAAGTCTGAAGCGATTAATACTTTATCTAATGAAGTATCTCCCGACCAAATTATAGATGTTCGTTTAGGGATGGAAAAGAACAACCCACTATGGGAAATTTACTATCGCTCAAACAACGATAAGATTAACTACTTCTATATTGATTTTGAAACAGGGGAAGAAGTTAGAGAAATAAAGAACTTATGATTTTGGAGGCAAAGAAAATGGGATTTGCATTAGCGAAAAGAGTAAAGGCATTAACACCATCGACAACTTTAGCAATTACTGCAAAGGCAAAAGCATTAAAGGAAGAAGGCCATGATGTGATTGGATTAGGTGCTGGTGAGCCAGATTTTAATACGCCACAGCATATCATTGATGCTGCTGTGGCATCAATGAATGAAGGTCAAACAAAGTACACTCCTTCTGCAGGGTTGCCAAAGCTTTTAGCTGCGATTGCGACAAAGTTTAAAGAAGATCAAGGCATTGACTATTCAGCAAAAGAAATCATTGTTACCAATGGAGCAAAACACGCTCTTTATACACTTTTTCAAGTAATCTTAGATGAGGGGGATGAAGTCATCATCCCAACTCCTTATTGGGTAAGTTACCCTGAACAAGTAAAGTTAGCTGGAGGACAACCAGTTTATATCGATGGACTTGAAGAAAATGAGTTTAAAATTACACCTGCTCAATTATCTGACGCCATTACAGAAAAGACAAAAGCGGTAATTATCAATTCTCCAAGTAATCCAACGGGAATGTTGTATACAGAAAAGGAGCTATTTGAGCTAGGGCAAATTTGTTTGCAAAAAAATGTATTAATCGTTTCTGACGAGATTTATGAAAAGCTTGTTTACGGAGAAAATAAACATATTTCTATTGCTCAATTATCACCTGAATTAAAAGAACAAACGATTATTATTAATGGCGTGTCGAAGTCACATTCCATGACAGGATGGAGAATTGGATACGCAGCAGGAAATCGTGAAATTATTGCTGCCATGACCAATCTTGCTAGTCATAGTACATCAAACCCTACGACAACTGCTCAGTTTGGTGCAATTGCGGCATATAACGGTTCACAGGAACCTGTTTCTGAAATGAAAAAGGCTTTTGAAGAGCGCTTAAACATTATTTTTGATCAGCTATTACAAATCCCAGGCTTTACCTGTGTGAAGCCACAAGGTGCATTTTATCTATACCCAAATGCAAGCAAAGCGGCTCAAGCCTGTGGATATGATTCAGTAGACGGATTTGTGGAAGGTTTACTTGAGGAGGCAAAGGTCGCGGTTGTTCCAGGTTCTGGCTTCGGAACACCTGATAATATTCGCCTCTCGTATGCGACGTCATTAAACCAGTTAGAAGAAGCTATTAAACGTATGAAAACCTTTGTAGAAAATAAAATGGCTTAACATAATGAAACAGAGTGCAATGGCATTCTGTTTTTTCTTTGATATAAACTTGATAGTCTATATTTCGAATTGTATAATGAGATGGGACTTTACGCATTCAAACGAAGTTTAAACTGTTAAAGAGAAGTTGATACTTACTTATAGGTGTTATAAACAAATATTTTATACATACTTTTAGCTTCTTTTTAGATTTTTGGAGGGAATTGTCGTGAATAAAACAACTATTTCACAAGTTCACAAATATGTTGGAGAAGATGTTAAAATCGGAGCTTGGATTGCTAATAAGCGTTCTAGTGGAAAAATAGCTTTCCTTCAGCTTCGCGATGGGACAGGCTTCATTCAAGGTGTTGTTGTTAAAGCAGAAGTAGATGAAGAAGTATTTCAGCAAGCAAAAGGAATCACGCAAGAATCCTCTGTATATGTGACAGGAACGGTACAAAAAGATGAGCGTTCTCCATTCGGCTATGAGCTGCAAGTTAAAGGAATTGATGTGATTCATCAATCGGTTGACTATCCAATTACACCAAAGGAACATGGAACAGAGTTTTTAATGGATAATAGACATCTTTGGTTACGTTCTAAACGTCAGCATGCGGTGATGAAGGTTCGTAATGAAATTATCCGAGCTACGTATGAGTTTTTTAATGAGCAAGGATTTTCAAAGGTGGATCCTCCGATTTTAACAGGTAGTGCACCTGAGGGGACAACGGAATTATTTGCAACAAAGTACTTTGACGAGGATGCTTATCTTTCACAAAGTGGACAGTTATATATGGAAGCTGCAGCCATGGCGCTAGGTAAGGTTTTTTCGTTTGGACCTACTTTCCGCGCAGAAAAATCAAAGACTCGCCGACACTTAATTGAGTTTTGGATGATTGAACCTGAAATGGCATTTGTGGAGTTTGAAGAAAACTTAGAAGTACAAGAACAATATGTGTCACATATTGTTCAATCTGTTTTGAAAAACTGCCAATTAGAATTGAAGACATTAGGTAGAGAGACAGAGAAGCTTGAGAAAATTCAAGCACCTTTCCCTAGAATTAGTTATGATGATGCCATTAAATTCTTACACGAGAAGGGCTTCACAGACATTTCTTGGGGTGATGATTTTGGTGCACCTCATGAGACGGCGATTGCAGAGAGCTATGATAAGCCTGTGTTTATTACCCACTATCCGACAACTTTAAAGCCATTTTATATGCAGCCACATCCAAACCGTGATGATGTTGTTTTATGTGCAGATTTAATTGCTCCAGAAGGATATGGAGAAATTATCGGTGGGTCAGAGCGTATTCATGATCATGAGCTTTTAAAGCAACGCTTAACGGATCATGGACTAGCTTTAGAAGCGTATGAATGGTACTTACAATTAAGAGAATTTGGTTCTGTTCCGCATTCAGGATTCGGTCTTGGGTTAGAAAGAACAGTAGCTTGGATAAGTGGTGTCGAGCATGTTAGGGAAACCATTCCATTCCCACGTTTATTAAACCGCTTGTATCCTTAATCAAAGAAGAAGCTCGCTTATGCGAGCTTTTTTTATTGTCTGTATATATTTGGCAATCACTGAAAGTTCCTTACTGAACATCTTACTTCATGTTATACTAAAGGGGAGGTGTCTTGAATGAAAGAGAATATGCTTGATTGGATGAAACTAGGGAATACCACAATCCCTAATGCTCTATTAACTTCTTATAAACTTCTTAATATTGATGAACTTGAATTATTACTATTAATTCACGTATATAGTTTTACCGAAAGAGGCAATAGTTTTCCAACCCCGAATGAGATATCTTCTCTAATGACAATTACCAGCACTCAGTGCTCAGATATGCTTCGCCGACTTATTCAAAAGGGACTCATTGAGATTGAAGATGGGCATTCGAGCGATGGAATTCGTTTTGAGAAATACTCTCTGGATCCTCTATGGGATAAGCTTTTAGATGTTTTTCTACAACAGAAAAAAGCCAAAGTTTTTATGGAGCAACAAACAGTAGAAACGGATGTGTATACATGCTTTGAACAGGAATTTGGTAGACCATTATCGCCATTTGAGTGCGAGACCCTTGCTCTCTGGATGGATGATGATCGGCATGACCCTGTGATTATTAAGGCAGCATTAAAGGAGGCTGTTATTTCAGGTAAGTTGAATTTCAGATATATTGATCGCATTCTTTTTGAGTGGAAAAAGAACGGAATCAAAACCGTTGATCAGGCAAAAAATTATGGAAAAAGATTTAGGCCACATCAATCACAAGCGAAAAATAAACAAATTGATCGACCAGAAAATAAAACCGAACCTATTCCATTTTATAATTGGCTTGAACAATAAATCGTGCAAGAGAGCATAGTCTCTCATTTTTTTTACATTTTTTTGAAAGTTGAGTGGATGAAATGCTGAATAAAGAGCAAATAAGATTTTGTTTGGATACGATGGGTGAAATGTTTCCTGAAGCGCATTGTGAATTAAATCATTCAAATGCTTTTGAACTTGTGATAGCAGTGGCATTATCTGCCCAATGTACCGACGTACTTGTAAACAAGGTAACAAAAACTTTGTTTGAAAAATATAAAACTCCAGAAGATTATTTGAAAGTTTCACTTGAAGAATTGCAAAATGACATCAGGTCAATTGGTCTCTTTCGAAATAAAGCAAAAAATATCCAAAAGCTCTCTCAACTTCTACTAGATGAGTACAATGGGGAAGTACCTATGGATCGCGATGAGCTAACCAAGCTTCCTGGTGTTGGTAGAAAAACAGCTAACGTAGTCGTGTCAGTTGCTTTTGGTATACCAGCCATTGCGGTGGATACTCATGTTGAAAGAGTGAGTAAAAGACTGGCCATATGTCGTTGGAAGGATTCTGTACTAGAAGTTGAGAAAACACTAATGAAAAAAGTACCGAGGGATGAGTGGTCAGTAACCCACCACCGAATGATTTTCTTTGGCAGATATCATTGCAAAGCACAAAACCCTCAGTGTCCAAGCTGTCCTTTACTAAACTTATGCCGAGAAGGAAAAAAGAGAATGAAAGGTCAACTGGTAGTTCATGAGCAAAAATGATATTCAAATTGGATTTCGAGAGTGGAAAAATATAGAGAGACAGATTGAGGAGCTTATTAAAATTAGAGAAAAACAAGAAACGGCTAGGCTCATGGATAAAGGCTTATCTGTATTTCATGAAATGGTACTATTAATAAATAATATGGAACCTATACCTGATAATGTTTCATGGAAAGAAGTGAAAATTAAGCCCATTAATGTCGAGGAAAGATTGAGTTTTATCCAGGGGCGACGGGGTTCTTTCCACTCTTATAAGCAATTAGTAGAGCTCTTTAAAGAACTGGAAAAACAATACGCAAAAAAGGCATCTTTAGAAAAATACTAAAGATGCCTTTTTTTTAATTATTACCTGATCCTTGATTGTTAGTATTACCAGTATTTCCTGTACTAGTATTCCCGTTACCATTACCAGTTCCAGTACCAGTACCAGTATTTCCAGTATTGGAATTACCGCCTGTTTCTCCCGTTTCGGTAGTTCCCTCTTCGGTACCTTCCTCATTTTCGGTTTCTTCCTCTTCCACCTCTTGTTCTTCTTCCTCTTGAGGAATCACTACTTCTATTGTTGTAGTAACTGCTTCACTTAGCTGAGTATCACGAACGGCAATTACCTTGAAGGTATAATAGCCAGGTGTTTCTGCTTTTAAGCGAACCTGCTTCTCTGCAGTGGTGTTTAGAAGTTGTTCTCCACCATCATTTAAGGATCCATATAACTGGAATTGCACGCCTTCCGCATTGTCACCGCTGTATTCCCAAGTTACAAGAAGTTCCTTAGTCGCTTCATCAAGAGTAACTTTTAAATTGCTAGGTGCTGAAGGCTTATCATATTTATTTGATACTTGTTTTGGTGCACTTCCTTTAACTGCATACTCAATGATTACTTGATCATTAGGAGTGTATTCGCTTGCTAGCTTTGCAGGGAATGTCCCTTTTTCAATTCGTACTTTTTCTACACTGTTAGGTACTGCAAAGTCAGCTGTTTCTTTTCCTTGAGATACTTGGGTCATAAGGTTTTTAAAGATTAACTGAGAGATTTTCTGTTCGTCGCTTGTTAGCCAATTTTTTGTACGATCGTCATATCCTGTCCAGACCGCCGCTGTGTAGTTGGTTGTGTAACCAACAAACCAAGAATCAGGAACAGCACCGGATGGGATACCATATTTGTCTTTTTCTGTCTTAGGATAGTTCGTTGTTCCTGTTTTACCAGCGACTGCAAGGCCGTCTACTCTGGCACGAGAACCCGTACCGTAAGTTAAAACATCCTTTAACATATCAGTGATCATAAATGCCGTATAATCTTTCATAACCACTTCAGTTTCAGGTTTTAAATCAAGCTTTGTTCCATCACGAAGTTCAATCGTAACGACGGAATATGGTTCTGTGTAAAAGCCGTTATTTCCAAATGCGCTATATGCACCCGCCATCTGGAGGGAGGAAACGCCTTTATCGGCTCCACCTAATCCACCAATGGAATAGGATTCTGTTAACTCACTAACAGGTATTCCTAGTTTCGCGCCGAATTCTTTTGATTTATCAAGCCCAACCTCTTGCATCGCTTTTAAGGCAGGTATGTTACGTGAAAGAGCAAGAGCTGTTCTCATCGTCATCGAGCCCATATGCTTGTTATCCCAGTTATTTATTTCTTGCCCGCTTGAATACGTATATGGTTCATCCACTAATGTCTGATACGTTCCCCAATTCAAGTATTCAATTGCAGGACCGTAGTCTAAAACCGGTTTAATAGTCGAACCAGGTTGACGTCTTGGGTCAGTCGCATAATTAAATCCGAATGTTTGTGTTTGGTTTCTTCCACCACCGAGCGCACGAATGGCGCCCGTTTTTGTATCTAGTAAGGTGATTCCCGCTTGGAATTTTTCATCAGGGAATTCCACAATTTCATTGCCATCAAGAATTTGTTCTACATATTCTTGAGCACTTGTATCTAATGTTGTGTAAATTTTTAAGCCTTCAGAGAACGGATCAAGATCAGGATACTTTTCTTCAATTTCTTTAATAACCTGTCCTACAAAGGAGTCATAGGCAATTTCCCCATTGGTCTCGCGTTTGTCTTCTGGGACAAGTGCAGCAGATACATCAACCGATTGTGCAGCTACCATCTCTTCCTCTGTAATATAGCCGTGTTGATTCATTAAAGAGAGAACAATATCCCTACGTTTTTTAGCCTTTTCAGGATATTTGAAAGGGTCGTAATTTGCTGGACTTTGTGGTAAACCAGCTAATAATGCTGCTTCATCTAATGTAAGCTCATCTAAGGTTTTATCGTAATAGGTTTTCGCAGCTGTAGCAACACCGTGTCCGCCACTACCCATCCAGTTTTTATTTACGTAAATTTCAAAGATTTCTTCCTTTGTATACTGTTGTTCTAGCTGAAAAGAAAGCCATGCTTCTTGTGCTTTACGTGAAAGAGTTTTTTCATGAGTTAAGAATGAATTTTTTACAACCTGCTGTGTAATCGTACTAGCTCCTTCAGAACCGAAGCCGTCGGTGACGTTCGCGATAACCGCACCACCTAAACGAATCAAGTCAATTCCATTATGTTCAAAAAAGCGAGAGTCTTCCGTTGCAATAAAAGCATCTCTAACCGTTTTCGGTATATCTTCATAATTTACATAGTCCCTTTTTACGGACCCAATCTCTGTGAAAGGCTTTCCGTTCATATCAAAGACTTGGGAGGAAATCGGATCCTTTAAAAGTGCTTCATCAAGTTCTGGAGTGTCTTTAATCATATATGCAAATGTAGCAGCACCGACAACAATCCCTGTAATTCCAAGTGCGACAAGGATAAGAAAAATCTTCATGAACAATCCTTTTGTAGGCTTTTTGCCTTTTTTCTTATTAGATTGTTTCTGCTTTTCTAACTGTTTGCGGCGCTCCTCTCTAGATTGATATTGCTCTGCCATATTGTTTCCTTCCTTTCTTACTAAAAAAGCTTCCTTTCCCTTAAGAAAAAGATAAAAATTAGAGATTATATAAACAATCTATTTTCTTAATATAGTCAATTCTGGGGCGAAAGCCAAGTGAAATAAGATGTGCTGTCGAAAGTAACTCCTCTTTTGTAATCGACTTTCGGCCTCCTTCTTTCATACGCTCCCAATACGATAACAATTGCTTTGCTTCTAACAGAAATACTTCTTCTGTACTTGAAAAACGAAGAATAACAAAGCAAATTCCATCTTGTTGAATGACTTTTTCCATGTGCTGAATTTGGTGCGCATGAAAATTTTGTAGGGGAAAAGAAGTTAAATTTTTTGTTTCCTTTGCTTCAAAATCAATGTATTTCCCCTTATATACGCCGTTGTAATCAGTTGTAGAGGCTTGCTTGAAGTAGGCTTCTTTTATTACAGCAGCACTTCTTTTTGGATAATTCACCTCTACAATTTGAACCGGTGTTGGTTTTTTATGAATAACGGCAATATTATTTAACAAGTAAAATTCATTTGTTTCGTTTAAATCCTCCTCTAACGTCATTCCTCGGTTGCTATAGGTTGGGTCCTTTCGTGTCTTCACTGTTTGACTGGTGCTTAACTGATTCATAAACTTTTTTCCATTTGGATAATGAATATTCATTTTTTAACACCTCTTTAACTACACTATCATACCAAAATTGGCTCCATATAGGGTGAATAAAAACTACTGATTAACGAATTATAACGTAAGATAGCATTTGAAGGGAGTAAAAAGATATCAAAAATACCTTTAATCATTTTGATGAGCAGCAATTGGTTACAGAAATAATGAAAAAAGTTGAGTCGAGTAATATAGACAATATTTCAAGAACCGATGCGTATTTTACGTATTTTTTAAATCACTCGGATATTCTTTGGTCCTTTTTGGCAAGTATGGTGTCAAGAAATGCTGGCTGGAATATGTGTGACTTAGAAGGTAAGTGGTTTCCTCAGGCTTTAGAAGCAGAAACCAGAAGACAATTGTATTTAACCTATGAACGAGCGAATTGGTTAATTTTTCAGGATGCCTACCCCCAACTGTTGCTGTATGAATATTCGACGAAACTAAATACTCCGATGTTTCACTTATTACGATATTTTCATGTTTCGTCTTTTATGATTAATGAATGGGCGTATTATTGGAGGGAGAAAGATAAAAGAAGACTGATGACGGCACTCATCATCAATGAGCAAAATGTCATTCAAAAACCAGTCATTGAGCATCCAATCTATAATAAAAAAGTGTTTCACTCAATTCTCTTTGCTTTTCAGGATTATCTTCATTTTAGTGCTGTTTTATTTCCTACTCATCATGGAGAGCTTTATGGAGCAAGTGTATTTGGTTTTCAAGAGGTGGATAACCGAATTGATTTAGGTAAAAGATTAGCTGATATTCTGTTTGATCCCGAAATATTCTCGAAGGTCTTTCATTTTGCAAAAACAACGGAACACACGGGGTCGAGGCATGATTACGAACAATTTATGAAAAACAAGGAAGAAACTACTCCCGTCTTAAGAGAAACCTACCCAGTTATTAAACACCATATCCATCTTCCGAATGAGTGGACAAAACAGCCTCGTGTGAAAAATAAATGGTTCAATACGGAGATTACTCACCGACACCCATGGGAAATGACTCATTGGTACTCCAACAAACAGAAACAAATTCGTTTTTTTATTATGTGTTATAAGTTACTTCAATTGAAGAAACGGATATAAAAAGCAAGAATCCTCTTAGATTCTTGCTTTTTATATCTTTATGTTGAAGGACGGTCAATACCTTCAAGCTTTTTATCTCCGTACCCAGGTTTTGTTTCTTCCAGCTTTTTCGGTTGAGTATTTTCTTTTTCATTGTTTTGATTTCTCTTCTTCATTCTTTACCACCTCCGAGATTAGTTTGTTTCATCCTTCATTTTTTCATTCATGTCGAAACCTAGTTGGGAGAACAAAAATTTTACACTTCTTTTGGCGAATTGCTTCTAGTTTTGTCATAAGGGAAGGAGGTTTGAAGAAGACAAAGAATAAGTACAAAAGAGATTTACTTAGAGCTGAAAAATATTCTTGGAGGGATGTTCGATGATTCTAAAATCAGATATTTTACAAATGCTTTCTGAAATACAAAATGATCTTGTGGAACTAGAGAAATCCATTGATTTTAAATTGCCAGATGTAGAATCAGATATGTTAAAGCAACAACAAAAAAGCTTATGGAAAACGGAAAACCGCTATTATATACTAGAGGGGAAATTCAATTTAGCCCAAAATAAGTCTACTAATGATAGACAACATAAGAGAACGACTGCTTAAACTTTTCAAATTTCTCGTTTATCCTTTATAGTAGGGGTATATGTGATAAAGGAGCATGGCAACTTGGATAATCTTTCAATGTTAGAACAATTAAATGAACGTTTGTACGGATACACAAAGGAAATAGAAGATACATTTCTATCCGTGAAGATGTCAGGTGAGAAGGGTGACTTTTTTACCCAAGTTAAACCATTTGCTGACGAAGTAAAAGAGGTGGTTGATCACTGGAGAAAGGAATCGGTGGCTTGGATTGGGGAAAACCGACCGAAGAATCTTCATATTGCTCAAATTGAATCGGCAGCGGAACAAATGGAAATGATTTCTGTACAAGCCTTTTTTCCGGAAACAAGTCGAACAAGATTCATAAATTACCTTCAATCTGTAAGATATGTGTTAACCGTATTACGAACAAATATAAATCAATATGAAACATAAAAAGTAGCACACTCGCCATTTCGGAGAGGTGCTACTTTTTTAACATTTTACGAATGTATTTTATAAAGATGATTCAAGTTCAGGGGTTTTTGCACCTAGTGTTTCAAGTTCATAAACAAGATTACGGTATTCACAAGTAGTTATTTCATTGTAAATATAACATTTCTTAACAAAGTCTAATAACTCGTTTACGTCTTGTGTTTCGTATTTTTTAATTGATTGGAAATGATTTTTTAATTCTTGAATATTCACCTAAATTCCCCCTTTATATAGGTTGTTTCTTCTCTATTATCGTATCATGTGGAGGCACAAACTGATGTTTTTTTAAATATTGAGACTTCCGACACCGTTAGACAAAAATGGTGATTTATAGCAGATGTTTTATTCTTTATTCACCATCTAGGCGGATGAAACATAAATTATAGCAGTGAATATAAGAAAGGAGGTTGTGTGCCCTTGTTCGGTCAAAGATATAATCGTCCACAATTTCAACCGATGATGAATGAAGCCTATCCTTATATGTGGGGAAATGAAGCAGTCCATACTCGGCCAGAGGCATACGCCAACTACTTTGAACAACCTATGAATGTTCCTATGTACAATATGAACTACTCTGGACCGGTACAAAATGGTTATAATTATTTTCCTAATGATTCCTTTTATGGCCCAGCATATCCATACGGTGGGGGAGGATTTCAGGGACAGGGTTTTGATTATCCATATCAGGGAAATCAACCTTACTCACAAGAAAAGAAGCATAAGCTTTCGGAAGCCGTTCTTCATAATCCTCTTCAACAACCTGAAATATCGTATCACAATCAATTTGCGTATGGTCAATATAGCCAACCATTTTCACACCCTTATCCTAAGCAATCTGCTATACCAAGGCCGCCAACTGGTGTGAAATCAATAATGAACTCTTTTAAAACACAAGATGGAACATTTGACGTTAACAAAATGGTTGATACAGCTGGTCAGATGATGAATGCAGTCACCCAAGTCTCTTCGATGGTAAAGGGTCTTGGAGGCATGTTTAAGGTATAGGGGTGCCCTATACCTTTTTACACGGAAAAAAATAAGCAGAATAAAGTCTGCTTAGTCATTAATAATATGAATTTTCTTTCCAGGTAGCTTCGGCACAATAATTGTTAGCAAGCCATCATGGTAAGAGGCCTTCACCTTTTTTTCGTTTATTGGCTGGGGAAGAGTAATAGTTCTACTCATTTGTTGCATTTTATTTTTCCTACTATAGACCTTATGAACCTCATCTTCTTCAATAATCACTTCTCCATTTTTTACTGTAATCGACAGTGTGTTATTAAGGACATCGATACTAATTTGTTCCTTTTTAATACCTGGAAGTTCAGCAACAATATGATGCTCTCTGTCGTAACTTTTCACAGAAACGGGAAAGGTCGCAAACGGAAGGTTGAAGAACTCATCAATGCTTTGTAAAAAACCTCTGACTGGTCTTTCTTGAAAAAAGTCATTCATCGCTTTGGCAATCTCTCCGAACGGTTCAGGACGATCGTTACGATTTGGTTTATTTGGCAAATTATTAGACATGATCCTACCCCTCTCTATATGATTCTCCCTAACAGATTATGCAATTTCGATATAGGCGGTTCATCCTTTTGTAACAGCTAAGAAAATAGAAAAAATGGACGCATACCAACATGTATGCGTCCACTTTTATTAAATTAATTCCTCGAGTAGTTCATCGAGGACAAAAGTCATGGTACCGTTGCCATCTACTTCAATAAGCTCGTCTTTTTTCATTTTGGTGAGAGTACGGCTAACGGTTTCGCGTGTCGTTCCAATCATATTGGCTAAATCTTTATTAGTAAATTCAGCATTTAGCGTAAAGATTCCATTTGTTTCTTTACCATGTAATTTTGCCAACCGGATCAGTAGCTTAATTATTTGTTCATATGTATTATTAAGGATTTGTTCTTCTAACCGGTCTTGAAGGTCGACAATTTTCTCGCTTAATACGTTAAATACTTTAATACAAAGCGTAGGATTCTCAATAAGGACCTTTTCAAATGGTAAGATAGGAACCACTACTAAGGTTGTAGCCTCCAATACTTCTGCATACGCAGGGTATCCCCCTTTTCGAAAGAAACCAACATGTGGGAACATTTCACCCTTTTTTAAAATCGCAACGATTTGTTCTTTCCCGTTTATATCACTTTTATATATCTTTACTTTTCCAGAGTGGATAAAATATACGTTTTCAAGGGGATCATCCTGCATAAAAACATGACTACCACGATTCCAATCTCTTGAAATAGATATATCAATAATTTTTTGAAGCTCATCTTCGTCTAAGCTTCGAAATAAAGAGAACTCAGATAATACTTTTTTAATTTCAGTACTTTTCATTCCTACACACCTCAATCTTAGCAATAACCTAGTTTCTATTTTACCAAAAATCCAAAGCTGAAAGAATAGATTGGTGGGAAACATTGTTATTTTTAAACAGTACTTTAATTACGAACGTTTATTCGGTATGATAGAGTTATAGAGGTGATCTGTACAATGAAGGTAAGAAAAAGTTTACAGGATCTTATTGTTGAGTTGAAGAAAAATGAAGAATTTAAAGACCAAATCGTGCATTGGCATACAATAGAAGAAAGAGAAGCAAAAACATCGGAATTGCCTAATGACCTCCATCCTAACTTACAAAGGGCATTGCAGGAGAGAGGAATTGGAAGGCTGTTTACTCATCAGAAATCATCTTATGAAGCGATTAGACGGGGAAAAAGTGTGGTTGCAGTGACACCTACGGCTTCTGGTAAGACGCTTTGTTACAATCTCCCTGTTATTCAAACGGTCATCGAATCGATGGATTCTAGAGCCTTGTATATCTTTCCTACTAAGGCGCTAGCACAGGACCAAAAAAGTGAACTTAATGAGCTAATAACAGCAACAGAGCTTCAAATTAATAGTTACACATATGATGGAGATACTCCTGCAAATATAAGAGAAAAAGTAAGGAAGGCTGGACATGTCGTCATAACGAACCCAGATATGCTTCATTCGGGCATTCTCCCTCATCATACCAAGTGGGTATCGTTATTTGAAAATTTAAAGTTTGTTGTCATTGATGAGCTACATATTTATCGTGGTGTATTTGGGAGTCATGTCGCAAATGTAATTAGGCGTTTGAAAAGAATCTGTGAATTTTACGGAAGTAACCCTATTTTTATCTGTACTTCTGCGACAATTGCTAATCCACTTGAGTTAGCCGAACATTTAACAGAAACAAACATGAGGTTAATTGATAATAATGGTGCACCAAGTGGCAGGAAGCATTTTCTTTTTTATAACCCTCCCATTGTAAACAAACCTTTAAATATTCGAAGGAGTGCAACTCTTGAGGTTAGAAATATCGCACGTATATTATTAAAAAATAAAATTCAAACCATTGTTTTTGCGAAAAGCAGAGTGAGAGTTGAAATTTTACTAACGTATCTTCAAGAGCTTGTAAAGTATCAGCTTGGTCCAAAGGCAATAAGAGGATACCGGGGTGGATATTTGCCAACGGAGCGACGAGAAATTGAAAAAGGTCTAAGGAACGGGGACATCTATGGTGTCGTAAGTACAAACGCATTAGAATTAGGAGTGGATATTGGTCAGTTGCAGGTATGTATTATGACGGGTTATCCAGGTTCGATCGCAAGTTCATGGCAACAAGCGGGAAGAGCTGGGAGAAGGCATGGAGAATCGTTAGTGATACTTGTGGCAAGCTCTAGTCCGCTAGATCAATACATTATACAGCATCCTGATTATTTTTTTACAAGCAGCCCAGAAACAGCGAGAATCAATAAAGATAACTTGATTATTCTTATTGATCATTTGAAGTGTGCAGCGTATGAGTTACCATTTAAGAAAGGTGATTATTTTGGAGAAAGCGAAATCGAAGAACTACTAGAATACTTAGTAGAAGAACGGGTGCTTTTTGAAAATGGTGAGAAATACTACTGGATGAATGATTCGTTCCCTGCTCACAATATTAGCTTGCGTTCTGCCTCACAAGCTAATGTTGTCATAATAGACCAATCTGATGTTTCTAAAGCGCGTGTGATAGGTGAAATGGATCTTTTCTCAAGTATGACCTTACTGCATGAAGAGGCTATTTATTTGCATCAAGGAACACAATATCAGGTGGAAAAGCTCGATTGGGAGGAAAAGAAGGCATTCGTTCGAGAGGTAGCTGTTGATTATTTTACGGACGCCAATTTAGCGGTCGAATTAAAAGTATTAGAGATTGATAAGAATAGGGAAAATTCAATGGTAGAAGTTGCTTATGGAGATGTTAGCGTATTAGCTAAAGCAACGATCTTTAAAAAAATCAAATTCGAAACACATGAAAATATAGGGTCCGGACCAATTCATTTACCGGAAGTTGAGCTTCATACGAGTTCTGCGTGGATTTCGATTGAAAAAGCCTCCACTGAATTACCAGAGGAACGTTTGGATCAAGGCTTAATTGGAATTTCTCATGCGTTTAAACATATTGCTCCTTTATTTGTTATGTGTGACCCACAGGATATTCATGTCGTTCCACAAGTGAAAGCTGTGCACAATGAAAAGCCGACGTTATTTTTCTATGACCGCTATCCTGGTGGAATTGGTCTTAGCGAAAAGATCTATGATGGAATGGAAATAATTATTAAAGAGGCGAAAGAGATGATTACCCGTTGTAATTGTCATCAGGGTTGTCCGTCTTGTATTGGCACAGATCCTACGGCGGAAACGGCAAAGATTGACTGCTTGAAAATATTAAATTTGTTTCAAAATGAAGTGGGAAAGGGTAGAGTCAGTTGAGTTTGAAAAATAAGCTAAATCGATTAAAACCTCATCTATCTATTCCAGAAGGCTCGAAACAAAGTTCGAGCTCTCTGCCTGTAAAGTCAAATAAGGAAATCCCTTTTTTAGATGAGTGGAAGGAGAATGGAGTTACTCCGTACTTTTTAGAGGACGATTATTGCCTTTTAAGAGAAGTAAAGTATCCGTTTGATTACCAACATGGCAGATATCAGTTAGGCGAATTTATTGACGCTGTGAAAGCTTGGAATGAGTCAAATATCTCTCATCCACTGTCAGCAAAGGGGTTTCTACCAGAGCAATTGTTTTTTTTCGATACAGAAACAACAGGACTGGGTGGGGGAGTAGGAAATACGATTTTTCTTCTTGGACATGCCACGTTGGAAGACAATCATTTTGTTGTGAGACAGCATATTCTTCCACGACCCGGAAGCGAAATTCCTCTGTATACTAGTTTTCTTGAAAAGGTTGATTATACGACGCTAGTGACGTATAACGGAAAAGCCTTTGATTGGCCACAAGTAAAAACAAGGCATACTTTGCTAAAAGATCATGTTCCAAAGTTACCTTCATTTGGACATTTTGATTTGTTTCATGCCTCTCGAAGAATATGGAAGCATAAGCTAGACCGATTAAAGCTATCGATCGTCGAGAAGGAAATTCTTGATATTCAAAGAGTCGATGACGTTCCAGGATTCTTAGCACCGATGATTTACTTTGACTATGTTGAAACGCAAAAGCCAGAAGGAATGATCGGAATTATCAAACATAACGAGATAGATATTCTATCTCTTATTAGTTTGTATACCCATTTAACATTTCAGATTTTAAGAATGGATCATGATCAAACGGTGAAAGAAGCTTTTGAGGTGGGCCGTTGGTTTACTTACCTTGGGGAAGATTCGGCTGCTGAAAATACATTTATAGAATTAGCGTCAGGGGAAAGTATGGAAGCCTATCATTCTCGCTGGCAACTATCTTTACAATTAAAGAAGAAGAAAGATTATGAAGCGGCTAGTGAAATTTGGGTGAAATTGTCGAATGTATCTGACGATGTGATTGCCTTTGACTCCTCACTTGAACTTTCTAAGTGGTATGAACATAAAAAAAGGGATTATGAGAAGGCACTTCAGTTCGGAGAGAAAGCGAAATTATTACTTGAAAAACGTAGTGATTGTAAGATGGATCAGATATTTGATCTCGAAAAACGTCTGGAAAGAATCACAAGAAAATCTTGTAACAAAAATGTAAAAAAATAATCGACAAAATCCGCCTTTTTGGTGTTGTCTCCCTTTAAATTAGAGGGTAAAATGTATCATTGAGTGATAAATGCTAGAATAAAAAGTGGAGATGGATGAATTCGATGTATAAAGCAATTTTGTTTATGTTTTTTCTTGTTGTCTGTTTAACTGCGATTATTTTTACGAACTTAAAGGAAAGTTTTTATACATTAATG
The DNA here is from genome assembly GCF_050586445.1 of Bacillus coreaensis. NCBI lineage: Bacteria > Bacillati > Bacillota > Bacilli > Caryophanales > Bacillaceae > Bacillus > Bacillus coreaensis. Next base: position 137,593 of record NZ_JBOCCY010000001.1, read on the forward strand.
TAACCTTTGGGTCTAATAACAAAGAAATCAGCGAAAATAGGTATTTGCATTAGTACAAGATGGACTTCTTTATCATAGGCTGTTATTGTAAAGCACAAAAAACACTATTCGAAAGGAGAAGTTCAAATATGCATAAAAAACATTGCGGACCAACTAATGTATTACCTGCTGTTGTTCACCCAACAAAATGCTGTGTAAATCATACTTTCTCAAACAATGTGGTGCCACATATTCACCCTCAGCATACAACAACTGTCAATCACACCAATTTTGAACACCAACACTTCTTCCCACAAACACAGTCTGTTGTTAATGAAGTGACTCATACTCAAAGCTTTGCACCACCTCGTCCTGTACCTGGACCATTTCCAGCGCCAGGATTCGGAGGAGCACCAGGCTTTGGAGCAGGCCCAGGATTCGGAGCAGGCCCAGGCTTTGGAGCAGGCCCAGGATTTGGAGCAGGTCCAGGATTTGGAGCAGGTCCAGGATTTGGAGCAGGCCCAGGATTCGGAGCAGCACCTGGACCATCTTTTGGAAGATAATACTTCTTACAAGGGCTTATTATTAAGCCCTTGTTTATTCATATATAAGGCCTTGAGAGAGGGAGCAAATCGATTGATTAAAATGGTATATATATCGGGTTATAAGGCCAGTGAGTTAGGGATATTCAAAGAAAATGATCCTGGCGTTGTATACATAAAACTGGCTATAAAAAAAGCCCTTCTTCAGCTGTTAGACCAAGGGCTTGAATGGGTAATGGTATCAGGTCAGCTCGGTGTAGAAATGTGGGCGGCAGAAGTCGTTATTGAACTGAGGAAAAAGGACTATCCGGACCTAAAACTAGCAATAATTACCCCGTTTTTAGATCAAGAAGGTAACTGGAGCGATAAAAATAAGGAGTGGTATCACTCCATTATCCAGAGGGCCGACTATGTAGACTCAGTTACAAAAAGGAAGTACGATAGTCCAGCCCAATTTCGGCTTAAAAACCAATTTGCCATCAAAAAAACGGATGCATTGCTTCTTGTATATGACGAAGAAAGAGACGGAAGCCCGAAATACTTACTTCAAACCGCCAAACATTATCAAGAGAATAATGAATATCCCATCACACAAATAACCTTCTACGACCTTCAATTATTAGTCGAAGAAGAACAGCAAAAGCAAAAAGATTTTTATTAAAAGTGACCCATATAAAAGAAAAATTGACAAAAGTGCATATTTTTGAAAAAATATAGATAATGTTTCTTTGAGTGACCGAGGTGAAATAATAAATGCAAATAGATAAAGTGAAGCTAACTGCGAAAGACATATTGGAAAAAGAATTTAAAACAGCCATGAGAGGCTACAAGCCAGAGGATGTTGACAAATTTCTTGATGTAGTAATTAAAGATTATGAGATTCTACAGCAAGAGATTGAAGAACTTCAACAGGAAAACGCACGTTTGAAGAAACAATTAGAAGATGCTGTAAGAAGACCTTCCGTTCAGCAACCATCCGCTGGTACAACAAATTTTGATATTCTCAAAAGATTATCAAATCTAGAAAAGCATGTTTTCGGTAGTAAATTATACGATTAACAGAAATTACCATGTAAGAAGGCATTGATATTTCATTCACAATTACATATAATATGTATTGTTCGTTAATAACGTTCGGGTAATCGCTGCAAGGATCGTAAGTGAATTGTAGAGGAAAGTCCATGCTCGCACGGTCTGAGATGACCGTAGTGTTCGTGCCTAGCCAATTCATAAGCTAGGGCAGCTAGGTTTATACTTGGCTGACGGCAGGGAAAATGCCTAAGTCTACTAAGATATGGCATGAATACCTTGAAAGTGCCACAGTGACGGAGCCCATTTAGAAATGAATGGGGTGGAACGAGGTAAACCCCACGAGCGAGAAACCCAAATTATGGTAGGGGCACCTTCTCTTAGGAAATGAACGAGGGGAAGGACAGGTTCATTTGAATCTGTAGATAGATGATTGCCACCTGAGTACGAGACGATCAGTCGATGGTAGTACAAAGGAACAAAACATGGCTTATAGAACGTTATTAATGGAATTGTATGAGTGTTTTCTAATGATAGCTCTCCTCTGTTGGAGAGCTTTTCTTGTATTATACATATAATAAACAAGGCAAGATACATTCTGTCTGAGGTGAAACGATGACGAAATTTGAATTAATAGCTACCGCAGCGATGGGGCTTGAAGCGGTAGTGGCGAAGGAAGTAAGAGATTTAGGGTATGAGTGTACGGTTGAAAATGGACGTGTTCGTTTTCAAGGGGACGAGATGGCCATTTGTAAGAGCAATTTGTGGTTACGTACAGCTGACCGAGTGAAAATTAAAGTAGGAGAATTTAAAGCCAAAACTTTTGATGAATTGTTTGAAAAAACAAAGGCATTACCTTGGGAAAAATACCTACCAGAAAATGCTGAGTTTCCTGTGTCAGGGAAGTCAGTGAAATCAACTTTATTCAGTGTTTCAGATTGCCAAGCGATCGTCAAAAAAGCAATTGTTAACCGTTTAAGCACTCATTATCGTAGAACAAGCTGGTTCGAAGAAAATGGTCCTCTGTTTAAAATTGAAGTGTCTCTCTTAAAGGATACAGCCTTGATAACCATTGATACTAGTGGAGCGGGCTTACACAAAAGAGGATATCGTGCGGAACAAGGAGAAGCACCAATTAAGGAAACGTTAGCAGCAGCACTAGTAATGCTAACAAATTGGACACCAGACCGCCCGTTTGTTGACCCTTTTTGTGGTTCAGGAACGATTCCAATAGAGGCTGCTTTGATAGGGCAAAATATTGCGCCAGGCTTTAACCGAGAATTCGTTTCCGAAGGATGGGACTGGATTCCCGATAAGCTATGGGAAGATGCGAGAAACGAAGCTGAAGATCTTGCAAAATATGATCAAGAAATAGATATTTTTGGTTCAGACGTTGACCATAAGATGGTAAATATTGCTAAGGCTAATGCATTTGAAGCTGGTTTAGGAGATTTAATTCAATTCAAACAAATGCAAGTAAAAGATTTTACGACGACAAAGGAATATGGTGTAATTGTTGGGAACCCACCATACGGAGAAAGACTAGGTGATAAGCCAACGGTTGAAAAAATGTACACAGACATGGGACAAGCTTTTTCTCCATACGAAACATGGTCGGTTTACATGCTAACGTCAAATGAAAGGTTTGAAGAATGTTACGGAAAACCAGCAACCAAAAAACGAAAATTATTTAATGGGTTTATACAAACGAATTATTATCAATACTGGGGTAAGAGACCACCTAGAGAAATAAAATGATTTAAAACTGACTCGCTTACGAGTCAGTTTTTTATCGCTTAGTTCTGAATAAAATACTGGAGGGGTTACTTTGCAAAAACAGCTACCATTCACCCTATCTAAATCTGAATCCTTTTTTGAGAAATTAGGGGATTGGATCGGGGATGTGTTCTATGATTTACTACCAGAAGAGGGATTTGAAGTACGTGACGAACAAATCTATATGGCATTTCAACTAGAAAAAGCCTTTCAAGAAAATAAAGTAATGTTTGCAGAAGCTGGTGTAGGTACGGGAAAGACAATTGTTTACCTTTTGTATGCGATCTGTTACGCTCGTTACAAAAACAGACCGGCAATTATTGCCTGTGCAGATGAAACACTTATTGAACAGCTTGTTAAAAAAGAAGGAGATATAGCCAAGCTTGAAAAAGCGTTGCAGCTCAATATTGACGTTCGATTAGCTAAATCAAGAGATCAGTATTTGTGCTTGAATAAACTAGATCAATCCGTTGCGTCTTCCGATGTACATATGGATGTGTTCCATCAATTGCCTGATTTTGTACATACAGGAATATCAATGCAATCTTTTGAACGATACGGAGATCGTAAGGATTTTCCAAAACTGTCAAACGAGCAGTGGAACGAAATAGCTTGGGATAGTTTACAAGACTGCTTTTCTTGTGATCAGCGTCATAGATGTGGACAAACATTGCACCGTGATTATTACAGAAGTTCACAGGATTTGATTATTTGTTCTCATGATTTTTATATGGAGCATATTTGGACGAAGGAAGCAAGAAAACGAGAAGGCCAGCTTCCGCTACTGCCTGAAAGCTCATGTGTCGTGTTTGATGAGGGTCATCTTTTAGAATATGCCAGTCAAAAGGCTTTAACGTATAAGTTAACAGAACAAACACTTGAAACATTACTAGAGCGTCTAACCGCTAATGATGTAAGGGATAAGACTCTTAACCTAATAGACGAATCCATTATTGCTAGTGAACGATTTTTTGAAGTTTTACAAGATGCATCTGAAAAGACAGTAGGCTCTGATAAGCAGATGATTAAAAAAACACCGGACGTGTTAGCGAAAGGGAAAAAACTTGCCTCTTTATTATCGGATCTGGAAGAAGAACTTGTTTTTGAAAGTGAATTATATGTAATTAATGAATATGACCTAAAGATTGTCGAAGGATATTTGGAGCAGATAACGTATTCATTAAGTTTATTTTTAAAGGAGCTAAAAGGAATTATTTGGTTTGAGGAACATGAGGGAAAACGAACGCTCGTGATTATGCCGAGAATGGTGGAAGATATCATGCGTGAAGAGGTATTTTCACAGAAAAAGCCATTCATTTTTTCTTCTGCAACTCTATCCGAAAATGGCTCTTTTTCATATACTGCTAAAAGTCTTGGAATAGATGAATTTTTATCATTCCGTGTAAATTCACCGTTTAATTATGAAGAAGCGATGGAAATACAGATGCCTTACTTGACCTCAGTTGATGAAAAATGTATGTATACTGTTAAGCAATTGATAGAAGCCGGAGGAAAGGGGCTAGTTTTGTTCTCCAATGATGAAGAACAGCAGTATTTCAAACATCATCTTCGAGAAGAACTTCCTTTCCCGATCTATTTTGAGGGAGACGCCGAAATAAGTACGTTAGTTTCGAAATTTCAACAGGAAGAGAGTGCTGTACTTTGCTCCACCCATTTGTGGGAAGGGCTCGATATTCCAGGTTCTTCATTAGAGAATGTATTCATCTTTTCTCTTCCATTTCCACCTCACGATCCCGTATTTACTGCGAAAAGGGAGAGTACAGAAAACTCCTTTGAGGAAGTGGATATCCCGTATATGCTTCTCCGACTACGCCAAGGAATCGGTCGTTTAATACGCACACATGAAGACAAAGGAAAAGTGCATATTTTAATGAATCAAAACGAGTCTCAAAAAATAATTGATCTCGTTCATTCTTCTTTACCTGTATCGGTATCGAAATAAGCTTGGAGCAGATATTCATCTGCTCCTTTCTTATTTATTCAAGATTTTTCCTGAAAATTATGATAAAATTTTTGCGAGAAGGTTTTAGAGGAGGGAACAGGATGATTATTGCCATAAAGCAAATGGAACGAGAGTTTTTGGACTATGTAAAAAAAATGGGTGCGTATAAAGAAGCTCTTGCACTTATATATTGGGATCTTCGAACGGGAGCACCGAAAAAAGGGATGGAGCAGCGTTCAGAAGTCATTGGTATGCTTTCTAGTGAAGTATTTAAAATGTCAACGTCTGAGGAAATGGCTGCATACATAGCAAATCTGACACAAGTGACACATGATAATGAACTGAGCGAAATAACAAAAAAAACGGTTGCTGAGTGTAAAAAGGAATACGACCGAAACAAAAAAATTCCAGCTGAAGAATATAAAGAATTTGTTATCCTTCAGTCAAAATCAGAGTCAGTTTGGGAAGAGGCAAAGGATATTTCCAACTTTTCCATGTTCCAACCATACCTTGAGAAGATAGTTGATATGACAAAAAAATTTATAAACTACTGGGGCTACACGGGAAATAAATATAATACTCTCCTAGATATGTATGAGCCTGGTATTACAGTAGACGTTCTTGATCAAGTATTTAGTGAACTTCGAGAAAAGATCGTTCCTCTTGTTCAACAAATAAAGGAATCAGAAAACAATCCAAACACACAATTTCTGTATAAACATTTTCCTAAGGAAAAACAGCGAGAATTTAGTTTGGAGATACTTAAAAAAGTTGGATATGATTTTGACTCTGGTAGATTGGATGAAACGGTTCATCCATTTGCAAGTGGCTTAAATCCAGGAGATGTTCGTGTGACAACGAAGTACGATGAAAATGACTTCCGTACAGCTATATTTGGTACGATACACGAGGCAGGACATGCATTATATGAACAGAATATTTCTTCTGCATTAATCGGAACTCCTTTATGTACGGGAACATCTATGGGAATTCATGAATCCCAATCTCTATTTTATGAAAATTTCATTGGTAGAAATCCTTCTTTTTGGAAAGGTAATTTTGACTTGCTAAAAGAATACGTTCCTACTCAGTTTCAAGATGTTTCGATTGAACAATTTTACCGAGCAATTAATGAATCAAAGCCATCGCTTATTCGCATAGAAGCGGATGAACTAACTTATGCATTGCATATTATGATCAGATACGAAATTGAAAAAGGGATTTTTAATGATGAAATTGAAGTAAAGGACTTGCCAAAAGTTTGGAATGAGAAATATGAAAAATATTTAGGAATTACTCCAGATAATGATTCAAATGGAGTTCTGCAGGATGTTCATTGGTCTGATGGAAGCTTTGGTTACTTTCCGTCCTATGCGCTTGGTTATATCTATGCAGCACAACTGAAGAATGCCTTGCTTAAGGATATCCCGAATTTTGACCAGTTGCTTGAGGAAGGAAATCTTCTGCCGATAAAAGAGTGGCTAACTGATAAAATACATCAGTATGGAAAAATGAAGCTACCTCTTGAAATGATTAAAGATATTACAGGAGAGGGCTTAAATGCTTCCCATCTAGTTTCCTATCTTTATGATAAGTATGAAAATATTTATCAGTTAAAATAAAAACTTAGGATCACAACATGTCGTCCTTTTAGGAGGAAATCATGCATCTTGCTTCGAGCTTTTCTATTGGATTAGCTGCATTCCTATGGGGGCTACTCGCCCTTTTTGTAAGAGAGTTAAAAGTAGCGGGATTTACAGCTATGGAGATTGTTACGATTCGAGTGGGATTTGCGTTCCTTCTCCTATTCATTATCGGAATCGTCAAGAACAGGGAACAAGTGAAAATTAGATTTCAAGATACCTATCTTTTTATTGGAACTGGAATCTTTAGTATTGTATTTTTTAATTGGTGTTATTTTACAACCATTAATGAAATGAATGTCTCTTTAGCCGTTATACTCCTTTATACATCACCTGCTTTTGTTACCATTCTCTCATTTGCTTTTTTAAAGGAAAAGCTTAGTCGAAAAAAAATCGTAGCCGTGATAGGTACCGTCATAGGATGTGTACTTATTGCAGGTCTCCAAATGGAAGAAACGACTAAGATGACAACAATAGGATTGTTCATCGGATTAGGATCTGGATTTGGTTATGCGCTTTACAGTATATTTGGAAAGCTAGCACTTCAAAGGTATGCACCCTTTACGGTTACGTATTATACATTTCTTATTGCTTCTCTAACTTTAGTTCCATCTACAGCCTTGTGGACAAAGTCAAGTATACTGTTTCAGCCAACAGTGGTTTGGTATAGTGTAGGTCTTGCGTTGATCACAACGGTAGCTGCCTTTTTTTTATACACATGGGGATTAAAGAAAACAGATAGCAGCAAGGCATCTATTATTGCCACGGTCGAACCGGTTGTCGCTACCTTATTAGGGTTGTTCTATTACAATGAAACATTAAGTATGATTCAAGTCATTGGAGGTATAATTATACTTTCTTCAGTTATTTTAGTCAGTTACGAAAAGAAAAATAAATTACCTGTAGAAATAACAAACAGCGCCCATTAATAGGCGCTGTTTGTTATTACCATAACTTATAACCTTTTGATCCAATTGGAGCATTCTGAATCATATCAATAAATGGTATGGTGTAAGCGAACAAGATCAGTAACGCAGTAATTCCTAACCAAAGTTTCCAGTTTTCAAATACCATTGGTGTTTTTTCAGCTTTATCATTGACTTCCCCAATTGGAAATTCTTCTTCTCCTTTTGGAGCGAAAAATGCTAAATTAACAAAAATGTAGAGCATTAGAATAATCGCAATGAAAAGGATTGTGCCACCCACAGCTTGAGCGATTTGATACGGTATCCATTCAGTAGCTTGAGCAGCTCCTCCATACTCTGAAAATGAAGAACGACGTGGTGCACCTAGTAAACCAGCTGCGTGCATCGCACCTGACATAAAGGTCATACCGATTGCCCAAAGGACTCCTTGATAAATCGCAAGTTTATTCATCGCTTTTGTTAATACACGGCCTGTTATATGTGGAACGAGCCAGTAAGAAATACCGAAGAAAGTTAAAACAACTGCGGTTGCAAGTGTTAAATGGAAGTGTCCAGTAACCCAAATCGTATTATGAATCACTTGGTTCAACTGATGAGAAGCATTCACTAGTCCACCTGCACCTGCAGGTATAAATGAAAGCATTCCGATAAAAGGTACCGTGAATCTTGCATCTCCCCAAGGAAGCTTCTTAAACCATCCGAAGAGTCCAGTTGCTCCTTTTGAGCGACCATAGCTTTCGAAAGTGGCAAAGAGGGAGAAGGCGGTCATTAATGATGGAATGACAACTAAAAAGGTTAAGATAACCTGTAAAAACTTCCAAGCTGGATCAATTCCAGGCTCCATTAACTGATGGTGAAAACCAACAGGGATAGAGAATAGTAAAAATAAGATAAAGGACAAACGAGCAAGCGAATCAGAGAAGATTTTTGCACCAATGACTTTTGGAATGACGACATACCATGCCATATACGCAGGTAATAACCAGAAATAAACAAGTGGATGTCCGAAATACCAGAAGAGTGTTCGGCTAACTAGTACGTCCACTCGATCAACAATTCCGAGAGACCATGGAAGTAACTGGAATAATACAGTTGCAGCAACACCTATTGTTGCGACAATCCATAACATTGTATTAACAACAGCCATGAACGTAATTAATGGACTTGGCTGACCAGGGTTTTGCTTTCTCCAGCTAATATATTTACCTAGTACTGCTGCTCCATCTACCCAGCTGCCTACCACAACAAGTGTTAGACCCAGGTAATAAATAAAATGTGCTTGTAATGGCGCATAAAAGGTATAAAGAACAGAAGCTTTATTTAGTAGAATCATTGTGGCTGCCATTAGCGTTCCAGCAGTCATTAACCAAAAGCCAATCCAGCCTAATTTTCTTTGAAGATTGGATAATGTACCTGAGGTGCGACTTGTGGCAGCAATTTGAAAGCCCATAATGAAGAATGTTGTTAAAACAAGCCCGAGCACAACACCGTGAACCGTTAATATTTGATAATAGCCAATTCCTGCAGGTAATACAAATTTACCAGATCGTACTAATGTTTGCAGAAGTCCTGCCAGCCCACCGACAGCCAAAGCGATAAATGCCACATAAAAATGGGCCATAACTAATTTTCCATCTCGTGGATCGATTTTCGCATTTAATGTATTCATTATTCCACCACCTTGATTTTAGACGTCATCATGTGATGTCCAGAACCACAATATTCATTACATAAAATTAAGTATTCTCCAGCTTTGTCAAACGTTGTGATATACTCGCTTATATAACCTGGCTCTAACATCATGTTAATATTTGTTCCAGCAACTTGAAATCCGTGAATTACGTCTTTTGTTGTTGCAATTACCTTTACTTTTGCTCCAAGTGGAACTTCAATCTCTCCTGGAGTATAAGCAAAAGCTTGAGCTACATATACTAATTCATAGTCCCAGTCTTTGCCCTCAACTTTTTTAAGTCCTGGCTCGTTGAATGGGGCAGTTGTATCAACTTTTTCAGGATTGATTGTAGCTAAGCAGCTTGGTGGTTGATTTCCGAGATAAAAGGCGCTAACACCTAAAACGGTTAGGAAAACTAAAAGTGTCCCAATCCCAAATATCAGCCAAATTTTTTCAAACTTATGCATATGCATGGTAAATATATCCCCTTTCCTCTAAAAACGGTCTAAAAATAAGAAGTAAACGCTCACCCATGTCACTATTAGAAAGAATCCTAATAGGAAAACGGAAGCTAATGTGCCTTTTAAAGAAGAGCTATCCTCTATTTCCGTCTTTGTTTTTCGGTTGAGTTCCATTTTCGCCATAACCCTCACTCCCTCCCCAAGGTTTCACAATAAATAAATAATTACAATTTCATAATACAAGACAATTGTTGCAATTCCATTAGCTTTCATTGATTTCACAAATTGTTCAATTGTTATGTATTTACTATGATAGTAGTGAAAAGTTATTGTGACAGTGATTTAAATCACATTCAAGTTTCTTGAAATGTGAATTATTTGTGAAGAAGATAAATTTTGAAAATATATGATAACGGTTACGAATGTCGACATAAAAGCATTTGTAGGTGAGTGATATTTATTACACAAAAAACACACCCTAGAAACCTAGAGTGTGTTACACGATTGAGCTATCCCACTTTGAATAAGATCCTGATCCTTCGCAGCCCGCACAATCAAAGATATGGTTATATGGGATAAATTCTCCTACTGGAGGATATACATGATACCCTTTTCCATGACATTGTGGGCACTTATCTTCTTCATACATTGCTTCTAAATGCTCCTGATATTTTCCTTCTCGCCAATTAAAGAAGGCTTGAATGATTCCCAAGGTTAATCACCACCTATTTCCTATTATTGCTAATGGGGTTTCCTCTATACATATTATTAACATAGAGGTGTGAAGGTGATGTTAATAATTGGTAGTTGAATATGGTTATGTTCACCATTAAATCTTCATATTTATTATTATTCCTAAAGCTTTTAGACTACTCGTAGGAACCTCTTATACTTGAAATAAATATACTGATAGTAATATTGGTCAGTTAGAAATAGTGAGGGATAATATATGGTGAAATACTATTGTGAACACTGCCGAACTCTTTATGATGGGAAGGTAGTATGTCAGGTGTGTGGTGAACTTGTGTGCAAAGAAATTTATATAGAGGTTCAAAGACAACAAGATAAGAAGTAATTAGGTAGCAGGAAAAAGAATCCCTTTTTCCTTTTCTTTTTGACTACTGTTTGATATGTTGATTCATATATGAATGAAAAAGGGGGATCATCGTGTACTTACCATCATTTCGATTAGATAATAAACATGCGATAGTTACTGGTGCCGGCAGGGGAATAGGAAAAGCACTAGCCATTGGTTTAGCGGAAGCTGGGGCAGATGTTGCAATACTCTCCCGAACCGAGGGAGATTTAAGGGAAACGGCTGAAATCATTCGTTCTCTTGGCAGGAGGGTGCTCGTTATACCGACGAATGTCACCTCAACAGAGGAAATATCAAGGGCTGTGTCTACCGTTGAGGATGAGTGGGGAGAAATACATATTCTTATCAATAACGCAGGAATGAATATTCGATCTAAAGCCATAGAGGTTACGGAAGAAGAGTGGCAGACAATTATGGACACTAATTTAAAGTCAGCCTTTATGATGTCACAACAAGTTGGTAAAGTGATGCAGAAGCACGGAACGGCGGGTAGAATTATATCTATCTCATCTGTTGCCGGGCATGTCGCTTTGCGGACAGGTGTCGTTTATGCAGCAACAAAAGCGGCCATGATTCAAATGACCAAGGTGCTTGCATTAGAATGGGGTCCTCATCATATTAATGTGAATAGCATAGGACCATGGTATTTCAAAACCCCTTTAACGGAAACCTTACTTTCTAACAAAGAGTATGTAAAAGATATTTTAGCCGTCACTCCTTTAAATCGTGTCGGTGAATTACCAGAACTAGTAGGTCCTGTTGTCATGCTAGCTTCCGAAGCAGGAAATTATATCAGCGGTCAAACCATATTTGTTGATGGTGGGATGACGATCCACGGATTTTAAAAAAAGGTAGAGAGGGTAATCCTCTCTACTTATTTTCTACCATTATAATAAGTTCAATCGTTCCTAAGTCTTGAATAGTGATTGGTAAACGAAATGCCTTCTCAAATCCGTAAACCTTTGTTTCTCCAACCAAAACAGTAGGTGGGGTAATATCGGTTTCATGGCCTTTTTGTGAAATAGTTGTAGATAAATTCCCTGCAATCATGTTTCCTAACTCTCCTGCAAAGGACTCTAGCATTTCTCCTTCTAAAGCCATACCGAACATTCCTTCTCCGATCTTGCCAAACACCTGTTCATTTCCATCAATTATAATTCGACCTCTAACATCTCCGGTCATTCCAATCAAAACACCAATTGAATGCTGTGTAAAGGGCTGTGTAAAAAGAGACGGTTTTTCAACGGTTAGGTCAAATGGAAGAACTGATTTAACTGAATCGATAGTCCCGTTTAGTATATCTGTCACTTGCTTTGATAAAGTCATTTATATTCCTCCAACTAGTCGAATATCATTATATTATCATAGATGCTAATGAAAATAACATGGTTTTCTCATTTTCAATAGTAAAAAATAATGGGATTTAGTGTGGTGCTTTTGATTCATTTCTATGGTAAAAATTATCTAGTGATTTGAATCGAAAATCAACATATAATGAAGAAGCACAGCAACTCCTTCAAGACATGGATGGCTCTCTACTTACTAAAGTAGGGAGTTTTTTTCTTGAATAAATATCCTGTTTTTGGAAAAAGTATCCTTAATATGGTGAACGTGGAAGGAGTAAAGAAATGCCAGCAATTCTATCAGTAGGTGAAGCAACCCCGCAATATGAAATAACACAAACTGAAGTGATGAATTTTTCGCGAAAGCTTTTTACAGAAGCTTTTCACGATATAGAAAGATTGCTTAAGGCATTCCAGAACGGACAAATTATTAAACGACATTTTGCTAGAAGTATTGAATGGTTTGATAAAGAGAGGTCATTTAAGGAAAAAAATGATGCATATATAGAAACAGCTACCCAGTTAGGTGCAAAAGCAATAGAAAATTGTTTGCAACATAAGGATTATTTGAAGAAACCGATAGGTTATGAAGAAATAGACGCAATTTTCACCATATCAAGTACAGGTTTAGCTACTCCTAGTATAGAAGCTAGGATTATGAATATGCTTCCTTTTTCAATACATACGAAACGAATTCCTATTTGGGGTCTTGGTTGTGCGGGGGGAGCTTCTGGCTTATCAAGAGCATACGAATACTGCCTAGCTTTTCCTAGTGCAAAAGTACTTGTGCTAACCATTGAATTGTGCAGTTTAACATTCCAGAAAAATGATCTGTCCAAAAGTAACTTAATTGGCTCTTCGCTTTTTGCTGACGGAGTGGCATGTGCTCTTGTAGTAGGAGATCAAATACAGAAGGAAAGTTTCAGTCAATTAACCTGCTATCCAACTATCTTAGCTACAAGGTCAACTACCATGAAGGATTCGCTAGATGTGATGGGGTGGGAAGTAAAAGACAATGGACTTTATGTTGTATTTTCCAAGGATATTCCTTCCATAATTGAAAAATGGCTAAAGCCCAATACAAATAGTTTTCTAACAGAGAATGGTTGTCAGATAGAAGAGCTTCAGCATTTTATTGCACATCCAGGAGGAAAAAAGGTTCTAGACGCCTACATAAAATCATTACAGTTACCCGCAGAAATGTTAGAAATATCTGCAAATGTATTAAAGAATTACGGGAATATGTCATCAGCAACCATCTTATATGTTTTGAATCGGACCATGAAAGTGGCAAAAAAACATGATATGGGTCTTGCAACAGCATTAGGACCTGGTTTTAGCTCAGAATTACTTCTCTTACAATGGAGGGAAACATAATGTTTTCGTTATTTCTTGCATTTGTGATTTTTCAACGAGTTTGTGAATTAGCAATCGCTAAAAGAAATGAGAAATGGATGAAAGAGCAGGGGGGCGTAGAATTCGGGAAAACACATTACTCATTTATTGTTTTTGTCCATGCCTTATTTTTTATATCACTTTGTCTCGAAGTGTTAGTACAAGAGAAAGAAATCTCTCCATATTGGCCAGTGCTTGTCAGCTTGTTTTTGGTCACACAAATAGGGAGAATTTGGGCACTGTCGTCATTGGGGAAGTATTGGAATACGAAAATAATCGTCGTACCTCATGCTACAGTTATTAAAAAAGGGCCTTATAAGTATCTCAAGCACCCAAACTATTTAATCGTCACCGTAGAGTTTCTTGTGATCCCACTTCTTTTTCAAGCATACGGAACACTTATTGCTTTTTCACTCCTCAATGCTCTCATCTTGATGATACGCATCCCGGCTGAGGAAAAAGCTCTTTGTGACCATACAAAATACAATGAGGTATTTCATAAAACAAGCAGAAACTCCCGTTACCGTTTATGAAAAAAATGTGAATGATCAGAAAGCTTATTGATAGTGATTATCATTCGTGATATAGTGTTCATATGAAAATAATTATCACTCTCATTAAAGGGGACGGTGTTTTCAAATGGTAACGATTTTTATTGGCGGAACGGTTGTCGTTTATGGATGGTTAATGATGCATGTGTTAAAGAATGTAAGCAAACCGCAAGCAATTCAATTAAATAAATAAAAAAATCAGGTGATTGTCAACCTGATTTTTTTTTTGTTTGGGAAATGCGTGAAAAATCAGTTAAAATAGAGTGGAATAAGTTCAAACAAGGGGTAGAACCATGTCAAATACAATCTTTCAACACGATACACAGATCACACTATCACGTCTTGCAAATCTACATACCTATTTTCTATCAAGGGGAAACGAAGAAACGGCAGAAAAAGCAAAACAATTAGCTATAAAACTTCAAGAGAGAGAATATGCGATTGCATTTTGTGGTCATTTTTCAGCGGGAAAATCAACCATGATTAATACTTTAATTGGTGAAAATATTCTTCCTTCCAGCCCTATTCCAACAAGTGCGAATTTAGTAAAAGTGAAAGCAGGAGAGGACTATGCGAAGGTCTATTTCAATGAAGGAAGACCACTATACTATAAGGCACCGTACGACTATAGTATGGTCAAGACGTATTGCAAAAATGGAGATGAAATAACGTCCATTGAGATAAGCAAGAGTAACACGAAGCTAACAAATGGTACAGCGATATTAGATACACCAGGGATTGACTCAACAGATGATGCTCATCGAATCGCTACAGAGTCAGCTTTACACCTAGCCGATCTTGTGTTTTATTGCATGGATTATAACCATGTTCAATCTGAAGTTAACTTCATGTTTACAAAAGAACTAACAGAAGAAGGTAAGGAAGTTTTCTTAGTTGTTAATCAAATTGATAAGCATCGTGAGGAAGAGCTAAGTTTTCTTCAGTTTCAACAAAGCGTAAAAGAATCCTTTGCTTCATGGGGAGTGAAGCCGGGTCATATATTTTATACGACGCTAAAGGAACCAAATCATCCACATAATGAGTTAAAAGATCTACAAAAGTTTATTGCTGAAAAAGTCCTTATGAAGGATCAGTTGTTAGAACTTTCAGTTTCAAATTCTCTCAAAAAGCTTATTCAAGAACAAATTGTATTCGAATTCAATCAGAATAAAGAAACAATTGAAAAGCTTGAACAAAAATTAAACGCTCTACCAGAAGGTGAATGGAATTCACTACAAGGTAAGATTGTAGAGTTACAACAGCAATTAGACATACAAGAGGAAGCACTAACTGAACAAAAGAGGAAGTTAGAGCTTGTGATTATTGATATTTTAAAAAATGCTTATTTAATGCCTTTTCAAACGAGAGAATTGGCAGAAAAATTTCTTGAATCTAGACAGCGAGAGTTTAAAGTTGGATTATTGTTTTCTAAAAATAAGACAGAACATGAACGCCAAGCAAGATTACATGCATTTTTTTCTGATATGCAAGAGAAAGTAAAGTCGCAACTTGAATGGCACTTAAAAGATGCGATTATTCGCTTTTTAAAGCAGGAAGACATCAATAATGCAGATTTACTAACAAAAATCCAGGAATACTCTGTGCCGATTACATCAGAGCTTCTGTTTAAGGCGGAAAAGAAGGACGCACGTTTGTCTGGAGAATACGTTTTGAACTATACAAACGATGTTGCGGAAAGCTTAAAAAACCTTGCTAGGAGAGAACTCGAGCCATTTATGGAAGATTTCCTAAAAATTCTAAGTACTAACATGAGTAAGAAGGTTTCAAAATGGGAGGAAGAGTTAGAAGTCATAAAGGATTTTAACCATACATGGTCAGAGTTAAAAACCATAACGAATAGCCAACAAAAGTCCAAAGATACAATGGACCAAATGATAACTGAAAATATCAAGAGCGATGAAATAAGGGATCATGAGATAGAAAAACTTCTTACTGTGAATGAAGAATTTGAAATCGTGACTTCTACAGAAAAAGATCGAGGTGTAGCAGTAGATTCAATAAAAAAGGTAGAGAAGGCAAAAGAAACACCTACAGAAGAGGTGCACTCAACACAAGCTGGACTTCAAGTAAGGGATGTAGTAAAAAAGCTAAAGACAGCAGCGACGTTGTTAAACTCTGTACCAGGATTTAAAACGACTTCAGAGGAACTGACTTTAACATCTGATAGATTAGCTCAAAGAGGATTTACGATTGCTCTATTCGGTGCTTTTAGTGCAGGAAAATCCTCCTTTGCAAATGCATTAATTGGGCAGAAGCTTTTACCGGTTTCACCTAATCCAACTACGGCAGCGATAAATAAAATCATGCCTGTTACAGAAGAAAATAAGCACGGTTTAGTCAAAGTGAAATTCAAAAATTCAGATAATTTATTTGAGGAAGTGAAAAGGTCCTTACACTTGTTTGAGCTATCAGCGAGTTCGTTAGATCATGCAGTAGAAGTGATCCAATCAATAGATCCTACAGATTCGTTGTTTGATGTTCAAGGTAAGGTGCATTATTCTTTTCTAACCGCATTTTTACGGGGATACGAGTTAGCAAAAAGACACTTCGGAGATACCCTTCAAACACAGTTAGAAGAATTTGCTGATTACGTTGCAAAGGAAGAAAAATCGTGTTTTGTAGAAAGTATTGAGTTGTATTATGATTGTGAACTAACTCGTCATGGAATCACGCTCGTTGATACACCAGGAGCCGATTCAATCAATGCACGACATACAGGTGTTGCTTTTGACTATATCAAAAACTCAGATGCTATACTTTTTGTGACCTATTATAATCATGCCTTTTCAAAAGCTGATCGCGAGTTCTTAATACAGCTTGGTCGAGTTAAGGACACCTTTTCAATGGATAAGATGTTCTTTCTTGTAAATGCAATTGACTTGGCGCGTGATGAAGAAGAGGTCCAAGAAGTACTTGGTTACGTAACAGAGCAATTGATTCAATATGGAATTCGTATGCCTCATGTGTATCCAGTTTCAAGCATGTTAGGTTTAAAAGAAAAATTAGAAGCAGCACAAGAAGGCTCTCGTTTGGCGCAATTCGAAGAGAGATTCTATTCGTTTATTGAACACGACTTAAACGAGATTGCCCTAAACTCTGCTCTGTCAGATCTAAATCGAGTGAATACTGTACTTAAAGCTTTTATTCAAAATGCGAAGTTGAACCTAGAAGAAAAGGACACGTACTTGTTAACTCTTCAGGATCAAGAGGAAGCTATTGGAAAGCTGCTTCGTAGAGATGATCAAGAAAAAAATCTTCAAAAAAGATTACATTTAGAAACGGATGAGTTAGCCTTTTATATTAAGCAAAGAGTATTTTATCGATTTAATGATTTCTTTAAGGAGGCGTTTAATCCGTCTCTATTAAAGGATGATGGAAGAAGTATGAAACAGGCGTTACAAAGAGGACTTGAAGAATTCTTAACAAGTTTTGGATATGATTTTGCTCAAGAATTACGAGCGACTTCACTTAGAATTGAGTCATTCATCGGAAAGCTAGTGGTAGAAGTTGAACAGCTTCTAGAGGGCTCGATTGTAGATATCAATAAAGATATATCCTTTCATTCGTATGAGAAAGGTGTCTGGAAGAGTATTGAATTTAATAATGCTTTCGAGAATTTAGAGGCTCCCTTGTTTAAAAAGGCATTGAGCTATTTTAAAAATCCAAAATCGTTTTTTGAGCGTAATGATAAACGATTTATGATGGAGGAACTAGAAGCCATTTTATCTCCGATAGCCAACAGCTATGTGGAGGAAGGGAGTCTACGATTAAAGGAGCATTATCAAGAAATAATGAATTCTGAGATCCGTCAACTAAAAGAACAAATTAGTAGAGAGTGCCATGACTATTATGAAGGGTTACGGGCTGCACTTAGCGATGAAACCTCTATTAGTATGCTCGAGGAAACAGAAATTAAGTTAGAGGAACTATTAAGTAAATAACTACTGTCATAAATCCCTTTGAAAAGGGATTTATTTTTTATTTTCTTATCGTTATAATTAGAAATGTAAAAAAATTCAAATTACTCGGGGGTACATATGATTTCTAGTGGATATACTGTTACAAAAAAGAAAAAGACAGACTATACTCAAATGTTAGTTCCGATAGCCATTATTTTAATTCTTGGATCTATCTTTATTGCCTTGTTTTTTCTTGCTCCGATTCAATTTTTACTTTATAAGCCACGTGGGGAGTGGTTTTTTGAACCTCCTAAAAGTGCTTATTATGCCTTTATTGGTGGAATCCTTCTTGTAGCTGCGATGTTAATAGGAACAGCTATTGCTATCTATAAAGATAAGATGACCAAGGGAATAAAGGTTTTAATAATTCTAGGGTATATACTGAGTGTGCTGGTTTTTGTACTGAGTATCAATCAATATCATTATGCAAATCAAACAGGCATTGTCCTAAATCGCTTTTTGAGTTTTGAAGATGAGAAATATACATGGGAGGATATTACTTCCGCAGAAGAACAAGCAATCGTTAAAAATGGAATGATGAGTAGCGGGAAACTTACACTTACTTTTATTAACGATAAAAGTTATACTTTTTTATTAAATGAAAATGTAAGAAAAGCAAAAATTGCTATGTACTACGAGTTAGAGAAACAAGGAATTGAAATTAAGAGAACACAATAAAGAAAACAATACCATCTTTGATAATTAATTTTCATGATATAATGGGGATTATGCTCTTAGAGGAGGACTATGAATGACGAACCAATCTACAGATCGTTCCCTTTTACTTGTTGATGGAATGGCACTATTATTCCGTGCTTTTTTTGCAACAAGTGTATCGGGTCAATTTATGATAAATTCTAAAGGAATACCAACAAATGGTGTTCATGGTTTTGTGAAACATTTTTTAACAGCGATATCAACGTTTAAGCCAAGCCACGTAGTCGTCTGTTGGGATATGGGAAGCAAAACATTCCGAAATGAAATGTTCACAGATTATAAAGCAAATCGCTCAGATGCACCGGTTGAATTGATCCCGCAGTTTGATTTAGTCAAGGAAGTAGTTAGTGCATTTGACATTCCTAATATCGGGTTAGAAGGGTATGAGGCAGACGATTGTATCGGAACAATTGCCAAGTCTTCGATGAACGACTTTGAGGTTAGCATATTAACAGGAGATCGTGATATTCTTCAGTTGTTAGATGAGCGAATTAAGGTCATATTGCTGCAAAAAGGCTTTGGGAATTATGCTGTTCATACCCCTGACTCCTTCTATACAGAAAAGGGAATTCTCCCGAAGCAAATGATTGATGTAAAAGCGTTGATGGGAGATCCTAGTGATAATTATCCAGGTGTAAAAGGAATTGGTGAAAAAACAGCCCTTAAGTTAGTTCAACAATTTGAGCATGTTGAAGGGATTGTTTCGAATTTACAATTGCTTACTAAAGCGCAAAAAACGAAAATAGAGCAGGATTTGGACATGCTTTATTTAAGCAGAAAGCTTGCTGAAATCAAATGTGATGTTCCGATTTCCTTCTCACACGAGGAATCAGTATTCCAATTCAACCAGGAGAAGGTTCTAACAAAGTTTAAAGAGGTTGAGTTTAGAGGGCTCGATCGTTTATTACCAGACCAGCAAATATTAGCGTAATTGAAAGCTGCCCATGTTAATAGGGCAGCTTTTTTCTAATTAAATCTTAGTATTGCTTTTCTTAGCTCTATTTTCTAATTTACTTTTCGGATTCGGTGTAAATTCAGCATCCTGTCCATATCCTTGAGGATTCACACCAGGAGCTTTGGTACCACGGTTTGTATGTGAGTTTTTTCCTCCCATTTTCATTCCTCCTATTATAGGGTTGTTACTGTCTTAACGATAATATTATTACCTAATTGCATAATCTCACTCTCCTTTCTTCACAATAAAAAGGAGGTGAGAGAATGTGAATAAAGGTGTCTATATCGCGATTTCAAGCATAGCTTTAGCACAGGGATTGAAAATTCCCATTCATTATTGGAAGAAGAAGGAGTTCAGACCGGATTTGTTTTTTCAAACGGGTGGGATGCCTAGCTCCCATTCCGCTGGTGTCGCTTCCTTAACAACATATATTGCCTTAAAGCGTGGTTTACCAACCATTGATTTTGCTCTGTCTCTTGTTTATGGATTAATTGTTATGTATGATGCGCAGGGAATAAGAAGACAAACAGGTGAGCTTACTTTAAAAGTAAATGACTTGGATGATTTACTTGATAAAGTAAATCATGAAAAGCCCGTACATTTTGAAGAAAAGGCCCCAGATAAATTGAAGGAAATGCTTGGTCATAAGCCAGAAGAAGTAGTTGGTGGAGCGCTTCTTGGGGTGCTAACTGGGACTTTAGGCTATTTAATGGATAGAAAAAGATAGAAAAATGTCGGTTGATGAGATAAAATCAAGAAGATGTGAAGCGATCATAGGGAGTGTAGAGAACCTTGAGTACGGAAGAGTACGTAAGTCATTTATTAGACAAAGGATTCCTTCTAAAGGATGATGCGATTGGCTTTATTTATTTTGGAAAAAATTATACCGGTGCTTCAGATGAACTAGCAAATGTGGCGATTGAAGTCACACTAAAGGCTCAAAAAAGCTTTGATGGAAGTTTTTATGTGTCTTTACTTGAATGGCTTATGTCAAATCAAATTAAAACGAAAAAAGAGGCTTATCAATTTATAAAAGAAGCCGAGTTGCTGACAATATAAAAAAAGCGTGTGAGGTTCACACGCTTTTTTTATATCGCTTGCTTATTTTCGGTATATACCGAATGCTTTTTTTTCGCTGGCAGTTCCGCAAAGATCATACCTGCAAAGATACATATACAGCCGAGTAGCGCATTGGATGTTAGTCTTTCATCGGCCCAAACATAAGCAGTAATGGCAGCGAACACTGGCTCCATGGCAAAAATTAAGGCAACTCTTGTTGGAGTCGTATATTTTTGAAAGCTTGTTTGAGCAAAAAAGGCTATCGCTGTTGCGAATACAGAAGTAATAAGTAAAGCGATTAGTACATTTTGTTGTCCTAGAATATCTAGACGAAAGGCTAAAGAATAATCTTCAGTAAATAAAGCTAACAAACCTGACAAAACAGACACTGTGAAAATTTGAATAACAGTCAGCAACAACGTGGGGAATTTTTCACTGTACCTACCCGTGAAGATGATATGCATGGCAAAACCAATGGCACATGCGAGAACAAATGCATCACCTCGATTTAATGATGTCATATCTGTTAATGTTAGAAGATATAATCCAATCGTTGCAATTCCCACTCCGATTAACGCATTTCTTGTTGGCTTTTGTTTCAGTAAAAATAGAGAAAAGAGAGGAACAAGTACAACACTTAGTCCGGTGATGAAACCAGCTTTAGAGGATGACGTATATAGTAATCCGACAGTTTGAAAAGCATATCCCGCAAATAGCCATCCTCCGAGTAAAATGCCAGACGTAAGAATGTATCGATTGAGTAGTAGTAGTTGTTTCCGTTCAAATATCATTAGCCATCCGCCAAGAATTAGTGCAGCGATAAAGAAACGAATGGCATTAAACACGTTTGGTGGTAAGGATGCAATTGCATTTTGAACGAGCACAAAAGTTGAACCCCACACAAGGGCAACCATAAGTAAACTAATGTCTGCAAATAATGACTTTTTCATATGTCCTCGTTCTCCTTGATGGTTTCATTTTTTCGGATTGCTGCTCGGGCGAGTTCATCTGCTGATTTATTTTCTGAGCTGGGAATCCATTTCATAAAAAATAAATCAAAATTTTTAGAAAGAGTTAATGCTTCTTCAAGTAAAGGAGCAAATTGCTTATTTTTTACAAATTCCTTTTCAACTGCTCGATTTACTAGTTCTGAGTCCGTTCGAAAGGAGACTACTTGATATCCATTCTTTTTACATATTTTTAATGCTTCAATAAAAGCATAATATTCAGCTTCGTGGTTGCTCATTACACCTAATGGGATAGAATAGCGTTCAACTTTGCCATTCGCTTTAATAAAAATACCAGCTCCACTAGGCCCTGGATTGCCAGCACTAGCGCCATCAATGTATACTTCAATCATTGATTTCCTCCAATAAACGTGATTTTTACATAGTATAAGCTAGTTTAACATATTTTTTGATTAAGCGAATGAATTGTCAGAAAAAAGCTCTAAAACCAAAATCCCAATCTTTTGTAACTTTTTCTTTAAAAAGGAAAAGATAAAAACATCGAAAAAGCAGCTATGCATGAAGAGAGGATGAAAAGAATGAAATATAAATTAGAGTATAAATATAGGATAAAAAATATTGCCCCAGTAGCTTTAACTTCTAATGATTTTTTGTCAGCTGAGGATGCGATAACCGCTGGTGAAGAGCTTGAGAAAACTGGAAAAGTACTTGATTTAGAATTTCATGATGAGATGGGCTCAACGTGGACCCTTAAGGAAATGAAAAAGTTATCGGAAGAAATTGAGGAGGAACCGCATGATGTAATGGTCTACTTTGACGGTGGACATGACATAAACAGCAATCGGGCAGGTATTGGTGCGGTTATTTATTATAAACAAGGAAAAAAGAAATTCCGTCTTCGTGCAAATGAAGTAATTGATGAGATGGAGACAAATAATGAAGCGGAATATGCAGCTTTGTACTTTGCTCTTGATCTGTTAGAAGAGCTTGGGGTAACTAAACTTCCTTGTGACATTAAAGGAGATTCACAGGTGGTTCTGAAACAACTAGAGGGAGAATGGCCATGTTACGAGGAAAATTTAAATCGATGGCTTGATCGGATAGAGGCAAAAATAAAAAAACTCGGCTTACTTCCTCGATATGAAGCGATCTCTAGAAAAGATAATAAAGAAAGTGATAAGTTGGCGACTCAAGCTCTAGAAGGTAAGTCTATTCATAGTAAAATGCAGGTTATATAATAAAAGGTGGGGATTGTGCTGAGTAGGCAACAAATTTTACGAGAAGTAGAGGAATTAATGGGACGATATTGTAAGGAATGTTTCCTACATAAGCATCACAAAGATGAAAAGGGGAGAAGATACGCCCATCGATTTTGTATTACAAGTTGTACGGTTGGGGAGAAAATAAAAGAGGTGGGAAAAAGACTGACCTGAATAAATAAAGGCTGGCAAAAAGCCAGCCTACAAGTAGTATATTGGATTATAGCTTAACTACGTTAGAAGCTTGTGGTCCGCGGTTTCCTTCAACGATTTCAAAAGAAACTTCTTGACCTTCTTCTAATGACTTAAAGCCATCACCTTGGATTGCTGAGAAGTGTACGAATACGTCGTCTCCACCTTCAACTTCGATGAATCCAAAGCCTTTTTCATTGTTAAACCATTTTACTTTACCATTTTGCATATAAACTTTTCCTCCTAAGCCTTTCAAGACACATAAGGTCCCCAAGTATATATTACCATCAAGCCGAACATATTTAACTAAATGTAACAAGTAAGGAAATATATTCTGATTAATGATGCTTCTAATATACACGAAATATATGTGAATAGTCAATAAATTATCGCTAGAATTTCACTCATTTTGAAAGACTTTCCACCTATGAAAATCACCTTTGAAATGGAAAAAATACCTATTCTACTAAAAAGGAATTTGATATGATTTAAGTAGAATCATATCCTTAATAGAAGAAGAGGGATACCAATGGAGAAAGAGCATTTAACGGTGCAAGAGATTGATGATATTCTTGAAAAATTAAAAAATGAGACCAAGGGCCAAATACGATATGGCTACTCAAACAAAGAGGCGATCGAAAATATTACAGAAAAAATCAATCAAGCATCAAAGCAAGTGGAGTTGATTTTTTCCAATATAATGCTAGGTGAAGAATTAAATATAAATACGTTAGAGAAAGAAATCCTTCCTGTCATATCTCAAGCTTCAGAAATCCCTCATATATATTACCTATTTTATGAATTAAACAAAACTGAAGAATATACATTCAAGCATACAATTGGTGTAGGAATTATCTCCTTGATGATTGGTAAATGGTTAAAGCTCTCTGATGATGAACTGAGAGAATTAGCAATCGGAGCGACATTGCATGATATAGGGAAGACAAGGATTGATCCTTATATTTTAAATAAAAAGGGAAAGCTTACAAAGGAAGAATACGAGGAAGTGCAGCTTCATACTAGTTATGGATATGAAATCCTTCGTAAGATTGATCAGTTAAGCGATCGCGTGGCTCTTATTGCGCTTCATCACCATGAACGGGAGGATGGAAGAGGATATCCTAAGGGGCTTGTTGGTAATCAAATTGATTTGTTTTCCAAAATAGTCGCGATAGCTGATATGTTTCACGCGATGCTATCTAGACGTGCTTATCAAGAGCCGTTGCCTTATTATACGGCGCTAAGACAGCTTCAAGATCATGCATTCGGAAAATTAGATGCTAATATTACGCTGTTATTTCTATATAAATTAATGGACAGTATGATCGGTCGAACGGTTATGCTAAGTGACGAAAGTATTGGGAGAATCATAATGGTTGATCGGTATGACCCTCTCCGGACTCTCGTGCAAGTCAATGATCAAATCATTGACCTTAAAATGAATCGTGAGTTAAATATTGAGAAAGTCGTAAACGATGAATAAGGTGTAAGCTCTAGCATATATTTTTATAAGGAAAATTTGAAAAGGGTGAGGACATGTACCGATTTTCCATTGATAAAGAGGATTGGATTTTACGATTCTCTCCCAATATCCAAGTTCCGAAAGACGTTCAGTTAACAATAGTGAATTGGATTATTCAGCTAGGAAATCTTCTCCCATCTTATGCGCATGGCCAGTCCTTTCTTATTAAAAGTGAAGAAGAAGGAATCATTGTTTTTAATGTTGAGAAAGTACCATCACTTATCCTAACCGTATCTAATATAATACCTAATGAAAAATGTTTTCATCAAAAAGGAAAACTTATTAATCACTGGAAATGGTAAACGGCCACATATGGCCGTTTTTTTCATTTAAGTAGATTATTCTATTTTATTGGTTATTTTGACCAATATTGAATTAATTTTTAGTTAAAATGCCAATGACTTGTAAAATTAATCAAACTATAATAAAAAGAAATGTGATGAAAGCTGATATGGAAAGATACATTTTGAAGGAGGAAAGAGAAATGGATGACAAATGGAATGCGTTTATGAACGACCACCTAAATATTCAACAAACGGAGTCGGGAGCATTAAAAGGGCTTTCCTTCGGTGTAAAGGATGTGTTTGAGATAAAGGATTATCGAAGCAGTGCGGGAAATCCCGATTGGTTTCAGTCTCATCAAGCTTCTAAGCGACATGCACCTGTAATTAATCAACTATTAGAGCAAGGTGCTTGTCTTAAAGGTACGACCCATACGGATGAATTAATGTACAGTTTGAACGGCGAAAACTTTCATTATGGGACACCGATAAATCCAAGATCATCTGATCGTATACCTGGTGGATCTTCAAGTGGGTCAGCTGTGGCGGTTTCTGCTGGGGTAGTGGATTTTGCACTCGGGACTGATACAGGAGGTTCCATTCGTGTACCTTCATCCTATTGTGGGGTATTTGGGTTCAGACCTACGCATGGATTAGTTGATAGTAAGGGGGTAATCCCGCTTGCTAAAAGCTTTGATACGGTTGGCTGGATGACAAGAGATCCAAATTTATTGCTTACAGTAGGCGAGCTTCTTATAGATAATGGATCGAATGAAAGGGAGGAATTTTCCTCTTTGTTTTTTGAAAATGAAGCATGGTCATATGTTGATAACCAAACTAAAGATAGTTATTTGCAAAATATTGAGGTGTTAAAAGAAAACTATATGACTCAAAATGTGAACATCGCAAAGGACGGACTTTCAAAGTGGGCAGAATTATTTAGGAATATCCAAGGCATTGAGGTTTGGAATGAACATGGGGATTGGATAAACCGCGTGAAGCCTGCATTTGGTCCAGGGATTGCTGAACGCTTCCAATGGGCAAGTACGCTTGATAATGAGTGCTTAAATGAATATGAAGAGGAAAGGGAGCTACTAAAGGATCAACTGTCTGCCTTGTTAAATAGTAATGGTCTTTTAGTAATACCTACTACCCCAGGGGAAGCGCCCATGCGAAATTTAACGGTTGAAGAAATGGAACAATATCGTTCGAAAACAATGCAGCTAACATGTATAGCGGGACTATCGGGGTTTCCTCAAGTGACGATTCCTTTAATAAAAGAGAATGGAATTCCGGTTGGATTATCTTTCATCGCCAATCATCATTCAGATTTGAAATTATTGCGTTGGGTACAACAACTAACAAATAAATTAGCGGTAATAGGTGATACTCCATGAAATTAGCAACTATTAAATATATGAATCAGGAAGAAGCCGCCATTATACATGGTGGAGACGCGATATTGATAACGGAATTGAATAAAATTGTAGGTGCAAATTGGGAAACTTCTATAGTGGATTTGTTACAAGCGAATCAGCTAGAAGAGCTGAAAACTTGGTATCAAAATATAGGTGCCGAGAGGCTGAATATTTTTCCGAAAATTAAAACACAAGACTTTACATATACGGCACTATATAGAAAACCGAAGAAAATACTTGGAGTAGGATTGAACTACATTGAAAAGGCAAGAGAATTGTCTTATACACCAACTGAAACAGAACCAGTAAGTTTTATGAAACCAGATTCCTGTCTTATTGGGCCAATGGAAACGATACGATTACCTGCTTATTCTCATACTGTGACGGCGGAAGGGGAGCTGGGGATTATTATTGGTAAAGTGTGTCGGAATATAGAGGAAGACGAGGTGCCGGGTGTAGTCGCAGGATTCACGGCAACTTTAGATATGACCGCCAAAGATCTTCATGCACGCAATCCTCGCTTTTTACAAATCTCAAAAATATTTGATACCTTTTTTAGCTTCGGTCCACAACTCATCACTATAGATGAAGCTACTAATTTAGATGATATAGCCGTTCAAACAGTTTTAAATGGAGAGATAATTCACTCGAATGAGGTCACAAATATGCTGTTTAGTCCTTGGTCTATCGTCTCGTTTTTTTCGAAAATAGTCACTTTAACTCCAGGGGATATTATCATGACGGGGACTCCGGGATCTGTTGTTTTGAATGAAAATGATATTGTAGAATGCCGGATAAATGGGTTTGTGCCTTTACAAAATCCAGTTAAAGCGGAAGAGACAACAAAAATTTATTAGTATTCTAGCAATTAAATGAATTTGTTTGGAGGGGTTTTCTGATGTATCGATCTTTACATTCTTCCTATCGACCGACCACTATGGCACCGAATGGTATGATTACCACTCCTCACTATTTAGCCTCACAAGCAGGTATGAAAGTGCTGCAGGAGGGAGGAAACGCTATAGAAGCCGCCATTGCAGCTGCGTCCACCATTGGAGTTGTATATCCGCATATGAATGGCATAGGTGGTGATAATTTTTGGTTAATATACAATTCCCGCAACAAGGAACTGAAAGCGTTAAATAGCAGTGGTCGTTCTGGTGAACTTGCTACGATTGATTTTTACAAGAAGCAAGGAGTAGAAAGAATTCCACCCAGGGGTGCTCTAGCTGCCAATACAATTCCGGGTGCTGTTGCAGGCTGGGAAAAGGCTTTTCAGTATTCCATCGAAAATATGAGGGGGAGTTTTCATTGGAAAGAGTTGCTTCATTCTGCTATTGGCTATGCTAAAGACGGGTATCCAGTAACCCCTAGTCAGGAATATTGGACCCGTGTAAATCTTGATGAAACCGACAATCAGTTAAGACATTTACAGAAGTACTCTGAATTTAAAAAGATATTTACAAAGTCAAGTGGTCTTTCCTATTGCGCAGGAGATGTAATGAAGCAATCAGATTTAGCAACCACATTAGAGGGGATAGCTGAAGAAGGGAGCGAATTGTTTTATAAGGGGATGTTGGCCAAGAATATCGCGAGAGACCTTAACGCTAATGGGGGAATATTAACTGCGGACGATTTTGCTTCTCATCATTCTGATTGGGTTGATCCTATTTCGGTAGATTATCGCGGACACACTGTTTATAATCTGCCACCTAATACACAAGGTTTTGCTTCGTTGTCCATATTAAATATACTAAACCATTTTGACGTACCATCTTTGACAGAGGGGTCATCCGATTATTACCACTTGCTAATTGAAGCTACTAAACTAGCTTTTGAGGATCGCGATCGTTATCTAACAGATCCTGACTTCTCCTATATCCCTCTAGAGGAGATACTTTCCTCAAAACGAGGAGAAGAACTAGCTCGTAAAATTTCATTTAATAAAAGTAATCAATTAGAGAAGAAGTTGGATCCAAAGGGAGATACAGTTTGGCTTGGTGTAGTTGACTGCTACGGAAATTCTGTTTCGCTTATACAAAGCATTTATCATGAGTACGGTTCAGGTTTTATCCCTAAGAATACTGGTATTGTCCTACAAAATCGAGGAAGCTTCTTTTCTCTATATGAGAATGATGTCAATTGCCTTCAACCAAAAAAGAGAACCTACCATACTCTCAATCCTGCGATGCTGTTTAAAGGAGGGGAACCATACTTGGTGTACGGGACGATGGGAGGAGAAGGACAACCACAAACGCAGGCTGCATTAGTCACAAGGATAATAGATTATCACTATCCCGTCCAAGCTGCCATTGAAGCCCCAAGATGGTTATACGGTCGTACGTGGGGAGCTGAATCCAACAGTGTAAAAGTAGAAGGAAGAATTTCTAGTGTTATCAGTAGTGAGCTAAAAGAAAAAGGGCATGAGATTGAGAGTGTATCAGAATTTAGTGATATTATGGGTCATGCAGGTGCGATATTAATCAATCCGGATAGCAAGATCATGTATGGTGGTGCAGATCCGCGTGGCGATGGTGCGGCACTTGGTTACTAGCGGACGGATGTACGCACCGACTATAGAAAGTAGGTGTTCTTTTAGATGAGACTGCAATGGGAAATTTTTGTCGCGTTTTTTAGGTCCGGAATGTTAGGGTTTGGTGGTGGTCCCTCTACGATCCCGCTTGTACATAAAGAGGTAGTAGGGACCTTTAAATGGATGGATGATCAGGAGTTTAGTGATATATTGGCGTTAGGAAATACTTTACCTGGACCGATAGCGACAAAGATGGCTGGGTATATTGGATACCGAGTAGGTGGAATCAGGGGTATGCTAAATGCTGTAATTGCTACTGTCCTACCAACCATTCTTTTAATGTTACTTATATTAACTTCGTTTAATAAAGTTAAGGATCATCCTAGGGTTGAAGGGATGACTAATGGAGTCGTCCCAATTGTTGGAGTCATGATGGCTACGCTAACTTGGGATTTTATCAAAAAAACAAAACAAGGCTTTGGTTGGAAGAGGGGAGTCTTTCTATTATTAGGTAGCTTTATCGTGATGGAAATAATAAATGTGCATCCAGGAATTGTTATTGGAGGGTTATTAGTTATAGCAGTTACCATGTCTGATAAGAAGGAAAAAATAGAAATACAAGTAAAAGGAAATAGTGAGAGCCTATGATCTATATACAGATTTTCATTGCATTTTTCATTCCTGGTATTATCGGATATGGAGGTGGACCAGCATCCATTCCCTTAATTGAACATGAAGTGGTTAGTCGTTATGGTTGGATGACGACAAGTGAATTTAGTGAAGTATTAGCGCTTGGGAATGCGTTACCGGGACCGATAGCTACCAAAATGGCAGGTTATATTGGCTATGAGGTAGGGGGAGTGCTTGGTGCGGTCACTGGTGTGCTCGCTACGATTACCCCTTCGTTATTTATCATGATTGTCTTACTAAGGTTACTATTCAAGTACAAAGATTCGCCGAAAGTGAAAAGATTATCAAAGATTGTCCTGCCAGCAGTAGCTGTTTTGATGGCAAGTCTTACTTTTGATTTTTTCCAAACCTCCTATTTTTCAAATGGTTTATGGTCAACTTTTGTAATCGCTATTGTGAGTTTTTTGCTCATCGAAAAGTGGAAGGTGCACCCTGCATTTGTAATTGTCGGAGGTTTAGTGGTCGGCGCGATTTTCTTAAGTTAATAGATAGAAACAAGTATCTAGGCCCAGTGAGTATTCACTGGGCTTTACTATTGTCATTTAATCTCCCTTCGCTTTTAACTATGATTTGAAGCTTTGGTTAAAGTAACTAAAAAGAAATGATAAGTTTGTAAGTGTTAACTAATGTCAAATTAGTCTGAAAATTATATAATGGGTTTATGTTACATTACATGTTATGTTTTGTTACATATTGAGTTTTGTAAGAAATGTAAATGTTAAATAGTGTTACATATTCAAATAAGTTGAGTTTTAGTAAGTAAAAGGAGGAGTTGTAATGGGGGCCATACAAAAAGAGGTAGTATCTTTTAAAGGTGTGGATAAAATCTACAACACGGGTACGGTTGCGTTAAGTCAATTGGACTTGTCTATTCAAGAGGGAGAATTTATTAGTTTCCTAGGCCCTTCAGGCTGCGGGAAGTCAACAGCTTTGAGAATGGTTGCAGGTTTAGGTGAAGCGACTAAAGGTAAGGTAGAGGTGTTCGGACAAAACCCGAAGGATTTGATTCGCAATTCAAATGATATTGCTTACGTATTCCAGGATTCGAATTTATTACCGTGGAGAACAGTCCTTGATAATGTGGTGCTCCCTCTAGAATTAAGAGGATCGAATAAAAATACAAGAAAAGAAATAGCTTTGAGAGTTCTAGAGATGGTTGGATTGAAAGACTATTTAAAGTCCTATCCAAGACAGCTTTCGGGTGGGATGAAAATGAGGGTCTCAATCGCGCGTGCTCTAGCTGCAAAACCGAAGTTGCTTTTAATGGATGAACCGTTTGCAGCATTGGACGAAATGACAAGGCAATCCCTGCAAATGGATTTATTAAACATATGGCAAAAAGAACATACGACTATTTTATTTGTTACTCATAATGTATACGAAGCGGTATATCTATCTTCAAAAATTGCAGTTATGTCAGCGCGTCCTGGAAGATTGGCTTCCCTAATAGATGTGAATCTCCCTTATCCAAGAGACAGGGTAAATAGGGCATTTACGGAGTATGTGGATTTAGCTTCGCAAAGCCTTGAGTATAGCTTGAATCGAAAGGAGTTGGTGTAAGAATGACCAGTCAAACAGCAACGACGAATCGTAGTAAATTGGTAGTTGATTCGAGCATAACGGATAAAAAGAAGGCACGGGGAAAGGTGAAGGGAACGATCATTGGGCCCATCGTTGCTTTAGTAATCTTCCTGTCTTTATGGCAGTCAATTCCAATCGTCTTTGAAATCAAACCATTTATTCTCCCGAAACCGACGGATGTTTTACAAGCGGCAATTGATGACTGGCACCTTCTGTGGCCGGCTATTCAGATAACAGTTACAGAATCGATCATTGGGTTCGTCTTTAGTGCGATCGTAGGAATCGGAATCTCGATTTTGTTAGCGAGTTCTAGAATATTAGAGGTAAGTCTTTATCCATATGCGGTTATATTACAGACAATCCCGGTTGTGGCGATTGCTCCGATTATTGTTATTTGGTTTGGATCTGGATTTAATTCGATCGTGATTATTTCATTTTTAATTGGATTTTTCCCAGTTGTATCGAACACATTGATGGGTTTGAATTCAGTTGATAAAAATATGGGTGATTTATTTACACTATATAATGCTTCGAAATGGCAAACAATGTGGAAACTTCGGATTCCGGCGGCTATGCCATATATGATGTCTGGATTGAAAATTTCGTGTACGTTGGCGATAGTTGGTGCGATAACAGGGGAGTTTATTGCTGGAATTGGTGGAGGTAGAGGGGGCTTAGGTTATGCCATCACTGTAGCTGCTGTTCAATTAAAAACACCATATTTATTTGCATGTGCCATTGCTGGTGCGATATTTGGAATTGGTTTTTACCTTCTAGTAAGCTTGGTTTCGAAGTTCATGCTTAAATCATGGCACGAGTCTGCAATGAAGGTTGAAAAATAAAGAAAAAGAGATAAGGGGAGAAGTCAAATGGAAGTGTTAATGAGAGTGAAGTATCTTTTAGTGGGAATGGTCTTAGTTTTAGTATTAGCTGCTTGTGGTAACGCAGAGTCAAGTAGCTCTACAACTGAGGGAAGTGAGTCTACTGAAGAGGAAGTAAAAGATGTTAAGGTGGTACTAAACTGGTTTGCGAAAGCTCAACACGGAGGAGTGTACGCCGCTCGAGAGAATGGCTTGTTTGAAGAAAGTGGATTAAATGTGACGATTGAGCCTGGTGGACCTCAGGTTTCTTCTATTAATATGGTCGCTTCAGGAAAAGCTGAATTTGGTTTAGCTCATGCAGATCAAATAGTGAATGCAAGAAATGAAGGTATTGAACTGGTTGCTGTAGCATCTGCTATGCAAGGGAGTCCGCAAGCGTTTATGTTTCACAAAGGAAAGGGAATTGAAGATTTTGATGAATTAAATGGAAGAAAGGTATTTGTTCAGCCTGGGATTGTTTATTGGGAGTATTTAAAGACGCAATACGACTTGAGTCAAGTGGAGGAATTAGCGCATACAGGTCAACATGGAAATTTTATATCTGATGAAAATTCTGTGACCCAATCATATGTAACTTCTGAACCATATTTTATGAAATTAGATGGTATAGAAGTAGAAACGAAGTTAATTTCCGATGCTGGTTATGACCCTTACAATATTGTGTTATATGTAACAAAGGAATATTTAGAGGAAAATAAAGAAACGGTTAAAGCATTTACGACTGCGTTTGTTGAGGGGTGGAATCTTTACAAAGATTCTTACGAGGATATTAACAAAGTCATTCAAGAAGATAACCCAGATATTGAGTTGGAATCATTGAAGTTTGAAGCAGAGGCTCAAAGCGAATTTGTTTATGGCGGGGATGCGGCAGAACATGGAGTAGGTTATATGACAGAAGAGCGTTGGGCGACTTTGATTGATCAGTTGAACGAATTGAAAATTTTAGAAGAGACGTTTGATGCGAAGGAAATTTTTACAACTGAGTTTTTATCTGAGTAAAAATATAAAGGAGGGGTTTTATGTGACACTTGTTGTAGAAGGTAGATTACAAGATGCGGTGTTGGAAAATGAATGGCACCCTGTCTATGTTTCTAGCGATTTAGCTGATAAGCCGGTTGGAGTTATTGTCATGGGAGAAAGAGTGTCGATCTACCGGTCAAAAAAAGGTGTACACGCCTTTAGGGATCTGTGTATTCATAGAGGAGCGATGCTTTCTGAGGGATATGTTGTAGATGATTGTCTTGTTTGTCCCTATCATGGTTGGAAATATGATGACGTAGGTAAATGTGTAAGTATTCCTGCACAAAGTAAGGAAATGAAGATACCGGAAAGAGCTAAAGCGGAAGTGTATCATTGTCAAGAAAAGTATGGAATTATCTGGGTTTGTTTAGGTGAACCTACAATGGAACTACCTTACTTAGAAGAGTTTGAAGACCCTGCGCGTAAGCCGTTAGTGTGTGGTCCTTATGATGTTAAAGCAGCTGGGACGAGGGTGGTTGAAAACTTTACGGATTTTGCTCATTTGATGTATGTTCATGGCGGATTACTGGGGCATCCTGATTATGCGGAGCTTCCTGATTTTTCGATTACAAAAGAAAAAGACCGGATTTTCACCTCTGAAGTACCTATATTTCAGCCGGTGGCGCACTCTGGATCAGAGGCTCGCGAGGGAACAACTTACGTGTATGTAAAAGAAGTATTTCGACCAATGTCTGCTCGGTTATCTAAACGAGATGCTGACACGGGACAAACTCTTTGGATTTTGCTTACGGTACTACCGTTAAGTGAAAAGGAATGTAAGGTATATATGGTAGTATCCAGAAACTACGGCTTTGAAGTATCGGATGAAGACTTTATTAAATTCCAGGACACTGTATTTCAACAGGATGCTTGGATCATCGAAACCCAAAAACCGGAATTACTACCATTAGATTTACAAGCAGAACTGAACCACAAAGTTGACGTCCTATCTGTAGCCTACCGGAGATGGCTAAAGGAACTGGGAGTTACAATAGGTACAGTATAATAGAAATAAAGTCCCTGAGTAGTAAAACTACTCGGGGATATTTATTTGAGTGGAAATCTATCTTTTTTAGTAAAAGAAATCACCTGCTATTTTAGTAGGTGATTAGTGGTATTTAACTTCCTCTATAAACTTGGTAACCCCAGGGAGAAACGAGTAGTGGAACATGATAATGTGTTGTTGTGTCAACGATGTTGAAGCGAACAGGTATCTTATCTAAAAATGGCGGGTTGGGTAAATCAAGGTTCATGTTGTGAAAATAACTCCCGATGTGAAAAACTAACTCATAACAACCGGTTTTTAATTCTTTCTTAGATAAGAAGGGAGAATCAAGTCTCCCATCATCATTTGTTACAGCGGTTTTTAGAAGGGTCCATTCTGTAGAACTTTCTTTTTGAAAATACAGTTCAATGGTTACGTTGTTGGCTGGTTGGCCGTGAGATAAATCTAAAATATGTGTAGTTAGACCTGTCATTGTTTCTCCTTTTCTGTTTCTGTGTGTTTTGTGGATACAACTAATTCTTTTTCTTTGTCCCATTCTCCTGTAAATTCTACTTCTTTATAGCTAAAGAAATTTGTAAGTATTTCTTCTTGATCGTCTAAAAAAAGTTGGTCTGCTACAGCCGAAACGAGCTTGGGGATCCCGATTTTCATTCCGGAAAGTGCAGAGGCGGAAATTCCGCAACTAATTAATGCGGAATAATTAAAAGCGAATATTCCGTGTAATAATTTTTTTCCCTTTTCATCACGGCTTAAGAATGCGAAACCAGGACTTAAATAAGGGTGTGCGTCGAGGATTGGGTTCGCTTCCGCCTCTGTAGGTTGGTAGCGATCTTCCCATCTGGCAATATGCTTTTCAACCAGTTTTAATTCTGGACGAAAAGCTGGGTCGGTTAGTAGACCGGTGCTAATAATTAAAAAATCAAAATGGAAAATCCCGTTGGGAGTTGTGATTTTTGCTCCGTCGTTACTTGGCTCGACATGAATCCATGGAGAGCCAAGATGGAGATTAAAGCCAGGCCAGGATGATGCGCGAGCAAATGTATCGTTCGTTGGTGGTTGGTTATGTTTAAAAAAGTGAGAAATGATTTTATATTTATTTGAATCTGTTAAAGAGTGGAAGCGTTCAATCATGCCTGATGTTTCCATTTGGCGAATCGGGTTAATTCTTGGAAGTTCCTTTCTCCGAACGAATACATGTGCTTCGGCTACGCCTTCTGTAAGAGCGAAGTTAGCATTATCAAAGGCTGAGGCACCGCCACCTAAAATGGCAACTTTCTTCCCTTTTAAACTTTCAAAATCGATAGGCTCTGATGTATGCGCGTAAAGATGCTTAGGTAGATTATCAGAAATCATTGATGGAACATGCCATTCTCCGCCGCCTTGTATGCCTGTGGCGAGGATCACTTTTCGAGTTAATATTTTGTTCGTAGACGCCCCTTTTCCTTCGATATGAAGCTGATGTATTCCTTCTTGGGAAGGTTCGATTAATGTAAGTTTAACTTCGTTGATGACAGGCAGTTGTAGTACTTGACGGTACCATCGTAAATAATTCATCCAATCTCCTCTAGGGATTTTGTCGATATTGTCCCAGCTTTTTGGTCCGAATTGTGCTTCCCACCAAGAGCGGAACGTGAGGGAGGGAATGCCTAGGTCAACAGAGGTTAATTGCTTAGGTGTTCTCAATGTTACCATGCGAGCATATGTTTCCCATGGACCTTCGAAGCCTTCGGGATTTTCGTCTAAAACAAGAATATTAGCTACCCGCTCTTTTAATAATGCAAAGGCGGCGCCTAAACCGCTTTGGCCACCGCCCACAATGACGACATCGTAAACATGTCCATCGGGATGACTATAGGGGTGGACCCAATTAGTGCCACCGAAATTGAGATAAGAGAGATCTCTTTTTACTTGAAGATTTAAAGTTTCTAAAATCATAATATATCATCCTTTCCTTTAATGATCTCTTCTAAGCGAAGAAGGGCGATTTTGTATATTTCAGTCAAAGCTGTTTCAAACTCAATCTCTTTGCCAGAAGAAATTCGTGTTTTCATCGATTCGTATATTTCATGTTTGTTCTTTCCGCGAACGGCTAAAATGAATGGAAAACCAAACTTCTCCATGTACTCTTGATTGGTTTGGAGGAATTGCTCGTACTCATCGTTGGTAAGATTCTGTAACCCAGCACCTTTTTGTTCTTCGGTGGAATGATTTGTCATTGCGATTCGTTCACCTAAATTAGGGTGGGCTTTGATTAGCGTTAATTGCTGCTCAGGGGAAGCGCGTTTGACTACATCTACCATACATCGGTGTAAATGATGTAAAGAAGGAAACGGTTTTTCGCTGAAAGCTTTATGGGCAATCCAGGGAGAGTGTTCGAAAATTCCATTCATTATGTTCATAAATTCATCCAGATTTGTATCGTTTATTTGGCTAATTGTGTACATTAGGTTCACTTCCTTTCTTTATATGCTTTTTATTTTTGGGGTTACTGTTGCTTTTGTTGTGGTCTTAATAGAGCTTAATGGGCGTGTGGTAAAGATTATATTTAATAGAATGGCGGATAGACTACCTGCAATAATTCCATCGCCGACTACTATTCGGATTGCTTCTGGTAAAACGGCGAATAGTTCAGGTACAACAGTAGCCCCTAGTCCTAAGGAAATAGAACAGGCTACTATTAACTGATTGCTATGATCGGAAAAGTTTACGTTTGTTAATATCTTTATGCCAGATGATACGACCATTCCGAACATGATAACCGTTGCTCCTCCTAGAACTGAGGTAGGGATAATCGTGGCTAATGCTGCTATTTTAGGAATCAGCCCTAATGCCACTAAAATAAATCCTGCTGCAATTGTAATGGTGTTTTTCTTTATGCCAGATAATTGAACCAATCCTACATTTTGTGCGAATGTGCTATATGGGAAAGCGTTAAAAAGCCCTCCTAAAGTAAAAGCGATACCTTCTGTACGGTATCCGCGAATCAAATCGTTTTCGGATAATTCTTTATTAGTGATTTTACCTAAAGCGAGAAATGCTCCAGTTGATTCAACGAGAATAACAGTACCTACCAAGATCATCGTTAAGATGGGGAGGACTTCGAAGGTTGGAACACCAAAGTACATGGGTGTTGGGATATGAAACCAGGAAGCTTCTTTTAGGGCGCCTATGTTCACCATTCCCAAAAATGCTGCCACAATGGTTCCGGTTATTATGCCTATTAAAACTGAGATAGCTCGTAAAAATCCGGTGAAGAAGCGATTCATTACTAAGATGATGGTTAGTACTAAGAATGAAAGAAGTAGATTTTCTGTAGAACCAAATTCAGGATTGGTAGCTCCTCCTCCCATGTTTTTTATTCCAGTGGGAATTAGAGATAATCCGATTATGATAACAACCGTTCCGGTGACAACAGGAGGGAAAAGTTTGATTAGTTTTCCATATAAAGAAGCAAAAACTAAGATGAATAAACCAGCTGCTATAATTGAACCGTAGATAGCTGAAATACCATAATTCGTACCGATAGTAATCATAGGAGAAACAGCTACAAATGATGTTCCTAAAACAACTGGTAGACCGATTCCGATGTATTTATTGTTCATGGATTGCAATACAGTTGCGATTCCGCAGGTGAGTAGGTCAATCGCGATTAGGAAGGAGAGTTGCTGTTGGGTAAATCCTAAAGCGCCTCCTACGATTAAGGGAACGAGTATAGCTCCAGCGTACATAGCAAGCACGTGCTGTAACCCTAAAGAAAACACTTTTGATAGTCCGGTCATGGTTAATTCTTCCTTTCTGTTATGTATGTAATATAATATAACATGATTTGTTACGAATAGTTACATCATAATCAATATTTTGTTAACTGTCATTGTTTAAAATGACTAAAAATTCAGTTAAACTCTATTCAACTTATATAAAAGATAAAAACTCAAGCTTTTGCTTGAGTTTTGTTATGTAGGAACTTTAATTTTGTAACAAGGCCCTAATCCGTAAAGCTAGCCTTATTTGTAGGGTTGTTTCTGAATCCTTTAGGCTTTTTCCTAAAATTTCTTCGCATTTTTCAATACGGTAAACCACCGTATTTCTATGGATAAATAATCTTTTCGCCGTTTCAGAAATTTGGCAGTGTGTCTCTAAGTAAACAGACAATGTATCTAGTAAAGTTTGTTCTTCTTCTATTTTAATATCTGTAAATTTACTTAAAGCGAAAGAATAAAAGTTTCTTAAATCTTCTTGAGGTACCATGCGTAACAATTCAGAGATATCTTTTGCTTGAAATGTTTGGATATATCCAATCTGCTTTGAAAATTTTCCTTGTGATAGTGCGTCTAGGGCATCTTTGTAGGCGTTCTTAACATCCATAAATGTGTGGCATAAATTGCTGATTCCGAATGAGATGGTATTTTCATAGTATTTAAATATTCTTTCCTGAAGTTGAACCAAAATAGACTCGCAGTACATACTAGGGTGCAACACATTTTCATCTGATTCAAATAGGAGAATACAAGATTCACCCTTTGTGAAAAAATGAATTTTGGGGGTCATTGCAGACACTTCGCCTTCAATAAAATCATAAATTACATCTGCTTTTTCATGACGCTCGGCATAGGAAGGTTGGAATTTATCACCATCGATTTTACCTATTACACAGATATACTTTTGATCATTTTTTAATGAGAATTCAGATGCTCTGCCAATAATTTCTTCCTGTGATGAAAAAGTTCCGTCAATAAAGTGAATGAAAAAATCGTTACGAATGCTCCGATCTTGTTGTCTAAGGGCGCTTTCTTTCATAAGAGAAAATGAAATCACATTTGTTGCTTGTTCAATTGTTAATGAAGTTAACTGATCTGTTTTTTTTACCTCCCCGTTAATCATCAGGTACCCTTTTTTTCTTTCGCTAATATGGATGGGAAATAAAGTATATGTCTCTCTTGTGTCAGAAATAGAAAAAGAAATCGGTGAGATTGGAGACTTAGGAAGTGTAATCTCATCTGGAAATATAGGGAATGTGCTTTCTGGTGTTTGTTGGAAAATGGGCTTAAAATACTGATCAATCAATCGGACCGGTCGTTGGATCATCTGTGATAAATCTTGAAGTAACAGTCCTATTCCTTTGCCTTCCATAATGATTTTTGTGAACTGCTTATGTGTTTCGAGTGCAAATGTTAATTCGGATGCACGTTGATCAAGAATGGCGCGTAATGAATGGTTCACGATTTCACCTAATGATAAATGTAACGGAAGTTCAATAACAGGTAATGAAAGTTCGTTTGCTAGTTCAATTACTTCATCTGGAATTTTATTTAAAAATCGTTTTGTTTTAATTCCTAATCCGGCACAGTCTTGTGTAGCCATGGCTTCAACTAAATTGGTCAGAGTTTGAGGGTGATCTTTAAAATGGTAGGCGGTTGTGACAAGGAATTCATTTTTGTTTAAGTAATGAATGATATCAGGAGCATCCATCATGTTAACGGACTTTACTTCACGTTCCATTCCTGATTGTCCGGCAATCATATTCATTCCTTCTAAATCCGGCACAGTTAAGAGTTGGTTTACTTTCAATAGGAACATTCCTTTCGTTTATTATGCAGAAAATTTAGTATTTTTTGTTTAATATTATCATGATTTAGTCAATTTGCATAAAAAACTATCGAATATTTTACAAAAACGCTAATGAAGTTCACTGGGAAAATAGGTAAACTAATAATATAACGTGACGATGTTAAGAAAAATAACATGTATTTATTTATAGGGAGTGAAGGGGATGGCCATTCAGGTTAATAAACAATTAATCGAAGAAGGACAAGTGGGAGCAGTCATTGAATGGCTTGCTTCAATAGGAGAAACAGAAAGTGGGGGTGTAACAAGACTTCTGTATTCACCAGCCTGGCTAGAGGCACAGGTAGCATTAAAAAATATGATGGATCAAACGAAGTTATATACGTATTTTGATAGCGTGGGAAATTTATTTGGTAGATTACCAGGTACAGATGGAAATGAAAAGACGATTCTGACAGGCTCTCATATTGATACGGTAGTGGACGGTGGAAAGTACGATGGTTCATACGGTATTATTGCAAGCTTATTAGCTACGGTAAGGCTGTTTCATAGATATGGATACCCGAAAAAAACGATAGAAGTGGTTTCTTTATGTGAGGAAGAGGGAAGTCGTTTTCCATTAACTTTTTGGGGGTCAAGGAATATTAGTGGTGCTTACAACCTTTCTCGAGTGGAGAATGTTAGGGATGGAGAGGGTATTTCGTTTTTCGAAGCAATGAAGCAAGCAGGCTTTGATCCAACGTCATACGTTTCACCGGTTCGTACAGATATAGAGAGATTTGTAGAAATCCATATAGAGCAAGGAATGACTCTTGAACGAAATAAAAACCAAATCGGTATTGTTACTCATATCGTAGGTCAGCGCCGTTATACCATTCGAATTAAGGGTGAAAGTAATCATGCCGGAACAACCCCTATGCAGTTTCGAAAAGATGCCGTAAGCACTGCTTCACATCTAATCTCTTTCTTAACTGAGAAAGCAAAGAATACAGATGCTATGTTAGTTGCTACAGTTGGAAGATTAAACGTAAAGCCGAATGTACCCAATGTAGTAGCTGGTGAGGTAGAATTTAGTTTAGATATTCGGCATCATCAGGAAGAAATTATTGAGCAATATTGTCAAAAAATTTTCACAGAGTTTAAGCGTTTCTCTGGTGTATCAAATATAGAAGTGGACATTGTGCAATGGATGGACGTGAAGCCAGTGAAGATGGATGAAGAAATGTGTGAGTGGGCAAGTGAGATTGCAGATAGAAAACGATACAGCTATCAAAAAATGATAAGCGGGGCTGGGCATGACGCTCAAGTTTTTGGTGGAACTTGCCCGACTACCTTATTGTTTGTACCTAGCCGTGCTGGAATTAGTCATTCACCAAAGGAATTTACGGATTTGGAAGATTTGGAGACAGGAATTGAGTTATTAACAGAAGTTTTATATAAATTAGCTTATTAAAGGAGTGAAACATGGTGGTTTTTTCGGAATTGCATACACCATTGCGTACAATTATGACCCCAGGCCCGGTTGAAGTTGATCCTCGTGTGTTACGTGCGATGAGCACACCTATTTTAGGGCAGTTTGATCCTGCTTTTACAGCTATTATGAATGAAGTCATGACAATGCTTCGTCAAGTTTTTCAAACAAAGAACACTTGGGCTTTTCCCATTGATGGTACCTCAAGATCGGGAAATGAGGCGATTCTTTGTAGCATCATCGAACCTGGAGATCGGGTCTTAGTTCCGATATATGGGAGGTTCGGACATTTGTTAGTAGAAATTTGTGAACGGTACGGAGCAGATGTGTACTCTATAGAGTGTCCATGGGGTGAAGTGTTTGATCCTAAAGTGGTCATTGAAGAGATTGAAAAGGTGTCGCCTAAAATTGTAGCTATTGTTCATGGGGAGACATCAACCGGTAGATTACAACCGCTTGAAGAGATTGGAAGGGCATGTCGAGAAAGAGATGTGCTGCTTGTGGTGGATGCTGTTGCATCTATCGGAGGGGTTGAGGTAAAAACCGATGAATGGTTTATTGATGGAATGATTGGTGGCACTCAAAAATGCTTATCTGTTCCATCTGGGATGGCTCCTATTACGTATAACGAACGGATTGAAAGCATATTATACACTCGGAAAAAGGTGGAGCGAGGGATTGCTACAGAGCAGGATTTGAATTTTAAGAGAAGTAATCATTTCATTGCCAGTAATTATTTTGATTTAAGTATGCTACAGGATTATTGGGGTCCGCGAAGACTCAATCATCATACAGAGGCAACCTCAATGATCTACGCTTTGCATGAAGGTTTAAGGCTTGTTTTATTAGAAGGTTTAGAGGAGCGCTTTACTCGGCATCAGTTCCATGAAAGGGCATTAATAGCGGGGATAGAAGCGATGGGATTGAAGCTTTTCGGTGATTCAGAAAATAAGCTGCCTTGTGTTACTTGTGTAGAGATTCCAAAGGGGATAGACGGCGAATCAGTTAGGACCATGTTACTAGAAGCATTTAGTATTGAAATTGCTTCCTCTTTTGGCCCTTTGCATGGGAAAATTTGGAGAATTGGTACGATGGGATACAGCTGTCGAAGAGAAAATGTTCTAGCTGTACTTGGCGCATTAGAAGCCGTTTTAATTCGACATGGAGTGAATGTTCATCGGGGAGATGCGGTTCAGGCGAGCCTAGATGTTTATCTGAATGAGAATCAAAGTTTGCTAAAGTTATAGTAGAGGTGAGGCTGGTATGGCTAAATATGATCTTTTAATACGTAATGGCTTGGTTGTATTTTCAGATCAAGTGACTCAAGTAGATATAGCAGTAAAAGATGGGGTCATTGTAAAACTGGAGGCGGGAATGGACGGAACTGCACTAGAGGAGCGAGATGCAACCGGATTGTATATTTTTCCTGGTGTGATTGATGTACATGTTCATTTTAGTGAACCTGGACGAGAACATTGGGAAGGGTTTGAGACAGGCTCTAAAATGATGGCTGCAGGAGGATGTACCACCTTTTTTGACATGCCTTTAAATGGAATCCCGTCAACTATTAATGAAAGTGTGTTACTTAAAAAGGGGGGAATTGGACAAAAGAAATCCGTTGTTGACTTTGCTTTATGGGGTGGGCTAGTCCCTAATCATGAAAAAGATATAAAAGGACTTGCAGAAAATGGAGCTATAGGATTTAAAGCTTTTCTATCAGAAACGGGAAATGATGAATTTGAA
Organism: Bacillus coreaensis; assembly: GCF_050586445.1. Lineage (NCBI taxonomy): Bacteria > Bacillati > Bacillota > Bacilli > Caryophanales > Bacillaceae > Bacillus > Bacillus coreaensis. Next base: position 180,810 of record NZ_JBOCCY010000001.1, read on the forward strand.
CGGGCGGATGATTATACATTATTAAATGGGATGAAGGAAATTTCTTCACTAGGTAAGATTTTAGCGTTACATGCTGAAAGTGCTCCGATTACTAACTGGTTGCAAAAGGAAAAACTGCAAAAAGGTTTAGTAAGCCCAGATGATTATTTGGAATCCCGTCCAACCATCGCAGAAGCAGAGGCAGTTGATAGGGCCTTAGCCTATGCAAAGTTAACTGGATGCGCCTTGCATTTTGTTCATATTAGTAGTGAAGCTGCGATCGTAAAAATTGAAGCGGCTAAACTAGAGGGGATGGATGTAACTGTAGAGACTTGTCCGCATTATTTATTATTTTCTCACCAGGATCTTGTGGAGAAGGGACCTATTGCTAAATGTGCTCCACCTCTAAGGGAGAAAAAAGAACAAGAAAGACTTCTACAATTATTAATAGATGGAAAGTTTGATATGATTTCCTCTGACCATTCTCCTTGTCCTTTTTCAATGAAAGACCCCTCTGTTTACAATCTGTTTCAAGCATGGGGAGGTATAAGCGGTGGACAATTTACGTTATTATCGATGATTGAGTTAGCAGTTAACCATAATATTTCTTTAACAAGGGTGGCCGAGTGGACATCAGAAGCACCTGCTAAACGATTTCACCTTCATTCAAAAGGAAGAATCCGAGTAGGAATGGATGCGGACTTTGCGGTGGTAGCAATGAAGAATTATAAAGTAACAGAAAATAATTTTTTCGCCAAGCATAAACAAAGTATATACTTAGATCACACCTTTCCGTGTCAAGTAACAGCAACCTACAATAGAGGAAGGTTGGTCTTTGATAATGGAGAGATTATTGAGTCTGGTAGCTATGGACAATGGCTATTTGAAAGTAACATAAGTTAGTAATATTATTTTACAAAAAAGCAAAGGAGAAAATCCTTTGCTTTTTTTGTTCAACAAATCTTAAACCTTACAAATAAATATTGTGGTAAAATAGAATACTGTTCTAGTTCTAGAAAAGTGAAATCGCATAAGTATTAGGGTGATTTTTTCTTAATAAAGTAGGTGAAATAGTGAGTAGAGTGATTATCGCTGAAAAGCCATCTGTTGCAAAAAATATTGCAGATGCATTAAAAATTAAAGGCAGACAAGATGGATATTATGAAGGTAATGGATATATTATTACATGGGCATTTGGACACCTTATGCAACTTTATGATGCAAAAGATTACGATGAGAAAATGGCTAGATGGAATATGGAAAACTTCCCTTTTATTCCTCCAAACTTTCGGTACAAAGTAAAAAGTGACCCAAGAAACAAAGAAAAAGAAGATTTAGGTGCAAGAAAGCAACTAAAGATTATCTACAATTTAATCAAACGAAATGATGTGGAAATGGTCATATCTGCTTGTGACTATGACCGAGAAGGTCAAATTATTGGCGATACGATTATTTATAACCTAAAAACACAAAAGCAAGTGTACAGATTGTTACTAAATGAATGGACACCAGATGAGGTGTTAAAAGGGCTCCAACAAATAAAGCCTAATGTAGAGATGAGGCCTCTTCAAGATGCTGGAATCGGTCGTCAATGGGCTGATTGGGTGATCGGGATTAATTTGACTTCCGTTGCGACATTAAAGTACCAAAAAGGGAAGGGAAAGGCACTTAATATAGGTAGAGTTCTTTTGCCAACCTTAAAAATTATTTATGATCGTGATCGAGCAATAGAAAATTTTAAACCGGAAGAATACTTCAAATTGGCTGCTACTTTCAAAACAAAAGATGGTGAAGCGTATGAAGGTACTTATGTTGAAAACGAGGAAGACAAGTTTTCTAATAAAGAGCACTTAGAAAAAATTCAGCAAGCTTTGAAGGATCAGTCAGCAACAATTGCAGATAAACAAGTAGAACGGAAGAGAGAGTATCCTCCCTATTTATTCAATCTGTCTAATTTACAGGGGTTTATTACTAGTAAATTTAAAGGCTGGACATCAGATAAGGTCTTAAAAGTAGCCCAATCACTGTATGAGAAGAAGTATATTACGTACCCTAGAACGGCTAGTGTCGTATTAGAGGAAAGTCTTGTTGGAAAAACAGCAAAGGTTTTAGAAAATATAACTAAAGGGCTCCCCTTTGAGAATGAAGTTAAGTTTTCGAAGCTAAAGAGAGTGTTCGATAATTCAAAGGTTGAAAGCCATAGTGCGATTATTCCAACCTATTTACTACCTAAATCGCTAACAAAAGATGAAGAAATTGTGTACCATGCTATAAAAAACCGTCTAATTATGCAATTTATGCCGGTTGCTGAACATGAAGAAACCAAGGTCATGACAAAAATGAATACCCCTGACATCAATGGTGTATTTGTATCAAAAGGACGTGTACAGCTTGTTGAAGGGTGGAGAAGGGTGGAAAAAATTGAATCGAAAGATAATATTTTACCACTTGTAAAAGTTAATGATCTGGTTGAGATGGTTGATCACAAGCTTACTTCACATGCTACGAAACCACCAAAGCACCATACCGAAAAGACGTTGCTTAAAGTAATGGAGACTTGTGGAAAAGGACAAGGCGATGAAGAAAGTGAAGAAATGATGGCTGCTATCTTAAGTGGTTATAGCATTGGTACTCCAGCTACAAGGGCAGAAACGATTAAGAAATTAAAGGATATCGGATACATTGAGACCCAAAATAAGAGCTTGATTTGTTCTGAACTTGGTAAAAATTTGGTTGAGACTTTTCCTGTGAAAGAATTATTTGACTTAGAATTTACTGGCCGTCTAGAAAAAACATTATCAGATATAGAAAAACAAAAGTTTACGAAAGAAAGCTTCTTGAATTTAATATTTGAGTTCACAACAAATGCTGTAAACACTATTAAAAATGAAAAAGCTATTATTATTAATGAAGTGTCTTATGAAAAGAAATCAATTGACGCATTAGGAAAATGCCCCGCCTGTAATCAAGGAAGTATTATAGAGGGGCAAAAAGGTTTTGGCTGTAACAACTGGAAAAATGGCTGTAAATTTGTTATTTGGAAAAATGATAAATTTTTGGCTGCCTTAAAGAAAAAACCATCAAAAACTATGGTGAAAATGCTCTTGAAGAATGGGGTAGCCACCGTAAAAGGTCTAACGAGTAAAAAAGGAAATAAATTTGATGCAAATATGCGCTATGAGAAAAATCCTGACAATGAGTACTATAGCTGGAAGATGGAATTTTTGAAGTGAGAGTGGTTGTTTGGAGGGGAATTCCCTTGTCTCCATTTTTTAACTATAGTAAACTTTTAATATTGATGATGCACGCGGGAGGGTCAACGGATGCCAACACCGAGTATGGAAGATTATATTGAACAGATATACAATTTAATTGAAGAAAAAGGTTATGCACGAGTTTCGGACATTGCGGAAGGTTTATCTGTTCATCCCTCTTCGGTTACGAAAATGGTTCAAAAGCTAGATCGAGATGAGTACTTAGTGTACGAAAAATATAGAGGGCTTGTACTTACTCCAAAGGGTAAAAAAATTGGTAAAAGGCTCGTTTATCGGCATGAGTTACTGGAGCAGCTTCTTCGAACAATTGGTGTAAAAGAAGAAAATATTTATGATGACGTGGAAGGAATTGAGCATCACTTAAGCTGGGATGCGATAGATCGGATAGGTGACCTCGTCCAATTTTTTGAAGAGGACGAAAGGCGAATAGAAGCGTTAAGAGAAATTCAAAAGAAAAATGAAGAGAACTAAAAAGAGAGCGATACCGCTCTCTTTTTTTATTCCCATACATACGGAGTTTGTTGATACACAAAGTAGTTAAGCCAGTTTGAAAATAATAAATGTGCGTGGGATCGCCAACGATTTGCTGGAATTTGATTTGGGTCATTGTTAGGAAAATAATTTTCCGGAACATGGATATCCAATCCCTTTATTTGATCTCTTGAGTACTCTTCAGATAGGGTTGTCGATTCATATTCTAAATGTCCCGTAATCATGATTTGTTTGCCCTCATCGGCACTAATGATAAATGGACCTGCTTCCTCTGAACTCGATAATAATCTGAGTGAAGGATGGTTCAAAATTTCCTTGATTGCCACATCTGTGTACCTGGAGTGAGGTGCGAGATACTCATCATCAAATCCCCTTAATAATAGATCGACAGGATCATGCACGCGGTGAGTAAATATGCCGGAACATTTTCTTGATAGTTCATACTTTCCAATACCGAAATGGTGATACAATGCCGCTTGTGCCCCCCAACAAATATGTAAGGTTGAAGTGACATTCGTTTTTGACCAGTCCATGATCATTTTTAACTCTTCCCAATAATCAACTTCTTCAAAGGATAATAGTTCTACTGGTGCTCCTGTGATAATAAGTCCATCATACTTGCGGTGCTTAATTTCAGAGAATGACGTGTAAAATTGATCGAGATGCAATTGGCTTGTATTTTTTGCTTGATGAGTAACAGTTTGTAAAAATGAAATATTAACTTGTAGAGGGGTATTCCCTAAAAGTCTAAGTAACTGAGCCTCTGTTTTTTGCTTTTCTGGCATCAAGTTTAGGATGAGAATATTTAAAGGACGAATGTCCTGGTGGTTCGCTCTCTCGTCGTCCATAATAAAGATATTTTCAGATTCCAGTATTTCTCGAGCTGGTAAAAGCTTCGGAATTTTGATAGGCAATGAATTTCAACTCCTTTATTCAATATTCAGGCTATTTATATTATATACTGGATTTTTTTAGTATCAAGAATAATGATCAAAGAACTTAAAAAAAGAGTGGATACAGGAACATTCTCAAATGGTACAATATACATTGAAAAAATACGGGCATGGAGGTAACTTCATTGAACATCAAGGTTAGCGTAAAAAGTGATATTGAAATTGCACAATCTGCAGAAATGAAACCGATCATTCAAATTGCTGAAAAAATTGGATTAACAGCTGATGACCTGGAGGTTTATGGAAAGTATAAAGCAAAACTTTCGTCTGACACATTAAGTAAAATCCAAGGAAATCCAAAAGGTAAAATCATTCTTGTAACAGCAATTAATCCGACTCCCGCAGGAGAAGGAAAGTCTACTGTAACAGTTGGATTGGGAGATGCTTTTTCTCAACTTGGAAAAAAGGTAATGATTGCTATGAGAGAACCATCCTTAGGGCCAACGATGGGAGTTAAGGGTGGGGCCGCTGGTGGTGGATATTCTCAAGTGCTGCCGATGGACGAAATAAATTTACATTTTACAGGCGACCTACACGCCATTACGACAGCAAATAATGCATTAGCTGCATTAATTGACAATCATATCCAACAAGGAAACGAACTACAAATCGATCAACGTAGAATTGTTTGGAAGAGAGCACTCGATTTAAATGACCGTGCTTTAAGAAATGTGATTATTGGTTTAGGCGGACCGATGCAGGGTGTACCTCGTGAGGATGGATTTGATATTACAGTCGCATCAGAAATTATGGCTGTACTATGCTTAGCGAAAGATTTAAAGGATTTAAAACGAAGATTGTCTGAGATGGTAGTAGCATACAATATAGAGAAACAGCCGGTCACTGTCTCGCATCTTGGTGTGGAGGGTGCTCTAGCACTAATATTAAAAGATGCGGTCAAACCAAATCTTGTACAAACGATTGAGCATACTCCAGCGCTCGTTCATGGTGGACCGTTCGCTAACATTGCCCATGGTTGTAACTCTGTCATTGCTACTACAGCCGCATCTAAGCTTGCTGATTTCGTTATTACAGAAGCAGGATTTGGTGCTGACTTGGGAGCGGAAAAGTTTTTACATATAAAAGCAAGAAACGGAGATGTATTACCGGAGGCGGTTGTTGTCGTAGCAACGATTAGAGCTCTGAAGATGCATGGCGGTGTTGGAAAGCAGGATCTTAATAATGAAAATATTGAAGCACTAATTGCTGGCTTTGATAACTTGAAAAAACATGTACAAACGATAAGAAGCTTCGGATTACCTGTCGTTGTAGCCATAAATAAGTTTATATCAGACACCAATCTTGAAGTGGACACCTTATTGGAATTGTGTAAAAAGGAAGGTGTCCAAGTTGCCTTAACCGAAGTATGGGAAAAGGGTGGAAAAGGTGGTATTGCCCTAGCAGAAAAACTATTAAAAGCGATTGAAAATCATAATGAAGAATATACTCCATTATATAAGGTAAGTGACTCGATTGAAGAGAAAATCCGTTCAATTGTTCAAAAGGTGTATGGAGGGAAGGATGTCGAGTTCTCATCAAAGGCGAAAAAGCAAATGAAGGACTTTGAGCAATATGGATGGGACGGCCTTCCGATTTGTATGGCCAAAACACAATATTCCCTTTCAGATGACCCAAGTAAACTTGGTCGACCAACCGATTTTACCGTTTCGGTAAGAGAATTAAAACCTTCGATCGGTGCAGGTTTCCTTGTTGCTTTAACAGGGGACGTAATGACGATGCCAGGTTTACCGAAGCAACCTGCCGCGCTAAAAATGGATGTTGATGATAAAGGGAATGCAATAGGATTATTTTAATCAAATGATGATGGATAAGGTATTTTTATATGTTTGATCCAACGGCTTTTGATAATATAAAGGTAATTTTAGAAGGTGCCCTATATGACCTAGATTTAGCGGGGCAAATATGCGTCATTGATAGGAACGATATTGTAAATGTAGCAAAGCTTTCGCGACAGTCAGAGATGACCCTGAAGAAGAATAGTGATAGTAAGAAAAGCTGTACAGTCGTTTTACGTGCAGATATTTCTAATTTAGCTGCAGAGTTACACCCAAAGTTGCAATCAGAAAGGGATGCGGGCTGCCATTTTAAAATGATTTTCTCTATCAAAGACCAACTTTCTTTTGATATAAGAATTTTAGAGGTTCTCCAATCCATTTGGGGGAAGGATAGAGAGTATCATTGTAAAATCATCTCTGATCCACTCCAAGAACAGTCTGGCTATAAAGTAGAGATAGAAGTGAATTTTAAAAGACTCATTTATGAGGAGCAAATGGAAGACCTAACGGTGCTCGCAGATGTTATATTACAATCCTTAGATAAACTTGAACTAGATGTTGAACATTGGAGGAGTTAAGGGATGACGGTGTATCAGTTTGAAGCGAAGAAAATTAATGGTCAAACGATTTCTCTTTCAGAATATAAGGGCGACGTTCTATTAATTGTAAATACAGCTAGTAATTGTGGGTTTACCCCCCAATATAAAGACCTTCAAGAGCTTTATGTACAATATAAAGAAAAAGGATTCACTGTGTTAGGCTTTCCGTGTAATCAATTTATGAGTCAAGAACCCGGTACCGAGTCTGATATCCTGTCATTTTGTGAAATGAATTTCGGAGTAACGTTTCCATTGTTTTCGAAGGTGGACGTAAATGGAAAAAATGCTCACCCACTTTTTCAATATTTAACGGAAGAGGCACCAGGAGTACTAGGAATGAAAGCTGTTAAATGGAATTTCACTAAGTTTTTAGTAAACCGGTCGGGTGAGGTAGTAGAAAGATATGCACCTAATACGAACCCAATAGAAATATCAAAAGATATTGAAAAGCTGATTTAATATAAAACCCTTGCATATAGCAAGGGTTCTTAATTAGATGTAATTTTCTGAATTATCTTTACATAATTAATAATTATTAATACTATAAAATTAATAGGGGGGACTTAAAATGAAGAAAATTGCCTGGGTTACGGACAGTACTGCTTACTTAGATGAAGAACTAACCAATCATCCAGACGTTTTTACGGTACCAATGACGATTGTTTTAGACGAAAGGGAATACAAGGATGGCATAGATTTAACAGCAGAAGAACTCTATTTGAAATTAAAGCATCTTCAAGTTCCGCCAAAAACGTCTCAACCATCTGTAGGTGAGTTTGTATCATTGTTTGAGAAGCTAGAAGAACAGTATGATCACGTGTTCTCTGTCCTTGTATCAGCTATGTTAAGCGGTACGGTTTCTTCAAGTGTTCAGGCGGCCAACATGGTGAATACACCTGTTACTACAATCGATTCAAAGATACTCTCTTATCCTCTTTCACGAATGATAAAGAAAGGGATGGAATGGATTGAGGCTGGTAATTCCGTTGAGGAGGTTGAGCAAAAGTTAAATGATCTTGCCAATACAAACGAAACATTTGTTTTAATTGGGAGTTTGGAACAATTACACAGAAGTGGACGGATGAACGGATTATCCTTTTTCCTTGGCAGCATGCTAAATATTAAACCGATCATTTCCATTGAGGACGGCGTATTACAGGCTAAGGAGAAAATTAGAAGTGAAAACAAAGGATTGGAGAAAATCATCTCTTATTTTCAAGCTTCCATTGATGCTTATGCTATAAAAGAAGCCTACATTTTATACGGACTTCATGATTCGGAAGCGAGAAAATGGCATGATGAATTGTGTAAACGGTTCCCTGATATTGCCTTTGGTATTTATCCTTTAGGTGCAACGATCGGTGTCCATGCAGGAGAAAATACAATCGGAATTAGCTGGTTTAATAGACTGTAAAGGAAGTGCGTTGATTGTGCACTTCCTTTTCTTTTTCGAAAAAAAGAAGTTCATGGTAGAATATGAGTGGAAAGAATGAGGTGGTATAATGAAGCAAGTTATTGCCAAGGCAGAAGAGTTTGTCAAACGAGAAATGTACGCAGATTCAACTGGTCATGATTGGTTTCATATTGATAGAGTACGGAATATTGCTTTGCAAATTCATGAAAAGGAAAAGATGGGAGATCCTTTCGTTATTGAGTTAGCAGCTCTACTTCATGATATTTCTGACGAAAAATTACATAGCTCGAAGGAAGAGGGAGAAAAGAAGCTTACTTCTTTTTTGAATAAGATACCATTAGATGACTCGAAGAAAAACCAAATTAAAGAAATCATTGAAACCATCTCATTTAAAGGTGGAAATAATCGAAACATCTCAACCATTGAAGCAGCTATCGTCCAAGATGCTGATCGCTTAGATGCTATAGGTGCGATAGGGATAGCAAGGGCATTTGCTTATGGAGGAAAAAAGGGTCAACCTATTTATGATCCGACAATTACTGTCCGATCAAGCATGACAAATGAAGAGTACCGCAAAGGCCATTCTTCCTCTATTAATCATTTTTATGAAAAGTTATTAAAGCTAAAAGAAAATATGAATACAAAATCAGGAAGAGAAATAGCTGATAGACGGCATGCATATATGGAAGATTTCTTACATGAATTTTACAATGATTGGAATGGAAAACGTCAATGATTAGTATCGATAACGTGACAAAAACATATGGAGAAAAGGAATTATTCAATGAAATTTCTTTTACAATAAGTGCGAAAGAAAGAGTTGGACTTATTGGGGTTAATGGGACAGGAAAGTCCTCATTATTAAAAATAGTAGCAGGCGTTGATTTTCCAGATTCAGGAGAGGTAACTGCTCCGAAAGATTACCGAATTGCTTATTCTGAGCAAAATCCGGATCTCAATCCAGAATTAACGGTCCTTGATCAGGTTTTTGCTGGTGAAGCACCTGTTTTAAAGCTTCTAAAAGAGTACGAAGAAACTCTTCTTGAGCTTAATAAAGTCCCGGATGATAGTGAAATTCAGGAAAAACTTTTTGACTTACAAAAGAAAATGGATGCTTTAGATGGTTGGGATGCAAGTACGAACGCAAAAACGATTTTAAATAAGCTTGGAATTGAAGAATATGAAAAAAAGATTGGAGAATTATCTGGTGGCCAGAAAAAGCGAGTAGCTCTTGCTCAAGTGTTAATTCAATCTCCAGATTTACTGATTCTAGATGAGCCTACCAATCACTTAGATTTCGAATCGGTGAAATGGCTTGAAGATTATTTAAGCCGTTTTACAGGTGCCTTATTGCTTGTTACACATGATCGATATTTCTTAGACCGTGTAACGAACCGTGTGTTTGAACTAGAAGGTGGCAAACTATACAGCTACAAAGGAAATTATGCGGACTTTCTAGAAGCTAAGGCCATTCGTGAAGAAAATGAAGCAGCAACTCTTGAAAAACAAAAAAATCTATTCAGACGAGAGCTTGAGTGGATTAGACGAGGGGCAAAGGCACGAACAACAAAGCAGAAGGCAAGAATTCAACGTTTTGAAAAGCTGGATGAGAATTTAAGCTCCGTAAAAACTTCGGAAAAGCTAGATTTATCTTTATCAGGCAGCCGATTGGGTAAGCAAGTATTCGAATTAAAAGATGCAACAAAAACGTATGAATCGAAAGTGATCCTTAAGTCTTACGATTTACTAGTGAAACCTCATGACAGAATCGGAATTATTGGAAAAAATGGTACAGGTAAATCAACCTTATTAAATATTCTAGCTGGTAAAATCCCTCTAGATTCAGGTGAACGAATCATCGGCCAAACTGTGAAGGTGGCATTTTATACTCAGGAAAATGAAGACATGGACGTTTCAAAACGGATGATTGAATACATCAAAGAAACGGCACAGGTGATTCATACGTCAGATGGAAAAACCATTTCCGCGACACAAATGCTAGAAAGATTTCTTTTTCCCTCATACACACACGGTACACAGATCAGAAAGTTATCAGGGGGAGAACGACGACGCTTGTATTTGTTAAAACTGTTAATGACTGAACCAAATGTTTTGTTATTAGACGAACCAACAAATGATCTAGATACTCAAACACTGACTGTCCTAGAGGACTATTTAGAAGATTTTCCCGGGGTAGTGATTACCGTATCACACGATCGCTATTTCTTAGACAAAGTGGTAGAACAATTGCTAGTGCTTGAAGGTGATGGAATAATTGATTTATATTATGGAAACTACAGTGAATTCCTTGAAAAGCAAGTAGAAAAGCCAGTCGTTCGTGCAATTGCAGCAGAGAAACCTGTGGAAGAAGAAAAACCAAAGAAAAAACGAATGAGCTATAAGGAAAAGCTTGAATGGGAATCCATTGATTCTGATATTGAATATGCAGAAAAAAGACTTGAAGAAATTGCTGTAGAAATGGGGAAAACAGGCAGTGATTTTGAAAGAGCTCAAGCTTTAATGGAAGAGGAAAATGCTCTAAACGAAAAGCTTGAATATTTGATTGAGCGTTGGAGCTATTTATCTGAAATTGCAGAGAATAGTTAAATATAAGAATAAGGGAAGGATGAAGAGGTTTGAAAATACGATCCATTGAACCAACTCCTAGTCCGAATACGATGAAGGTTATTTTAAATGAAGAGCTCCCAATGGGAAAAAGTAATAACTATAAGAAAGAGACAAGTACCGGTGCTCCAAAGGTCATTCAGGATATTTTAACCATTGAAGGTGTAAAAGGTGTGTACCATGTAGCTGATTTTCTAGCGGTGGAACGGAATGCAAAATATGATTGGAAAGAAATTCTACCGAAAGTAAGGCTTGCATTTGGCGAAGAAACGGAAATATTGGAGCAAGAAGAAACAATTAATGAGCACTACGGAGAAATACAGGTGCTTGTTCAGATGTATAAAGGAATTCCGATGCAAATTAAGCTAACGGATGGAACAGAAGAAAGACGATATGGATTACCAGAACAGTATAAAGAAGCGGTTTCAAAGGCTCAGGATCCAGAGGATAACGTTGTAATGGTTCGACGGTGGAAAGAGTTAGGTGTTCGATACGGAGATTTCGATCAAATCGGCCAGGAAGTTTTAGAAGAGCTAATGGCGGCTTATGCAACAGACCGACTAGACGAACTTATTCAAGATGCAACAAGTAAGGGATCAGCTAAGATTGTAAAGCGACAAAAACAAAAGCTTGATGTTCATTCATTAAATGATCCGGATTGGAGAAAAAGATATCAGCTTCTTGAACAAATGGATGATCCAGAAGTTGAAGATCTGACTGTGTTAGAAAAAGCATTAAACGACGAAAAGGCATCAATTAGGAGATTAGCTACTGTCTATTTAGGCATGATCGAAGATAAAAAAGTATTACCGTTCCTCTATAAAGCGTTAAAGGATAAAACAGTGACTGTTAGGCGTACGGCTGGAGACTGCTTATCAGACCTAGGGTTTGAAGAGGCGATGGAAGAAATGATGATGGCATTAAGTGATGAGAGTAAATTAGTGCGCTGGAGAGCGGCAATGTTTTTATATGAATTGGGAGATGACCGTGCGCTTCCTGCGCTTAAGGCAGCTGAAGAAGATCCGGAATTTGAAGTGAGCTTACAAATTAAACTTGCTATCGAAAGAATTGAATTGGGTGAGGATGCAAAAGGATCTGTTTGGAAACAAATGACGGAAGCAAGAAAACAAAACTAAGAAAATTGCATCATTTGAAATAAATATAGTATGCTAACAATGGATATAGTTAATAGGAGGGATTTTTTTATGTCAATGGCATATGAGGAATATATGAAACAAATGGTAAAGCCAATGCGTGAAGAACTAGTACATGCGGGCTTTGAAGAGTTAGAAACAGAAGAAGATGTTGAAAATTTTATGGATCAAAATGAAGACACTGCGTTAATCTTTGTTAACTCTGTATGTGGTTGTGCGGCAGGTTTAGCACGTCCAGCGGCAACTCAAGCAGTGGTTAGAACTGAGAAAAAACCTGCCAAGCTTGTTACTGTATTTGCTGGACAAGACAAAGAAGCAACGGCTAAAATGCGTGAGTATTTCGAAGGGTTCCCACCGTCATCTCCTTCAATGGTACTTGTAAAAGGGAAGCAAGTGGTTCGCTTTATCCATCGCCATAATATCGAAGACCACACGATGGAAGAAATCATGGAGAATCTCCAATCAGCATTTGAACAAAATTGTTAAAGAAAAAGGAATGTCAGCTGACATTCCTTTTTTTCTGAAAGGAAAGAAGCTATATGTTTGTCACAACAGCAGGACGAACCAATCCTGATATGATTGAAGAAGCGAAGAAGATAGCGTTGGACCTTGGATGTCCCTATCAGGAAAGAAGGAAAAAATCGGTTCAGACTCTTCATTCCTTGTATAAGGATGACTGTATTGTCTTTGGAAAGGAGAGACTTGAGTTATTTTTATTAAACGGAGAAGAGCCGTTCTTCTTCCATCCAAATTCCTCTATGTTCAGAATTAAAAGACTGCTAAATAACGAACACGATCCTTTTATTGATGCAACCGGTCTGGAGAAAGGAATGAGTCTTCTTGATTGTACATTAGGACTTGCATCCGACAGTATTGTTGCAAGCTTTGTCGTTGGAGCATCAGGAAAAGTGGTTGGGACAGAAGAAAATAAATACCTCGCTTATCTTGTCGGTCGAGGATTAAACAGCTGGCAGTCCGGTTTAGCAGCAATGGATGAGGCTATGCGTGCAATTTCCGTGCACCATTTAAGTGCACTAACATATTTAAAGAAAATTCCTAGCAATGAGTTTGATTGCGTGTATATTGACCCAATGTTTGAAGAAACAATTTTAGAATCGGACGGAATTCGTGCGTTAGCTGAGTTAGCGGCGTATACGTCCGTAACGGAAGAATTCATTTCGGAGGCAAAAAGAGTAGCGAGGAGACGACTCGTGCTAAAGGATCATTTTCGTAGCAAGCGCTTCGAGCATTTTGGATTCTCAGTTATAAAAAGACCGTCTGCTAAATTTCATTTCGGGATTATTACAAAATGATGATATTTGTGATTTAATCTCCCACTTCCTACTGTAAAAAGAGTATAATATGAGAAAAGAGTCAATATTTTCTAAATACTCTTAAAGGCTAGTAGAAAGGATTGGAGATCATGCCAAAATGGTTGCAAAAATCCTTCGTCGTGTTGGTAACAATTTTAACATTTGGTTTGGTAACACCATCCCAAACCTTTCTATATAATCAAGCATCAGCGGATAAACCAACACGTGAAGATTCAGTTAAAGCGGAAACTACATACACTCAAATTGATGAGATTACCGAAGAAGAATCAGACAGTAGCGACCAGATTATACAAAGCTGGTTATATGAGGCAGAAGAGTTATCGTACCTAAAATTTGGTAGTAGAATCAAACCTGTGATAGAAGATGAATTCAAACAGGTCATCCTACCGAATATTCATAAAGCAATTGAAGAAGTAGCCGTACAGTACCCGGAAGAAAAACTAGCATTCCTAGAATTAAGCGAAGTCCCAACTGGAGGCAACACTGAAAAAATATTTCACCTCTATAGCAAAGAAAACAACAAAGACATCATCCGCTTCCACGTAAGAAAGGACCATCCACCCCATAGTGGCTATTGGTTTAACTTTCATTACCACACAAGCGATGACAACTTCGAGGCCCATCACGAACTAGGATCAATCTATTGGGACACAAACACACCACCTAAATGGATGAGCTAACACGAACCCCTTCTGACTATGTCAGAGGGGTTTTGTTTTGAAAAAGCGCCTAAATTTGCACCTACAATCACTTGGAACCAAAACTTAACAACACAAAAATTTTCGTCTTCGTGCATTGACCTAACATCAAAATAATTATACCCTTGTAAAAGACTAGTATTTCGTAAAATTTGTGACAGTAGGTGGAAGAATGAAACAATATTTAGAGCTATGTAAGCATGTGTTGGATAATGGCGTAAAAAAACAGGATCGTACAGGAACGGGTACTATTAGTACATTTGGTTATCAGATGCGTTTTGATTTACAAGAAGGTTTTCCTCTTGTGACAACAAAAAAATTACATTTGAAATCAATCATTCATGAATTACTTTGGTTCCTTCAAGGTGACACGAATATAAAGTATCTACAAGAAAATGGCGTTCGCATTTGGAATGAATGGGCAGATGAAGAAGGGAATTTAGGTCCTGTGTACGGACACCAGTGGAGATCATGGACGACTTCTACAGGCGAAACAGTGGATCAAATATCTGACTTAATAAATCAAATTAAAACAAACCCTGATTCAAGGCGTTTAATTGTAAATGCATGGAATGTGGGTGATATTAATAATATGGCACTTCCTCCTTGTCACTGTCTATTTCAATTTCATGTGTCAGATGGAAAGCTAAGCTGTCAGTTATACCAACGTTCGGCTGATGTGTTTTTAGGTGTTCCATTTAATATAGCGTCCTATGCGCTTTTAACTTTGATGGTGGCGCAGGTATGCGATCTTGAACCTGGTGAATTTATTCATACGTTTGGAGATGCGCATATTTACTTAAATCATGTAGAACAAGTGGAATTACAGCTTACCAGACAGCCACATCCATTACCTACTTTAAAGATTAATCCAGAGAAAAAAGACTTGTTTGGTTTTACGTATGACGATTTTGAGTTGGTTAACTACGAAGCCCATCCTCATATAAAAGGGGTTGTAAGTGTATGATTTCCCTTCTTTGGGCAATGGACGAAAACCGGGCAATAGGTCGTAACAATCAGCTTCCTTGGCATCTTCCTGAGGATTTAAAGTATTTTAAAAGAGTTACAATGGGAAAGCCAATTGCGATGGGCCGAAAAACCTATGATTCCATTGGAAGGCCACTACCTGGTCGAGAAAATATTGTTATTACACGTAGTAAAGGAATAACTATTGAAGGTTGTACAGTTATTCATGATGTAAAAGATTTATTAAAGCGTGACGATGAGGAGCTTTTTGTAATTGGTGGCGCTGAAATTTTTAAAGAAATTCTTCCTTTCGCAGATCGCCTTTATGTTACGGAAATTCGTGAAGTGTTCGAGGCAGATACGTTTTTCCCGGAATACAATTTATTCGAATGGGAGCTTATTGAATCCACTCCAGGTATGAAAGACGAAAAAAATCCATACAACTATGAATTTCTTGTGTACCAACGTAAGCAGTGAGTCATCACTGCTTATTTTTTATACTTAAAACCTATAAAATCAAGTATAATTAGTATGGTTACAAATGGAGGGATATCAGGATGATCAGACTAATGGCTGTTTTTTTGTACATGAGTGGTTATTTGGTTTATAGCATACCTAAATTACAAAGACTGAAAAAGTTAGACAAACGTTTATCAGTTTCTGAGAGAGATCAATTAATACATGCGATTCCAAACAAATGGTCGAAAACAATTATGAAGTTGACGGGTTCTGAGGTGAAGGTGGAGGGGATTGAGAATCTTCCTGAAGGTGCGGTTGTCATGATAGGCAATCACGAAGGAGACTTTGATATTCCTACATTACTGGCAAGTATTGAAAAGCCGTTTGGGTTTATATCAAAAGTAGAAGTAAAAAAAGTTCCGATCCTTTCTACCTGGATGGAAATTATGAATTGCGTGTTTATTGATCGAAGCGATCGTAGGAAATCTGTTCAATCGATACGGGAGGCTGTTCAGTTATTAAAAGAGGGTCACTCCATTGCTATTTTTCCTGAAGGAACGAGAAGTAAAGGTGGACCGATCGGAGACTTTAAGTCTGGTGGATTTCGATTAGCTAAGGATGCGAAGGTACCAATTGTTCCAATTAGTATTTCTGGTACATCTGATGTCTTCGAAAAAAATGGCCGGTTAGTGAAACCAGCTTCCATTCAGGTGAGGATATTACCTTGTATTCCTTCTTCGATATTTGATCAAAAGGATATGAAAGAAGTTTCAGATTATGTCCGAGAGGTAATTATTCATTCTCTAAAGGATGAAAAAATCGCATCATAAGTTGCTAGGCTAAATGAGTCTAGCTTTTTTCCATTTTCTGAGGTTATTCTGACCCAAGAGTAACCGGGTGTATAAATTGAAAAATACAAATTTTTTGATAATAAGCTTGAAATGATGGGTGAGAGTGGTATAATGTACTGATTATAACGGGAAAATGGAGGATGGTTATGGAACAGAAAGTGCTGAAAAAAAGATGGGTGCAGGTTGAAGATATTTTAATAGCGCACCACCAACTAAAAGACATCGTTGCCCATACACCGTTACAAAAAAACGAGCGTTTATCAGAAAAATATGATTGTAATGTGTATTTAAAAAGGGAAGATTTGCAGCACGTTCGCTCTTTTAAGTTAAGAGGTGCTTTTTATAAGATGAAAGCGCTTGGTAAGGACAATCTTTCTAGTGGGGTTGTTTGTGCAAGTGCGGGGAATCATGCTCAAGGTGTAGCATATGCTTGTCGTCATCTTGGTGTACAAGGGAAAATTTATATGCCAACGACAACACCGAAGCAAAAAGTTGGGCAAGTAGAGTTATTTGGTAGAGGTTTTATCGAAATTATTCTTGTTGGGGATACGTTCGATGATTCTTATGCTAAAGCGGTTGAGTGTGCGGAAAAAGAAGGAAGGACCTTCATTCATCCTTTTGATGATGAGCTTGTAATCGCAGGGCAAGGAACGGTCGCTGTAGAAATATTGCAGGATTGTGAAGAAACCGTAGATTATGTGTTTGCCAGTATTGGTGGTGGAGGGCTTATGGCGGGTGTGAGCACATATGTAAAAAGCGTCTCTCCCCAAACAAAGCTAATTGGTGTAGAACCTTATGGTGCTCCGGCAATGAAGACCTCTTTCCACAACGAAGTCGTGACTCCTCTTGATGACATTGATAAGTTCGTGGACGGAGCAGCTGTAAAAAGTGTGGGTAGTAAAACCTTTGACACTTGTTATGAGTTGTTGGATGATATCCTACTGGTTCCAGAAGGAAAGGTTTGTACAAGTATTTTAGAATTATATAATGAGCATGCGATTGTTGCTGAGCCAGCCGGTGCTTTACCAATTGCAGCTCTTGATCTTTATAAGGATGAAATCAAAGGGAAAAATATTGTCGTTATTATAAGTGGTGGAAATAACGATATCGGTCGTATGCAGGAAATTAAAGAACGTTCATTGTTGTATGAGGGTCTACTGTATTATTTCATCGTTAACTTCCCACAACGTGCGGGTGCACTTCGAGAGTTTTTAGATGAAGTATTATCACCAACGGATGATATTACACAATTCGAATATACTAAGAAAAATAATAAAGAAAATGGCCCAGCACTAGTAGGGATTGAAATACAAAAGAAGGAAGACTATAAAGGGTTAATTGAAAGATTAAACAAAAAAGGTTTTGCTTTTACAGAAGTAAATAAAGATAGTTACTTATTTAATTTACTCATTTAAGGTATAATGATAAGTGAAAAATCACTACTGAATTTGTGAACTTCTTATGACAATGTGGTTAATAATGACCCATCCGTTGTTAAAAGTACTATAATCGTAGTAGAATTAGTTATTCTAATTTACCAAAGGGGATGTTCTACAGTGTTTTCAAACATCGGAGTTCCTGGATTGATCCTTATCCTTGTACTTGCTTTAATTATTTTCGGACCTAAAAAGCTCCCTGAGATTGGTCGTGCATTTGGTCAAACTCTTCGTGAATTTAAAAAATCTACTCGTGAGCTAACAAGTGATGTAATGGAAGAGCTCGATGAAGATAAAAAGAAGAATGCTACGAAATAAGGTGTAAGAAATTTTCTTACACTTTTTTTTTCTCGATTACATTTTGTTTATGGTAGGGGACTTACATGGAGGATAAAGAATTACAGCTTGTTGATCATCTTGACGAATTAAGAAAAAGACTTATTATCTCTATTGTAGCTTTTTTTGGCTTCTTTGTAGTTGGTTTTATTTATATTGAAGAAATCTATCAATGGTTTGTACGGGACTTAGACGTTAAGTTGATTGCGTTAGGACCGAGCGATATCGTGTGGGTTTATTTTATGTTAGCAGGTTTAATAGCGATTGCAGGAACCATTCCTGTACTTGCGTTGCAGATATGGTTGTTTGTGAGACCAGCATTAAAGCCTATAGAAAGAAAAATTACTTTGAGTTATATCCCAGCTTTGTTCATTTTATTTATTGTCGGCTTATGCTTTGGATATTTTGTTATTTTTCCGACTGTAATGGGATTTTTGATCGATTTAAGTGGCGATATGCTTGTTGCTAATTTTACTGCGGACAAGTACTTCCGCTTTATTATGAATATGTCGCTTCCATTTGGCTTTTTGTTTGAACTACCTGTTGTCGTTATGTTTTTAACATCTTTAGGAATTGTAAATCCGTATGTACTTCAAAAAATACGGAAATATGCATATTTTGTCCTGGTTGTAATTTCAGTAGTCATCTCGCCTCCGGATTTTATGAGTGATATTTTAGTAACCATTCCACTTCTGTTTTTATACGAAATAAGTATCAATCTTTCCAAAATTGTTTATAAAAGAAAGTTGAAAAAAGAGAAAGAGTGGGGCTTGGATGAGGATGAGAGAGTAGATTTAGGATAAAAGTTCAAACTCACTTTTTTATAAAAGTGGGTTTTTTGTTTTCATAATGCCCTCTTTTACATTATAATGAGGGTTCTTATAGATCGGAAATAGTACTACTTTTCATAATGAAAAAAATTTAAATTTTTTCACAACTTGTGTATATTCAGACACACTTCGACAAATAAATATTGTATAATATATGCAAACGGGTGAAAAAGAGGATTGATATTTTGCTATTCAAAAGCCTAGAGTTCAAAAATGTTGTTGGACAGAAGGTAAAAGTCATGGAAATTCCAGTATTGGAGGAAGATAGCCCTTATTATTTTTTAATCCAAGTCCGTTTGCAATCATTTATTACGTCTCTATACCGGGACAAACAGCCGAAGAAATGCTATTCTTTTAGA
Source organism: Bacillus coreaensis (assembly GCF_050586445.1). Lineage (NCBI taxonomy): Bacteria > Bacillati > Bacillota > Bacilli > Caryophanales > Bacillaceae > Bacillus > Bacillus coreaensis. The sequence continues at coordinate 200,366 of NZ_JBOCCY010000001.1, forward strand.
GACTATTTGAAAAAAGCGTTGAAGTGGCCAGTGTACCAGGATGTATTCCAAGTGCCAGAGCTAAAGAATAACGCGTAATTGATGTGTTTGTTTTACTTTGACATGATTGTCTTTACATGAAGAGTATCGGTACATGCCGATACTCTTTCTTTTTTCGACATTAACCTAGAATTCTGTATAATAGGTAGTGAGATTTTAGCATTAGGATGTGAAGGATTTGAGTAAAATTAAAATAGTGACTGATTCAACGGTGGACATGTCCGATGAATTAATTAGGAAGTATGATATTGAGGTTGTTCCATTATCTATTCAAATTGAAGGAGAGACGTACCTCGATCGGGTTGATTTAACCCCAAAGGATTTTTTGAATAAGATGAAGGCAGCAGAAGAGTTACCTAAAAGTTCGCAACCACCTGTTGGCGTTTTTGCTGAGCTGTACGATCGATTAGGTTCGGAAGGGTATGATGTTCTTTCTATACATATGACTGGAGGAATGAGTGGTACGGTTCAGTCAGCCGAGACGGCAGCATCCATGTCAAAGGCAAATGTAAAGGTTGTTGACTCTCGTTTTATATCGAAAGCCCTTTCATTCCAAGTCATAGAAGCTTCCCAAATGGCCAAAGAAGGAAGAAGTATGGATGAGATATTAACTAGACTTGATCAAGTTCGATCCAATACAAGATTGTTTGTTGTTGTAGATACTCTTGAAAATCTCGTGAAGGGTGGCAGAATTGGCAAGGGAAAGGCAATGATTGGTTCCCTTCTTAATATCAAACCAATTGCCTCTCTAGAAGGTGGAGTATATACACCTGTATCGAAAGCTAGAAGCTATAGTCAAGTAGCTAACTACCTTGCAAAGCAATTCGCTGAAGACACAGCTGGTCATCATATCAAAGGTGTTGGACTCGTTCATGCAGAGGCTCCAGAGTTAAATCAAAAGTTGATCTCAGCCTTAAAAACAATAGCTGGTTTTGATTTATTAGATATTGAATATACCACTCCAATCGTTAGTACTCATACTGGACCAGGTGCCATTGGTTTTATGTACTATTTTGAGTAAATTGCCTGAACAACACCTGTTCAGGTTTTTTGCTCGACAAACTTTATACACTGTGTAAAGAAATTATAAAAATATGGAGGAAAGACAAGGATTTTGGATAGTGATGTCGAATAAAAAGGGAGTGAGACCCATTAAAAAGGGAACGGTGTATGCATGAAAAAATGGATCAGACAACTTTCTTTATATAGGCAAGTTTTATTTTTTTCCTTTTTTATTACGTTTGTTGTGATTTTCATGATTTCGAGTTTCAGTTATGCTCTACAGACAAAAAAGGAAATAGAGCAATTGACAGATCGTGTTGAGGGACTATCAACACTGTGGACAGCCGTTGTGTCTCCTGAGGATGTAGAGGAGACAATCATGTCAAAGGACCCAAATGATCCCGCGGCAAAGAGACTACAACAACAGGTGAATTTAATAAACGAAAGAGGTTCTTCATATTTTCATAGTGGGATTGTAGCTACATCTATAAATAAAGATAAAGAAATATATGCCACGGTTGTATCGAATAGTTATGAGGGACTGAAGCCTTTTTCTTTTTATAAGTCGGTTGATATTCATAGCAACGCTCTTTTAGAAGCTATTGAAGAAAAGAAAGTAGTAAGTACAAAGGTGTATACAGATAATTTTGGTACTTGGTTATCTGCGTTTGCTCCGATACAGAATGAAGAAGGAAAAGTAGTAGGGGTATTAGTCATTGATGCAGAAGCATCATTTATTAAGAATTCGCAGTTAGAAACGATATTGTATTTAACCGTTGTCTTTGTCGTAACGATTGTCATCGTATTTTTCACTCTGAAGTATGTGTTAAATAATGTAATGGAGCCTGTTGATGAGATCTTGTATGGATTACACGAGGTAAGCGTCGGAAACTTCAATATACATCTAAGTGGGAAGAAAAATTCAAATCTTGACCCCTTATATGAACGGTTCAACTTTATGACCCAACAGTTAGCTATATTGTTTGATAGATTATCCATTTCAAGTCCATTAAAGGGGAAGCATGCCGTATCGGAAGAACAATTACATACGTTTGAAGTGGCAATTGGGAAAATGGATACAATCATTAAAGAAACAAAATTACTTAAGGAGCTTCAGCGAGCCGAGAAAATGAATGCCATTGGTCAATTAGCTGCTTCCGTAGCTCACGAAATTCGGAATCCAATGACGGTAGTAAAAGGATTTTTACAAATCTTCTTAGCAAAAGATGGATTGAGTGAAGAAGAACATATGTACGTGAAATTAATGCTTGAAGAAATGAATCGTGCCGAAAAAATTATTAATGAATATTTATCTTTAGCGAAGCCAGACCTGGAGTTTTCAGAAAAGGTGAATGCCGGTGATCTTGCAAACAAAGTAATGGATTTAATGAATTCGTATGCACTCATGTCAAAAAGCATTGGGATGCAAACGAAGGTGTCAGGTGATGTTTTCATTAAAGGGAATGTTAGTGAGTTAAAGCAGGTACTTATAAATATATTAAAAAATGGGATTGAAGCCATGAAGGACGGTGGTACGCTCATTTTGTCTGTAAGGGAAGAAGATCACTTTGGTATTTTTGAAATTCTTGATACAGGAATTGGGATGAGTGAGGATGAACTTCAGAGATTAGGAACAGCCTTTTACTCCTTAAAGGAAAAGGGCACTGGTATGGGACTAATGGTTTGTTATCAAATCATTGAAAGAATGAGAGGTTCTATTGAAGTAGAAAGTCAAAAAGGTGTAGGAACAACTTTTCGAATTATTCTTCCGTTATATAGAGAATAGAGGAAGTTTAGTTCTTTTCCCTTTCATCTTATTATCTCGTTTGCTAGAATAAAACTTGAATAGAATGATGAATGCAGGTGGATAAATGAAGGTTAAGATGTTTAAATTGGTAAGTATTCTGATGGTATTTATTCTTGCAGCATGTGGGAATAATGGGATACCAGATGCGAAAAATTGGCCAGTTGCTGATTTTACGTATACAAATCAGGAAGGTAAGCCCTTTAGTTTAGAAGATTTAGAAGGGAAAATGTGGGTGGCGGACTTTATTTTTACTAACTGCGAGGACGTGTGTCTTCCAATGACGTATAATATGGAAAAGCTTCAACAGATGGTCAAAGATGAAGGGATTGAAAATGTTGAGTTTGTTTCCTTTTCTGTAGATCCTAATGTTGATACACCTGAAGTGTTAAAAGAATTTGGCGAGTATTTCAAGGTTGATTTTTCTAACTGGAATTTCCTGACTGGATATGAGCAAACGCATATAGAAGAGTTTGCAATGGATTCATTCAAGACAATAGTTAAAAAACCAACAAATCAAGACCAAGTTATTCACGGGACTGACTTTTATCTAGTTAATCAAGATGGTAAAATTATGAAATATTATACTGGTCTTAATGAAATTCCTTATGAGGAAATTATTAATGATATGAAAGCCCTTCAATAGACCTTTTAAAGGTCTATTTTAGTTTATTTGACAAGCAGTTCACCATAGACTATACAAAAAACTATAAAGGCAGGTGTGTTTCGTGAGGTGGGCCTTTATTCTTGTTATTTCTTTTGTACTTTCCTCTTGCAGTCAAATACAAAATCAAAAGTTAGATCAAATACAGTTTAGAGAAACTACGGTAAAAAACAAAGCATCTATTCCTATCGATTTTATTTCCGAACCTTTTCAAATGGTTTCAGTAGGAGATTCTTTAACTCAGGGTGTAGGGGACAGTACAAACCGTGGAGGCTATGTACCTTACCTTAAGGAGTATCTAGAAAAAGAAAAGGGAATAAGCGAAGCGGAAATCGTGAACTATGGAGTAAGAGGCAATCGAACGTCCCAGCTTATTAGTAAATTAAAGACAGATGAAGTGAAGGATTCTATAACGTCAGCAGATATGATCCTTATCACCATTGGTGGAAATGATGTAATGAAAGTAGTAAGAGAAAATTTTTCTACCTTAGATCTGGAGTTATTTAAAACGGAAAAAAAACAATTTGAAAAAAATCTTCGGACCATAATTGAATTGATTCGTGAAGTAAATCCTTCAGGTACGGTTGTCTTGATCGGATTGTACAATCCTTTTTACGAGTGGTTTCCTGATGTAGAAGAGATGGATATCATAATGCAGGATTGGAATATAACGAGTCGGACGATATTAACCGACTATGAACGGGCCTATTTTGTCGATATAGCTGATATTTTTCGGGAAAGTGAAGAGAATCTTTTATATACAGATTACTTTCATCCTAATGATTTAGGTTACGAAAAAATTGCTGTGAGAATTTACGAAACTCTTACATTAGGAATATTGACGGAACGGTATGAGGTTAGAACGACTGCCAGAAATGAGGCAAACACTAATGAATAGTTGGAAAAAACTTTTTATAGCTTTGATCATTGTTAATATCATCGTTGTAGTTGGAGTGATTTTCTTGATTTTCCTACCTACAAAGGATGAAGAGATTGCTCTAAACGATATCAATCAGGATGATTATGTACAATTTCATGTTCAATCAAACAAAGCCGATTTAAACAGATTGATCAATCATTATATTGAAGAGCAAGGGCTGAATGAGAGAATCAAATACAACGTCACACTAACTGACCAGGTAGAATTGTACGGGACAATGAAAATATTTACTCAAGACGTGGAATTAAAACTTACCTTTGAACCAGCGTCTTTAGATAATGGTGACTTGATCCTAAGACAGAAGACCATCTCAATCGGGCATTTAGAATTGCCCGTACCTGTCGTATTGAAATTCATTCGAGACAGTTATGATATACCTTCTTGGATTACGATTCGACCAAATGATGAAGAGGTCTACGTAAACCTTCATGATCTAAAACTAAAGAGTGATACAAAGGTAAGAGTAAATACATTTGATTTAAAAAGAGATAATATTGTATTTACTCTTCTTGTTCCAATAAAATAGGTGGGGAAATGGCCACCTATTTTATTCTCTCTCCGTTAAAATGATAGGTTCAATCGATGGTTCACCATCACTTAGTCCTACCGCTACAAGTGTGTAAACTTGATTTCTTTGGAAAGAAAGAGCTGGCAACGGAAGAAGGACATCCTTAGTTCCTGCAGATCTTACTTCAAGATCGACGGTCAATGGAGACAGGGCTAAATAATCGCTTGAGCGCCTGAACCCAATATTACGGAATACAACATCACCGTTCTTTACGGCTATATCAACAGGTTGAGTATCAGGTGAGAGATGTACAAATCGAACTTTTGTTTCACCGGACGGGATACTCGGATTATCCTCAAGCTCTACAAGCTTTAACTTTTCAACCATATCAGCAGCAGCAAGTGTATATTGCTTCCCAGCCTCAACCGTTACCTTTTTACTTAGAACGGTTGATACCATGTCTCCTGCAGGATATATGTCAACTTGATACTTTCCAGCAGGTAATGATAAGTAATTGCTAGTTTCTTTAAATGGAAAATCGCGTAAAATTCGATTTCCATTAATATATACATCAACTTTCGGTGCATCAGGTGAAGCATGTAGGATACGAATTCTAGCTGGTGAACTGCTCTGATAGTAGTTTGCAACTGATTGAGCTCTTAAGGAACTCATTGCTTTGTTCATGTATCTAATGTGTCTTTGGTAATAGTGAATATGCATGGATGGATCTAAGTATTTATAATATTGTGCTAATAAATCATACCTAGCAGCTTTATGCATATAGTCATCATGGTTTCTGTATTCAGACAAACCCCTCACTCCTTAAAGGATATTCAGTGTAACATATGCTTTGAAGGTCGAAGAGGTGCCTATGTTTTTTACTGTATGGAAGCTCCTTGTTTGCATTGAAAGTCTTAATGAAATACTCTATATATGTAGGAGTTATTTGAAAAGAGGTGCCTTATGGAGAAACTTGCGACATTTGCTGGTGGATGCTTTTGGTGTATGGTAAAACCGTTTGATGAACAGCCTGGAATTATTTCTGTCATCAGTGGCTATACAGGGGGACATAAGGAAAACCCTACTTACGAAGAGGTATGCCAAGAAACAACGGGGCATTACGAGGCTGTACAAATTACGTATGATCCTGAAGTGTTTTCTTATGAAAAGCTGTTAAGTGTATACTGGCAACAGATTGATCCAACCGATCCTGGTGGCCAGTTCTATGATCGGGGCCAATCGTATGAAACGGCAATCTTTTATCATGACGAAGAACAAAGAGTATTAGCTGAACAATCAAAGCTAGAATTAGCGCAAAGTGGTCGTTTTTCAAAGCCTATCGCGACAAAAATTTTACCGGCAAAAGAATTTTATACCGCTGAAGATTATCATCAGCAATTTTATAAGAAGAACCCAGTACGATATGGACGGTATTCAGAGGGGTCTGGGCGTGCTGCCTTTATTAAGAAAGCTTGGGGGGATGACCAGTGACAAAAGAGGGAGATTTAAAAGAAAGATTAACTCCTATGCAATATGAAGTGACCCAAAGAAATGGGACGGAGCCGCCGTTTCGAAATGAATATTGGGATCAGTTTGGCGAAGGTATTTATGTAGATATTGTTTCAGGTAAGCCGCTTTTTAGCTCGAAAGATAAATATGATGCGGGATGTGGGTGGCCAAGCTTTACAAAGCCTATCGATGAGGAAGAAATTATCGAAAAAATGGATCATAGTCATTTTATGGTTCGTACCGAAGTTCGAAGTAAATCTGCAGATTCTCATCTTGGTCATGTGTTTGATGATGGACCAGGTCCGACGAAGTTAAGGTACTGTATTAACTCTGCGGCACTTCAATTTATTCCCGTTGAGGAGCTGGATGAAAAAGGATACGGTAAGTATAAAGTTTTATTTTCATAAAATCAAAAGGTAAAGGCCAAATGAGGCTTTTACCTTTCTTTTTGAGCTTCTAACAATGTTGTTTTTTTCGAGGTCATGCCACCAGAAAGGATAAATTTCATCGCGTCTTCTGGCTTAACATCGATAAATTCAACATCCTCTTTTTTGATTAAAAAGGTGAATCCAGCAACTTGAAAGGTTTGTGGGACATACACAGCGATATAATCACTTAGCGGTTCGTAAAAAACTTGAAGATCCTCTGCTGTAACAAACCCCAGGCTTTTCATATTTGTACCTGGTACGGTTACAAGTGCCACCTTTGAGAAGGATTTTTTCTCACCTAAGAAGGAATGGACAGTATCTTTGATAACCGAATAAACAGTTTTCACGAAAGGAATTTTCTCTAATAATCTGTCAATGATTCGGAAGATGGTACCCGTTACAAACTTCGTAGATAAAAAACCTAGAATGGTAATTAACACTAACGTTGCCAAAATTCCGATCCCTGGAACATACGACTCTTTAAAGTACTGCTTCAGGAACCCACCTAATAGTCCATCTAAAAACATGAAGGTTTTATATGTTACGTAAATTACGAGAATAATTGGTACAATCGTTAAAATACCATTTACAAAGCTCTTTAAAATACTTTTCATTTTTAAATAACTCCTAACCTCTTAATATAAAAACATTACAATGTTTATCCGCTTTTGACAAGGGAAACACTGATCGCCTAAACTTTTTCGGAAAAAATGGGCATATACACATGCGGGACAAGGACCTACTACATATTGTGGATAGTGTAAAAGGAAAGCTTAATTAGGAGGTATAAACTTTATGCATTACGGACATGGATGTGACCCTTGTTACCCTGGTTACGGGTACCCTACAGCAGTTTCGCCAGTTGGATGTGGATATGGTGGCGGTTTTGCATTAATCGTTGTCCTTTTCATTCTACTCATCATCATTGGTGCTAGTTTCTACGGAAAAGGATGCTAATATAAACAGAAGCTCGAGCGATAGTGCTCGAGTTTTTGTTTGAATTCAAAAAACTAAAATACGAACATTATATTTGTAGTTATAAAAAATGTTCGTATTTTTGTTGACTGAATAATCTATATTTGGTATATTTACACATGGTTAAAGGAAATACGAATATAGATAGTAGCCTCGGAGGGAATACCTTGAAAACAAATTATGATGTTATCGTTGTTGGAGCAGGTCCAGCTGGAATTTTTACATGTTATGAACTTACATTAAAAATGCCAGAAGCATCCATATTATTAATTGATAAAGGTCACGACATATATAAAAGAAACTGTCCTATTTTACAAAAAAAAATCGAGAAATGCCCACCAGCCGCTGGTAGGAAGGAATTTGCAGGATGTCTACCTGCGTGTTCTATTACCAACGGATTTGGAGGAGCAGGTGCATACTCGGATGGAAAGTTTAATATCACTAGTGAGTTTGGTGGCTGGATGACGGATTATTTACCAGATTCACAGGTTGTTGATTTAATAAATTACGTGGACCGAATCAACCTTGACCACGGAGCGACAGAAAGCATCACTGACCCTTTAACTGATAAAGTTAGAGATATCGAGAGACGTGGATATGCAGCAGGATTAAAGCTGTTACGTGCTCAAGTAAGACACTTAGGAACAGAACAAAATCTACAAATCCTTCAAAGCATATACGAATACTTAAAAACAAAGATTGATATGGTCTACAAGGCAGAAGTTGAGGACTTAATCACAGAAAAAACGCCAGATGGTCATAAGGTAACCGGAATTAAATTAAAGGCTGGGGAAAGCTTATCTGCTGAAAAAGTGGTGGTTGCACCAGGACGCGACGGTTCGGTATGGTTGGCTAAGCTATTAAAATCGAGACGTTTAAAAATGATTAATAATCAAGTGGATATTGGTGTTCGTGTAGAAACATCAAATATTGTCATGGAAGAAATTAATGAGCATTTGTATGAAGGTAAATTTACGTTTAATACATCTGTTGGTACTCGCGTAAGAACATTCTGTAGCAATCCATCAGGACATGTCGTTGTTGAGAACCACTCTGGAATCATGTTAGCGAACGGTCATGCTTATAAGGATCCTAAATTAGGTAGCCCAAATACGAACTTTGCCTTATTAGTATCTCACACCTTCTCAGATCCTTTTGATAAGCCAAATGAGTACGCACATGAAATTTCTAGGCTAGCCAATAGTTTATCTAACGGTGGACTAATTGTTCAAAAGTACGGAGATATTTTAAAAGGACGCCGTTCCACTGAAAAGCGTATTAAAGAGGGCTTTTTAGAGCCGACACTTAAAGAAGCAGTACCTGGAGATTTAGGGTTAGTGCTTCCATATAATACACTGAAGAGTTTAGTTGAAATGACAGAAGCATTAAATCATGTATCGCCAGGTCTTGCTTCTGAGCACACACTGTTCTACGGTGTAGAAGCGAAGTTTTACTCTGCACGACCAAAGCTAAATGATCGTTTTGAGACGGAAATTAGCGGGCTTTATGTTGGTGGAGATGGAGCAGGGATCACTCGAGGACTGGCTCAAGCTAGTGCGTGCGGTGTTTGGATTGCTAGAGATATCGTTGCAAAATCAACTAGACGAACAAACACAGAACCAGTTTTGGTATAATAAGAAGGACCTGTCAATTCATGGCAGGTTCTATTTTTCTATTAGAAAAGGGGAAGGATTCAATGGGAATTGTTCCACCACGTTTACAACCAGGTGATGAAGTTCGAGTCATATCGCCTTCTAGAAGCATGGCGATCATTAAGGGAAAACAAGTTGAAATTGCTCGAAATCGATTAGAAGCATTAGGGTTTCATGTGACGTTTGGGAAACATGTACATACTCACGATGAGTTTTTTAGTACGTCAATCAAAGAGCGGATTGAAGATTTGCATGACGCGTTTCTGGACCCTAATGTAAAAGGGGTATTTACAGCTATAGGTGGATATAACGCCAATCAATTGCTCAAGTATATCGATTTTAATATCATTAAAAATAACCCTAAAGTATTTATTGGCTATAGTGATATTACCGCATTAAACCTTTCTATTTATCAAAAGACTGGATTGATCACTTACTCTGGTCCACAATTTTCTACTTTTGGGATGAAACATGGCTTGGAGTACACGATGAATTCCTTTATTGAAGCAATCACCAATGATGCACCATATGAAATTGCACCCTCCGAATTTTGGAGTGATGATCCTTGGTATTTAGACCAAGAAGATCGGACTTTCCATGAACAAAAGGAATATCTTATCCTTCAGGAAGGAAGTGGAAAGGGAACCATTATGGGGGGAAATCTGTGTACAATGAATCTTCTTCAAGGAACTGAGTTTATGCCGTCGCTAAAAGGGAGTGTCCTGTTTATTGAAGATGATGACGAATCACATGCACTCACCTTCGACAGGGACCTGCAATCTCTCCTTCATCTCCCAGATGCCTATGATATTCAAGCGATAGTGATTGGAAGATTTCAAAAGGATTCCCAAGTAACCGAAGAAGCTTTAAGGAAAATCATTTCATCTAAAAGAGAGCTTTCACATATACCGATTATAGCAAACGTGAACTTTGGACATGTTAGTCCAATTGCGACACTTCCAATCGGTGGAAAAGCAACCATTGAAGCGGGGCAAGGTAGCTGCTCAATACAAATAGATCAACTATAGCAGTGAAAAGGAACCATTTGTTTATATTTGGCTCCTTTTCACTTTTTGTATACACGAATTAGGAACTAAAAACAACTTTGCAAAGAAAGATTTCCTCTTCTTACTCATACAATCTTATAAGGCATCGCTTACGCTTGTATGAACGGGGGAGTCAAATGGAGCATTCATATTTAATTAAACCGTTGCTTGATGCGGTATATCCAACAATAGATTATGGGAAGGGCATTTATTTATATGACAAGGAAGGGAAGAGGTATGTTGATGCTTCATCCGGTGCTGTAACTGCCAATATTGGTCACGGTGTTCCCGAAATTATTGATGCGATGGTTCAACAAGCAAAGCGGGTGTCCTTTGTCTACCGATCGCAGTTTACTAGTGAAGCAGCGGAAGCACTAGCTGAAAAAATTGCTGAACAATGTGTTGGGTCTTTGAACTGGAGTTTTTTTGTAAATAGTGGCTCAGAAGCAACAGAGACTGCTATGAAAATTGCCATACAGCATTGGCAGGAAAAAGGGGTTAAAACGAAAAATAAAATCCTTTCTCGATGGGTTAGTTATCATGGAATCACACTCGGTGCGTTATCGATGTCAGGTCATACCTTGAGGAGAGCAAGATTCGTCCCTCTACTTGAGGATTTTCCCTCCATACAACCTCCTTATTGTTATCGTTGTCCATATAACTTAGAACCGACCTCGTGTAAGTTTGCCTGTGCAACTGAACTGGAAAATGTGATTAAAAAAATAGGAGCAGAACAGATTGCTGCTTTTATAGCAGAGCCGGTAATTGGGGCTGCGGGTGGGGCCATATCACCTCCAGAGGGTTATTACAAAATAATAAAAGATATATGTGACCATCATCGTATTCTTTTTATCGCAGATGAAGTAATGACTGGATTTGGCCGGACGGGAAAAATGCTAGCTTGTGAGCATTGGGGAGTCGAGCCAGATATAGTCGCACTCGGCAAAGGAATGGGAGCAGGTTATGCACCCATAGCTGCAGCATTAGTGAGTGACAAAGTGATGGAACCAATCTTGGCTGGAACTAAAAGTATAATGAGTGGTCATACCCTAAGTGCGAACCCACAATCATGCGCGGTTTCACTAGCAGTCATGGACTATTTACAAAATAATAGAATTATAGAGCAGGTCGAATTGAAGGGCTTTTATTTATTTCATCATTTACAAGAAATAAAGAAAGAATTTTCATTTATTGGAGATATTCGAGGTAAAGGTTTGTTAATTGGGATTGAATTTGTTCAATCGTTAGGAAATAAAGAGCCTTTTCCAAGAAATGCTCAAGTTACAAATACAATGATTCAGCTTGGGGCTAATAATGGTTTATTGCTTTACCCTTCAGCTGCTGGACTTGACGGAATTCATGGTGATGCTATTATCCTTGCTCCGCCCCTGACGATTTCTAAGGACGAGATCGATGAATTACTAATTCTTCTGCGTGAAACCTTCCTAGACTTTTCCAATGAATTTTTAGAGGGGGGTGGTAAGATATGAAAAATCGCTTCAATAAGATTACCACGGTGGAAAAGGTTTTAAATTTATTTCATGATGGTGGAACCATTATGTTTGGTGGTTTTGGTGGGGTTGGTTCTCCGCCATCTATTATAGAAGGGCTACTGAATAAAGGGGTTAAGAATTTAACGCTTATTGGAAACGATACGGGATTTCCGCATATAGGGATTGGGAGGCTTGTAGCAAACGGACGAGTAAAAAAAGTCATTGCTTCTCACATCGGTTCCAATCCTGTTGCTGGGCAACTAATGACTGAGGGAAGTCTTGAAGTAGAATTTTCACCTCAAGGAACGTTAGTAGAGCGAATTAGGGCAGGTGGCGTTGGAATTCCAGCCTTTTTAACAGATATTGGAATGGATAGTGACTTTGTGTCAACGAATAAAGAGATAGTTGTATTAGAGGGGAAAAATTATTTACTAGAGACAGCATTAAGTGCGCCAATATCAATTGTCTATGCGAAGAAGGCAGATGAATACGGCAACCTTATTTATGATAAAAGTGCAAGAAATACCAATCCTTTGGTAGCGATGGCTGGAGATATTACGATCGCAGAGGTGGAGGAAATCGTTGAAGTGGGTGAACTTCATCCGGATGAAATCGTCACACCTGGAGTGTTCGTCAATTATATTGTTCCGACTGAAGGGGTGAACTGGAAATGGGTATGGGAATAGGTATTCGTGATCAAATGGCCAAAAGAGCTGCGGCAGAAATTAAAGAAGGCATGGTGGTTAATTTAGGGATAGGAATTCCCTCGCTTGTTCCGAACCATCTTCCATCAGAAATAAACGTCATGTTTCATGCGGAAAATGGAATTGTTGGGATGGGGCCTTCACCAGAACATGGGGATGAGGATGAAAACCTCTGTAATGCTGGAGGATACCCGGTTAGTTTAGTTAGTGGTGGTTCTTATTGTGATAGTGTCATTGCCTTTGGAATGATACGTAGGGGAATCGTGGATATCACCATTTTAGGAGCATTGCAGGTAAGTGAAAAAGGAGATTTAGCGAACTGGATTGTTCCGGGTAAAAAAATACCTGGTATGGGAGGTGCAATGGAGCTTGCACAGAAAGCACAAAAGGTGATCGTTTTAATGAACCATATAGATAAAGCGGGAAATAGCAAAATTGTAAAAGAATGCTCTTTTCCATTAACCTCTCGCTCGTGTGTGGATATGATTATAACGGATATGGCCGTCTTTCATGTGACGGATAAAGGTTTAGTTTTAAGTGAGGTTTTTCAACCTTATACATTGGATCAAGTTCGTGAGTCTACTGATTGTTCATTTTTTTGTAAGTAACACATAGATAAAGGGGCGAAGAGGGATGGAAGAGGAGCTTCGCGAAGTTAGAAAGTGGATGAAAAGGAATCGCGTACATGCAACTAGACTTCTTCAAAAGCTTGTACAGGAGGGAAGCGTAAGGGGGAAGGAAGCTGCTGCTCAAGCAATAATTATTGAAAAGTGTAGAGAGCTAGGTCTTCAGCTTGATATATGGGAGATTGGTGATAAAACCCTTATGAACCATCCTGCTTACTGCTCGGATCGAAAGGATTATACGGGGAATCCGAATGTTGTTGGTGTTTTGAAGGGGACTGGAAATGGCAAATCATTAATTCTAAACGGTCATATTGATGTGGTGCCAGAAAATAACTTGGCTGAGTGGAAAAATGATCCGTTTAGTGGCTTAATCGAAGAGGGAAAATTATATGGTCGTGGTTCCACAGACATGAAGGGAGGAACGGTGGCCCTGCTTCATGCGATGGAAGCGATTATAGCTGCAGAGATTCAGCTGAAAGGTGATATTATCTTTCAAAGTGTGATAGAAGAAGAAAGTGGAGGCGCTGGAACCTTGGCTGCCGTACTAAGGGGATATCGGGCGGATGGAGCGATTATTCCTGAACCTACCAATCTGAAAATCTTTCCAAAGCAGCAAGGCTCTATGTGGTTTCGTGTGACTGTTAAAGGACGCTCAGCACATGGGGGTACTAGGTACGAAGGGGTAAATGCAATTGAAAAAGGAATATTGGTGATCAATCAGTTGAATGAGCTAGAAAAGGTTCGGAATAGTAGAATTGTAGACCCATTGTATAAAAATATACCCATTCCCATTCCGATAAATATCGGGAAGATTTATAGCGGGGATTGGCCATCTTCCGTTCCAGATATTTGTATAATAGAGGGAAGAATTGGTGTAGCACCCGATGAAAAAATGTCTGCCGTTCAGGCTGAACTAAAACATTCATTGCAGGAGCTCGAAAAGAAGGACAAATGGTTTAAAGACTATCCAACCACGGTTGAGTGGTTTGGTGGAAGGTGGATCCCCGGTGATTTAGAACTAGAACATCCGTTACTTACTACTCTTGAGTCATCTTACCGAGAAGTTATGGGATCTTCCCCTGTTATTGAAGCTTCCCCATGGGGTACAGATGGAGGAGTACTATCAAAAATTGGGGATATTCCAGTGGTAATCTTCGGTCCAGGGGTAACAGAGGTCGCTCATGATGCGAACGAATATATTGTTTTAGAAGATATATTTACGAGTGCGGATATCATTGCTACTACCATCCTGAATTGGTGTGAAGTAAGTGGAAGTGATTCATAGATTGTATAGAAATAATGAAGAAAGTCTGATCAAGTATTTGGTCGGGCTTTCCCTTTAGGAGGAGATACGATGAATCAGTTGCCAGCTTATCGTACAGTTGAGGAGAGTGGGATTCGATTCAAAGTTTACATGGACGTTTTTAATAAACGTGTACGAGTGGATCATTATGTGGGGGACCCCTACCTCGTCATGCAAGCTACCGAAGAGCTTGCAAAAGAGGCACATAGTGAAAAAATAATTATTAAAGGGAAATTTGAGGACTACAAAATATTTTTAGAAAAGGGATATAAGAATGAAGCGATCATAGATGGGTATTTTTTAGGATCGGATGGTTATTTTTTTTGTAAATACTTTGAGCCAGTCAGATCTTGTACCGCTTATCTTCAAGTCGAAGAAGATATCATTGCTTCTGTTCAGCATCTAAAGAGATCGTCACAAGTGATTATGCCACCAGCAGATTACAAGATTATGAAAGTGGGTGAGAAGGAAGCGGAAATGCTTTCGGATTTGTATCGAGAGGTATTTCAAATTTATCCCACTCCCCTGCATGATCCCGAATATGTGAAAAAGACAATGAAAGAAGGTACCATCTACTATGCCTTTATGTATCAGAACGAAATAATTAGTGCAGCATCTGCTGAAGTGAATTACTTGTTTCGTAACGCAGAATTAACGGATTGTGCGACAAAGAAGGATCACCGAAAATTTGGATTAATGAAGATCCTTTTGAAAAAGCTTGAAGAAGACTTATTTGAACAACAAATCTATTGTTCCTACTCTATAGCAAGGTCGCTATCCTTTGGAATGAATGCCGTTCTCCATCAATTGGGTTATCAATACCGAGGACGGTTAGTGAACAATTGTTACATTTTTGATAAGCTCGAAGACATGAATGTTTGGGTGAAAAATTTATCCACCTACCAAGCTTCCGAAAATTAATATAAAGTGACAGTTTTTCGGCACATAAGCATATATATGCTTTAGGTGGTGATAATGATGTTTGAAACAAGCAGTATTTCCATTGAAGTAGTGACGGAAATCTTAAAGGGCGTTGATGAGGGCATTCACGTTGTGGATCTAAACGGCAAGACGATTTTTTATAACGAGGTGGCCGCCCAACACGATGGATTAACGGTGGGTGAAGTAATAGGGAAGCCGTTATTGGAAGTGTTTCCATCGTTAACAGAAAAGACGAGCACGTTATTAAGAGTAATAAAGTCTAGAAAAGAAATTGTAAATGTGGCTCAATCTTATTACAATATTCACGGAAAAAAGATTGAAACCATTAATTCAACGATTCCTATTTGTGTACATGGCGATTTTTTTGGCGCGATGGAAGTAGCAAAGGATTATTCGAGCATCAAAAGATTGTCTGAACAATTATTGGATTTACAAAAAGAAAAACAAGTGATGAATCCAAAGAAAAAAAGCAAAAGCACCGTTAAGTATACCTTTGATGATTTACTAACAGAAAACAATGAGTTTCTTCAACTTAAAAAAGAAGCTTATAAGCTAGCAAAAACGCAATCATCGATATTAGTTTATGGAGAAAGTGGAACGGGGAAAGAATTATTTGTTCAAGGGATACACGATGCATCTGTTCGAAGAAATGCCCCTTTTATTGTTCAAAATTGCGCTGCCATTCCAGAAACATTACTCGAGAGTATTCTTTTTGGTACAGCAAAAGGGAGTTATACGGGAGCAGTTGACCGCCCTGGATTGTTTGAGCTTGCGGATGGAGGGACGCTGTTTTTGGATGAGCTTCATGCCATGCCGATTGATTTGCAGGCAAAGTTATTACGTGTTCTTGAAGACGGAATGATTCGGCGTATTGGCTCCTCAAAAAGTGTACAGGTAGACGTTCGGGTGATCGCTGCAATGAATGTTCATCCGAGAAAAGCACTGGAAGAAAAGCTGATAAGAACGGATATCTTTTATCGGCTAAATGTATTAACGTTTGAGTTATTGCCACTCCGGAAAAGGCCAGAAGACATTAAGTTTTTATCGAATAAATTTCTCGACCATTATAATGGAGTACTTCAGAAAAATATTCAAGGTGTGTCTACTGAAGTGATGAACATATTTCACTCCTACGATTGGCCAGGGAATGTTCGGGAGCTCAAACATACGATCGAGTATATGATGAATGTTTGTGAAGATACAAGTTTGGATATAGAACATCTACCTGCGATGCTGAAAGGAAATACATCTGTTTCTAGGAAAATTATCAAAGGTTATTCGCTAAAGGAAAAAATACAGGAGTTTGAAAAAAATATGATTTGTGATGCACTTGAGCAAACAAATGGAAATATAAAGCAAGCAGCAAAACGTCTACAAATTCCAAGACAAACCCTTCAATACAAAATTCAAAAGTACGAGGTACAAGGTGCCGACTAAATTGGCACCTTTTTGTATGAAAATTAAGATGTAGATTCCCATGGAGAGAAAAAAGAGGTTGAATGGTAACTGGATGGGAGTTCCAGTGCCTGTGAAGTATTAAAAAGGATCCCACAAGAAAAAGTTAACAAAAGAGAATAAGTACATAAAGACACTGCTTTATTTACAAAAAAAACCTCAATAGTTACTAAAAGGTTACTATCTTACTCTCAGGTGCCTTCTTCACAATAGTTACCTACGCATTTATCATAATTTTAGGGATTACTTAATGTTAATTTCTAAATACTTTTTTCATAAAACATTGAGGAGGAAATTTATGAATAAAAAAATTGTCTTTTTTGACCTTGATGGAACGTTATTAAACGAAGAAAAGAAACTGCTTGAGTCCTCAAAATTAGCGATAAAAAAACTTCAAGAAAATAACATCATTACAGCGGTTGCAACAGGGAGAACGCCTGCAAAAGTTAAATGGCTGTTAGATGAATTAAACATTAATTCATACGTATCAATCAATGGACAGTATGTTGTTTACGAAGGAAAAGAAATTCATAAAAATCCTCTAAGTTTTGATTTTCTACACGATATTACGCAGTTTTCTACAAATAAAAATCACGCACTTGCGTATGTTAGTCTTTCCGACGTGAAATCAAGTATTGGAGAACATCCTTATATTAGAAACCTTTATGAACCGAATAAAATGGCTTATCCTTCGGTCGATCAAAATCATTATCGTACGGAACCAATTTACCAATTACTTCTGTTTTGTGAGAATCCAGATGAAGTTATGTACAAGGAAAGATATATTGAAAATAGGTTTGTTAGATGGAATAGATTTGCTTTAGATGTCTTGCCAAACGATATTTCAAAAGCAACTGGGATTGCTAAACTTCTTGAAATAGCAGGGATTGACAAAGAAAATACATATGCTTTTGGCGACGATATTAATGATATGGAGATGTTCTCTTTAGTTGGAACATCAGTTGCAATGGGTAATGCAATTCCTCAATTAAAAAAGGTAAGTGACTTGATCACCTCTTCTAACTCAGAAGATGGAATCTTAAATGGGTTAACAAAATTACAACTAATTTAATAGAGTCGGATTAATAGACATTATTATGAATTAGCAACAATTCGAATACCACTAAATAACCTACTTGTAGAGTAGGTCCAAATACACCTAACTTCTAATGCGAGTCGCTAGATTCCAAAAACTCACATAGCATACAAATGAAAAAGTATTGCCAATCCAAAAGTCTTATGATAGTATAAGTGCAAGCGTTAACATAACTGCTTATTTAAAAGGATTGTTACTCTTTGAGATTGTTACTCTTTGAGGCATTACCTATCTTTATTTGGTATGCTTCGAAGAGTTTTTTGGTATTTAATAATCCATATAGGAGTTAAATTATGAGGGCAATTAAAAAAATTAATAACAACGTAGCAATATGTACAGATAGTAATAACAAAGAACTAATAGCCTTTGGAAAAGGAATCGGTTTTCGACCGATGCCATATGAGATTACCGATTTAAGTTCAATATCCATGACATTTTATCGGATTGACAATAGGTTCTACAATCTAATTGAGGAAATTCCAGAAAATATTTTTGAGGTAACTGCTCTTATTGTTGATAAAGCTAGAAACACACTTACATCACCTCTTAATCCGAATCTTCTGATTGGTTTAGCGGATCATATTAATTTTGCGATAATTCGTTTAAAAAAATATAAAAAAATGCAGATGTTGTTTTCTTATGATATTGAGCAGTTATATCCCCAAGAAACTACTCTAGGAAGATATGCAGTCGAATTAATCAAAAAAAGACTAGGCGTGATACTTCCTGACAGTGAAATTACGAATATTGCGATGCATTTTGTGAATGCACAAGAAGAAAAGGAGCCTGAAAAAGAAGGTCCAGATACAGAATCATTAATCTGGGAAGTTGCAGATAAGATTGAAATCTTTTTCTCAATAACCATTGATAGAACTAGCTTTAATTTTAATAGATTCGCTATGCATATGAGGTATTATATTAAAAGGGTCAAAGAAGAAACACAGTTTATGAATGATAATTCCACCATCTTGCAGGTAATGAAAGAAAATAATGAACAGGTTTATGAATGTGCATTTATGATTGGTAATTATATAGATGAAAAGTTGAAATCTAACACTACAAAAGATGAAATTTTATATCTGATGATGCATATAAATCGGATTATAAAGAATACCAACATTTAAATAGTAGGGATTGTTACTCGTTATGGAGGCATCACCCAAAGTTATTATGAGATTAAAATCATATTAGCTTTGGGTTTTTTTTATATATAAAAGGAGGAAAAAAAGATGGCTAAAAAAGAACAGCTTCAAAAGATTGCAGAAGATGTGTTAAAGGCAGTTGGAGGAAGGGACAATGTCAGTCATGTAACTCATTGTATGACGAGGCTTCGTTTTAATCTTAAGGATGAGAGTATACCAAAACAAGAGGAAGTTCAAAATATTCCGGGTGTTATTGGTGTCATGCAAGCAGGAGGTCAATATCAAGTAATTATTGGTCAAACTGTAGATCAGGTATACAATAGCCTTTGTGAAATTGGTGGCTTTAAAAATGATTCAACAGCAGTTGATAATAAAGATCAACAAAAGAAAAAGGTGACACTTAAGTCTGTTGGTTCAGATATTCTTGATGGTCTTGCAGGCTGTCTCACACCGTTAATCCCATTACTATTGGCAGCATCAATGTTTAAATTACTCGTTGCAGTACTTGGACCAACAATGTTAGGGGTTATCGATGAAACAAGTGACATTTATACATTATTAACATTTGTTGGGGATGCTGGATTCTACTTCTTCCCGATTATAGTTGGTTATACAGCTGCTAAAAAGTTTGGTGCCACACCAGTAGTTGCAATGTTTTTAGGTGGTATTATGTTGCACCCAACGTTAATTTCAATAGCAACCGAGGGAAAGGCTTTTAACGTATTCGGTATTCCTGCACAGGTTCAGAATTATGCTAGTACAATTATACCGATTATCTTATCTGTTTGGGTTATGTCTTATGTCGAAAAGTTTTTCAAGAAATATTTACCGAATGTACTTAAGACGATTTTTGCACCATCATTAACCATTCTAGTCATGTTACCGATTTCTCTAGTTATTCTTGGACCTGCTGGTTCTTTTCTCGGAAATTACACATCAAAGGCTCTTTTAGGTTTATCAAGTGTCGGTGGTGGATTCATAGCGGTTGCTATAATTGCTGCACTTTGGCAATTCTTAGTGTTGAGCGGAATGCATCTTGTAATGATTTCTACCCTTATTCTTGTTTTTTCAACGAATGGACATGAAGCTCTTATGATGCCTGCAGGAGCTATTGCTAGTCTTGCTGTTTCAGGTATGTGTTTAGGTGTAGCACTTCGCCTTAAAAATAAGGAACAACGGAGTCTTAGTTTTGGTTACCTTGTTGCTGGGGCAATAGGTGGTGTAACAGAGCCAGGAATGTATGGTGTTGGGATGCGATACAAGCGTCCGTTTATTGGAATGATTGTTGGTGCTTTTGTTGGAGGTCTATATGCAGGTATTATGAATGTCACTGCATATGCAATGATTCCAGTTGCAAGTGTACTTGCTGCACTTAGCTTTGCAGGCGGTCCAACAGCTAATTTTATCAATGGGATTATCTCGTTGATAATTGCATTTGTTGTTTCTGCGGCTGCAAGTTATTTCTTTGGTTTCAAGAAAGACGATCCGCTTATTCAGAAAGAACAGTCATGGGGTGTTACCAATGGGGATATTGGAAAAGTTTCGTAATATAATTCAAAATGAAAGAACCGAAAGTGGTAATATTTATTCACCATTTGATGGAGAAGTTATTCCTCTTAAGGATATAGAAGATGGTGTTTTTTCGGAAGGAATGTTAGGGAAAGGTTGTGGGATGAAACCATTAAAGGGAGAAGTATATGCACCCTTTAATGGAGAAGTTATTCTTATAACTCCTACAAAACATGCTCTTGCAATTAAAAGCAATGATGGGATAGAACTATTAATTCATGTCGGATTGGACACAGTTAAAATGAATGGCAAAGGCTTTCTACCGTCTGTAAAAGTAGGAGACAGGGTAAAATGTGGACAGTCGATCATGAAGTTTTCTATATCTGATATTGAAGCCGCTGGATATGTAACTACAACAGCTATTGTTGTAACAAACTCAGAGGATTATCCTAATGAATTAGTATTAATGCAGGGAGTTAAGGGAAGATCAGAAAAAATCATGCAAATCTCATAAAATAGTTAGGATTACTCTTTAAGGGAGAATTTTTATATGAAGAAATTGTTAGTACGTGCAGACGACTTAGGTTATTCAGAAGGTGTTAATTATGGTATTGCTAAAACAGTAAATGAAGGCATTATTGGAAGTGTAGGTATTATGACTAACATGCCTGCGGTTGTCCACGGATTGAAGTTGTTGGAAGATTCAGAAGTCTGCTTAGGGCAACATACAAACATTTGCAATGGCAAACCTCTAACGGATCCCTCTTTGATACCTAGTATTACTCATAAGAATGGTGAATTTAAATCTTCTAAAGAATATAGGCAGGCAGAAGAGGACTTTGTAGTTTTGGATGAAGTAATACTTGAAATTGAAGCTCAATATAAAAGGTTTGTAGAGCTTACTGGTAAGAATCCAAGTTATTTCGAGGGCCATGCAGTTGCTAGCGTAAATTTCTTTAAGGGGTTAGAGATAGTTGCGGAAAAATATGGGTTGAAATATTCTCCGTTTTCTATGGATGGGTCAATAAAGATCAATAATAAAGACGTTTTTATTAGTATGGACTTCATGAAACCAAATTATGATCCTTTTGAATCTTTGAAGAAAACAATAGAAACTGCAGATGAAGATAGATATTATATGTTTGTATGCCATCCTGGTTATTTAGATGGGTATATTTTAAAACACTCGTCACTTACTTTGCCCAGACCAATGGAAGTCGATATGTTATGTGATCCAGACACAAGAAAGTGGCTTAAAGATAATGATGTAGAATTAATTACTTATGATGAGCTGTAAGGTTTAATTATGAAGATGCAAGAAGGAATTCATAAGTTCAAAAGTGAATAATATTCCTAATAACTTTAGTAAACTACCTGGTAATTAATATGATCCAGGTAGTTTTATTTCCTTTCCTTTCCTTGTACCATATTACTTGGAATCATAAGTCATTTTTTGATTAGGGAGATGGTTCAAATGAATAGAAGGTATAGAGAAATTATTAGTAAGTTACTCAACGCTCATAAATGTACATCTGTTGGAGAGTTGGCACTTATATGTAATGTTAGTATAAGGACAATTCAACTAGATATTAAAAAAGTTAATAGCTTGTTAAAGAACTTTGATATTTCTATTATAGCCACAAAAAGAGGGTATTATTTTTCTGAAAAATCCAAGATGCATATAATAGAAAAGGATATTATAAGATCATGTCTTGATTTTGAATATATCTCTGACATACCTACTACACCATTTGAAAGACAAATGTATATTCTTCTTTATTTAACTTTTAATGAAAATTTAGAGTTAGAAGAATTAGCAGATCAACTTTTTGTTTCAGATGCGACTTTACGAAATGATATTAAATTGGTGCAAAACTGGTTGGAAATTAACTTTGGGATTAACGTTTCTACTTCAAAATCGAAGGGTTTAACACTTATATGCGGGGAAAAAGATAAGAGAAATATTGTTTACTGGATAATAGGGGAAAAAATAAGTGTTAGTACAATAACAAAATATTGGAATTGTATTTTTAAGGAAACAAATCCTTCAAATTTGTTTAAGGAAACCTATGATGTTGTAGAAAGTGAATCAAAGAAATTTAGGTATTATTTAACTGGAAATAGTTGTATGATGTTTAGTTTGGAAATACTAATTGCAATCAGGCGTTACAAGTTGGGTTTCTTTTTAGAATCTTATGAAGGCGAAGAGGTTCTATTACCTGTTATGGAATCTTTACGGAGAGAAATAGAAGTTTATTTTAACGTAGAGTTACCAGAAAATGAATGGTTGAATTTGCAGTGTTATTTTCAATCAAAGCAATTTTTAACTGGTACGAATATTAAACAAATTGAAACATCCGAATCAGTGGAGATTGTTAATGAATTCGTTAAAGAAGTTGATCGAAGATTTAATGTAAATGTATCCGAACAAACCGTAGCTAAGGAAAATTTAGTTTTATACATTACACCAATGATTAATCGACTAAAATTAAACCATAGAATACCAAATCCAATACCTCATGATATTATGGGGAAATTTCACCTAGAGTCTAAAATGGCTTTAGATATATCTGCAATATTAAAAAAATACCTAGATGTAAACACCAATCTAACTGAAATAGCTTATGTAACGTTACATTTAGTGGCAACAAATGAATTATGGAAACAAAAATTAAACACAATATTGGTTTGCGACTTTGATGAAGGTGTCATTAGTCTTATAAAAAATAAGATCATTAAATACCTTGGAGAAAAATTATATTTTAATGGGTTATATACCTATGCAGAATTTATAAACGAGAAAGAGGAAAATATGCAAAAGATAGATTTTATTATTACAACATCTCCATTGGCGGATATTACCAAAATTCCATTTTATCGAATTACTCCTGAATTTGATGTTAAATTTATCTTAGAATTAGAAAAATACATAGATTCAATCTTATAAACTGTATAGCTTATAAGCTCTTTCTGAAGATAAGAGCTTTCTTTTACTTATAATGTTTGGAAATATAGCCTTTATACTGTTATAAGTTTCAGATCAGTATAAAGTAATATGAATCCTATTAAACTTTAAATTATTGTGAATTTATAAATCCTACTAGTACCACTGTTGGTGAAGTGTAGGATAATTTTTTATTTTTTTTCGTTTTGTTAGCGAAATTTTTTGGTTTTAAAAGAGTTGTCGTGTACACCTATAATTAACATAGAACTACTATGAAAACGCTATCAAAAATTTAGTGGACAATTAACATAGGAGGGAGAGGGCAAATGGAAAATCTCTAGAGGTAGCTGTTTTTGTAAGTGTTCCATCCTTAGTATCGGGTTTAATGTTACAAATATTGAGATAAGAAGGAGGACTAAAATGTTTAAAATGAATAAAATTGTACGCACTATGCTAAGTATGACAATCTTGATTATTTTAGCTGCATTTTCCCCAATTTCGGAGAATAAGATTAAACCTAATGATTCCACGAATTCTGGTGGAGAAATTGATCCTTCCAAACCCATTAAGGTGGATGGTGGAAAAATAACTGGAACCTTATCTTCTGATTCTAAAGTAGCAATATACAAAGGTATTCCATATGCTGCCCCACCAGTGGGAGACTTAAGATGGAAAGAGCCACAGCCGGTAGTCAAATGGAAAGGGGTAAAGGAAGCTGATACATTTGGTCCAAGTTGTGTCCAGCCAGTGCAAGCCCCATTTTGGATGTGGTCAACGGAATTCATTATTGATACATCTAAAGGATACTCTGAGGATTGTTTAACACTAAATATTTATACTAAAACAGATTCAAATACAAAAAAACGTCCTGTTATTTTATATATTCACGGTGGAGGTAATACAACAGGTGGTTCATCAGTTGAAGTATATGATGGAGAGGCTATTGCAAAAAAAGATGCTGTTTATGTAACCATTAACTACAGACTTGGGATTCTTGGATTCCTAGCACATTCAGAATTATCGGCTGAATCTAAAGATGAAGTATCTGGAAACTATGCATTACTAGATCAAATCGCTGCATTAGAATGGGTTAAGAAAAACATTTCAAAATTTGGTGGAGATCCAAATAATGTCACTATAGCAGGACAGTCAGCAGGTGCAGCTAATGTGAATGCTCTAACTTTATCACCTAAAGCTGAAGGTCTTTTTAAGAAAGCGGTTCCTATGAGTGGAAATCAAATTAGAAGTAAGTACCGTACTTTAGCGCAGAAGGAAGGTGAGGCAGCTAAGTTATTCGAAGGAAAAACATTAGAAGAAATGAGAGCAATGCCAACTGATCAATTGTTATCTCTTCCATTTAGCGGTGGATTCACTATCGATGGTAAGGTAGTTACTGGAAATCCGTTAGATGTACTTAAGGAAGGTAATCAATATGATGTTCCCATGATGACTGGTAATGTACAAGGTGATTCAGGAATAGGTGGGATTCTTCCATCAGCAAACCCTTTTGAACCTGTAACTACTATTAGTAAAGAGAATTATGAATTAACAGTAAACCAAGTTTTTGGCAATAAAGCATCGGAAGTTCTTGCTTTGTACCCAGCAACAGGTGACGAAGCGGTTAGTCAATTTAATGCGGTAAATCAAGATGCAATGATGGCATCGCAACTTTCTTTTGCAAAAGCTAGATCTTTACAAGGCAAAGCTCCAACATATGTTTATTATTTTGATTATGTAATGCCAGGTGAGGAATCAGCTAAATGGGGCTCATTCCACACTGCAGATGTACCATATTTCTTGAATTACTTCTCACCACTTAGAGAGAATTTCTGGACTCAAGTTGATTACGATTTGGGTGATAAAATGTCAAATTACTTGGTCAACTTCGCCAAAACAGGAAATCCAAATGGGGGAAAACTGTTAAATTGGGAGGCGTATAACGGAAATATGTCCTTTATTAATTTCGGGGATCAGGTTATTACGACTAAACTAAGTGAAGAAAAGGAAAAATTCTGGGAAGATTATTATGATGCTCTTCTTGGTCTATGAACATATAAGTACTCCTATCTAATATGAAAAACGCTCCAATTGTTATTCACTAAATAAAACAATTGGGGTGTTTTTTGGATTCGCTTTAGAGATAAAGTTGAGCTTTTTAATACTATTTTTATTGAATTAACGAAAATTAAGTTTATTGCGTACCGATATAAAAATAATAAAATGTTTTTATATAATCTATTAAAGAGATAGACAATGAAGTAGTTGCATATAGAGAGAATATATAGTACTATAAAAGAAACATATTCAATTAACGGATTGTGACTGTTAAATCAGGCAAAACCGCTTACTTTTTATAGTAGGGTTTTGTCTTTTTTGTGATTGGAGGTGTCAAAGTGGAGATACTTAAAATACTAAACAACAATGTCATTGTCTCATTAAAAGATGGCCGAGAGGTTATCGTCATGGGTCGTGGTGTAGCATTTAATAAACGTACTGGTGATGAGATAGATGAAGAGAAAATTGATAAAATCTTCACTTTGGAAGACGAAGATATCACAAAGAAGTTCAAAACGCTAATATCAGATATTCCAATTGAGTATATGGAATTATCGGAAAGAATTATTAATTACGCTAAAATTCAACTTGGGAAAAAGCTTAATGACAGTATTTATATATCATTAACGGATCATCTTCATTTTGCGATAGACCGATATAACAACAATTTACCCATTAAGAATGCTTTATTATGGGAGACAAAACATTTATATAAGGAAGAGTTTGATATTGGGATAGAGGCATTAAATATGATTTGTGATCAATTTAATGTAATTTTGGCTGAAGATGAGGCGGCATTTATAGCCTTGCACCTTGTAAATGCCCAATTTAATGAAGATATGACCAATACTGTTGATATGACGAAAGTGATACAAGATATATTAACTATTGTTAAATATCACTTTAAAATTGAGTATGACGAAAATGCATTGAATTATTATCGGTTTATTACTCATTTAAAGTTCTTTGCTCATAGATTAGTAAAAGGCAATCATTATAAAAATGAACATGAGGACGATCTTTTAAACATTATCAAAGATAAATATCCTGAGGCATACAAATGCTCGGAAAAAATTAGGAAGTTTGTGGAAAAGCAATATAGATATGAGTTAACTGATGAGGAAATACTCTATTTAACCATCCACATTGAAAGAGTAGTAAAAAAATAAAAAAAATTCTATTTTAGGATTGTAACTAGTTAACTAGGCAAAACCTAAATTGAAACTTTCATCTGAAAGATTCAATTTAGGTTTTTTCTTTTGTTTAAAAAATTTATAAAAACCTATTGATAAAGGAGTTTAAACAATGAAAAACGAAAAAATTGCAAAAGAAATTTTGCAAAACATTGGTGGAGAAGAGAATATCTCAAGTTTAGTGCATTGTGCTACACGCTTAAGATTTAAATTAAATGATGAGAGTATCGCAAATAACGAAGCAATAGAAGAGACAGAAGGAGTGTTAAGTGTTGTTCAAAGTGGTGGCCAATATCAAGTCGTCATTGGCTCGAATGTTTCAGACGTATATAAGGAAATAAATAAATTAGCAAATGTTGGTGCAAATTCAAGTCCTTCTAATGGGAAAAAAGAGAGCCTTACTTCACAAATTTTTGATGTTATTTCACGAAGTTTCTCACCATTGTTAGGAGCACTTGCGGGTGCCGGGATGCTTAAAGCATTATTAGTCGTTTTAACAAGTGTAGGTGGGCTATCAACTGATAGTGGAACTTACTCTGTTTTGTCAGCTGCAGGTAACGCCGTGTTCTACTTTCTTCCTATCTTTTTAGGAATAACACTTGCGATAAGACTTGGTGCTAATCCTTACGTTGGTGGATCAATCGGTGCTGCTCTCCTTGAACCGAATTTAACAGGTATATTAGCAAAAGGTGGAGAAACACTGTTTTTAGGAATACCTGCTATTATTGTTGACTACTCATCAACTGTTTTCCCTGTATTTATTGCCGTATGCATATATGCATTGTTTGAAAAGTTTTTAAAGAAAGTGATTCATAAAGATCTACAAATGTTCTTGGTTCCAATGTTGTCATTAATTGTTATTGTTCCATTTACGGTTTTAGTTTTTGGACCATTTGGAGTATACGTTGGAAATGGTATTGGTGCAATTATTCAATTCCTTACTGAACGCAGCGGTATACTTACCGGAGCTGTTATGGGAGCTGGCTGGACTTTCTTAACCTTATTAGGACTACATTGGGGAATCGTTCCGATCATTATTTCAAATCTTGCTGCTGGAGGAGACCCACTATTATCTATGTTAGCCGGTGGAGTTTTTGCTCAAATTGGTGTAGGATTAGGAATTTTCCTAAAATCAAAAGATAAAAAAGTTAAATCTTTAGCAGGATCTACAATGCTTCCAGGTGCTTTGGCTGGTGTAACAGAACCAATTCTTTACGGTCTAATTCTCCGTTATAGAAAAACATTGATTTATGTAGCTGTTGCAGGCGCGATTGGTGGAGCTATAAATGGATTCTTAGGTTCAAAATCTTTAGTTTTCAATTTTGTTAGCTTTTTATCAATCCCAGCATATTCACCATTGGTATACCATCTAATTGGTGCTTTAACTGCCTTTGTATTAGCTATGTTAGCAACGCTCTTATTTGGTTTTGAGAATAAGGAAGAAAATGTAGTAGAAAGCAAAGAAGTAGAAACTGGAGAAAAGGTAGACGTTGAAACTCAACCTCTATTAAAAAGAGAGAGTATTGTAAGCCCTATGTCAGGTAATGTAAAAGAGTTAAGCGAAGTAAATGATGCTGCGTTTGCATCTGAAGCAATGGGGAAAGGAGTTGCGATTGAACCTACTGTAGGTGAAGTGGTATCACCTGTTGATGGTACAGTTACTGCGATTTTCCCAACCGGACATGCAATTGGTATTACTTCAAGTAATGGGGCAGAAATCTTGATTCATATTGGAATAAATACAGTACAACTAAATGGTAAGTATTTCTCTCCACAAGTTAAACAGGGAGACACTGTAAAACAGGGAGATATATTAGTGAATTTTGAGCTTGAAAAAATAAAAGAAGCAGGATTTGATGTTACAACTCCAATTATTGTCACAAATACAGATCAATATATTGAAATTGTAAAATCAGATAAGAAGATCGTTCAAGCTAAAGAAGAAAAATTACTAACCCTAGTTTTGTAGTATAGGTAATGTGAGTGGGGAGTGGACATTTACTCCCCTTTTTCTTGAGAAGGGTCATATATTTTGAACGGCTGACTAAGTTTTTTTACTAAAGGAGGAATAGTTTATGGAAGAAATTAAAAGTAAATTCCCTGCAGGATTTTTATGGGGAGGTGCAACGGCTGCTAATCAATTAGAAGGTGCATATCTTGAGGGTGGAAAGGGATTAAATACACCTGATGTATTACCGGGGGGGAAAGTAAGACTAAAAGTATTAAAAGACCCTGGTTTTAATTTTGATTTGGACTTTGAAAATTATACATATCCAAATCACGAAGCTATTGATTTTTATCATCGTTACAAAGAAGATATTGCACTATTTGCTGAGATGGGTTTTAAAGTATTCCGTATGTCAATCTCCTGGTCACGTATTTTCCCTAATGGTGATGAGCTAGTTCCAAATGAAGAAGGATTAGCATTCTATGAAAACGTATTTGATGAGTTACTTAAATATAATATAGAACCTGTAGTCACGATTTCTCACTATGAATTACCTCTTCACCTTGTAAAAGAATATGGGGGCTGGAGAAACCGTGAGTTGGTTGCATTTTTTGAAAGATATGTAACAGTTATCTTCAACCGATATAAAAATAAAGTGAAATACTGGATGACATTTAATGAAATCAATAGCAGTCTTCATATGCCGATTTTAGGACTTGGGTTTGCGATAAAAAATGAGGAAGATCGTTACCAGCCGACATTCCAAGCTTATCATCATCAATTCGTAGCAAGTGCAAGAGCTGTTCAGCTATGTCATGAGATTATTCCTGGCGCTCAAATTGGCTGTATGATTGTTTATCTTCCTACTTATTCTGTTGACTGTGATCCTGAAAACGTACTTTATGCGTTAAAGGAAGAACAGTTATTTAACTACTTCTGTGGAGATGTACAAGTACGCGGGGAGTACCCTTCTTTCATTAAGCGATACTGGAGAGAGCATGGTATTAAGATTGAAATTGAAGAAGGCGACCTTGAATTGATGAAAGAAAATACTGTCGATTATATCGCTTTTAGTTACTACATGTCCCGGACAGAAAAAAGGGACAAAACCCCTGAAGAAGTTGGTCAAGGGAATATCCTTGGCGGGATTAAAAATCCATTTTTAAAAGCCAGTGAATGGGGATGGGAAGTTGATCCAACCGGTCTTCAAATCTCTCTAAATCAATTGTACGATCGTTATCAAAAGCCATTATTCATTGTGGAAAATGGTTTGGGAGCTTACGACAAAGTGGAAGAAGACGGTTCAATCAATGATGATTATCGAATTGAATATCTACAAGAACATATCAAAGCTATGGCCGAGTCCATTGAAGATGGAGTCGAGTTGATGGGATATACTTCATGGGGATGTATTGATTTAGTTAGCGCATCGACGGGTGAAATGAGTAAGCGTTACGGCTATATTTATGTAGACAAGAATGATGATGGTTCTGGAACATTGGAACGTAAGAAAAAGAAGTCATTCTTTTGGTATAAGAACGTTATTGCTACAAATGGACAGGATATTTAATCAAATTTTAGTTAGTTTTAAGGATTACATATGGGCTCTATCATCAGATAATAAATGGGACGAACCGTCCATTTATTGATGGTAAAGGAGGCCATAGGAAAGGGAAGCTTTTTTGACAAAGCTTCCCTTTTTATGAATATTATAATTAATTAAACACCATACCACCGTCGGTAAGAATATTTTGTCCAGTGATGTAATCAGATGCTGGAGAGGCTAAAAAGGAAACTAGATTTGCCACATCTTCAGGTGTTTGAGTGCGGCCAAGGGCTATTCCTTCAGCGTATTTTTGGAATGCTTCCCCTTTTTTAGTGCCCATAAATTTCATCATTTCTTCATCAAGTCGTTCCCACATGGATGTTCCGACAATACCCGGGCAGTAAGAATTCACTGTGATTTTAAATTTTGCTAGTTCTTTTGCAGCAACATGAGTTAAGCCTTTAACAGCAAATTTTGATGCAGAATATGGAGCTAACATTTCGAATCCTTCATGACCGGCGATGCTACAGGCGTTTATTATTTTGCCGCCAGTTCCCTGCTTTTTCATTTGGATCCCAGCTGCTTGAATTCCGTAGATGACACCTTTCACGTTTATATCTAACACACGATCTACAGCAGTAGGATCTAACTCCGTAATAGGGGCTAATTGCCCTTCAATTCCAGCATTATTAATAAAAACATCGACACTCCCAAATGTGTCAACGGCTTTTTGAACTAATGCCATTTGATCTTCTAATTTAGCAACATTTCCAACCAATGAAGTGACATTTACACCTTTGTCTTTAAATTCTTTCTCTGTTTCAATTAATGTTTTTTCATTAATATCATTAAGTACAATAGAAAATCCATCTTTTGCTAAACGTTCTGCTAAACCTTTACCAATTCCTTGGCCTGAGCCAGTGATTATAGCTACTTTTTGTTTATCCATTATTTTTCCTCCCAGTTTATAACGTTTATTAATGCTAAATACAACTTAAGATAGCTGAATAACGATTAGAGAAGTAGTTTGTGCGTTTTATCAAATCCGGATTAATTTACGCTTTTTTAAGTATACATCTAACAAACCATATGGTAAATTCAGATAAAATTAACCAAAGTTAACCAATACTTAACTAAAGAGGTGGACCATGAATATTGATCAACTGAAATACATATCAGAAATAGCTAAAACAGGCTCATTAAAAGAAGCTGCTGACAATCTGCATATTACTCTTCCTGCTTTGAGTCAATCGATAACAAGTTTAGAGAAAGAGTTAAATATAAGTGTTTTTCACCGTTCGAGAAGAGGGTCCATTCCAACAGCAGAGGGAAGTAAATTAATAGAGAAGGCTAATTCAGTGCTGCAAAAATTAAATGAGTTTATGGAAGAAGCTGAAGCCTATACAAATACGATGAATGGAGAAATGAAAATTGCCACTTACCCGGGACCAATGGAAATCTTAGTTAATTTAATATTGGAGATTAAGAAAGAATATCCGAACATTAAAGCTTCTATTTATGAAAATAACTCAGAACATATTATTAAGAAAGTCTTAGATGGGGAGGTAGATATTGGGATAATTATTTACACAGAAAGGGAAGAAAGAAAGTATCATAGTCTTGTATTCAATAGGCTGTTGGACGTTCATATGATAACTGCAGTCAATAAGCAATCTCTATTAGCAAAAGAAAATCTGATTACAGAGGATATGTTAATTAATCAGCCTATTGTTTTATATGATGACAAATATATTCAGGAGTTTATTAAAGCATTTACCTCCTTACCATTTGATATTTTATTTACTACGAATAACGTAGATACGATTCGTAATACGTTGGAGAACAATACTGCAATCAATATCGGATTTGATTATGCCTTTAGAACGGATGCTGGTTTATCCAAAAGTAATTCTTATGTGATGATTAACTTTGCTCCTCCGCATTCCAATACATATTTTTTTGGTTATGTTCATCACTCCAATAACGGTCTACCGCGAATCATTAGGGAATTTTTAAAACGGATGTACCAAACTATAAAAGAAAATTTTACAGAAATAATGAATGCATGAAACAAGAAACTTAAGTTTTAAACAGAAAGGATGCTACTTGCATGATTATTAATACAGGAAGTAGGACAGATATTCCTGCTTATTTTAGCAGGTGGTTTTTCAACAGAATAAAAGAAGGGTATGTGCTTACTCGAAATCCATACTATCCAGAGCAGGTTATTAGGTACAGCTTGACACCTGATATAGTGGATTGTCTTGTATTTTGTACTAAGAATCCGGCACCAATGCTTGAAAGGATGCATGAACTAGATGCAATTCGGAAATTCTGGTTTGTAAGCATTACGCCATATGGAAAAGAAATTGAACCAAATGTCCCACACAAGAATAAAATCCTGCAAGACTTTAAGAGCCTATCAAGTATAGTTGGGATAACATCAATTGGATGGCGTTATGATCCCATTTTTATAACAGATAAATACTCCTTAGAATTCCATTTAAAAAGCTTTGAAATGATTGCTGCAAATTTAGAAGGTTATACGGACCACTGTGTTATCAGCTTTGTTGATTTATATGAGAAAACAAAACGTCATTTTACCAATGTTAAAGAAGTTACGAAAGTAGATAGAGCAATAATTGGAAAGGAATTTGTGAAAATAGGTAAAAAATATGGGATAGCCATTCGTACCTGTTGTGAGGGTAAAGATTTAGTAGAATATGGAGTTGATTGCTCAGGCTGTATGACAAAAGAAGTAATTGAGCGGGCAATTGACTGTAATTTGCAAGTACCCAAAATGAAGAAATCTTCAAGAGATGACTGTAACTGCCTCCTTGGCAACGACATTGGTGCCTACAAAACTTGTGGGCATGGCTACTTATACTGTTATGCTAATTTTAATCAGGAAGTAGTTAAGCAGAACATGATACAGCACGATCCCTATTCACCATTCTTATTTGGAAAATCAAGTACTGGGGATGTAATAAAGCAAGCCAAGCAGGAATCTTATCTAGATATGCAATTAAAACTATTTTAAAAGAGCCAGATTCGAAAGAGTTGGATGTTACGACATTTTGAATCTGGCTCTTTATGATAGCAATATTATTGTATTTCTATGTTAACTAATTATGGTTCAAACAAGGAGATAACAGAATCTAAATTTAGCTCTGGAATGGACCTTCCAGGGTTTTGTATAGAATCCATGATATATCCTAACAAAAAATGCCAATAAATATTACCGAACTCATTAGCATCACCGTCTTTGAACTCTCCTGCTTGCATACCTCTTTTGAAAATGGGCCCGAAGAAAATACTTCCAAAGTCCTGATAAACAGGATTTTCATATTTACTATCGTTAATTTCTCCTTTTACAAACACGATAACGTACACCTGTAGGGGTGGGATATAACCATTTGCATCCGGCGTGGATAGAAATCGTAATCCAAATTCTTTAATAGCTTCCTTAGCGCTAGGCATCGCTTGAATTTCCTCCAAGCATGCGTTAAGGACATCACGGTAGGAAAAAAGAATTTCCGCTTTATTTTCAAAATAACGGTATACTAAACCCTTGCTGATGTTTGCTGCTTCTGCTATATCGGAAATCTTCGTGTTTTTATATCCCTTTTTAAAAAATAAGGACAGAGCTACTGACAAGATTTGTTCTCTTCTTTTCCTCTCAATTTCTTTTTGTTTTGCTTCAGATATTGCCATTCTATATTCTCCTAGTAGTAAAATAAAATTTTTGTGGTATTTGTAATTATTTTAAAGTATTTAAGGAATAAACGTGTAGATGAATATGGGGGCAGCTTCTTAAATCGTGCGCGCTTTGCACTTGAGATTATTCGAGATATCCGTAGCAAATGTGGCGATGATTTCATTGTTGGTATGCGCATTTCCGCAGATGAATTGGTTGAAGGCGGCCTAACAATGGAAGATAATAAGGCACTTGTTCCTTTCCTAGAAGATGCTGGTGTGGATATTATTCATGTATCCGTAGGTAATTATTTATCAGTTGATTTAAATGTAGCTTCCGCTTATGTTAACCATGGATGGACGGCTGATATGGCAAAAGAAATAAAGCAAATTTGCAGTATTCCTGTAATTGCTGTATCAAGAATAAATGACCCAATATTAGCAAATAGCATTATTCGTTCTGGTAAAGCCGATTTTGCTGCAATGGGGCGTGCATCTCTAGCTGATCCAGAATTGCCAAATAAGGCATTGGAAGGAAGATTTGAAGATATCCGTAAATGCATTGGATGCAACCACGGATGCATCGGTACTCTATTTAATGATGAGCCAATTAGATGTGTCCTAAATCCTACACTAGGTAACGAATCAAACTGTGAAATTAAACCTGCAGAGGTTAAGAAAAAGATTGCGGTGATTGGTGCGGGCCCTGCGGGTCTAGAGGCAGCAATGAGTGCAAAAAAGGCTGGACACGAGGTAACTGTTTATGAAAAGGAAAGCCATGCAGGTGGTCAATTTTATTTAGCTGCATTTCCACCATGCAAAGGTGAAATCACTGATTTTATTGTATGGCAAACGAATCAGTGCAAGAAGCTAAATATTCCTGTGAAATATAATACAGAAGTGACAGTAGAATTAATGCAAAGTGAAAAGCCTGATGTCATTATTTTAGCTACTGGTGCTGTTCCTGTTAAACCACCAATTAAGGGAGCTGAGAATAGTAATGTTGTATTTGCAAATGATATTCTTGCTGGTAAAGTATTCCCTGGTACAAATTGTGTAGTCATCGGTGGAGGTCAGGTAGGAGTGGAAACTGCCCACTTCTTAGCACAGAAACTAAGAAATGTCGTTGTACTCGAAATGAAACATGAAATTGCTCCTGATGAGCCGATAGGACCTAGATGGCAGCTCATGAAAAACTTAGAAAGTCGAAAAGTACAGCTGCATACTGACGTAAAAGTATCAGAAATTACTGTGGATTCTGTTATAGCTATGGGTAATACCCAAATGGAATTTCCAGCAGATACTGTTGTCATTGCTGCAGGATCAAAGCCTGTAACTGGCCTAATGGACGAGTTAACTAATGCTGGTTTTGAGATTAAAGTGATCGGGGATGCAAAAAAATTAGGAAATGTTATGGATGCAACATCCGAGGGTTATGAAGTGGGCAGATTGATTTCTAAAAAAACCTATTAGTTACAAAAAGGTTCCTATCTGATAAAAAGGTGCCTACTATAATTCGAATCCTATTATAGATAAAATAGAATAGTAAAATAAATATTTAATAGGTGGTACTCATATGAATACTTTAGAAAATTTGTTTGGTTATAAAGGGAAAAATGTTGTAATTACAGGTTCTGCTTCTGGTATGGCCAAGGCTGCTACTGAAATGTTAATTTTATTAGGGGCAAATGTATTTGCCATTGATCGTAGTGATATTGATTTACCTGTTCATAAAGCAATAAAGGGAGATTTGGGGCAAAAAGAAACAATCGATGATGTAATCTCTCAATTACCGGACACAATTGATGCATTATTTATGTGTCATGGAATGGCACTTGTTCCAGGAAAAGAGAAATTAATCCAAGTTGTTAATTTCATCGGACAGAAATATTTTGTTGAAACAGTTTTACCAAAAATTGTAGACAAAGGATCCGTATCATTTATTTCATCAACTGGTGGATATGGATGGGAAGCTCAAATGCCAGTTGTTAGTGATTTGCTTGATTGCGCTACTTTTGAAGATGGAGTTAAATGGGTTGAAAAACATATTGGAATGTTCTCTGATGGTTTTTCTTCAGATGCATATTGTTTTTCTAAACAATGCATGAACGCATATATTAAATCCAAAGTTCGTTCGCCTGAATTTATTGATAGAAAAATTCGTATTAATGCGGTAGCACCAAGTTATACATTAAGTGGATTGACAAAGGATTTTAATCTGGCGGTCAGTCCGGATGGTACTGATAAGGGTGGCGAACAGTTAATGCATGACTTTTTTTTAAAGAGCTGGAATGGACGCCCAGGAACCCCTGAGGAAATGGGTTATCCATTAGTTGTTATCGGCAGCAAGCTATGCAGCTATTTGAGTGGGCAAATTATTTATATTGACTTTGGTTTTACTGGTGAAAGCGATTATAAGGCTGCATGCAGAGTTGAAAATTAAAGAGAGTATCTAGTTGAGAGAAATTAAAAGCCAATCTAAAAATTGATTTGGCTTTTTGTTTTCTACTTACTGTAATTTATTAGTAACAAGATGATCGAGAATTGTATTTTAAAAGTGAATGTTCCCCTTAAGGCCATGGTGGAATACATACTCTTTGTATAATTGTTTTTTAATAGAAAACTTTATTTCGTATTTATAAAAAAATTGACATCGATATTTGTATTTGGTATTTTATAAGAGAAAAAATATTCACATGAGAAAACATAAAATAAATGCCAACTATAAGAAATAGGGAGTGAAATAAAGAATGATGCCATCATTATTTATTGCTCACGGTACACCATTACTCGCGATTGAAAATAACGATTATACAAAACTTCTAAATCAATTAGGTCAAAATCTTCCTCGTCCAAAGGCTGTTATTCTATTTTCAGCCCATTGGGAATCTAAGGTTCAACAGGTAAGTAGGGTCGATCAGTATAGTACGATTTATGATTTCGGTGGATTTGACCCGCAACTTTTCACGATCAAGTATCCTGCTCATGGGAATCACGAAATTACAAAAGAAATTGGGGACCTATTCTCTAAAAATAGTATTTCTTTTGAAAATAACACAACTCGTGGTTTAGATCACGGAGCATGGGTAGTTCTGCGTATGCTTTATCCTAATGCGGAAGTTCCCGTAATTGCCATGTCAGTGAATTCAACTCTTACTCCAGATGAACAATATAAAATCGGTAAATCTCTATCTGAATTAAGAGAAAAGGATATTTTAATCATCGCAAGCGGAGGAACAGTTCATAATTTAAGGGCCTTAAAGTGGGCCGACAATGGAGACGTAGATTCTTGGGCACTTGAATTTGAGAAATGGTTATCGAAACATCTTGAGAATTGGGACTTAGCCTCCCTATTTAACTATGATTCACTTGCTCCTAATGCGAAACTCGCAGTACCTCCATTCGGGAATGAGCATTTTATCCCGATCTTTTATGCTATGGGGGCAGCTGATAATAAGCGAAAGGCATCGTTACTTCATCGAGAATTTAGATATGGAAACTTAAGTCATAGCGTTTGGCAATTTGGGTAAAGTCATAGAATTTAATGAAAATGAGAATTGTGAGTATGAATTTAAATTTCATTTCTAATGAATTCATCAACATCAAAAAAAGAAAATATGTAGTAATATTTTAGATAATTTTTTTTATAATTATCTTGAATTCAAGATAATTAATTGAAACCAATTTTAATCATCGGCGGTGTGTTTTAATCTTGGCTTTAAATCCATAACGGTTGTTTTATTAAAAGCTTAGCTGGAGGAATGTATTACTATGCGTAGAGAGGATCAAGGAATAGAAATTGGGCTCTATACACTTGGGGATATAGGTCCAGATCCACATACTGGAAAGATAATTAGTGCCCAACAAAGAATGAAGGAAATAATTGAAGCGGCAAAACTCGCAGATGATGCTGGACTAGATGTATTTGGTGTGGGAGAACATCATCGATTAGATTATGCAACTTCCGCACCCCCTGTTGTTTTGGCTGCTATAGCTCAAGTAACGAAGCGAATTAGACTAACAAGCGCAACCACTGTGTTAAGTACTGTTGATCCTGTCCGTCTATTCGAAGATTTTGCAACATTAGATATGCTTTCAGATGGAAGAGCAGAAATCATTGCTGGCCGGGGAGCGTTTGTAGAATCCTTCCCTCTTTTTGGGTATGATCTAAATGATTATGATGCTTTGTTCTCGGAACATATGGATCTATTTTTAAAACTTAATAAAAACGAGAGAATTACATGGCACGGCCATTTTCGTTCTGCTTTGAAGGATGCTGAAATTGCACCAAGACCATTCCAAAAGGATATACCGATATGGGTAGGTGTAGGAGGTACAGTAGAAAGTGCAGCCCGTGCTGGCAGGTTAGGTGTTGGTATGACTGCCGTAATACTTGGTGGAGATCCAATCCGATTTAAGCCGCTTGTTGATTTATATCGCAAAACAGGTGCTGAGGCTGGATTTACTAAGGATGACCTGAAAATCGCTGTGGCCGGTCATGGATATTTTTCAAAGACCAGTCAAACTGCTAAAGACGAATTCTATCCTTATTATTCAAATTATTGGAAGTATGTTAATCGCCAGCGAGGAATGGGTTTTAGAATGTCAAAAGAAGACTTTGAACAAATGGCAAGCCCGAACACAGCCCTATTTGTTGGCAGTCCACAACAAGTCACCGAGAAAATACTTCGCCAATATGAGCTTTTCGGACATCAACGTTTTCTTGCTCAGCTTGATATAGGTGGTGTACCGTTTAAGAAAGTAGCTCAAAGTATAGAGTTATTGGCTACCGAGATAGCTCCAGCAGTTCGAAAAGAACTGAATAAAAACTTAAGAAATTAACAGAATTAACACAATTACAATAAAAAACTTAAAACATCCATTATATACTAATAATGTAATGAAAATAATAGATAAATTAATTTTCAAGAGAAATGGAGAAACACAACATGAGTTTTGAAGAATTAGTAACTTCCCGTCATTCCACAATGAATTTTAGGGAAGATGTAGAAATGACAGTAGAAGATTTCAAAAAAATATTTGAATTAACAAAGCTTGCACCAAGTGCTTATAACTTGCAATATACGGATTACATGGTGATCACGGATAAAGATAAAAAACAAAGAGTAAAAGAACTAAGCTATAACCAATATAAGATTCAAACTGCGAGTGCTGTTATTATTGTAATGGGAAATAAAAACAGTATTGAAATAACTGAAGTTGAAAAAATATATGCACCGATGAAAATGCTGAAAATCATAGATGAATTAGAATACGAAATGACAATAAATCAAATTAAAGACTTTAGTGATGCTTTAAAATCTGATTCCAACAAACTTGGAATGGAATTAGTTCGAAATACAGGGATTCATGCCATGTTATTTATGTTGAGTGCAAAATATTTTGGATTCGATACTTGTCCAATGCATGTTCATAACATAGAGGAGTTAAGAGAAGAGTTTAATATCCCAGACCACTTACTGCCTGTGATGATGATTACAATTGGTAAAAGTACTGATAAAGTCCGTCCACGTGGATATCGAAAACCTGTAGGAGAGTTCGTTAATTTTAATGGATATAAATAATAGATTATAAAAGTTTGAATTGTCTATTGAATTAGACCACTTAGCATAAAAAGGGGAGCTCTACTTAATGAGTAGAGCTTTTTTAGTCTTTAAAGCTGTCAGTTACTTTTTGAGAAAATCGCATGACCATTTTACTATTTTCCTCATCCTTATCTTTAGACACCCGTACGGACGGACCTGAAATAGCAATTCCTGCAATCACACGTCCATCTCTCCATATTGGAGCGGCAATACAGCGAACACCAACCTCAGCTTCTTCATCATCAATGGCATAACCAACTTCTTTTATTCTCTCAAGTTCTTTAAACCATGCATCTGAATGAAATTGTGGTTCATTTATAAATTGGCTTTTAAAAGTATCCAGCATCTTTGATGGTTGAAAGGCTAGTATACATTTCCCTACCGCACTTAGATGAGCTGGAATTAATTCTCCCTTTCCATAGTGTGTTCTAGTAGGATAACTTCCAGGAATAATATGTGTAGCAACTACTTTAGTACCATTTAAAACACCAACAAAAATAGTTTCCCCAGTATGTTCTTTAAATTCCTCTGCAACTCGTATGATACCTAAATCCAAGTCAAAGTTTAAATTATTATCATGACTAAATAATTTTTCTAACAAATGACTTGAGACTTCATAAGTATTTTTAGTAGTTTTTTGGATTAAATGATTTAGTTCTAAAGTATTTATTAAACGATATGTAGTGCTTCTGTTTATAGGGAGTAATTCCATAATTTCTAGTACTGAAAGGTCTCCTCTTTCAATTATTAGCCATAATATGTCTATCCCTTTTTTTAACGTGCCAACTTCATTCATATGAATTCTTCCTTTTAACTTCGACATAATTCATTTCGTAATGATTATAATCATCTGACTAGTTATTTTCAATATATAGTTAACAGGACTGATAAAGTAGTAACGTAGTGACTTAAACGACTAAAAGGCCATTGCTCAGCAGTGCAACAGCCTTTTAGTCGTTTAAATTTTTATTTATTCAAAATAACTTCAATTGCATTT
This sequence comes from Bacillus coreaensis, assembly GCF_050586445.1. Taxonomy (NCBI): domain Bacteria; kingdom Bacillati; phylum Bacillota; class Bacilli; order Caryophanales; family Bacillaceae; genus Bacillus; species Bacillus coreaensis. The sequence continues at coordinate 241,188 of NZ_JBOCCY010000001.1, forward strand.
AATTCTTCCTTTGTTAAACTAATGTCACTGGCACCTAAATTAGTATCAATATGATCTGCTCGTTTTCCACCTGGTATTACAGCTTCTACACCCTCCTGAGCTAATAACCAAGCTAGAGCCATATCAGAAAGGGAAATTCCCTTTATAAAAGCTAAATCCTTTAATTGTTCCACTTTATCCAAAGTTTTTATAAACGTTTCTCCTTGGAAAAGGGGAACTGAGTTTCTCCAGTCAGTTTCAGTTAATCTAAAGTCTTTTGTATATTTTCCTCCTAACAGACCAAAAGCTAATGGACCATAAGGAATAAATGAGATATTGTTTTCTAAACAATAGGGAAGAAGGTCCTTTTCAACACTTCGTTCAAACATGTTATAAGCTGCTTGTAGGGCAACTATTTCACCTGTCTGGTTCGCTTCTTTTAGCTGTTCTAAAGTAACATTAGAAATACCGATTGCACGAATTTTGCCTTCAGCTTTTAATTTAGATAGTTCAGCAACTGAATCAGCTAGATTGGTTTCATTATCTGGAAAATGAATATAATATAGATCAATATAGTCTATATTAAGGCGAGATAAGCTATTTTCTACAGCTTTTCTTAAATATTCTGGCTTATTATTTGTACGAACAGTACCATCTTCGAACCATTCATTGCCGCCTTTTGTTGCGATAACGAGGTCTTCACGATTTTTAGTTTTTAGTACTTCACCAATTAGCTCCTCAGATCGTCCTTTACCGTAAATATCGGCAGTATCAATAAATGTTATTCCTTTATCAATAGCGTGACTAACCATTTCTTTCCCTTGGTTTTCATCTAAATTTGAAAAAAGATTATGTCCTCCAACTGCATTTGTACCTAATCCTATTTTAGAGATACGAATGTCAGTCTTTTTTAAAGTTGAAAATTTCATTATTTCTCCTCCAGTTTTATATTCAATTACATCTAAATGGTCTTGTATCCTTTGAAAATTTATTAATATAAACATAAAAACGGCCCTAGTCACTCCATTAGAGCATGAGCCGTTTTGTAAGTACCTTTATTACATATTATTAACTATCTCTTCAGAAGTCATTTTTGTAGCTATATTATTCATAGCGTAGTTTAATGCTGCTTCTTGCCATTCTTCGCTAATTGTTGAAGTTCCATCGGTTGCAATTACGACATTGTATCCATAATCTGCACCATCTCTACAAGTATGTTCTACAGCCATATTAGTCCATACGCCTGTAACGATAATCGTTTCTACACCTAATCCTCTTAGTAAGGTATCTAATGGCGTACCATTAAATGAACTCATACGAACTTTTTCAATTACAAAATCACCTTCTTTAGGTTCCACTCCCTCTACTGGTGCTGCTCCCCAAGTTCCTCTAACTATACTTTCAGTCTCAGCAATTGCTCTAAAAATTGGAGCTTTCTCACCGATTCCCTTTGCACCCTTTTCTACAACAAAATGACTATGGAAAACAGGGATTCCTACTTCTCTCGCTTTTTCTGATATATTCTTTATATTTTTAACGACATTCTGTTTTTCAGCATGTTCTACAGCCCCAGAAGTTTCGAATTTACCACCTTTAATCAAATTATCATTTTGTAAATCAACAATTAATAAAGCTGTTTTTTTAGGATCAAATTTCATTTTTAAATTCTCCTTTTATTTTAGTCTTATTAAACTTAGTTTTGTACTAATTCTTGGTTGTTCCTTTGTATTAACAATACTGATTATAGAGATTAAAGAGTTTAGTGTCAAATAAAGAAACTATAAAAATTAAAATCCCTAATATAGGTACTTTTATTTTTGAATAATTGTAAAAAATGGGTTCAAGTGGCGAGTGTTTTTGGTGGATGGAATAGTGGAGAAATAAAAAAGGGAAGCTTATTCAGCTCCCCTTACCTTGTTATTTTACAATATATCCTTCAATTCAGTTTCTGAATAAATAGAAATAAATACTACAGCTTTGTTATCTCCAATGTTTTTCACAAAGTGTGGCACACTCGCATTCCAACTAAAGGAATCACCCTCTGCTATAATAAATGAATCCTCACCTTGTTCAGCCAAGATTTTTCCTTCCAAAACTAAATGACACTCTTCTCCTTCATGTGCATGAGGTTCTCCAATAGAGGCTCCGGGTGGAAACTCGACGATCATCGTTCTCAGTCCACCCTTAGAGGCTAGATGTTCAATCTTTAAATTATTAAAAGAAGAATTAGTTCTTTTATCCTTTCTAACCACACGCATATGCTGTTTCTTTTCTAACAATAAATAGGGAAGAGGGACACCGAGAAATTTTGCAATTGTATTTAATGTATTAATAGAAGGTGATGTATTATTGTTTTCAACATTGCTAATAAAACCCTTTGAAAGACCTGTAGCTTCACACATTTGTGTAATAGTAATTTTTTTTCTATTTCTTATGGTTCGAATTTTGGTTCCAATATCCAATTAAATCACCTCAAGTGTTTTCTTTTATGAAACATATTTATATAGTAGCAAAAAAAACGTTGACATACTATAGTACTTGTTGTTATCTTATAAGTAACAAGTATTCATATGAGTAAACAAGTGCATATTTAATTTTTTTTGACCTTTCGTTTTCTTATAAGAATACTTTATCTCTATATAAAACATCTATCAGAAGGGAGGAAGTATTTTGAACTCACCTATGTTATATGAACTACGCAAACCATCTTATATTGATCCTAATAAAAAATATCCTGCTATTTTTGTCATGCATGGAATGGGTAGTAATGAACAAAATATGCTGCCAGTTGTCGAGGGGTTAGATGAGAAGTTTTATATTTTTAGTATTCGAGGTCCTTTGTCCCAACCACCGGGATTTGCCTATTTTACCATTCAAGGCTATGGAAAACCACATAGGGAAGTGTTTGACCAAGCTATTAGTCAGTTGACTAATTTTATTGACTATGCCACCGCCACATATCCGGTAGATCTAGAATATATATATTTGCTTGGATTCAGCCAAGGAGCGATTTTATCTAAGACACTTGGTTTAACATTAGGAAAACGAATTAAAGGAATTGTTGCTCTTAGTGGATATATTCCCGAATTTGTTAAGGAAGAGTTTTCTTCAAAACCTTTGAATCAGCTTTCCTTGTTTATTTCACACGGGGAATATGACAATGTTCTTCCATATGAATGGGGATTAAAAAGTAATCGATTTTTCCAGGCACTAGATGCTAAAGTTACCTTTAAATCCTACACAGAAGGACATACGGTTTCAATAAAAAACCAGGAAGATTTTATCAATTGGATTCTTGCTGATTTACAAAATTAGCTTCAATTTAGAGAGCTACGTCAAAATAATAACCAAGATAATCAAAAATTAACTAAACATGGAGGAAAGAAAATGGAAAATAAATTTGAATTGAGTGTTGTAATTTTACGAGTAGTGTTAGGAATTACCTTTTTTATTCACGGACTAGTTAAGTTTCAGGGAGGAATTGAAAATATTGTTGGATGGTTTAGCAGTATTGGGTTACCAGGTTTTCTAGCTTATGGTGTTGCTTTGATAGAAGTTGTGGGAGGGCTAGCATTAGTTGTTGGACTATTTACTAGATGGGTTTCAATCTTAATTGCCCTTCTAATGATCGGTGCAACCCTTAAAGTGAAATTAGCAGTTGGATTTTTAGGAAATGGTCAAATGGCTGGTTATGAATTGGATTTGGCGTTTTTAGCGATGGCAGTATCGATTGCTATCACTGGGTCTAAAGCTTATGCACTAGATCAACTTATTTTTAAAGGTCAAAAGACTGATAAAACAACATCTTTAAACTAAGGTAAATATGATGAGATAAAGCATTACTCCTATATTATCTGGAGTAGTGCTTTATCTATTTGACTGTACAAATTTACGATGAGAATGAAAATAACCTATTTATTAAATAATAAGTTTAACATCACATTTAAAGTAAGAGGGAGTAAGATTAATGACACCAACAAAGTTTGATTCTAAAGTCCTTTCAGTTCTAGAGGATAAAATTCAGTTAATAAAAACGGATAAAGGGGCAATTTATCTGGTCGGACCGATTCGTCTACCTGTTAATTTATATGGGGAAACTGTGGTATTCCAATGGTATTGCTGGCTGAATTGTGACGAAGTAACAGAGAATTATGAGCGAATTATTGAGAAATTGTCCTCTGCTAACTTAGCTGAATTACAACAGTCTAGTGTTTTAGCATATGGTGATTTTTCATACGGAGAGGATGCAATTATAAGAATGCACTCCATCTGTCATACGGGTGATATATTTGGTAGTAAGCGATGCGATTGTGGATATCAATTAAAACAATCATTGAAAATGATTGTAGACCATGGGACGGGTGCATTATTCTATTTAGCCAATCATGAAGGTAGAGGAATTGGACTATTTAGTAAAGCAATGGCTTATATTTTACAAGAAAATGAATACGATACTGTAGAAGCTAATCATGCTCTTGGCTTTGTAGATGATTCTAGAAACTATTCAGATGCTATTCAAGTATTAAAGGCACTTCGAACAAAACCAGTGACTCTGATGACGAATAACCCTAAAAAGTTAGAAGCATTAAAGAATGCTGGGCTTACAGTTTCGGAAAGAAAGCCATTGTGGGGAGATATTTCCGAATATAACGAGAAATATTTGCAGACAAAAATAAACAAATCTGGTCATCTAGAAGATGATGGGACTTGCTGTAATGACTAGTCATGAATTTTATATGGACTTGGCCTTACAAAACGCAAAGGCAATGAAAGGTCAAACCGATCCTAATCCATTAGTGGGCTCGGTTATTGTAAATGATAATAGGGTGGTAGGGGTTGGTACGCATTTAAAGGCAGGAGAACCTCATGCTGAAATTCACGCTCTTCGTATGGCTGGTGAGAAAGCAATAGGAGGCACTATTTATGTAACATTAGAACCATGTTCGCACCATGGCAGAACAGGCCCTTGTGCAGTAGCAATAGTAGAAGCAGGAATTCAGAAGGTGGTTATTGCTACGCTTGATCCAAACCCAGTCGTTTCAGGAAATGGAGTAAAAATACTACAGGAAGCTGGTATAGAAGTTGAAATTGGGATTCGTGAAAAGGAATCCCAGAAGATGAATGAGGTATTTAACAAGTTTATTGTCGAGAAAATACCATTTGTCACGTTAAAGTCAGGAATTACTCTCGATGGGAAAATTGCAACTCATTCCTCTGATAGTAAGTGGATTACCTCAGATGAAGCTAGAGAAGATGTACATCGTCTCAGAAACGAGAACATGGCGATTTTAGTTGGAGTGAACACGGTATTAAAGGATGATCCAGAATTAACAGCTCGTATCCCTAATGGACGTAATCCGATTCGAATCATAATGGATTCCCAATTGAAAATTCCACTGGAATCAAGGGTTATTACTGATCAAAAGGCTGAGACATGGATATTTACTAGTCAAAATTATGATCAAGAAAAGAAAAAGACTATTGAAACCATGGGAATCAATGTGTTCCATACAACGGGTAAGGAGCAAGTGAACCCAAATGATGTGGTAGAAACATTAGGTGAGTGGCTTGTGTCTTCTTTACTAATTGAAGGTGGGGGAGAAATTAATGCTTCGTTCTTTGAGCACCAATTAATTGATAAAGTCGTTCTTTATATGGCTCCAAAGCTTATAGGTGGTAGATTGTCACCCTCCTTTTTGGGTGGTACAGGATTACATAAAATGAAGGATGCTGTGGAACTTTCAGATTCAATGATTACACAAGTTGGGATTGATTATAAATTTGTCGGTTATCCGATTTATAATTGAGAGAAATGTTGCTGATAAACCTGTTGTTATTAATACTCTATTAGAACCTGTACAAAGTATATTTTTTATTAAGCACACTGAAAACATAGTGTGCTTTCTATCTTTTATGATCACTGAAGGAAAGGTTTAGATAGATGTTTTTTCGCAAAATTCAGTAAGGTAATAAGTAAGTCCGCCACTACCAAATCTAATTTTAGTAGTATTATTCGCTATTCTTTTTTCATTTAGATTTTGTAAAAAATAAAGAGTAGCTTCTCGTCTAACTAAAAGATTTTTAAGTCCATAATTAAACAACCATTCATCAATAGTATTATAGATACCTCTATTAACATTAAATTCTTTTTCACAATAACGAATAAACTGCAGGTCAGGTAAATGGATTTGAGCAACTTCTATTTTACTTTTATTAATTGTCATTAGCCAAGGACCTTCCTTCTTAATAGTTATCAGAAAATAGATGTCTCAAGAGGTCTGGTCTTCAAACTAATCCTAACTATAATAGATTAATTGAAAGAACAGACCTTTTTTTAGAGACAGTTTCAAAAGATTATTTAACTAATGATTCTTCCTTCTGGTTAAAATGGGGCATTACTTTCGTCGCGAAACGTTCCATTGACTTCATTGTTTCAAGGTGAGAAAGACCTCCAAAGTCAAAATATAAAATAACTTCGTCTAATCCAGCCTTTTCCATTTCCTTTAATTTTCCTGTAACATATTCGGCATCCCCAACAATAATGCTCTTATCGCTTAGTTTTTCTGTTGTCATACTTTTCAGATTTTCAACTATTTCTGCAAAGTATCGAATATGTGGTGGAGCTTTAGTTGGGTCATCAGGAAATGCAGGAACTAAACCAGTAAAGTACTTTAACATTCTTTGTTTTGTTTTTTCTGTTTCTTCTGCGGAATCTGTAACATTGATGAAATAAGAGCAACTTGCTTTTTTACCTGAGAAACCATGCTTATTTGATAGTTCGTTAAATGTATTAATTGCATTTTCCATTGATCCAAAAACCATGTTTGCTGCAAATGGAGCGAAGATTACATGCTCACCCATTTCTGCTGCTTTTTCAATAGAAGGTCTACTGAAAGCGGCTACATAAATAGGCAATTCTTTTTGCACCGGTTTAGGTGTCAGTTCGATCTCTGGGAATGAGAAATGTGTACCTTCAAAAGATAGGGTACCTTGTCTCCATGCTTTTTGAATAATATCTAAACCTTCAAAGAAGAGATCACGGCTCTTGTTGAAATCAATTCCAAAAACATCGTACTCACGTTTATCATATCCACGTCCAGCAGAAAATATTGCCCTACCATTACTTAATAAATCTAATAAAGCGTATTCTTCTGCCATGCGAATAGGATGACTTGCTGGAAGTAGTACTGTTGCAGGGGCCAATTTGATTCGATTAGTTTTAGCTGCCACATGACCAAGGAACATGGAAGGAGAAGGTAATACTCCTAATGCACTGAAATGATGTTCAGGCACCCAAACAGAGTTAAAACCTAGCTCTTCAGCATAGATACATTGTTCTGTTAAATCTAGGATCATTTGGTTTGGATTTTTTCTGGTATCCCCATATTCAATTGGGTTATCAGTCAAAGTAAAGTATCCAATTTTCATAAAACTCACCTCATTGATTATTTGTTAACGATTAGTGACTATTGTTCACGTGTCGTTACTAAAACAGTATCAAATAATTATAAATGTTGTAAAGACATTTTTTATAAAAATTCTGAAGATTCATATTTAGAGTAAAAAATTCTGAAAATTACTTTACAAATGATCTTATGATGCACTAAACTAATATTCACATATTGTTAACATAATTCACCAATTGCGAATCAATAAGATAAGGGGGTGTAATTATTTGGTCAATTTATGTAAGCGTAGTCAACAGAGAGAAGCCATCAGATAAATCTCAAATAATCAATAATTGGGGGTAAAGTATGAACTCAATAAATCCCGCAAGAATCATTGATGAATCAAAATTTAACCGCTTCCATGCCACAGTATTATTTTGGGGTGCCTTTATCATGATATTTGATGGCTATGATCTTGTCATTTATGGATCTGTACTGCCTGTACTTATGGATGATTGGGCTCTAACTTCTACACAGGCAGGATTACTAGGAGGAGCTGCTTTATTTGGGATGATGCTTGGCGCTCTTATTTTTGGTCCTTTAGCCGATAAAATCGGTAGAAAAAGTGTAATCCTCATATGTATTATTATTTTCAGTTTGTTTACTGCTTTGCTTGGATTGACGAATGGTCCAACCGGATTTGGAATATTCCGGTTTATTGCAGGTTTAGGACTAGGGGGGATTATGCCAAATATAGTTGCTTTGATGACAGAATACTCACCGAAGTCTTTAAAAAGTATGTTGGTTTCCATTATGTTCAGTGGTTATTCAATTGGAGGAATGATTTCTGCAGGCTTAGCAATTGCTTTGATGGGCCAATTTGGATGGAGGGTATTATTTTTTGTTGGTGCCCTGCCTTTATTACTTCTACCACTTATTTATAAAACCTTACCAGAATCACCACGATTTTTATTACGTAAGAAAGATCCAAGTAATATCGACTCTATCTTAAAAAAGATTGATCCTAATTACACACGTAGTGAAAATCAGACATTTGAGGAATTTATCTCAAATCCGGGGGCTCCAGTGGTTAAGTTGTTTAAAAATGGTCGGGCTTTTAGTACGGTCATGTTTTGGATTTCATTTTTTATGTGTCTTCTGATGATCTATGGTCTTAACACTTGGTTGCCTAACTTAATGACTGGTGCTGGATTACCAGTCGGTTCGGGATTGATGTTCCTACTTGTTCTGAATTTCGGAGCGGTTTTAGGAGCAATCTTCGGTGGTTGGATGGCAGATAAATGGCATGCTAAGACTGTACTAATTATCTTTTTTATTACAGCAGGAGTGTCTTTAACACTTATAGGATTTTTGGAAAACATTATTATTTTAAATGTTCTTGTAGGTATCGCTGGTGCTTGTACAATTGGTACGCAGATTATTTGTAATTCCTATATCTCTCAATACTACCCGGGTGAAATACGCTCAAGTGGTCTTGGATGGGCACTAGGGGTAGGTAGATTAGGGGCGATTGCTGGTCCAGTGATGGGAGGGTATCTATTTAGTATGAACCTTCCTTACTATCAAAACTTCCTCGCCTTTGCTATTCCGGGAATGATAGGAGCAATTGCCCTTTTCTTTGTACAAGAAAGATATTCTGAAGGATATAATACCAGTTTAATAACATTAGAAAGCGAATTTACTAATACACAATAAAAATATTAAATTTGATGGTTTTGTTATCATGTTTACCCTTCATGAGTGATAAAAACTTAAATTTTAAGGAGAGAAAATCATGGAAAATTCTGAAGATCAACTACTTTTTAAAGAGGTAATGGGAAATTATCCTACTGGTGTAACAATTGTTACAACTAATGACCAAGATGGTAAACCAGTCGGGCTAACGGTGAATTCCTTTGCTTCTGTTTCGCTTGATCCTACTTTGATTCTTTGGTCTATTGACCATAGAGTGTCGACCATTAGTGCATTTGTTAATGAAGGTAAATTTGCTGTTCATATTTTAGCGGGAGATCAGCAGGAGCTTTGTAAGACATTTGCTAGCAAAAATGTAGATCGATTTTCTACTTGTAATTGGAATTTATCAAAAAACCAGCTTCCAATCATTGAAGGAGCATATGCTGTTTTGGAATGTAAAACATATCAAACAATTGAAGCCGGAGATCACACCATCTTAGTTGGTGAAGTAGTAAATATACAAAAAGATAATAAAGAACCTATGCTTTATCACCGCAGACATTTTGGAGCTATACCGACTGAATTCTATCCTATTTTAAAATAAGAATACAACATTTTTTTACTCTTCTTACACTCTAGATATTAGAGAAAAAATTAATCGAAAAGGGTGAAAAATGGTGGTTAATAATCTAGCTTTAGCATTAATTAAAGGTATGGTTGTAAAAGGTCATCAGATTGGCAGGACTATTGGGTTTCCTACAGCAAACCTTGTAGTTCATCCTAGAAATAATGACTCTCAGAAAAAAGGTGTTTACGGGGTAAAAGTTTATCATAACAAAAAAGCTTACTTTGGAGTCATGAACATAGGTGTAAGACCAACTTTTAAGGATGACAACACGGTTTCATATGAAGTTCATATTTTAGACTTTCATAAAGATATTTATAGTGAGGAATTGGAAGTTGAGTTATTATTCTTTATTCGAGAAGAAAGAGCTTTTGGTTCAAAGTCTCAGCTAATACATCAAATAAATGAGGATGTTAAACAATTTAATGAAAAATTACTTCAATTAAGTCATTAATGTTAACTCCATTAGTATTAATTGAATCTATCATACCAATCGGAGGATATAAAAATGAAACTAATTACATTTAGTTACGAAGGTATCAAGAAACGAGTAGGCGCACTGGTAAATGAAAAAGTAATTGATTTACATGTTGCATACAGGTCACTGCTTACAGCGGAAGGAAAAATACGTGCTAAAGAAATTGCTCATGCATTTGTTCCAAAGGATATGACTGGATTTTTACAAGGAGGAAATGAAAGCGTTAAACTAGCTGAAAAGGCTATTGAATATGCCTTAGAACAAATTTCATTTAATGATTACAGACTCATTTATAACTTAGATGAAGTAAAAGTAGAAGCTCCTGTTCCTGCTCCAGGAAAAATGATCTGCGTAGGTCACAATTATCGAGAGCATATTTTAGAGATGGGACGTGAATTACCAGCATACCCAGTAGTTTTCGCTAAATTTGCAAATACCATAATTGGGCCACATGATGATATCCCATTTTTCCCAATTTCTGAACAGCTCGATTATGAAGCCGAATTTGCATTTGTAATCGGAAAAAGAGCAAGAAACGTAACACAAGATGAGGCTCTTGATTATGTAGCCGGTTATACAATTGTAAATGACATAACATACCGAGATATTCAACGGCGTACTATTCAATGGCTACAAGGTAAAACGGTAGAAGGAAGCGCACCTATGGGGCCATGGCTCGTGACGTCTGACGAACTTCAAGATCCATCTGGTTTAGAAGTAGTGTTAACAGTAAATGGAGAGGAACGTCAACGCTCAAATACTGCAAACCTAGTATTCTCAGTTCAATATTTAGTCGAATTTTTATCAAACCTTATGACTTTAGAACCAGGGGATATTATCTTAACTGGTACTCCTGGTGGGGTTGGGGTGGCCCGTAATCCTCAAGTGTTCTTAAAAGATGGAGACGTTGTAAGAATAGAAATTGACAGAATAGGTGTATTAGAAAACAGTATAGCAAATGTGAAAAAGACTATAGAGGTGAAATAGGAATGGAAATGGTCAGTGTGAATCACTCTATTAAATCTATTAACCAGTCAATCGATGAAATCATTGAGACCGTAAAAGGGTTACCAGATGATGTAATTCGATGGAACCCTTCAGAAGATGAATGGTCAATTATGCAAATTTTAACTCATGTTGTAGAAGCTACCCCATATTGGCTTGGTGAAATAGAGCAAATATTGAAGGATAAAAATGTGGAGTGGGGCCGTGGTCTGCAAGATGAAGGGCGTTTAGCTGCGGTAAGCTCGAGTAGGGTAGAAAATACTTTAATTGAAGAAGTACTAAAGGAATTAAAAGCTGTAAAACCTCAAATTGAGCAAACACTTACTAAACTAAATAGAGACAATATAAATTTGGAAGCTACAAGTCGGAATCCAAGGTTTGGTACAAAGCCAATATCATTCATTGTTGATCATTTACTTGTAGAACATGTAAATAAGCATCTAGGGCAAATCAAACGTAACTTATCAAAAGTTAATAAGTAATTAAGAAAACTCTAGGGAAAAGAAAATCAAAACATGCCCTCGGGAAGGTTCATAATCAATTAATTAGGAGGAGAAGGAATATGGCTGAAAAAAATGACTTTTTTAAGAGTAATATTGTTCAAGATTTTACTAGAGATATTCGCCAATATAACCTTGGACCACTTTGGGAAGCGATTCCAGAGTTGATGCATCACAAGCCAGAACCACACGCACAAGCATACCTTTGGAAATGGGATTTACTTGAGAAAAAGCTTGGCGAGGCAGCACAAATTTTCACCCCTGATAGAGGAGGAGAAAGAAGGGCGATTTATCTACAGAACCCTGGATTGGATTATCGTCAACCTTGGGGATGGGCATCTACATCTCAAACCCTTTATGCAGCAGTGCAACTTCTTCAACCAGGTGAAGTGGCTCCATCACACAGACACACACAAAATGCGTTACGTTTTGTAACGCACGGTGAAGGTGCATACTCGATAATTGAAGGAGAACGTATCTTCATGGAAGAAGGGGATTTTGTTATTACTCCTAAAAATCTATGGCATGGACACGGCCATGAGGGTACAGAGCCAATGATATGGATGGATGTGTTAGATATCCCGACCATTTATATGATGGGGGGGACTTTCTTTGAACCATATCCCGAAAGGATTGAGCAACCGAGAGTTCCTGATAACTATACAGCACACCGCTATGAAGGTGGGATGGTACGACCAATTTCAGATCGTCATCCTAAGAAAGCACCACTTGGAGCTTATAAATGGAATCAAACATTGAAAGCAATTGAAGGATTATCTCGCTTTGAGCCTGATCCATATGATGGTTATGCAGTAGAATATATCAATCCATCTACAGGAAAAACAGCCAATCCAAATATCGGCGCATGGTTACAAAAGCTACCTAAGGGATTTCATTCAAAAGCACATAGACATACACACTCAACTATTTATCAAGTGTTTAAAGGATCAGGATACAGCATTATCAATGGTGTTCGTTTTGATTGGTCAAAGGGCGATTATTTTATTATTCCTAACTGGGCAGTACATGAACATGTTGCATTAGAAGATACGTTCTTCTTCTCTGTGAATGATTTACCGATAATGGACAAATTTGAACTAGAACAAGAAGTCGTTTATGAAAATAATAACGGACACCAAGAGATAAAAAGTGAGTTTAAACCTGTGGTATTGGTATAAATATAGATAACACAGCCTTAACCGCAGAATAGGTACTACATTAACATATTCAATTGTATAATTCTGAAAGGGAATGGAGAATCTTTCATTCTCTTTCATTCAAGACCCATGAGTTTACAATAAGTTTCGGAAACTCTTTTATATTTTCACTCCAGAAAAATATTTAATATTTTCTGAAAAATATATTTACAAATATTTTTACACTATTTATGATGGAAAAGAGAGGAACAATTAAGATATGTAGTTTACTAATCGTGAACAAAGGGAGAATGTTATTTTAATTAGGTATTCATTTATTGTAAGCGCTTCATTAGGGTGGAAAAATTTTAATAAAGATGTAAGCTTAATAGTTTTATAGTTTTGGGGGCAACTTACTTATTGTTAAAAAAGGGAGAAATTTCTTTAATTGAAAGGGGAAATGAATAGTGACAGCTACAACACAAAAAAAGGTTAACTTATTAATTAACAACCAGGAAGTACATACTCAAAAGTATTTTGTAGTCCGCGACCCAGGAAAATTAAATGAAATAGTGGGTGAAGTAGCTCAGGGGACTATAGAAGATGTTGATAGAGCGGTGAGAGCAGCACATAAAGCATTTTTATCATGGAAAAAAGTAAACGTGCAAGAACGTGTCCAATTAGTAATGGCTGCAGCAAAAGTATTAGAAGACTCGATGTCTGAGTTAAAGCCTCTCTTAGTAAAGGAACATGGCGGAGTTTTATGGGAAGCTGAAACGGATTTTTATTTAGGGAATGGAGTTTTACATTATTACGCTAGTATTTGTGAAGATTATTTAAAACCTGAACAAAGTAGTGATGAAAATAGTTGGATCAGTGTTGAAAAAGTACCAAAGGGTGTAGTGGCTGCAATTGTCCCTTGGAATATGCCGATCATCTTAACAATGATGAAGTTAGCTCCTGCTTTAGTTACAGGAAATACAATAATCATAAAACCTTCACCAACAGCACCAATTGCTTTAAGTATTCTACTTCAACGAATGGCAGAGGTTCTACCTGATGGAGTAATAAATGTTATTCATGGGGATACAGAAGTTGGTAAAGCCTTAACTCAGCATCCATTAATTAATAAAGTAGCTTTTACAGGTGGAACAGCAACAGGGAGAGCGGTTGCTATTAATTCGGCAAATAGTTTCAAAGCTTTAACCCTAGAGTTAGGGGGAAATGACCCAGCGATCATCCTTGATGATGTTCAAATAGAAAACATCATTCCAAAGCTTTTAAAAGGAGTTTATACGAGAAGTGGTCAAATTTGTTTTGCTGTAAAAAGAATATATGTTCAAGAACATATGATTAATAAATTCTACAATACATTCTGTGAATTTGTAGATGAATATAAAGTGGGACACGGACTAAATGAACTAGCATCTTTTGGACCTTTAAATAATAAGAAGCAGTTTGATTCTGTAAAGTCACTGATTGAGAAAACAAAACAAAGTGGAGCTACTGTAAGGGAACTTGGACAAAAGTTAGATCCTGATGGATGGGATAATGGATATTATATCCTACCTCATGTTGTTAAGGATGTAACTCAATCGTCTCCTATAGTATCATGTGAACAATTTGGGCCTGTCATTCCGATCGTTCCTTATAAAACAATCAGTGAGGCGGTTGAATTGGCAAATGATTCAGAGTATGGTCTTGGCTCATCCGTGTGGTCAAGTGACTTTGAGAGAGCATTAGGAGTAGCGAGACAAGTTGAATCAGGATCAACTTTTATTAATACTCATAGTTTTGAATCCTTATCCTTAGGAATGCCGTTTGGTGGTGTTAAAGACAGCGGAATTGGAAGAGAGCTTTCTGGGGAATCCACATTATCTGCTTATGTTAATTATCATGCCATTCGTTCTTTAAAGTAAAAAAATAATAATCAAGGGGGAGGAAACAAATAATGAAAATTAAAGCCGCTGTTGTTCATGAGTCCGGTCAAGAATTTCAGGTAGAAGAAATTAAATTAGATAATCCAAAATCAGGTGAAGTATTAATTAGAGTGGTTGCATCAGGCATTTGCCATACAGACATTTCTGCGCAACATCAACTCCTTCCAGTTCCTCTCCCAGCCGTTCTGGGACATGAAGGGGCTGGAATTATTGAAAAAGTAGGGGAAGATGTTAAAGGTTTAGAGCCTGGAGATCATGTCGTGTTGTCCTATGCATCCTGCGGTCATTGCGACTATTGTCTCACTGGTCATTCCTATGCTTGTGAAGATATTTTAGAGGCGAATTTCTCTGGAAGAATGGATGATAAAACTTATCGTTTGCATCAAGACGATCAAAACTTATCGACCTTCTTTGGACAGTCTTCATTTGCCACTTATGCTGTTGCAAATGCACGAAATGTGGTTAAAGTAAATAAAAGTGTGGATCTTAGTTTATTAGCACCCCTTGGATGCGGGATTCAAACAGGGGCGGGTGCAATATTGAATGTATTCCAGCCAACACCTGGGTCAAGTGTTATTGTTTTTGGAAGCGGAACGGTAGGCATGAGCGCACTCATGGCTGCTAAAGTAGCAGGTTGTACAACACGAATCGTTGTGGATATTCATGAATCACGGTTAGAGTTAGCAAAAGAGCTTGGTGCTACACATGTCCTCAATTCTAGAGAAGTGAATGTAGTTGAGGAGGTAAGAAAGATCACTGGAAAAGGTGTAAACTTTGCTATTGAATCTACAGGGGTACCAGAAGTTCTTAGGGATGCGACCCTATCTTTAGCACCAATGGGAAAAGTGGCTGTAATCGGTGCACCTAAAATGGGGACGAATGTACATTTAGATGTAATGGATATGTTAATAAATGTTAAATCGGTTGTAGGTGTACATCAAGGTGGAAGTATACCAAAAGTATTTATACCGCAATTGATTCATTTGTATATGGCTGACCAGTTTCCATTTGACAAATTGATAAAATTTTACAAGTTTGAAGAAATCAATAAAGCAATAGGTGATACAAAAGAAGGTACCACTATTAAACCGGTGTTGACTATGTAGTTAAACCATTGAGAAGGGAGTTGCCAAAGACGAGCAACTCCCTTTGCATTTAATTCAAAAATACTTACTGTTCATTCCAACCCAATAGTTTAGAGAGAAGATTTGCCTTTTCCTTTAATAATTGGACAGCTTTGGAATTATCTGATGTATCTAATGTGCTTTCGAGTCCAACTACTGTAAGGGCAGCAACTATATTAGAGGAACTATCAAAAATAGGACAAGCAAGGGCACTAATACCAGGGAGAAAGGAGCTATTAACAAAAGAAAATCTGTCTTTTTTTGTTATTTCAATAATGTTTTGAAATTGTTCTTGAGTGATAGAGGAATTAGCAAGTTCTTCGTTAATTATCTTTTCAATTTTTTTATTGGGTAAAAATGCTGCAAATACCCTTCCAGTAGCACTTGTTGTTAGACTAACTTGGGAACCAGATTTGATCCCAATATTTATTGGTCTATTGTTTTCTTCCCACCTTACAAAGAATGGACCATTTTCTCCCCAAATAGCTAGAGCAGCAGTTTCATTTAGTATTTCTTTTATATCTAATAAATGTTGCGCAGCAATATCCTGAATACTAAGTTTTTGTGAGGCTTTTAAACCTAACAGAATTAATTCTGTTCCAAGTGTATATTTGGCATCCTGACTTTTATCCAATATCCCAGTTTTAATGAAACTTGTTAAGTATCGATGTAACTTACTTTTTGATGTATCACATAATACTGCAATTTCAGTTATTGTAAGAGGTTTCCCTGCTCCAGCAATTTTTTTTAGTATATCAATGCCCACTTCAACTGATTGAATCCCTTGACTTGTTATTTCTTCCGAGGTCATTTTATTTCTCCTTATAAACTTTATTGGATAATAAAGTACTGAACATCTATCCCATAACACTGATGAATACATTATACAATTTAATATAAGAATTTTTCTACCTTACAAATAAATTCGGTTTTTAAGTAAATTCATTTAAATCTCCTTATATAAACTTATTAATTACATAATCAATAAAAAGTCTGCTTGCTATTGGAAGCACTTTTTTATCACTGTAAGCAAGGCTAATGGTTCGAACAACAGTTGGGTAAATAGGTCTAGACACTATTTTATACGGACATCTGTTTAATAGAAGTTTCGGTAAAATAGATACACCAAGTTCTTGTTCTATCATTGACATAATCGCATAAGGATCGTGTACCTCGTATTGAATGTTTGGATTGAAATGGTTCTGTTCAAAAAAGGTTAATGGATCATTTATTATTCCTTCATTTAATAATATATATGGTTCATTTGTTAATTCTTTCAATGAAATCCTGCTGTATTTTGCTAAAGGGTGATTTGTTGGAAAAACGGCAATCATTTCATCTTCTTGCAGAGGAGTGACAGTTAGGTTTGATACTGTACTAGAATTCACGAAACCAAAGTCAACAGTTCCTTCTATAATCCAATTAGATATTTCTGTATAGTTCCCTTGATGTAATTCGAACTGAACGGAGGGATATCTTTCCTTAAAATCTTTAATAAATCCAGGTAACCAATGACATGTTACACTCGAGAATGTACCAATTCGAATAAGCCCACTTTGTAGCCCTTGCATCTCGTTTAGCTTTTCAATAAGTTCTCTATGTGAATTACAGATTTTCCTTATATAAGGTAAAAACTCTTCGCCATCTGGTGTTAAGGAAATGCCTTTTCTCGAACGTAAAATAAGAGTAGTAGATAGTTCCTGCTCTAACGAAAGGACCATTTGGCTGACGGCAGATTGAGTATAGCCTAGTTGCTCAGCAGCTTTTGTAAAACTGCCTGTTTCAATGGCTTTGATAAATGCATAATACGAATTCACTATTTCTAACTCCTTTATATTAGAAATTCTAATGTTTACATTATAATTATTCGTTTCACTAATGTAAATGCAGATGGTAATATATATCTACTTTAAAAAGATTTCTTGGAAAAGGAGGTATTTATATATTTGACCATACATGTTAAATACAAAAATATTATTTTTGCCATTTTAATGGCCTTTTGTATGTCCTTTTTTATCACATTCATATTAGTCTCATTAAATAGTGGCTTTGATAAAACTTTCTTATCAACATGGTTTAAAACTTGGTCACAGGCTTTTATTTGTGCGTTTTTCGGGGCTTACTTTTTCCCGAAAATCATTCATAAGCTAATGGAAAAGATTAATTTTGAAGAAAAAAAACCATTAGAAGTAGAGAATAGTTGTCTGGTTAGAGAACGAAACAACAGGTAGTAATATTAATAATACAAATGAATGAACTATATGAAATAGCGTTGTTCAGCAAGGGGATGTTTGGGGATGGAAATTTTAGCAGCAGTTGCACATAATGTCGGAGAAGAATTAAAAATTGAGGATGTAGAGTTAATGGCTCCAGGAGCAGATGAAGTATTAATAAAAATTGTAGCTTCTGGAGTTTGTCATACAGATGCAGAATCAATAAAAGGAAATGGAGCTCCTTTTCCAGCTGTATTAGGTCACGAAGGTTCAGGCATTGTAGAAAAAGTTGGTTCCGGTGTTACTACAGTTAAAGCAGGAGACCATGTGGTTCTTTCATATTCTTATTGTGGGGAATGTAGCCAATGTTTAACTGGTCATCAAAATTTATGTGAAAGAACGGTTGAGCTTAACTTTGGGGGGAAGTCTAAAGATGGCTCTAACCGATTACATCAGCACGATCATTCACTTTCAACTTTCTTTGGTCAATCTTCGTTTGCTACTTACTCTATTGCAAACAAAAACAATGTAGTGAAAGTCGATAAAGATGTCGATTTAGCCTTATTAGGCCCATTGGGGTGTGGAATTCAAACAGGAAGTGGTACGGTATTAAATAGTTTAAAACCTGAAACGGGTACATCCATTGTTATTTTTGGTGGAGGAGCTGTTGGATTGAGTGCTGTAATGGCAGCTAAAATCATTGGTTTAAAACATATTATTGTTGTTGATCTTCACCAAAGTCGTTTAGACCTTGCCAAAGAACTTGGTGCGACCCATATACTAAATGGTAGAGAAGTAGATGTAGTTAAAGTAATTAAAGAAATCACTGACGGTGGTGCTCACTATGCTGTTGAGACGACAGGGGCAACTCCAGTAATTAAGCAATCTATTCATGCTTTACGAGTTTCTGGTACTGTAGCAATCGTAGGTATGGGTGGAGATGTTACTTTAAACTTCACAAACGATATCTTAATGGAAGGGAAACGTATTGTGGGTACCGTTCAAGGAGATTCCGTACCACAATTGCATATACCACGCTTAGTACAGTTTTACAAAGAAGGGAAATTTCCTTTTGATAAACTGGTGAAATTCTATGATTTTGAAGACATTAACAAAGCATTTGAAGATTCGAAGACTGGAGTGACCATTAAACCTATAGTTAAAATAGGTAAATAGGAAATAAAAATAGCCCTTCGAATTTCGTATAGAGTTCCGTTTTTGAAGTGCTTTTCTTAAAATACGTACCGAAATGACAGTCGTATTGGCATCATTATGGGTATATAAAAAAGTAAAACTCGCCAAATTGGCGAGTTTATTTATTATGTGAAACGGTCCACCGTATTGCATCAAAATGAGTTTTTTTGATTTTTGAGATAAAACTAACTCCTTTATAAATAAGATGTTTTGTCCTTAATTGAGTAACTAGCAAAAGTAAGCGGAGAATTTCCGGTTAGATGCAAAATGGAGCCTCGTTTGGGGGTAAATAAGGGGAGTTTTTACGCTTATGCAAAGCAAAATCGCCTATTTTCGAATTTTTCGAGCCAATAGGCGGAATCTCTCCGTCTATTTATCAGCTCGGGTGCTTAACCTGTTCCCCAACCGATAAATGCGGACCCTCTTTATTAATTGGACAATACTCATTGTCCATCTTAATAATGATGTCATTTCTAGGTCAAAGTAAATGGGAACTCGTAGAAACGGTAATAAATAAAGAAAAGACGTATTCATACGTCTTTACTTGTGTATTTTAATTAAGAAAGTACCCGAAAACAGAACTCTTAATGAATTTCGAAGGGCTTTGTCATGTTACAAATCATTGACTTTCTTTTCGTCAGAGCTATTGTTTACCAATGCTTGGTACCCTAATCCCCAATCAGCCATTACATCGATTATTGGTCTCAAAGAATCACCCAACTCGCTAAGAAAATATTCAACTCTTGGTGGAACTTCGGCATAAACCTTACGTTCGATAATCCCATCATCCTCCATAGACCGTAAGTTCTGTGTTAATACCTTCTGGCTAATCCCAGTTATACGACTTCTTAATTCACCGAATCGCTTCGTACCAGTTAATAATTCACGAAGGATTAGCAACTTCCACTTATTGCCTATTAAACCTACCGTAGTTGCCACAGGGCAGAGAGGCAATTCCTTATTAATTTCCATAAAACAACCTCCATTAGTTACTAAAAGGTTACTATACAACCTTAAGGTGCCTACTTTTAATTAGTTAGTAAAGCGTTTATCATGATTTTATGATTGCATTTATACAATGTCAATTCAAGCGTTTTTAAAAAAAAGATTAATAAATTTATGGTTAGTTTTAGAAATAATAAATTAAAATCACAGAACAAAGTAAGGGGAAATATAGATGAAAAACAGTTATAAACTCCGTTTAGAAAAAGTTAAAATGGCTCTCGAAAAAGCTGATTATATTCTATTAGGTGGTGGAGCCGGTCTATCGGCAGCTGCAGGGTTAACTTATAGCGGGAAACGTTTCACTGACCATTTTGGCCCCTTTATTGAAAAATACAGATTTACCGACCTTTATACTTCTAGCTTTTATCCGTTTGAAACGGAAGAAGAGAAGTGGGCATATTGGGCAAAACACATTAGTTTGAACCGATATGATACTGGCGCCACAAAACTATACAAGGATTTATTTCAACTAGTAAAGGATAAAAAATATTTCGTACTTTCAACAAATGTAGAAAGTCAGTTTGAAAAAGCAGGGTTCCCATCAGATAAAGTATTTGAAATACAGGGGGATTACTGTTACTTACAATGTGCTAAAGGTTGCCATGACAAGTTATATTATAACGAATCATTAGTAAGAGAAATGATAGAAGAGACACATGATTGTAAAATTCCTACTCGCCTTGTTCCTATATGTCCAGTTTGTGGTGGCAAGATGGACGTGAATCTTCGGAAGGATCAATACTTTGTACAGGATGAAAAATGGTATGAGTTAGACATGGCCTATAAGAGCTTCCTTCAAGAAACTGAAGGAAAGGACATTGTATATATGGAATTAGGTGTTGGATTTAATACACCGGGCATTATTCGTTATCCATTTGAAAGGATGACCTATCACAACGAGAAGGCAACCCTAGTTCGATTAAATAAAAATGAACCAGAGGGTTTTAAAGAAACGGAAGGAAAAACAGTTTCATTCACCGAGGATATGCAAAAAGTGATACTAAATTTAATGAAGTAAAGGGGAGTAAACATGTCACAATTGTTTTTAAAAGAATATTCTTCTCTCATTCATTTAGAAAATACCTACAAACCGTCACTCCTTTATTTAAATCAAGAGGAGCAGATCGTGAACGAACTAATAAAAATTCTTCAGGAAGAAAATAGTGACTTAAAGGAAATTGATTTACCTGAAGAATATACAAACAAACGGAGACTATTAAGGGGACTTTTGAATGCTAGAGAACCTAAACCTCTTGGAACACATTTTTTACAAAAACTAGACTCCCTACTCCAAACGGAATTAAAGGAAAAAGGGATTGTAGGAGTGGGACAACTTGAAACGGTTTTTAATTTAGCTCCTAATAACTCTTTTATCCATTCGAATAAATTCATATTGTGGCAAGGTGATATTACCCAATTAAGGGCAGATGTAATAGTAAATGCCGCAAATAAATATATGTTAGGTTGTTTTCAACCCTTACATGCTTGTATTGATAACGCCATTCATTCCGCTGCAGGACCACAACTAAGGGAAGACTGTGAAACTGTTATGTCCCTCCAAGGAGAGTTAGAGGAGACGGGGGGAGCAAAAATTACAAGAGGCTATAATTTGCCAGCAAATTTTGTTTTGCATACCGTTGGACCAATTGTCCCTAATGGAACGGAACTAACCAAAATACAAAGAGATCAATTAGCCTCTTGTTATACTTCTTGCTTAGAACTTGCAAACCAAATAGATGAAATCAAAACTATTGCTTTTTGTGCCATCTCAACAGGTGTATTTGGTTTTCCTAAGCAAGAGGCAGCGAATATTGCAGTAAAAACAGTGGATGAATGGCTAAACAGTCATTCCCATCATTTTGAGAAAATTATATTTAATGTGTTTAGCGATGGAGACTTCCAAAACTATATGAATGTTTTCAAGGGTTACTAGAAGGGGAGAAGTTAATCCGTAAATGAAATTGAATAATAGATTGGAGATTTACAGAAATGGACTCGGGAACGAAAAATAATCAACTAGGTTTTGCTCTACTATTAGGTGTGTTTTCTGCGCTAGGACCCTTTACATTTGATATGTACCTTCCATCATTTCCACAACTAATGAAACTTTTTGAATCAAGTGCATCACTTATTCAAGTAAGCTTGACTGCTTCCTTGTTAGGTGTCGGACTTGGTCAAATTGTTATGGGCTCTTTAAGTGATGTTCATGGGAGACGTAAACCATTACTATTTGCGATGATTGTGTATTGTCTTTCATCCTTTGGCTGTGCTTTTTCACCTAATATTGCGATTTTTATCGTATTGCGGTTTATTCAGGGGTTTGCAGCTGCAGCAGGTATGGTCATTTCTCGAGCGATGGTACGCGATCTATATAGTGGTAGTGAACTAACGAAGTTTTTTTCACTTCTTACGTTAATTGGGAATATTGCACCTTTACTTGCACCCATTCTAGGGAGCGCGATCATCACCTTTACCTCATGGAGTGGCGTGTTCATCTTCTTAGGATTTCTGGGAATATTATTATGGACAATAACGTTTTTGAAATTAAAAGAAAGTTTACCTTTAGAGAAACGGGTTTCTAGTAACTTAAAAGAATTATTAAGAAACTTTAAAACACTGCTAACAAATCGAACATTTATGGGTTACGCACTCGCACAGGGAATCATGATGTCTGGAGTATTTGCCTATATTTCTGGAACGCCTTTTATTTATCAAAAGATATACGGTGTGTCACCTCAAATCTTTTCGGTGCTCTTTGCGTTGAATGGCATTAGTTTAATTTTAGGAGCTCAATTGGTTAGAAGAATTGTTGGAAAGATAGCAGAACGTAACATTCTACTAATTGGGTTATCGGTAGCTTCAGTGTCTAGTACAGCAGTTTTAATCGTGGTGCTTACACACGGACCATTGTTTGCACTTGTTATACCACTCTTTCTATTTATTGCCTCGCTCGGAGTCATTGCACCGGTTTCTTTTACCTTAGCGATGGAGTCGCAAGGGCATATTGCAGGTAGTGCTGCCGCTTTATTAGGCGTCATTCCCTTTTTATTAGGTTCTATTACTTCACCTCTTGTAGGGATTGCAGGAGAGTATTCCGCTATGCCACTAGGCATTATTCTGTTTACAACTAGTTTATTAGCGATTATTGCTTATGGGATTCTTGTTAAAAAGCCTGCTACAGGTAAGATATATGAAAATAAACTCTAAAAATAATTAAAAGGAAGTGAAACGTATGAAAGCAGTAGTTTTAGAAAAAGCATGTACAGCAAAAGAGTTAACTGTACAAGAAGTACCTATCCCCTCTGTAAAGCAGGGATGGGTACTGATAAAAATAAAAGCTTTTGGCATCAATCGATCAGAGATTTTTACTAGACAAGGGGATTCTCCCTCGGTAAAATTGCCTCGAATCATTGGAATAGAATGTGTTGGTGAGATTGTGGATCCATCTGATAGTTCGTTCCAAAAAGGTCAGAGGGTGGTTTCGTTAATGGGGGGGCTTGGGCGTGAGTTCGATGGAAGTTATGCTGAGTATACCCTTATTCCTTCGAGTCAAGTATACCCGGTACACAATGAGATGGACTGGGTGAAGTTAGCGGCGATTCCTGAAATGTATTATACGGCTTATGCTTCATTATTTGATGTGTTGATGCTTAAGGGTGAGGACACTCTTCTAATACGAGGAGGTACTAGCTCGGTAGGATTAGCAGCTTTACAACTTGCTAAAAGCATTGGTGTGACTGTCATTACTACCACGCGGAGTAAAGACAAGATTGATAAATTGAGACAATATGGTTCTGACTATGTGTTATTGGATCATGAAGATATCCAAAAGGATCTACAAATGATTTTTCCCCAAGGAGTCAATAAAATCTTGGAATTGGTTGGGACTGTTACAATAAAGAATTCCCTAGGGATGTTAGCGGAGAAAGGAATACTTTGTATGACAGGGATACTAGGTGGAGAATGGGTCTTGAATCAATTTGAGCCTATGGTGGATATTCCGTCTGGTTCATATCTAACCCAATTTGATAGTGGGCAAAATTTCAAAAAAGAATTGCTAACTGAGTTATTCAGGCATATAAACAACTATCAGATTGAAGTGCCGATCGCAAGAGTGTTTACACTAGAGGAAATAAGTAAGGCTCACCAGCTTATGGAAAGCAATCGTGCCGACGGCAAAATTGTTGTTGTAAATCCATAAAGTATCATCAAAAACTTTCATTTGATGTGAGGAGGGCAATGTTGAATAGTAATTTTTGGGTTCAACTAGTAGATTACTTCAGTAATAATCATGAATCGTTTCTACTGGCTCTAAGAGAGCATTTAGTGATTAGTGCCATTGCTTTAATGATTGCCATGATAATTGGAATGCCGGTTGGCTACCTATGTGCTAGGTATAATAATGCGGAAAAATTTTTTGTCCCAGTTTTTCAGATATTACGAATTATACCAAGTTTAGCTATTTTATTTTTATTTATTCCTATCCTAGGGACTGGTATCACCCCAGCTATTGTGGCTCTCGTACTATTAGCCATACCGTCCATAATTATGAATACCTTGTTAGGTTTAAAAGAGGTTCCTAGCTTTATGATAGAAACAGCTTATGGATTGGGGATGACAGAACAGCAGGTATTTTGGAAAGTTACACTTCCTTTGGCAATGCCTTTCATTTTAACGGGAATAAAGATGGGACTTATTGAAATTATCGCAAGTGCAACTCTTGCAGCGAAAATAGGTGCTGGTGGACTTGGTGGCATTATTTTCACTGGCTTAGGATTAAATCGAATGGATTTACTGATTATTGGTGGAGTCTCAGTAGGACTAGTTTCGATTTTGGCTGGATTATCACTAGACTTAATTGAAAAAAGTATAGTGAAATATAAATATTTAAAGTAAATAGGAGGAATTAAACATGAAAAAAGGAATGAAAAAATTTATAACTGGGATTACTGGGGTTTTTCTGACTCTTGGATTAGTAGCATGTGGAAATACTAATGAAGAAAGTAATAGTAATGGTGAAGATAAAGCCACCATTCGGGTTGGAACGAAAGACTTTACGGAAAACTTAATTGTAGGAGAATTATATTCTTTGGCTCTTGAAGATGCGGGATATGAGGTAGAAAGAATTCCCAATATAGCTGGTTCAGTGATTCATACTTCCCTAATTAACGATGAAATCGATATTTACCCTGAATATACTGGTACAGGGCTATTAACAATATTAAAGAAGGATTTAATTACGGATCCAGAGGAAGTATATAATACGGTAAAAGAAGAGTACAACAAACAATTTGATGTTACTTGGTTAGACTATTCTGAAGCAAATGATGGCGCAGGATTGGTTATTCGTACACAGGTATCAAAAGAGTTAGGAATTACAACCATTACTGATTTACAAAAACATGCGAGTAAACTTAGATTTGCCTCCCAAGGTGAAGTAGACCAAAGAGAAGATGGAATTCCTGCTTTAGAAAAGGTATATGGTAAATTAGATTGGAAATCATCAAAGATATACGACAACGCATTAAAGTATGAAGTGTTAAAGAATAATGAGGCAGATGTTGCTCCTGCATATACAACCGAAGGTCAATTGGTAAATACAGATGAATTTACTCTATTAGAAGATGATAAGCGAGTGTGGCCACCATATAATTTAGCACCTGTTATTCGCAATAACGTACTTGAAGCAAATCCGGAAATTGAAGATGTAATTAATAAGGTAAGTGCCACCCTTGATACAAAAACCATTACGGCATTAAATGCAAAAGTGGATGTAGACAAAGAAGAATATGAAGAAGTAGCTAAAGAGTATTATGAATCAATCAAATAATTGATTCTGGAGGGTATTAGATGCAAGTAGCCATTGAAATAAAGGATGTAACCAAACGTTTTCGTAATTCCTCTTCTGTTGCGGTCAATCATGTTAGCCTTACCATAGAAGAGGGAGAGTTTATCACGATATTAGGTTCTTCGGGGTCAGGGAAAACGACTTTGTTAAAAATGATTAATAGGCTTTATGAACCTGACACTGGAACTATAACGTTATTTAATGAGGACATTTCCAACGTAAATCCAGTTAAGTTAAGAAGGGGAATAGGGTATGTGATCCAACAAGTTGGACTTTTCCCTCACTTGACCATTGAAGAGAATATAGCTACCGTACCAAAACTCTTGAACTGGAGTAAGCAGGATATAGAGAATAGAACAAACGAATTGTTAACTCTTGTAGGTCTAGTACCGAGTGATTTTAAGAATCGGTATCCGACCCAATTATCGGGAGGACAACAACAAAGAGTCGGTCTCGCTAGGGCATTAGCAACAAATCCGAGAATCATGTTATTGGACGAACCCTTTGGTGCCATTGATGCAATTACTCGATTAAATCTCCAAGATGAATTATTACGAATTCATGGGGGATTAAAAAAGACATTCATACTAGTAACTCATGATATAAACGAGGCTTTTAAACTAGGCTCTAGGGTGATTATCATGGATAACGGGAAGGTATCTCAATTCGATACCCCAAAAAACATTGTTTCAAATCCAGCAGATGAATTTGTTTCTTCTCTCATAACTTCTTCAAGAAACCAAGAAAGTTTCTGGGAGGGGTTAAGTTGTTAGAGTATGCGATAAATTATCCTGATAAATTAGGAAATGCTTTATTAGAACATTTCGTTATCGTAGTGATTACTTTAATCATTTCACTATTATTAGCATCTGTTTTGACGATACTCTCTGTCTATTCTAAAGCACTTTCTAAGTTTTTCATTTACACGTTTTCTGTAGTTTACTCAATACCCAGTTTAGCCCTTTTTGCTTTGTTAATCCCATTAACAGGCTTAGGGCAAACAACAGCGATCATTGTACTAGTTATATACAATCAGTATTTATTACTAAGGAATTTTATTGCCGGTTTGAATGAAGTGGATCCTGCTGTAACTGAGGCGGCAAAAGGTATAGGAATGAGTACAATGCAGGTATTGTTTAAAATTAGACTTCCGTTATCAAAAAATGCCATATTTACAGGTATACGACTTGCAACCGTATCTACGATAGGGATCGCAACAATAGCTGCTACTATTAATGCGGGTGGGTTAGGAGATATTTTATTTGAAGGCCTTAGAACTTTAAATACGTATAAAATACTTTGGGGTAGTGTGTTAGCAGCATTACTTGCAATTGGTTCTAATGCCTTATTAAGAAAGATTGAAAAAAGAATATAGTGGTAAAAGGAATTTAGGAATAAAGATAAAAATGCCTTTCTCTACATTATATAGAAAGTAATAAGGGGAGAATGTGCGGGAATGAAAACTAGTGTGAAAGAAATTTTTGCTAGAAAAATTTTAACTGAAGCAAAGGGGTATTTAGATGTTGGATTTACTCATTCATTAAATCCCTATAGTGGTTGTGAGTTTTCTTGTAGATATTGTTACGTACGAGAAATGCCTATTCAAAAGTATAAAGAAATTCCATGGGGTAGCTGGTTGGATATAAAAATAAATGTCGCAGAAAGTTACCGAAAAGAAATAAGTTTACTACGTAAAAAAAACAAGCCGGTAAATATTTTTATGTCTTCTGCAACAGATCCTTACCAACCTATGGAACGTAAAGTGAATATTACTCGTGAGATATTAATTGCAATGATCGATCATCCGCCTGATTTTCTTCAAATCCAAACAAGAAGCCCGCTGATTACAAGAGACATTGACTTGTTAGTAAAATTAAAAGAAAAATGTGATGTTCTAGTATCGATGACAATTGAAACCGATAGAGAAGATATTAAGCGGATATTTGCACCGTATGCTCCTGGAATTCAACTAAGGTTAAAAGCATTAAGAGAAGTTTATGAGGCAGGAATATCTACTCAAGCTTCAATCTCACCTGTTTTGCCTTTTTCACCTGATTTTCCAAAGATATTGGAGGGAATAGTGGACCATATTTGGATCGATACCCTTTCAATCGGTGATGGTGCAATGGGAAAACGTTCAGAAATATTAGGGATGCCGAAGTTATTTGAAGAAAATAAACTATCGCAGTGGTATCAAAAGAATTTACATCTAAAGGTAGAAAAATATTTTAAGAAGTTCTTTTCTAGTGACATGATAAGAGTTTCGAAAAAAGAAGCTTTTCCAAAATAGAAACTCTTTTCTAAACTAGGATGAACTCGCCATAAGTAAATGTGTGGGAGGTTTTAGAGTCAAGTCAATTTGTCGACAGCCTCCATTATAGGTGGAACAAGCGTAAGGTAGATTATTTTATATTACTTTTTTTGTGAGAATAACTATAATTACCATATTTAGTAGTTTGATAGAGAAGCAAAAGGAGATTTGATATGAAGAAGAAACTTGTTACAGCATTACTCGGGGCAGTACTATTGTTAGCCGCTGGATTTTCGAATATTCAAGATCAAAAAGCTAGTACATCTAGCTATAATGAACCATCAAAGGTAAAACAAAAGCAAGATTCGGCCTTGCCAGCGGTATCCGCACTTGGAGAAGATTACATTTTTCCGAATAAGATTAAAGGTATTCCTGCTAAATTATCAGATTTTAAAGATCTAAAAATCGGCTCGTTCGAGACTAAAGATGGTGTGGAATTATCATATTGGGTAGCTGGTAAAGGTGATCCGCTAATCCTTCTACCAGGATGGTCACTTAATGGAGCACACTTCCTGAATGTAATGTACCTTCTTAGCGATAACTACCGTGTTTATACTCTTGATCCACGTAACCAAGGGTTATCAGAAGATGTCAAATATGGGAATCGTTTATCTCGTCACGCAACTGATCTTAAGGAGTTCATGGGACACCTTGGTATTAAATCTGCAAATTTTGCTGGGCACTCGATGGGTGCTGCCACATTGTGGAGTTATATCGATCTTTACGGAACTAAAGAAATAAACAAGGTCGCTTTTATCGATCAGCCACCAGTCATTGTACCTCGTCCGGGTATGACAGACCAGGAACGTCAGGACTTAGGAGTACCTTTTGATTCTTCCGAGCAGTTGGAAAATATGATGTCGACTCTCGATTTTTCTATAATGGACAGTTTGAGAACACCATATTACGAAAACACTTGGAACCTATCTAATAAATTGGCCAACAATGATATAGAGTACTTAATTCGTGTTATGTATGATCACGGTACTAACGACTGGCGTGACGTCATCCAAAATAAAATTGATGTTCCGACTGCCATCTTTACTGGTGAACTCAGTCCAAATTTTCAAAGTCAAAACTGGATACATTCTGTTATCCCTAACTCTGCTCTTTATGTCTACTCAAAAGAAGAACATGGAGATCATAGTCTAATGGAAAAAAACCCGGTCAAATTTACAAAGGACCTGAGGGAGTTCTTGGAGCAGTAATATTAGGAGGCGATACTTAAACAAGTATCGTTTTTTCTCGTCTAAAAAAATATTCCCGAGTATACCTGAAACTCAGCTTAGTTGAGCTTATATATTTGTATTTCGTTTTACTAATATCAAAAAATTACTTAAAGTAGAAAAAATGTTGACAACGTTTTCATAAGAGGGTATTATAAAGTTAAATTAAATAGCAAAACATTGGATTGTGACCTTTCTGGGCAAAACCTAAGTTGATGAGAATATTGCAAGATTGCAATATTGCCATCGGTTTAGGTTTTTTTTATTGATATTTAGGAGGTGAAACCAAATGGAAATTAAAAAAATTTTTAATAATAATGTTGTTTTAGCAGTGGCAGATGATGATGTTGAACTAATATTAATGGGTAAAGGGATAGCTTTTCAAAAAAAAGTTGGGGATTTGGTTAATGAGGAAAATGTTGATAAAAAGTTTGTAGAGAGTTTAACAACTAAACTATCAGAATTACTAAAAGATATACCTCAAAATCATTTAGATATAGCGGATGAGATCATACAAAATGCAAAATCTCAAATAACTAGAAAGTTAAATGATTATATTTATATAACCTTAACCGATCATTTGGATTTTGCCATCGAAAGAATTCAACAGGGGCTTCCTATTCGAAATCCATTATTGTGGGAAATAAGAAAAATTTATCCTAAAGAGTTTAGGGTAGGCATCCATGCGCTAGAGCTTATAAAAGAAAAGTTAGGGGTGGTATTGCCGGAAGATGAAGCAGGATCGATTGCTCTACATTTAGTAAATGCCCAAAATGGCATCCAGGAAATGGATCAAACAATCGAGATTACCAAGATAGTGCAAGATATATTGCAAATTGTAAAATATCATTATGGTATTGATTTGGATGAGGATTCATTAAACTATAGCAGATTTGTGGTTCATCTGCGCTTCTTTGCCCAAAGACTGCTAGAAGAAAAGACAAATCCGCATGAAAACAATGATCTTTTCGAATTTGTAAAAGAGAAATACCCTCAAGCGTTTGATAGTGTTGAAATTATCGATAAATACGTAAAGAAGGCAACTGATATATCTCTGTCTAAATCAGAAATGGTTTATCTTATGCTCCATATCCATCGTGTGACGGATAGAACAACAAATTGAATACACAATCTTGGGATTGTAACTGATAAAGGCAAAACCTGAGTTGTATACACATAATGGAGAATACTCCTTTTGTATATGACTTAGGTTTTTTTATTATAAAACTTTTACATTGAATAAGGAGGCTTAATAAAATGAATTATGAACAACTATCAAAAAAAATTCTCACAAATGTAGGCGGTACCGAAAATATTGAAAATGTGGTGCACTGCATGACCCGTCTACGTTTCAATCTAAAAGACGACAAACTGGCCAATAGAGCACAGCTTGAAAAAACACCCGGGGTCATGGGGATTGCCGAAAAAGGTGGACAGTTCCAGATTATCATCGGAAATGATGTCAATAATCTTTATAAAGAATTTGTCAAAGTTGCTGGAATTTCGGATAAACAAAATAATCAAAAAAGCGATAAAAAACAAGGGATTCTAAACAAATTCCTTGATACATTAGCGGGGGTATTCACTCCAATCCTACCTGCAATTGTTGGTGCAGGGATGATTAAAGGTTTATTATCAGTTCTTCTTATTGCAGGCTACGTGTCAGCTGACAGCCAAACGTATCAAATATTCAATGCTTTAGCAGATGGCGCCTTTTACTTCCTACCAATTTTGATTGCATTTAGTGCTTCAAGAAAGTTCGGATTGAATCCGTATATTGGTGTTGCTATAGCTGCGGCTGTACTTTATCCAAGCCTGACAGCATTGATGACAACAGCTAAAGAAGCCGGAAATAACCTTTCATTCCTTGGTTTGCCGGTCACACCTGCAACCTACTCGGCTTCTGTCATTCCAATGTTCTTAGCCATCTGGTTTGCCTCTTATATAGAAAAAGTAACCGACCGATATACGCCAAATGCTCTTAAAATAATAATAGTTCCAACCGTTACTTTGTTAATAACTGTTCCTGTGTTTCTGGTAGCAATTGGCCCGATAGGTGCAATTCTAGGAAAAGGGCTTGCTGATGGGGTAACTTTTCTCTTCCAGGTTGCCGGTCCGCTTGCAGGCTTAGTGCTTGGTGGTGTGATGCCGTTGCTTGTTATGATAGGAATGCATTATGCTCTTGTTCCAATAATCCTAGAGTCTATTGCATCCAATGGGTATGATTATATCTTGCCAATTTTAACTGTAAATAATATTTCTCAGGGAGCTGCTGCATTAGCTGTCTTCTTTATAGCCAAAAACAAGAAATTTAAGTCGCTTGCTTTTTCAACAGGAATCACTGGCGTACTTGGCGTGACTGAACCTGCGATGTATGGTGTAAACCTCCGTTTAAAAAAGCCATTTATAGCTGCAATG
This sequence comes from Bacillus coreaensis, assembly GCF_050586445.1. Lineage (NCBI taxonomy): Bacteria > Bacillati > Bacillota > Bacilli > Caryophanales > Bacillaceae > Bacillus > Bacillus coreaensis. The sequence continues at coordinate 273,273 of NZ_JBOCCY010000001.1, forward strand.
ATTGGAAGTGCTGCTGCTTCTACTTTCATGATGTTTTTTGAAACAAAAGCTTTTTTCTTCGGAAAAACTGGTATTCAGGGGCTTCCAATGTTTTTGGGTGAGACGTTCATGTATGCTGTACTCGGAATGATCGTTGCAATCGTGGTTACGATACTAATGACATTTGTCCTTAAGTTTGAACAGCCAGTGGGTGAAGAAGACTCAGAAGAGGAAGGAAAAGTTGTCATACAAACTCGTCAAAGTACAGTACTGAGTCCAATAAAGGGACTTGTAAGACCAATTGAAGAAGTTGATGATATTACATTCTCGAGTGGAATTATGGGGGAAGGGATTGCAATCCTGCCTACGGAAGGCCGTCTTGTTTCGCCAATAAACGGTAACGTTACTTCTCTTTTCAATACCAACCATGCAATCGGATTAACTAGTGACACTGGCGCACAAATCCTGGTCCACATCGGGCTTGATACAGTAAAGCTTGATGGAAAATTCTTTAAGGCCCACGTAAAACAGGGGGATGACGTAAAAGTAGGAGACCTACTTATTGAATTTGATCTGGAAGCAATTAAAGCAGAGGGCTATGATACAATCACGCCTGTCATCATTACGAACAGTAAAGATTTTTCCAAAGTAGAAAGTTCCAATCTTAAAACAACAAATGAAAAAGAAGTTTTGCTCGAATTATTTGCTTAAATAAAATAGTAGATTTCTGTAGGGAAACATTACCTGTCAAATGACGGCAATGTTTTCCCTAGGACAGAAAAAAAGATAAAATGAATCTATAATTTTGTAAGTTTAGGAGGAGTATCATTAATGTTTCAAGTAAAAACAGTGTTTCCGGAAAACTTTCTATGGGGAGGAGCTACTGCTGCAAATCAATTCGAAGGAGGCAGCGATGTTGGTGGTAAGGGACTTTCTGTCTCTGATGTATATACTTTTGACGAAACAATCCCAAAAGAGCGGTGGTCCGATCAGTGGCTTAAAATGACACATAAGCAGGTAGAGGAAGCGTTAAATCCTGAAAGTAAACAGTACTACCCGAAGAGGTATGGAATTGATTTTTATAATCATTACAAAGAAGACATCGCTTTATTTGCCGAAATGGGTTTTAAATCCTTCCGGATGTCACTCGCATGGACACGGATATTTCCAAATGGAGATGAATTGGAACCAAATGAAGAGGGGCTTGCGTTTTACGACCGTGTATTTGACGAATTAAATAAATACGGGATTGAGCCGGTTGTCTCGTTATCACATTATGAAATGCCACTTTACCTTGTTACACAATATGGTGGTTGGGTGAATAGGCAGTTAGTCAATTTCTTTGTCCGCTATGCTACAACAGTCTTTGATCGATATAAAGGAAAAGTGAAGTACTGGATGACATTCAATGAAATCAACTCTTGCAAGCATCATCCCTTTGTAAGTCTAGGTTTGATAGAGGAAGGCTACGGTAAACTTGAACAGGCAAAATATCAAGGAGCCCACCATCAATTTGTTGCTAGTGCACTTGCGACAAAGGCCTTAAAAGAAATTGATCCAGAGGCAAAAATGGGCTGCATGATTAGCTATACGCTGTTTGTCCCATATAGCTGCGCACCGGACGATTTCCAGAAAACAACGGAAAGACAGCGTGATGCATTATTATTTAGTGATGTTCAGGCAAGAGGCTATTACCCTGCCTACACAGCCAGGATGTTTGCCGAAAAGAATGTCGTCCTTGAGGTAGAACCGGAGGATGAACAAATCTTAAGGGATTATCCGGTAGATTTTGTATCCTTTAGCTACTATATGTCAAGTACTGTTAGTGCAAACCCGGAAGAACTCGAGGGTGCGGAAGGTAATCTATTAGTTGGAGGAATCAAGAACCCATACCTGCCTAAGAGCGAATGGGGCTGGCAAATCGATCCTAAGGGGTTAAGGAGTGCTTTAAACCAACTATATGACCGCTATCAAAAACCATTATTTGTTGCCGAGAATGGGCTAGGAGCCATCGATATATTAGAAGAAGGTGATATTATAAACGATCACTACAGGATTACTTATTTAATAGAACATATAAAGCAAATGAAAGAAGCCATTGCTGATGGCGTCGATGTATTCGGATACACAAGCTGGGGCTGCATTGACATGATAAGTGCTTCAACCAACCAAATTTCAAAACGATACGGGTACATTTATATTGACCAGGACGACATGGGCAGAGGAACAAAACGTCGTATAAAGAAAAATTCATTTTATTGGTACAAAGAGGTTATTGCAAGTAATGGAGAACATTTAGATTATAAATAATAAAATTGTTAAAAAAATCTGATGGGCAATAGCTCATCGGATTTTTTTATATTTAGTATAATTGCACCACTTGCAGGAAGGGCCATTATTTCCTAATCGCAATTAGATAAAAATATTCAGAAAATTCCGTAGACAAACAAAATTTCATTTGGTAATATATCATTTGTAAGGGCTTTCTTTTTCAGGTGGATATTCTAAGGAGTTTTCTTAGAGTTCGCTTCAAGATAACGAGTTGTCTGATAACCTATTAACCATACATAAATAAACGCAGTTTTTTCCTACATGGATAGTGAACATTTTTTTGAAGGTTTGAAAGATGTCCTTTTTTGATATACGGTTGTCAGGAAATCCAACAGTCATGTTGTCTGATAACCTTATAATATAAAGAGCTTAGGGGTTAATAAATAATAGTAGTAAGGAGGATTGAAAGAAATTAAGTGTAGGAGGTTGAACTATATGCATAGTGGTATTGATTAAAACTTGTAAGATACAGTCTCCTAGTGCTCGCATACTTAAGTTAGAAACAATTGAACAAATGGGAAGCAACTAAATAGAAAACCTTTGCGTCGGGTTATATCTGATAATTTAATAAAGCGAGTTATCTGATAGCCTAACAAAATTAATTATGGAGACAGAAAAGAACAACATAGAGTACATCATAAATAAAATCTAAAATATATGGTTAAAGCTAGATAAAATACTATTAAGTAGGAGGATCATTATGGTACCAATAAAAAGAACCTTAGATCGAATTCCTGGGGGAATTATGATTGTACCACTATTCTTAGGTGCAATTGTAAACAGCTTTGCACCTAACTTATTAAGAATCGGTGGTTTTACTGAAGCTTTGTTTATCAATGGGGTTATTCCTTTAATAGCTTTTTTCTTTGTTTGTATTGGTGCTGAAATTAATTTGAAAACCGCAAAGAGTGCCCTGGCAAAAGGAACAACTATGTTAGTCACAAAGTGGATCATTGGTGCACTTTTTGGTATTGCAGCGTATATATTTGCCGGTCCCAACGGTTTATTTTTAGGTCTTGCACCTTTGGCAATTATAGCTGCTATGACCAATAGTAACGGTACTATGTATATCGCCATTTCTAGTCAATTTGGGAAGCAGGATGACCGAGCTGCAATTGGAGTTTTATCTTTAAACGATGGTCCGTTTCTAACCATGATTGCTTTAGCTATGTTTGGTGCAATGGGGTTTGGTGGAAATTTATTCTCGATAATAGATTTTATTGCAGTACTATTACCTATCATATTAGGTATGATCTTAGGTAATATAGATTATGAGATGAGAGATTTCTTAACAAAAGGAGTCGATGCTCTTATTCCATTTATGGCGTTTGGACTTGGAATGACAATTAATTTAAATGCTATTCTTGAAGGTGGCTTGGCAGGTATTGCTCTAGGTGTATTAACTGTTTTGTTAACAGGTACAACATGTTCATTTATCTTTAAAAAAATGGGTTGGAATCCAATTGTAGGTGCAGCTGAAGGTGCGGTTGCAGGAAATGCGATTGCCACTCCTGCAGCTATTGCTACTGTAAGCGCAACCTTTGCTCCTGAAGTAGGCATTGCTACGGTACAAATTGCTGCTGCATGTGTAACATCAGGAATACTATTGCCAATTTATGTGGCTTTTCTAGCTAAGAAATACGAAAAGCAAAACAATAATGTGCAACAAATCAATCAAAAAATAGAGTTAGCAGATACGTGACAAGTAAGCGCTTTAACAACACCTTATTAAAAAGCCTTTTTAAGGCTTTTAATAAGGTGTTGTTGTTTTTTTAGTGCAATCAGAGACCAGATGATTTCTTAAAAGGGGGTAATCTTTGAAACACAAAGTCTACTAACTAATACTAATAGAAAAAACCTTGCAGACAGCCTACAAGGTTTTTTCCTATTAAACTTTATGTTGGATTAGACTAATAGCTATTAAAGAAATTTGAAATTAGTTAAACTTGAGTTGTAAATGGTGAATTGTAAATGCGTCCAGATTCCCTATTGGAAATATCTCTTGCTTCTAATTCCGCTTCAGAAAGTTGCCAGCAAAGCCCGCCAATCGGTAAGAACAGGTCGATGGCGTTTGCAGATTCAACCGCAAGTTTTATGTCTTTTGTAAGGAATGTATAAACATCTTTTGTTCCTGCTAATGAATGCGTTTGCATTATATTGCCGAAATAATCCCAGTTTTCAACTATAAAGCTATTTCCAGTACTTAGTTGTGCAACTTCCATAAGTTGTTCTTCAGATATACCATAACCTTTTGCTAATTTAACAGCTTCTAAAGCTATTAAGTTATTACATAGTGCCATTAGATTGTTTGACAGTTTTATAGCTTCTCCTGATCCTGTTGGACCGACATAGAAAATATTACTTCCTAAATGATCTAAAATAGGTTTGATTCGCTCAAACAATTGCTGATTATTACTTCCTACCATAAAGGTAAGAGTACCTTCAATAGCCCCAGGTTCACCTCCACTCATAGGTGCATCAATCACATGGATCCCTTTTTGAATGGCTAAGTCCGCCATCGAAAGAACGGTTTGTGGACTAACGCTACTATTAACAACAATCAGTTTCTCAGGTGTAGCATATTCTAGTAATCCACCTTCACCTGCAATAACTGATTTAACTTGATCATCAGTAAGAACGGCTACAAATACAATTTCACTTTTCTCAATTAATGCTTTCAACGTTTTAACAGGTGTTGCTCCCATGGAAGCAACATAATCTAACGCTTCTTGTTTCCTATCATAGACAAATACTTCATAATCACCTTTTAAGAGGTTATTAACCATGTGTCTACCCATTGTTCCAACTCCAATAAATCCAATTCGCCCTTTGCTTGTCGACATATTTATTTCCTCCCACTATCCGTAATTATTTTTTGAAATGAATTTGTACTTTTTAATCTATCTATTTGGTAGGAAAGAGCTAAAAATTAGTTAACATATTAAGTATAAAAACCTCCTTTGTCTGATTTTATTTATTATAAGGTTATCTGACAACTTAATATGTAAGATTATCAGACAACTTTGTAAAAATAAAAAACAATGCGAATTTAATATTGAAATCATTAAAAAAGGGACAATACCAAAATCATTAAGTAATGTGGTATGATGTATGTATGACAACTAGATTGTCAGACAGGAACTATTAGTGAAATCGGTATCATTTCTAAAATTATATTAACAAAGAACTTTTTTTTAGTCCATATATTATTGAGAATTTTTAGAAAACTGTTAATTTTTGCGTATAGGAGGAAAACATGGAGCCACTAAAAATGACGACTGTAAGAATATATGAAAAAATTGCAGATCATATAAAGCAACAAATCTTAGATGGTAAATTAAAACCAGGAGAAAAATTACCATCTGATAAAGAATTGTGTCAACTCTACTCAGTTGGACGTTCTACAATTAGAGAAGCTCTAAGTGCCTTGAAAATTATGGGGCTTATAGAATCCAGACAAGGCGAAGGAAGTACAGTGTGTAAAATTGTCCAAGATGACGTTGGAATCCCAGACTTTTCCGGATTGCTCTTGAGTGACAAAACCATTCTTGAATTAATGGAAGCACGAAAATCATTAGAATTATCAAATGTGGAGTTAGCAGCTAGGAATAGAAAAAATAATGATTTAAAAAAGTTCCAACATGTATTAAATCAAATGGAGTTAAATGTATTAAACAAAGAGGAAAGTGAAAAAGAAGATATGTTCTTTCATCATATTATAGCTCAAGCAACTCAAAACTCCATTATGGTAAAATTATTAGATACCATCTCTGAACAAATGGAAAAAGCTATGAGAGAAATACGTAAGGTAGGATTTAGTAATCCATCAACATCTAACATTCTATTAGAAGAACATAAAAATATATATCAAGCTATTTTAGAACAAAATGTTGAGAAGGCTCATAAATGTATGAAGGATCATCTAGAACGTTTTGAAACCGAGCTACGAAGATACATGAAATCAAAATATAATTAATTTTTGAGATTAAAAAAGTGCCAAGGGGTAAAATTCCTTGGTGCTTTTTTAGGGAATTTTCCGATAATTTAAAATAATTTATAGACATTTAGAATGGCTATATGTTATTTTTTTATTAAAGTTCTTTATTTTTTATCATTATGTCTGATAACCTTATAAATAATAAAGTAGATTTTCAAATGCATTCTAAATAAACTGAAAAATGAAAGCGTTTATTAATAGGTGAGTTATGTAGAATCTTGTTCGACTTGTCTGATAACCTTATAACTAGAAAATTCACGGAGATGATGGTAACAGTTGAAGTAACATATCCAATTCATGTTTGTCATATTTAAAATTAGAAAGGAATTAGTAAATATGAATGTAAAAAATCGAGTCATTTTAGTTACTGGAGCTGGAAGTGGTATTGGGGAAGGAATTGCAAAAAAATTAGCACAAAATGGTGCAAGAATAGTGATTAATGATGTAAACATGGAAAAGGCTGAAAAGGTTGTAAGTGATATAACTGAAAAAGGTCAAAAAGCGATTAGTCTAAAAGCCGATATCACAAAAATGGATGAAGTACAAGTGATGGTAAAAGAGATCATTGCTAGATATGGAAAAATTGATGGTTTAATTAACAATACAGGAGTAGTTAGAGATAATTTGATTTTAAATATGCCGGAGGAAGATTTTGATTTTGTGATGAATGTCAATTTAAAGGGTGCATGGATATGTTCCAAAGTTGTATTGGAACATATGAAAGAAGCCGAATATGGCCGTATTGTCAATATTTCTTCACGTGCATGGTTAGGACAGGTTGGACAATCAAATTATTCCGCATCTAAGGGAGGTCTTGTCAGTTTAACACGTTCATTGGCACTTGAATTTGCCAAATTTAATATAACAGTAAACTGTATTGCACCGGGATTAATTGATACTCCTTTAATTCGTAGTCTTCCTCAGAAGGTGCAAGATAATCTTATTAAAGCCCAGCCAACTCCATTAATTGGAGAGCCAGAAGATATTGCAAATACGGTTTTGTTTTTTTCGTCAGAAGAAGCTAGATATATTACAGGCCAAGTCTTGCACGTTGATGGTGGCAAAAGCTTGGGAGCACGAAATATCTAAGATACTAGATTAAAAGTAAGGAGAGATGCACATGCAACCACTAGAAGGTATTAAAATCCTTGATTTATCCCGAACCCTTGCTGGTCCCTTTTGTGCTATGTTACTAGGTGATGTTGGAGCAGATGTCATTAAAGTAGAGCAACCCGAAAAAGGAGACGAAGCCAGAAGATTCACTCCTCCTTCATGGGATGGAGAAAGTTGTTATTATCTAACAGCTAATAGAAATAAAAAAAGTATAACAGTAGATTTAAAGAGTAAAGAAGGTAAAGAAATTATTTATAAATTAGTCAAGGAAGCGGATGTTTTAGTAGAAAACTTCAGAACTGGTGCCCTGGATAAAATGGGACTTGGTTATGAAGAATTAAAGGGAATTAATCCAAACTTAATTTACTGCTCCATTTCTGGATTTGGACGGACGGGTCCAGAAAAGCATAGGGCAGGTTATGATTTGTTGTTACAAGGCTTTGGTGGCTTAATGAGTATTACTGGAGACCCCGATCGACCACCAGTTAAGGCAGGAATGTCAATCGTAGATTTATCAACAGGAATGTTTGCAGCTTACGGAATACTAAGTGCTCTATTTTCCAGACTCAAGACTGGGAAAGGGCAATTACTAGATGTGAGTTTATTAGATGGACAGGTCATGTTGCTAAACCATATGGCGACAGGCTACTTAGCAACTGGAAAACCTGCAGGAAGAATGGGGTCGGCGCATCCAACTCTTGTTCCATATCAATCCTTTCAAACAAAAGATTCATATATTATTCTCGCAGTCGGTAATGATAGACTCTGGGAGAAATGCTGCTTAGCCATGGATTGGGTAGATTTGTTGGAGGATGACCGTTTTAAAACCAATCAAAACAGGGTTGCCAATCGAGACGAACTCATTCCTATCCTGATAAGTAGAATTGTTCTAATGCAAAGTAAAGACATTTTTGAAAAGATGGAAGAGGCAGGGGTACCATGCGGCCCAATACATACAATTGATCAAGTTCTCAACCATCCTCAAATTAAAGAGAGAGAGATGATAATTGAGGTTGAACATCCTTTTATAAAGGATTTAAAAATGCCAGGATTTCCAGTTAAATTTTCGGACACTCCTAGTAAAGTAAGGCAATATCCACCTCTGCTTGGAGAACATACAAATGAAGTACTGTCCCAACTAGGCTATACAGATGTGGAAATTGAAAAACTTAGGGCTAGTAAAGTAGTGTAAAAGAGAAGCAAACCTATTTCGGGTTTAGTTGTCTGAGAATATGAGTGTTGAAGATTGATTCTTTATCAAAATAAGGGAAGTGAAGATATGGCCTTTGTTACATGGGAAAGAATAGGTGAAAATGGGACAATTGGAAAAATGGTTTTAAACCGACCGGAAGCTCGTAATGCCTTTAACACAGAAATGGGGAAGCAAATTATTGACATCTGTCAGGAAATCTCCAATAGTGAAGTTCGTGTTGTGTTGTTAACTTCATCTGATTCTAAAGCATTTTGTTCTGGTGCAGATTTAAAAGAAAGAAATGGAATATCGGAAGAAGAATTTCATCGTCACCATGAACTCTTTGCTGAAATGTTTAATGCGATTGCCGAGTTACCTCAACCAGTTATTGCTGTAGTGGATGGATATGCACTAGCAGGAGGTTTCGAATTAGCATTAAATTGCGATATGATCCTCGCTTCAGAAAAGGCTGTTTTTGGTCTTCCAGAGGTAACTCGCGGCATTATGCCGGGGGGAGGAGGTTCTCGATTATTGCAGCGAAGGGTTTCTACGCATATTGCGAAAGAATGGTTATTTACGGGTAAGTTCGTTACAGCAGAAGTAGCTAATCGGGCAGGATTATTAAATGAGTTAACGGATTCGTCCCTTATTCATAGTAGAGCCATTGAGCTTGCTGAAAGTATTGCAAGAAATGCTCCGATTGCCGTTCAAAATTGTAAGTCATCCGTTAACGAGATACAGGGAAGGATTGAAAGTGAAGCTAGGGAAATTGAAAATGACTACTATGGCCGTTGTTTACATACGGAAGACCGTTTTGAAGGCATCCGAGCTTTTGTTGAAAAAAGACCACCCGTATTTAGTGGTAAATAGTTTTAGGATTCACAGTGGTAAATCTACTTTTTGTAAGGTGTGTGACATTATGACAAATAAATCGCTTGTCAAAACAATGAAATCTCTTGTTAAAGAAAGTTCGGCACCTGGATTTACATTTAAAGAATCAGAAATTCCTAAGCCTGGAAGAGGAGAAGTACTAATTCGTATCAAATTGACCACAATCTGTGGAACCGACCTTCACATTTATCAGTGGGATAACTGGGCAGCAGAGGTTGGGCTTAAAGTTCCTGGTATTTCGGGTCATGAATGTGTTGGAGAAGTTGTTGAACTTGGATATGGTGTTACATCTTTTCAAGCAGGCGACCGTGTCAGTGTTGAGACTCATATACCATGTGGTGAGTGTGAATTATGTCAAAATGGGAGCCAACATATTTGCGAGAATTTAACTTATTTTGGTCTTCATATCGATGGTTGTTTTGCAGAATGGGCAGTTGTTCCGGAAGTCTGCCTGCGTAAAGTACCTGATTCCATTCCAGAAGAAGTTGCTGCCATTCTCGAACCTTTAGGAGTAGGAGTGCATGCAGCTCAAGTTGGGAATGTACAGGGGAAAAATGTAGCGGTTCTTGGTGCTGGTCCAATAGGCCTTTACTCAGCATGTGCAAGCTTAGCTTTAGGTGCTGATTCCGTGTATATTAGTGATTTAAAACAAATAAGATTAGATGTTGCATTGCAGTGCGGTGATTTTAAGGTTATTAACCCGACTGAAACACCGCTATCCTCTATATTCAGTGGAAAGAACAAAGTGGATGTGATAATAGAAACGACAGGGAATGGTCGCGCATTTAATGAAGCGCTTCCATATTTAAAAAAAGGCGGAAAAGCTGTGATGGTTGGATTGTTCCCTGGAGACGTTCCGGTAAATTTATCTAGTGTAGCAACAAAAGAAATAACCATAAGTGGAATTTCTGGTCGCATTATGTGGGAGACTTGGGACTTAATGGAACAACTTCTGCTGGAAAATAAATTAAATGTTACGCCATCCATTACTCACCGATTTTCATTAGAAGAATTTGCAGAAGCGTTTAGAGTTGCGTTGAATGGTGAAGGAGTAAAAGTTTTACTACGTCCATGATTTAGATCAAATGAGGATTATTTATTTTTAGATATTAAAAAATTTAGGAGTGAATAAAGTGAAAATTACATTACACCATTATAATTTTAGTACGAATAATGTGGATGAAATGACCTCTTTTTATAAAAATGTATTAGGTTTAAAAGAAAGTACAGAAATGAGCGGGGAGGAAGTTTCGGGTCGAGGGTATGATACTTATACCCGATTTTTATCTGCGGGCGGAGATTATCAAGTTCATATTGCGACAAGGGATCTATTTAATGGTTTTAAAACAGGGCACTATGTTAATCCGCTTCTAACGGGCCATTTAGCATTTCGTACAGATGATATTGAGGAATTAAAAGCCAGATTAGATAAACATAATGTACCTTATTCTGATTTTGGCGAATGGTCAATTAAGGGGTGGTATCAAATCTTCTTATATGACCCAGATGGTAATTGCATTGAAGTTCAACAAGTTGATGCAGAACCAGAAGATCATAAAATGGATATTCAATTGCACCATAGGAATTATAGTACAAATAATATTGAAGAAATGACCTTCTTTTATAGAGATATATTGGGCTTGACTGAAAGTAAGGAAATGAACGGTGGAAGAATATTAAATCAATATGATGGAGAAACAAGATTTTTAGTAGATGAGAACGGAAACCAAGTTCATATCGCGACAATGGATCTGCATAATGGTTTTAAAACGAAACATTATGTTAATCCGCTTCTGACGGGACATGTAGCTTTCCGTGTTGACGACATTGAAGCTGTTAAAAAGAGATTAGTAGAGAACAATGTAGCTTTCTCCGATATGGGTGAATGGTCTATCGAAGGATGGTATCAAATTTTCCTTTATGATCCAGATGGAAATGTACTTGAACTTCAACATATTAAAGATAATAAATAATCGCTGCCATATGGGGCTTGGACAGTAATGCCGTGTTCTAGCCCCAATTTAGTCATGAGGCTTGTTTTAATTTCTTGATAGTAAAATAACTTTTTTCGGTTAGCTTTTCGGAGCAACTGACTAGGATTTACAGGAGTGAATCATATAGAGAAATTATTATTTCCATTCTTGATTATTTTTTTTGGTGTATGTTTAGGTATTGCAAGTAAATGGGCGGAACTCCATAACCAAATAAAGTATGTGGATCGTATCTATGTTTATTCGACTAAACTAGTGCTTTTTATAATAAACCCAATTATATTTATTGGTGTTTTTTGGACGATAAATATAGATAACCCTAAGCTTGCGCTTTTACCGATTCTCGGAGCCATTTGTATCATTTTAGGTGGAATATTTGCAATCATATTATCTAAATTTCTTAAGCTGGATAACAAGAGAAAGGGATCCATGTTTGTATCCGGTTCCTTTACTAATTTGGGGTTATTTGGTACAATCTTTTGTTTTTCCTTTTTGGGTGAAGCAAGTTTAGTTTATGTAGCTTTATTCCGTTTATTTGAGGATTTTATCTATTATACAATTGGTTATCCAATTGCGAGGTCCTATGCTAAAACTCAGCATACACAAGAAAAGTTCCTCCATATTATTTTGAGGCTTGCAAAGGACCCGTTCATTATTGTAGCGGTTTTAGGGATTACGGTAGGAGGAACTTTAAGTGTTTCTTCAATAGAACGGCCAGAATTTTACAGCATGCTAATTGACCTATTAGTACCCATGGCAACCTTATTGTTAATGATGCCAATTGGTTATCATATTAAGTTAAAGGCCATCAGAAAATATATAAAAGAAAGTATTAGTATTTCATGTGTTAAATTTGTTTTGGTTCCATTTTGTATAATAAGTCTTGCTTATTTTATAGGGATGGGAGAATTAGAGAATGGCCTGGTGTTAAAAGCTATATTAATATTATCAGTTATGCCACCAGCATTTGTATCTGTCATTCCAACTCAAATTTACGATTTGGATATTGATCTTGCCAATTCAAGTATCGTGTTGAATTCAGGATTATTAATTATTATCCTGCCAATCATTAATTTCATTATAAATTTTACCTAGTTTCAAATAGGGCTAACTAAATACGGTTTATAAGGGGGAGAAGAAATGAGTGAAAGAGTGGTAATAATAGATGGTGTCCGTACGGCAATCGGACGATACGGGGGGAGTTTAAAAGACATTAATTCCGGTTTTTTAGCGGCACATGTGATTGAAAAATTACTTGAAAAAACAAATGTTCCTGCAAACAAAATAGATGAAGTCATCTTAGGTGAAGTTCGACAAACCACAGAGTCATCGAACGTTGCACGTGTAGCGGCCATACGAGCGGGAATTCCTGTGGAGTCCCCTGCATTTACAGTAAACAGATTATGTGCTTCAGGGATACAATCCATTGCATCAGGTGTTCAACAAATCCAATCAGCGCAGGCAGAGATTATCGTTGCCGGAGGAACAGAAAGTATGAGTGGAACCCCCATCTATTTACGAGGTTCAAGGTTTGGGGGAGACAAGTCTTATTTAGTAGATTCAAATCTAGAAGCGGGCCATCAACCAAAAGAGATCTATGGTGAAGACATGGGAATGGGGATAACGGCAGAAAATGTTGCTGCTAAATTTAATATTCCTCGTGAAGACCAGGATGAGTTTGCTCTTTTGAGTCAAAAAAGAGCTTGGGAAGCAATCAATACAGGTAAATTTAAGGATGAGATTGTCCCATTTGCAATCAAAACGAAAAAAGGAGAGCATGTGTTTGATACAGATGAGCATCCACGTCCTGAAACGACTTTAGAAAAGCTTCAAAGTTTGAAACCTGCATTTAAGAAGGCTGGGACAGTTACAGCAGGGAATTCATGTGGACGAAATGATGGGGCGGCAGCTGTTCTTTTAATGACTGAATCAAATGCTAGTGATCTAGGGCTTAAACCAAAAGCAGCCATTGTGGATTGGGTATCTGTTGGAGTTTCACCAGAAATAATGGGAATTGGGCCAATACCAGCTATTCAAAAATTACTAGAAAGAAGAAAGCTTTCCATTCAGGACATCGATTTGTTTGAAATTAATGAAGCATTTGCAGCTCAGGCTCTAGCCGTTCAAAGAGAACTTTCCATTGACCCGTTAAAAATGAATATTAATGGAGGAGCAATTGCACTTGGTCACCCTGTAGGTGCATCTGGTACTAGAATCGTAGTTACTCTAATGTACGAGCTACAACGAAGAGGTGGGCGTTTCGGTATTGCTGCACTCTGTGCAGGAGGAGGCCAAGGAACGGCTATTTTAATTGAAAATCTATCCTAATTTTGGTTATGGTGGGTAAAAAGTAAGCTCGAAAATCTGTTGTATTCTTTATGTAGAACTATAATCACCAAATCGGTATTTTGGTATCAAAATTATGGGGGTATATGACATGAATAAGAATTCAATTGCAGGATTAGTCACATCCGTACTTGGTGAAGACTTCACATTTCCAAATGAAATTAAAGGAATACCTTCTAAACTAACAGACTTTGAGGGACTGGAAATCGATTCGTTCGAAACAAGTGATGGTGTGGAGTTGAAGTATTGGGCTATAGGAACCGGAAAACCACTCATTTTTCTTCCCGGATGGTCAGGTAACGGCACACACTTCATTAACGTGATGTACCTTCTCCGTGAAAAATACCGTGTTTACTCTCTTGATTTTCGCAACCAAGGATTGTCAGAAAAGGTCTATTATGGAAATAGAATTTCCCGATATGCCACGGATGTTAAGGAGTTTACGGAGCACCTTGGTATCAAATCTGCAGATTTTGCTGGGCACTCAATGGGAGCTGCCGTTTTGTGGAGTTATATTGACCTCTACGGAACTCAAGGAATCAACAAGATCGCTTTTGTCGACCAGCCTCCGTCCATTCTAAGTCGTTCAGGAATGACAGAAGAGGAAAGATTAAATGCAGGCGTAATGTACGACCATGCGGAGCAATTGATCAGTGCGTTTACATCTGAAAATGGTCCTCCTATTATGGACAGCAGCGTTAATGCTCCAAATACTCCGTATTCTGAGAATTCGAGGAGCTTATCGTCTCAATTCATCAAAAAAGACATGAAGTACATGATACTGATAATGTTTGATCATTGCAGCAACGACTGGCGCGATGTAATCACTAAAAAGATTAATGTGCCGACAGCAATCTTTACGGGTAAATATAGTCAGCATCTGCCAAGCCAGCGCTGGATGCATTCGGTTATGCCTAACTCTACTCTCTATGTTTACTCAAAAGAAGAACATGGCGATCATTTCCTGATAGCAAAGAATCCAGTGAAATTTGCCAAGGATCTGCAGAACTTCCTAGAAGGTGAGTAAAAGAAATGATCGTGGTGCAAAAACCATACAAAACGATCTTTAATATTGATTTTTTAAAAAGGAGAATCTATAAAAGATTCTCTTTTTTTTAAAAGATTGGTTATAGAGGTATAAAATGCTCTCAGTACTTTGGTAAAATTTTAAAAAATCAGGGAGTGGAAATATATGTTTACCGCTATTATTGCAGATGATGAAAATAAGGTTGCGCAACTTATCAAAAAACTTGTTTCTTGGGACGAGCTCGGTATGGATCTTATTGCTATAACCCACAATGGGAGTGAAGCTCTTGAGTTAATTCGCAAATACCAGCCGGATGTAGTAATAACCGATATTAGAATGCCCGAGATAGATGGTTTGGAATTAATACGTCAAGTGAAAGAATTAAAACTTGGAACTAAGTTTGTGGTAATAAGTGGTTATCGGTATTTTGAATATGCACATAGTGCTTTGAAATATGGGGTTGAGGACTATTTGATTAAACCTATTAATAAAGATGAATTAAACCAAGTTTTGAGAAAAATAACAAAAGAAAAGCTAAATGATATGAGGAATCATAGTAATCAAGTTCTAATTCAAGATCAACTACATAAAAGTAGGAATGCTCTTCACAGAGAACTAGTAGAAAAATTAATTACGAACAAGCTTGAAAACAATGATATACAAGTTGTTAATAATTTATATTCTTTGAATTTTGAGGGAGGGTTTTTCCAAGCAATTACCTTTATCCTAGATTACAAGAATTTAGATGAAAGGGATTATCTTCAGGATAATCTTGTTATGGAAAAATTGGCTAATCTTATTCATCAGGCTTTGAACCCTTATATAAATGATAGTTTAGTAGCTACTTGGAATGAACAGATATTATGTTGTGTTATGAATTTTCAGGAAGAACAAAGTAATAAAATAAATGACGAATTCAGCTCTCTATTTTCAACAATTGAAAATTATGTTTATGGCTTTAATAATTATGAAATTACGATGGGAATAGGAAGTGTGGAGAACTTGTTTTCTAACATTAATCATTCCTTGAATTCAGCTCTAACAGGATTGCAGTACCGCATTGTAGTAGGGACTAGACGAAAAATAAATGCAGATCATTATAATTATTATCTATCAAAGTCAGGTAGCACTTTAATTAAAAAATTTAATAACTCATTAAATCAAATAATAAAAAGTTTCGATACGATTAAGCTTTGTAGCCTAATTGATCAAGCATTCGATGAGATGATTGAAGAACCAATGGCTAATCCAAGTGATTATTATAATTTGGCGATTCAATTGGTGGATTCATTTTTTAATTTGATTCAAATGGAAAGCAATGAAAATTTTGTTCAAAGTAAAAATGAAATGATTAAAACAATAACTGGCATTTTTTCGGTACAAACATTGGTACACCAGTTAAAAGAAAGATTAACCATTATATTGAAAAATTATGAAGAGATACAATTAAATAAAGATCTCAAACCAATTCGTGAGGCGAAACAATATATTGATGAAAATTATGCAAATAAAATAGTACTTGAGGATATTGCCAATATCGTAAACTTAAACCCAGTGTATTTTAGTGTGATATTTAAAAAAGAAACCGGTGAAAACTTTATTGATTACCTTTGTAAAGTAAGAATAGAGGCCGCAAAAGATCTTTTACGAAATGAAAAAGATAAAATTGCAGTTATTTCCGAAAAGGTTGGGTATAAGGATGCAAAGTACTTTAGTAAAATTTTCACAAAGACTGTCGGGATAAAACCAGCTCAATATAGAAAGCTGTATTCTTAAAGAGGTGTACTGATATGAATTTTATAAAACTCTTTAGAAAATTAGGGATCATTTACATTATTATTTTAAGCCTAATAATGTTTTTTATAGTATGTAATATTTCCGTTATAACTATATTAATTTTACTAAGTTTTTTATTTGCGTACATGATTTATAGTATATACTTTTATATTTTGCTCCCTATAAGGCGGAGAGATTTAAAGTTAAATAAAATTATAGAAGGTGGTGATTGGAAAGCTTGTTTGAGCGATGGGTGGGCAACTCAAGACTATCATCTGAATGAGGTTTGTAAAATTGTTCAACAATGTGAAAAAGAGCTTAGATTCGAAAGTTCTGTAAAAATGTTGGACAAACAGTCTCAAATAAATGCTTTACAAAGTCAAATTAATCCACATTTTCTTTATAATACTCTTGAATCAATTCGTGGCCAAGCGATTATAGAAGAAGCAGATGAAATAGCAAAAATGGTAGAGGCCTTATCAACGCTTTTTAGATATAGCATAAGCCAAAAGGATTATCTTGTAACTCTTAGGGATGAAATCAATAATATAAAAAATTACTTTTCTATTCAAAATTATAGATTTAATAATAAATTCAAATTAAATATTAATTTAGATGAAGAAGACAATGAAGTTTTTGACTATTATTTGCCAAAATTAACCATTCAACCCATTGTTGAAAATGCAATATACCATGGATTGGAAACAAAAGCAGAGGAAGGTAAAGTCATCATTGATATCATACAAACGAAATCTAGACTTCTTATTACTATTTCAGATGATGGTTCTGGAATGGATGCTGACACGTTGGAGACCATTAACCAAAAGATATGTGGTGAGGTTTTTGCTGTTGAAGAAGAACAAAGTTCACTTAGCAACGGGATTGCACTGGCCAATGTAAATAATCGAATTAAGATAATTTTTGGTGAGGATTATGGTATAAAATTATATAGTACCTTGAATTTGGGCACAGATGTTGAAATTACTTTACCTATTGTTAAAAATAAAGTAGCTTTTTTACAATACAATTAAAGGAGTAAAATGGCTTTTTAAAAGCCTAGTGGCGTGAACATGAGACAAGAAATTCTTAGAGTTGAAAACCTTATTGCAGAATCAGAACAGGGAATTAGAATATCACATATTGATTTAAACGTATATAAAAGCGAAACAGTAGCTCTTATGGAATCAAATGGCTCATGTAAATCCATTCTACTGGATATTTTAAGTGGTAAATTACCCATCCTAAGTGGCAACATTTTTATCAATGAAAAGCGTGTTAACCTTTTTAATCCGGAAATATCAAATAGGGAAGGTATATATATAATAACTCAAAAAAGCGCTTTGATTGATGATTTAACCATTTCAGAAAATATTTTTGTTATCCGAAACAATAGTTTAAAAAAAATCATGATTCCAGGAAAATTAATTTATTCTCAAACTTTAAGACTTTTAAGTAGTATTGGGCTAAAACTTGATCCTAACATTCATGTTAGAGCACTTAGTGAAGCACAAAAGCATCTGGTCGAACTGATTAAAGCAGTTAGTAGTGGTGCAAAAATAGTTATTTTCGAAAGGAATTTTTCCTCCTATTCTTCTTTAGAATTAATATTTCTTCAGGCAGTCTTACAACGTTTAAAGAAAGACGGATTAAGTTTTATCATCTGTTGTGAATACTTTGAAGAAGTACAATTTTTTTCGAATAAAGTAGTCTTTTTTAGAGATGGTCAAATTTCAAAAAAAATGGATACTGTTCAATTGAAAGAAGACATGGTCGAGAAGTACATGGTTAATTTCTCTCTTAAAATGGACAATAAAGATTCCTTATCAACAACTAAAGATATCGCATTTGAAGTTAAAAATCTTGTATTGAATGAGTCAGTTCCGCCTATAAATTTATATGTTAAGCAAGGTGAAACCGTCGTGTTGAATGGTTTTGACATCATGGAAAAAGAAAAACTTTTTTGTCTTCTGTCAGGAAGGGAACATCAGGAAAGTATGATGATGTATCTAAATGGAAAACAACTTTATTATAAAAATATTCATGGATTGCTTTCAAAAAAGATTGTTTCTATTAGCAGTTTAGGAAACGAGGACGAATTGCTGGAAAATTTGAGTATTGAAGAGAATATTCTTCTTCCTTCAATGAAAAAAGCAAGTGGTATTTTAGGATTTGTAAGTAATAAGTTAACCAAGTTGCAGATGACAATCGTAAATGGAATTATTGATGAATTAAATAACTCTAGTGTGAAAGAACTGAATAGAAATGAGAGGATCGCTGTATTACTTGAACGGTGGTATATTTACCATCCACAGGTTGTGATAATGTTTGAACCTTTTTTGAAGTGTGACATAAATGGTCAAAATTTAATTTTCGATTTTATGAGCAGACTCACTAAGGAAGGAACAGCCTTTATATTAATTGTATCGAGCACACGTAAAATTGAGGATAAATGCGATAGAATTCTAACTATTAAAAATGGGGAAATTATTAAAGGGAACTAATAGATTAGTAAGTTGGAGAATTCTATAATGACCATATAGTTCCAACTGAAAAATGACTTGTTACCATTCTAAAATTCTAGATGGTTATTTTTTTCTTCCCATAATTTTCACTATATGAATAGATTAAGGCCAAATTAATTAATATTATCTACCTAAATCTAAATTTACTCTCATTGATACTCTAAATAAAGAAAATTATACTTTATATTGAAAGCGATTCCATTTTATAAAAATATATTAAAAGGGGAGATTTACTATGAAAAAAGTTGTTTTAGCAATATTTTCTGTATTAATAGTTCTTAGCATGGTTGCCTGCAGTATGAAGCCAACGACATCATCGCCAACAGAATCAACTACTTCAACAAAAACAGCTACAAAGAAGATTGGATTCTTAGTTCCAACTCTTCAAAGCGAATTTTTTATTAATTTGGTTGATGGTGTTACCAAAAATCTTAAGGAAAAAGGGTATACAGTTGAAACTACTAGTTTTGAAATGGATTCAAGTAAAGCTGTTTCGGCAATTGAAAACTACACAGTAGGAAATGTTGACGAAATCATTGCAATGGTTGCTGATGGTTCTACTGATGAAGCATTGAAAGCCGCAATGGATAAGGGCATCAAGGTTATGGCACTTGGTGTAGAGACAAAATATTATGACCATCTTATGGTTGCTGATAATACGGATGTTGGAACCAAAATTGCTGAGATGGCAGCAGATTTTGTAAATGAAACTTATGGTGGCAAAACAGAAATTGCCGTTATTACTAGTACTCAGAGTACTGACATGGCCAGAAGATCTGATGGAATAGTAGAAACTCTTCAAAAACTTTTACCAGATAGCACTATAGTTATGAAGCAAGACGCGATGAAACCTGGTGATGGTTATACATTTGCCGAAAATGTTCTTCAGAAGCATCCAGAAACAAAGGTAATCGTTTCTTACGGTGATGCGATGGCATTAGAAGCAGTAGAAGCTTTTAAAGCAGCGGGTAAGACTGGTGATGGTTATGCTGCTTTTGGATGCGATTTGACTCAACAGGGACTGAAGGAAATTGCTGCTGGTAGTATGTTTAGTGGAACCGTTGATATGGGTGATTTAGTGGAACAAGTTTCAGATAGTTCTTATCGTTTAGCCATTGGTGATGAAACATTAGACAAAAAGTTTATTGGCACCAATAAAAAAGTAACGATCGAAAATGTTAATGAATATTTAAATAAATAATTTCCTTATTTATAAAAGTAAGGGGAAGGCAATAGTTGCTTTTCCCTTTTTCTTAAAAAGGAGGATGTGAAATTGACGAATAACACAGTGTTACGGATCAAGGATATTCATAAATCTTATACGGGCGTAAAAGCGCTTAGCGATGTATCGATAGATTTTCTTCGAGGGGAAGTACATGCAATTATTGGAGAAAATGGTGCCGGAAAATCTACATTGATTAAAATAATTTCTGGAGCCATTTCTCCAGATAGCGGTATTATATCTATTAATGGAAAAGAGAATAAAGCGATGGATCCGCAGTATGCAAAAGCGAACGGAATAGAAGTGATTTACCAGGAATTCACTTTAGTTCCATCACTGTCAGCTGCAGATAATGTATTTTTAGGAGAGAAAAAACCTGGATCTTTCATTGTGGATGATAAAGAGCGTATAAGACGAACCGCTGAGATATTTGACCAGTTAAATGTGAAAATTAACCCAAATAAACCGGTACGTGAACTTTCCCCAGCGTTTCAACAGATTGTTGAAATTGCAAAAGCTGTTAGCCGTGATGTTAAAGTGTTAATTATGGACGAACCAACTGCTCCTTTAACAGTATCAGAAGTCGACATGCTTTTTGATATTGTTCGAGATTTAAAATCTAAAGGTGTCACAATTTTATATATTAGCCACCGGTTAGAGGAGTTATTTGAAATTGCAGATAGAGTATCGATCATGAGAGATGGTAATTATGTGGACACAAAAAATATATCCGATACCAATCGTCAAGAATTAGTTTCACTTATGGCTGGTCGAGATTTAACAGAAAGTTATCCAACACGCAAAAATTATATTGGTGAAGAAATATTACGAGTAGAAGATTTAAGTGGTAATGGAGTGGAAAATATCAACTTTAAATTACATAAGGGGGAAATCCTCGGGTTTGCAGGCTTGGTTGGTGCAGGCCGTTCTGAGTTGATGGAGTTAATTTACGGTGCAGCTCGTCGCACGGATGGGAAAATATTTTTGAGTGGAAGGGAGGTAAAAATTAAATCTCCCGGAGATGCGATTGCAAAAGGAATTGGACTAATACCAGAGGATAGAAAAAACTCTGGTGCATTTTTAAGTAAGTCGATCCAATGGAATACGGTAATTAATTCTATTAAAAAGATCAGCAAATTCGGGATAGTAAATACAAAGAAAGAGATGGAAATTTCTGAGGAGTATAAAAAGAAGTTCAAGATAAAAGCACCCTCTCTTCTTCAAAATGTGGGCAACCTTAGTGGTGGTAATCAACAAAAGGTTGTTATTGCAAAAACGATGGCTGCCGAGACTCAAGTTATTATTTTTGATGAACCTACTCGCGGAATTGATATTCAAGCGAAACAAGAGATTTATAAGTTGATGAATGAACTAGCAAATTCAGGATATGCCATTATGATCGTGTCTTCAGAGATGCCTGAGCTAATTGGTATGAGCGACCGTATCATCGTAATTGCAGAGGGAAAACAGATGGGCATGCTGACGAAAGAGGAATTTGATCAAACTAAAATCTTGGATCTTGCATCAGGTGGCGAGCAACAGGCTTCATAGAAAGATGGGAGGAATTACTTATGAGTATTTATGAATTATATAAAAAATATGGAATTTATATTCTTTTGTTATGTGTGATTGCTATTTTTGGATTTTCTACTCCGAACTTTTTAAGTTTTGAAAACTTAATGAATGTTATACGACAAGTCTCTATGTTTGGTATCGTTGTCGTCGGTGTTACTTTTGTCATGATCTCCGGTGGTATGGATCTTTCTGTAGGTGGTCAAATGGCCGTCAATGGTATGATTGTTGGAATTCTTATGGTTAATTT
The DNA here is from genome assembly GCF_050586445.1 of Bacillus coreaensis. Taxonomy (NCBI): domain Bacteria; kingdom Bacillati; phylum Bacillota; class Bacilli; order Caryophanales; family Bacillaceae; genus Bacillus; species Bacillus coreaensis. The sequence continues at coordinate 295,482 of NZ_JBOCCY010000001.1, forward strand.
TGGGGTGGGTATAGTACCTGCTTGTATCATAGGTATTATTATTGGTACATTAATGGGAGCGGTTAATGGGTTAATTGCCGTGAAATTAAATATAATGCCAATTATAGTAACTCTAGGTACCATGCTGGCGTTACAAGGTTTAGCTTTTGTAATTACAAAAGGATTACCTGTCTTTGGGTTACCAGAAGGATTTGCCATGTTAGGGCAAGGATACATTGGACCAATTCCTATACCAGTTATTATTTTTGGAGTAGTTGTTGCAATAGCCTGGTTTATTTTGAAAAAAACCTATTTTGGACGATATGTTTATGCTATGGGTGGAAGTCGTGAGGCAGCACGTTTAGCGGGTATTAATATAGAAAAAATGACTTATATCGTTTACGCTCTTTGCGGATTTATTACTAGTATAGCAGCTTTGATAATGCTTTCACGGACAAACTCTGCTCAACCGGGTGCTGGCGCATCTTATCCTTTCGATTGTATGACCGCAGCCGTCCTTGGTGGTATCAGTTTTGCCGGTGGAGAAGGAAAGGTTGGAGGAGCTGTTGTCGGTGTATTGATTATTGGTATTTTAAATAATGGTTTACAATTGATGAATGTTGATTCTAATTGGCAGGGTGTAATTAAAGGGCTTGTACTTATAGCAGCTGTCGGTATTGATTCTATACAAAGAAGAGAAAAGAAAGCAAAAGTATCTGAAGTTGCAGTTAAAGCTTAATTTATTAAGGGTAATATAGAAACCGATCATATATCAAGATTTCTCTAGAATTTCATTGGATGTTTAACTGGATTGATTTAGGAGGAAATAAGATGGAAAAATTTCAATTCTTTAAATCTAGTAAAATTTCAAAGCATGTGACAAGAATTTTTGGCCCAACTGGTGAATTAATGTATTTAGTGGAGGGAAACAATCGAGCTGCCCTTATAGATACAGGTACTGGAGTTGGAGATTTAAAAGCGTATATTAATAAACTGACAGATAAGCCAGTTTTTGTATTATTAACACATGGTCATGTAGATCATGCTATGGGTTCACCTGCATTTGATGAAGTATATATGAATTCATTAGATAAGGAAGTCCATGTAAATCATAGTGAATTTGCGATTCGAAAAGAATATCTTCAAATGACTATGGGTGACAAATTTGCACTGATTAAAGAAGAGGATTATATTCCTATTGAGTCGTGTGATCGTTATAAATCGCTTTCGCCAGGAGATCATTTCGATCTTGGTGGAATTACCCTGGAAATTTGCATAGGGGCCGGACATACCCCGGGTCTAGTTACAATCTTGATCGTAGAGGAGAGATCATTACTTTTAGGTGATGCTTGTAACCCCTTAACATTCCTTTTTGATGAGCATACACTCGGTGTAAGTTCATATGAGAAGACTTTGAGAGAATTAGATAAAAAGACCAAGGGACGTTATGACAGAGTGTACTTATCTCATGGGGATGGAGATGCTCCGAAGGAAATGTTGGATTCCGTTTTAGCCGTATGTGAAGACATTAAAGCTGGAAGAACAGATGATGTGCCATTTAATTTTATGGGATATACAGCATTTATAGCAAAAGAAATTGATGAAACCATGACAAGACGAGATGGTGGACTTGGTAATATTATCTACAGTAAGGAAAAGGTAAATCAATAGAAAGTTAGAAATGTTCCATACAAGTTAACCTTTTGTGGAACATTTTCTTTTATGGATTATGTCCCAGACTTAATGAAACTGAGGTGAAAGAACTTGTATATAGTAATTGATATTGGCGGCACTTTTATTAAATATGCATTAATGAACAGTGAAGGAGATATTGTTAAGAAAAGAAACAGACCGACCCCAACAACCAATTTATCCGACTTTAAGCAAGTGATTTTTTCCATCATTGAAGAGCATGATTTATTTCATGTGAAAGGAATCGCAATTAGCTGTCCTGGAATAATAGATGTAGATAGCGGTACAATTTATCATGGAGGTCTTCTTCCGTTTTTGCATGATGTGAATTTAGTGGATATCATTTATGAAAAATATGAAATGTATGTATCTATTGAGAATGATGGAAAATGTGCAGCATTAGCCGAATTATGGATGGGAAATGTTAAGGATGCAAAAGATTCAGTAGTTCTAGTATTGGGAAGTGGTGTTGGAGGAGGCATCATTATCGATGGTAAACTTCATAGAGGTTTTAATCTTTCGGCTGGAGAAATTAGTTATGTTATGAGTGAGGTTAATCAACAAACCAGAGAAGGAAAACTTGTCGGTATTGAATCTTCAGCTGTTAAGATGGTAACTAGGATTGCAGAATTGAAGAATCTTAATGATACAACCGATGGAAAGGCTGTATTTGAGTTCATTAATGCTCATGATAAAGAAGCAAATGAGATCTTTAATGAATACTGTATTCAATTGGGTACACAAATTCTAAACTTGCAATATATTTTAGATCCAGAAATTTTTGCAATTGGGGGAGGAATAAGCTCACAACCAGTGGTTCTAGAACGAATAAAATGGGCAATTAATGAATTAAAAGAGAAAAATCCAATACACACGGCAAAACCCAAAATTGTAACTTGTAGATTTGGGAGTGATGCAAACTTATACGGTGCGCTATATCACTTCCTATTAAAAACAAAACTCTAATTCTTAGAAAAACAAAACATAAGGTGGGAAATGATTTTGACTACTAGAACATCATTTGAGGAAGTATTTACTATTACAATTGAAGTTGATAAACCCATTGTAGTGGGTCAGGATGATATCGTTGGAAGAAGACAGTTGATTCCCATATTATCAGGTGAGGTAATTGGTAATGGTTTTAATGGAAAGGTTTTACCGGGAGGGGTAGATAGCCAGATTATTCGTCCAGATGGAAAATGTGAACTTTCTGCTAGATATGCTATCAGGCTAGACGATGGTGCGTCAATCTACATAGAAAATAATGGAATACGAACAGTTCCTGAGGAATATGTAGTGAATGTAATAGCAGGTAAGTTTGTAGATCCTGATGTTTACTATTTCAGAACCATTCCAACGTTTGAGGTATATGATGAAAAATACAAATGGATGATGAATCACATCTTTATTTGCTATGCCACTAGATTACCAGATAAAGTTTTATTAACATTCTATAAATCTAAATAATATTTTATTATGAAAAGCTACCCAAGTTGGACAAATCGCTCTACAAGGTAGCTTTTTTTGCATTCCACATTAGAAATAACTAAACGGTTTTTGGTCACAGAAATTCGAAATAAAAACTTAAGTTTGGCGAATCACTTTCAACAATTACCTTTTATGTCTATTGTATAAATTATTTTTTAAAAATTATTGGTTAAACTTTTAGTAACTTGGAAAATGGTGGAGGTTATTTAAAAGGTTTCGTATTAGTTAATGCCGAATTTTGGGCATTTGAATGACAGAATATCAGCACAACTATATACCTATTAGTGGGGTATTAAATAAGCTAACTAAAAATATAAACGATACAAAATATGAATGGTTCAGCGATACGTATAGTCATTACGGGGTATATATGCTTAATATTAAGGTATATATATGTATGGTTTTTGAGTTTTAATAATAATAAATACTAAGATTTCTATAAGCTTGCTAAGTTTTTAGGCTGCTTAGATAACTGTAAATTTAAAAAATAAGCTGCCCGAATTCTGGCAGTTTTTTTTACTATATCTGGAACTCCCTCCCCTCCATAAGTTCTCAACCCCAATCTTACCAACTTTTTCGGTAACTTTAATAATTGGCACGGAAATTGCATGTTAATAAAGTGCCAAATGGATTTAGGAGGGACTATTATGAAACATAATTTATATAAACCCAATAGACATTGGAAGGATATAGACCTTTGGAAGGATGTTACTGAAGAGCAGTGGAATGATTGGCTCTGGCAGTTAACAAATACTGTTCGAACACTTGATGATTTGAAAAAAGTAATCAATCTGACTCCAGAGGAAGAGGACGGTGTTCGGATATCGACAAAAACCATTCCACTAAATATTACTCCATATTATGCATCTCTCATGAATCCCGATGATCCACGTTGTCCAATTCGAATGCAGTCAGTACCAATATCGCAGGAAATATATAAAACAAGATATGATCTCGAAGATCCTCTTCACGAAGATGAAGATTCACCTGCACCAGGTTTAACACATCGCTATCCAGATCGTGTGTTATTTCTAGTGACAAATCAATGCTCCATGTATTGTAGATATTGCACCAGAAGGCGATTCTCAGGACAAATTGGAATGGGAGTTCCAAAAAAACAATTAGATCAAGCAATTGCTTATATTAGAAATACACCAGCAGTGAGAGATGTTTTAATATCTGGTGGAGATGGATTATTAATAAATGACCAAATTTTAGAGTATATTCTGAAAAACCTGCGTGAGATTGATCATGTAGAAATTATTCGAATTGGTACCCGTGCTCCTGTAGTTTTTCCACAACGAATTACTGAGAATTTATGTTCAATTTTGAAAAAATATCATCCAATCTGGTTAAATACCCACTTTAACACCTCAATAGAAATAACAGAGGAATCGAAAAAAGCGTGTGAAATGTTGGCGAATGCCGGTGTTCCTATTGGTAATCAGTCTGTTATTCTAGCAGGAATAAATGATAGTGTTCCAATTATGAAGAAGCTGATGCATGACCTTGTGAAAATAAGAGTACGTCCTTATTATATCTATCAATGTGATTTATCTGAAGGAATTGGCCATTTCCGTGCTCCGGTCTCAAAAGGTCTTGAAATTATTGAAGGGTTGCGAGGCCATACTTCGGGCTATGCTATTCCAACCTTCGTTGTTGATAGTCCTGGAGGTGGTGGGAAAATTCCTCTTCAGCCGAATTATCTGATATCCCAAAGTGCTGATAAAGTCGTATTGAGGAATTTTGAAGGCGTGATTACATCCTATCCGGAACCAGAAAACTATATCCCAGGTAAGGCTGAGGATTATTTTAAAGAGGTTTATCCTGAATATGAGAACTATAAATCTAATGTTGGTATCGCAGCTGTGATGAATGACAGTAAATTCAATCTCGTTCCAGATGGACTCCAACGGTTAGACAGACGACATCAATATCAGGAAGACCAAACTCATTCTTCCTTAAAAAATAAACGTGAAAAGCGTGATGAGTTAAAGGAAAAGAAATATCGGGCACAACAACAAAAATTCAGGGGAATTTCTGATCAAGAACCAGACATAACCGTAAAGGAGTAGTGATTAATTTAATATGAGATGTGAATGGTGTGAAGGGAAGGCGAGTGTAGGTGAGAGCACTGTATATTGGGAGCTTCCAGACGGATCAAGGGCTATTGAGATTACTGAAACACCAGCGATAATCTGTAGCGAATGTGGAATGGTATATCAGGAAGACAATGTAATCAAGGAAATAGAGGATCAATTATTTTTAGTCGATACGGGGAGAATAGGTAATAGGATAAGTCTAAAGGAACTAATGAAACTAACAAGATTGCTAAAGAGAAATTACTTTGATTTTTCTTCATAGAATAATAGCAATCGTAAAAAGGAACTAGTGGGTGCCTTTTTGTAATTATACAAGTTAGAACCATCAAGGGGATGGTTCATTTGATGCCGCTGCATCAGATGAACCGTCCCCTTGATGCGATTTCCATGCTTTCCTTAATAAAATCATGGAATGATTATCGTTTGACCCAAATGGATAGTATCGGTTGATAAGTTGTTTGCTGATTTGATCGCCGTGACGGTTGTATTGTATGTGCGGGCAATCGAGTATAGGCTATTACCAGATGCAACTTTATGGATGACGACTTCTTGTGGTATTTTCAAGATTTGTCCTACAGTTAAAAAGTCGCTTGTTAGATTGCTTGCTGATTTAATCGCCGTTACTGATGTACCATATTTGCTAGCAATTGAATAGAGCGTGTCTCCAGCTACCACCGTATATGGCTGCATAATCGTCGTTGTTGTCGGAGCCACTGATGGTTCCGGTACGGATTCAGGCTCAGACACTGGTTCTAAAATTGGCTCTCCAACCGGTTCCGTTTCTGCAACTGTTTCAGGCACTGTCTCCGCACCCGGTTCTGCCTCTGCAACTGGGTCTAGGATCGTCTCTTGTTCTGCCTCTATAGCATGTTCTGTTTCCGTCCCTGGTTCAGTCTCCGCAACAGGATCTTGTATCGACTCTGGTTCTGCTGCGGTTGTAGTAGGCGAAACGTTATTTGTTGGGAGCTTTAATACTTGTCCTACATATAACATATCAGAAGTTAGAGAATTAAGTGCTCTAATTTCATCAATGGTTGTCTTGTTTTTACTTGCGATCAGCCAGAGACTATCACCAGCAACAACTCGGTATGTCGTATACTCTGCTTGTGCAGGTTCGGATGGCTTTTCAGGTGATACCACTGGAACGGTATTCGGAAGTTTTGTTATATAACTGTTCCAAATATCTTTATCCTCTTGTCCAAGGCTCCAATTACCGACGCCACGTAGATTGTATTTCCTAACAAGTTCAAGCTTGTGTTGAATCGATTCCTCATTTTCAAACCAGACAGTATACGTTCCTAGAGATAGAGTACGTCCAGAAATAACGGTTGTTGGGTCACCTTCTTTGATTGTAAATGTAGCTTTCGGAGTCTTGCTTATTTCATCAAACTCGATTGTGCCATGGTATCGTTCTACCAACATATTCACTTGCCAATTCGAAAGTCCGTATCCGCCATAATTTGCTCCTTCTTGCCAATAGCGACCAAAATGAGCGGTGCCGAGAACCACTTTGTCAGGGGCGACTCCTTCCGAAACAGCATATTGAATGGACTTTTCTACCCAAGAGTGGCTTGCTACAGACCCCGGTTCACCACCTTCATAGCTTTCATCATAGGCCATGATCATAAGGTAGTCCGCAATGTTAGCTAGCTCTGTGTAATCATATGAACCATGCCATCCTGCTTCCCAACCATTTGGATTCGCCGCGACTGCAACGGAAACCTCTTGATGATTAGGGATTAATTGACGTAGCAACCTTACAAATTCTGTATAATTTTCACGGTCTTGGGCCGTTACATTTTCAATGTCCACATTGACGCCATCCAGATTATATCGATCAATGGCATCTGCAATTTGTCGGGCAGCTAATTCTTTATTTTGGAGCATCGCTCGACCTACTTCACGATTCCAGTGGTTACTTAAAAATGGAACCACTCGTACCCCTTGACGATGCATCGTATCAATAAAATTCTGATCGACCTGATAGGTGAGCTTTAACGTCCCATCTGGATTAATATCAAAATAGCTAGGTGATACAATATTGACTGCATGGCCCGTCGAATTCACGACATTGGCATATTCCTTAGTACTGCCAAAGTATAAATACCCGAGATTCACGACTTCACTTGCTGTTAAGGGAAGACGTAGTGTCTGGGTAACGACCAGGGCATCGGTTGGTAAATGATTTAATGCCATTAATGCATCAACTGTCGTATTGTATCGTTTAGCGATGGAATAAAGGGTATCACCAGCCGATACCGTATAGGTGTTTAATGTTACTGACGTTACACCACTTAGGTTTCCTGATGGATCTGTTAGTTTTACGGTTGCAGAGTGTACCGTTTGAATATCTTGTAAAAAAAGATCGACTGCGTAATATCCTTCTTCATCAACGGTTGTTCTTTTAGAAACAAGCTTATTATTCGCTGAATCAAACAGAGTGACTTCAATCGTTCCATCGGGTTCAGCACTCCCAAGTAAGGTGAAAAGGTGCTGCAAATTCTCATAACGGAAACCACTTTTGGCGACAACTGGGTTTTCAACAACGGTATCCTTTATCACTGTTGCTGAGTTCACAATCCCTGTGTTACCTGCTTGATCCGTTTGGATAAATTCGAAAGTTAATGGACCGTCCTTAAACACAGATAAATCTACTGTGTCAGAAAAAGAACCATTTATCACCAGAGCAGACTTACGTATTTGTCGTTCATTGTCACTGATTAAAATATCAACGATTGCTCCTTCTTCCATACTTGATCCTTTTAATGTAAATGGTTGTTGATTGGTGCGATTGATGAAATCAGGTAAGTTTGTCACCACCTCGGCAGGTGCCGTCGTGTCCTTCACAATGGTAACTGGTTTTGGAATTCCAACATTACCCGCATTATCAATGGCTCGAAAAGTAACAATCAATCTTCCATCCTTAAGTTCTCCTAAATCAAAGCTTTGCTCAAATTTTCCTTCATGATTACTCTCGACTGTTTTTGTTACCGTATTGGTCCCATCAGTATACTGAATCTCTAACTTTGTATGGGCCTCAGTTTTACCGCTTAGCATATAGGAAAGGACATTTCCACTATATATACTTGACATACTTTCAAGGGTAAGGTCAGTCGGTCCGATGGTATCCTTTACTAGCATTTTGGCATATCTTTCACTTTCATTTCCTGCTTGATCGATTTGCATGATTTCGAATGTGACTTCTCCATCATCGATGGATGATAAATCAACCGGAATATCAAACTCGCCATTTTCATTGACTGTTCCAGTTACATTTAGTACTTGCCCATTTGGATGAAACATACGAATCAATAGTTCGGCATTAGGCTCGCCTTTACCTTGCAGATGATAGGAGGATTGATTGCCCTGATTAATAAAGTTTGTATTATGCAAAATAGGTGCATTTGGATTGGATGCATCCTTAATAATCGTGGTTTCAAACGTTTCACTGGTCAACCCATGAGTGCTTGTTTGAAACGCTGAAACCATAATGCTTGTGTCGATTAACATACTAACATCAACACGAACTTCAAACTCCCCATTTTCATTGGCAGTGGTTGATACCAACTGATCGGGGTTTACCCCATCCGATAGGCTAACATCAACTACAGCCCCAGGTTGTGCTTTTCCGATTATTTTGTAATTCTCTGCATTTTTACTATTTATTACGTCCAGGGCTGCAAGCTCAGGTGCTGCAATGATGGTCCGTTTTTCGATGGTTGTTTGCTGTGGCTCACTTTGATTTCCTACTTCATCAGTTGCACGGATGGTCACATGAATAGCACCATCTCGCAGCGTTCGTAAATCGGCAGTGGCCTGGAAGGTACCTGTTGAATCGGCTTTAGCTCTTGTGACAATTTCTTGATTTCCATCATCAAAAAAAACGACTTCAACAACCGCTCCTGGTTCTGCGTGGCCGACGAGTGGATACTGACTAACGTTGTCAGGGGTAATCCCTTGTATATCTTCTATCGTTGGAGTGAATGCTGATGTATCTTTTTGGGCTGTAGCTACTTTCGGTTCACTTTTGTTTCCATTCTCATCAGTAGCAGTTGCAAGCAAAGATAACGGCCCATCCTTTAACCCTTTTACATTTAACACGGCTTCAAATTGACCGTTCGGATCAGCTTTTATAGTGATTTCATTTGCTTGATTACCTGTATCAGTGATACGCAGTGTTATCGTTGCGTTTGCATCCGTTTTTCCACTTATAGCAAAATTTTCTGCATTCGCACTGGTTACTATTGAAGGAATATCTAACTCTGGTTGTATAACAGACGTATCCTTTGAAACATTTACTTTTGTGGCGCTGCTGTCGTTACCTGAATTATCGCTTGCCTTCATAACTATAGAAAGTGACCCATCCTGTAAAGAAGTAACATCCACATTCGTACTGAATTCACCATTCCCATTCGCCACTACTTTCGTCGTAATAGAAGGATGAATCCCATCAGATATGGAGATTTGTACGACCGCACCGGGTTCAGTGGTCCCCCTGATTGGATAGCTTGCAGCTGATTCACTCGTAATTAATTCAGCAAATGTCGGCGTGGGTTCAGCGGGTGGAGTCGTGTCAACCGGTATCTGGATAGATTCTATTGCAGTCGGGATGATTAACTTCTGACCAATCGAAAGGATGTCAGATGTAAAATTGTTTGCATTTTTAATCGCACTAACGGTTGTACCATACTGTCGAGAAATGGCATATAGGGTTTCTCCTGCAGCAACGATATGGGTGACTGTGCTCACATTTTGTTCTGGAGGAGCTGTTGGATTCACGACTGCTGGTTCCTCAGCTGCAGAAGAAAGAGCCACTGACGTAATTGGTTGTGGTATTTTTATTTTTTGTCCGATAGAAAGGACGTTTGTAGACAGCTGATTATAGCTTTGGATTAACGAAACGGAAGTATTATTGCGTTTGGCAATCGAGTAAAGGGTATCGCCTGAAACAACAGTATATGTATAATAAGGGAGACGTAGCTCTTGCCCGACATGAATCATATCCGTTGTTAGATTGTTTGCTTGTTTAATGTCCGCTACTGCAACATTTAGTTCCCTTGCAATCTTGTATAACGTATCTCCTGCTTTAACTGTGTACGTATCATATTTTGGTGCTGTTTGCATTTGAGTGGGTGTTTGCGCACTTGCTATATTCCCTGATGCCCCCAAGTAAAGAGTAGTGACGACAAAGGAACCTACGAGCACCTTTACAATTGTAATCGGTACATTTTGGAACCTTTCTTTAATGATTGACCGTAGATGTGTTTGTAATTCTGTTTTTCTCCCAGAAGGTTCCCCTAGCTCTGCAGCAAACTCGGTCATCTGTGGTTCTAGATAGATATTTAATATGTAACTTCCACGATCTTCCTTTAACTCATATCTCATAATTTGCATCAAAAAACCTCCGTAAACAAGAAAACAATAATCGAGAGCTTCCTTAGGTCTTGTCTTAGTTTCTCTATTTCTAGGAGATTCATTAGGAAAAACGCATTCAAAAGATCAAGCCTTTAAGCAAACCCCATGAACTGCCACGAATACTTGCTAATCAGGAAAATTACAAAGATTTAATGAATCAGCCACGCTTATAAAAAGGAATTACTGTTGACTTTACAAGCTAAGATAGTAAAACACTTGCCTTTTCCAAAATACCTATAGTAAGGTAACAGGGAAACCATTTGTGAAAGGCGTGTCCTAAATTTTGAGAAAATCGTTCTATCACTTCTTAATGAAATATAGGCATCCAGCACCAAAGGATGCCATTAGTCGGTTTGCCAATGATGCCTACGTAGATCATAGCTTTCCGAAGACATCAACTGACTACACTGAATTATCCTCCTATTTGGAGTTAAATGGCCAGTACTTAGAGAGCATGGCTGTATTTGATGATGCATGGGATTTATATGTAAATGACTAGGTCATAAACACATTAGAATAAAAACGCTTGACACGTCTCTTCTATAAAGAGACGTTTTTTTATTGCTTGCATATGCTATTGTAATCAGTAAATACGACAAACATTTGAGGTGAACCATAGACATGAGTGACAGAAAAAAACCAAAATATAAAATCGGTGATACTGTCGTGGTCACCATGTATGGTACGGTGGGCAAAGTAACAAATCTAAAGTGGCTTGATGGTATGTATGTATATGAAATAAATAAAAGTGAAGGATTATACATGGAATCAAGCCTCCAAATGCTTTCCGATTATGAAGGTGATCCGATCGAACGAGAAGAGATTGATATAGAATACAAGTTTTTTATTGGAGATCTTGTCCAAGTAAAAGGTTATGGGGCGGATTTATTTAAGGTAGTTGGTTTTCGAACAGAAATCTGGCGTTATAAAGAGGATGCATGGGAGGATGTGATCTATGAGCTCTCACGTATCAGTGATGGGGAATGGCTAGAAGTGAATGAAGATGAGTTGACGCTGATTGCCGATGCCGATAGCGCAGATACGTTTATACAAAAGCTTGGACTTTTGTATTCACTAGATAAGAAGAAAAAAACTCTTAAACTACCTGAACCGAAAAATGTCTATAGAAAAGCTGAAAGAGAAATATTAAATGAAAAAAAACAATCAAGTGAAATGATCGATGCCTTATTAGACTTGTATAATGACTATCGTATACTATATGAAATGTTTCATGATGAAGATTATGTAAAAGTCATGAAGCTAGTATTAAAAAAACTGCAGCAATTAAAAACGAACGATGGAAAAAGCAATGTGTGATCAGTTTAAATAAAAGAAGATGAAATAAATAAAAAGCGGAACTCCTGTCCAAATAGCTCCTTGAAAAAAGAAAGACGTAATCTTCTCAAATGAATTTATTAGTACACTTTCTTCACTATTTATATCCTCACTAAATGATTGAAACAGCTTTGAAAAGGTTGTCATAAGAACTCCTCCTAAAACTTTTGTTGGTATTTCATCTTTATGCTTGTCCAACTAAAAACATTCCAAACGTATGAAAAGAAAATTTGATCAAAGGTGTTGTATTTTTAAGGGAATTAGCATGAAAAGGCTTTATGCATCATACATTTTGAACAAAAGGGGGGCGAGTCAATGAAGGAGATTGAGGTATTCATCGACACCGATGAAATAGCAGAGTTTTTCTTTCAAGAGTTGATGAAGAGGGGCTATGTACCCTCAGAAGGCGAAGTGGAAGAACTCGCTGATATTACTTTCGAATACTTAATCGAAAAATGCATTATAGATGAAGAAATCGAAGATGAATAGCTTATGAAAATCATTGTATGACCCCAATAGAAAGGACGAAGCGATTAGCTTCGTCCTTTCACTATGATTCAGAAAAGTTGTCGAGGGCAGAATACAAAAGATAATGACGCAAAGCGACTACCGTTAAATCATAGTCGGTCACCTCTGGAAGTTCATTGAAAAACGATAAAACATCCATGTTTTTTTGTGAAAACCAGTCAACTTTATTCGTATACTGATGCGTGACATCATCCCAAGCACTTTCAAGGGCTGGACTAAATAGCTTTTCATTGGCGTTCTTTAGTTTCGTAAAGAGAAAATCCCAATAGTCGCTTCTGGAACCCGTATGCGGTTGATTGTGAGAAAATCTAACTGTTTCTGATATATATCGTTCTTCGAATAAAATTTGATATAGCTCCTTCCCTAGTTCAACCCGCTTATTCACATGTTCAAATTCTCTTACCGTCTTTCCGCTAAGACGATACCGGTATTTTTTTGAGACTTTGTAAGGAATAAAAATTGTTGTAAATCCAAGATTTTCTTGTAATTTGTAGGGGAGCTCTTGAAGCAGAGAGGTTGAATGATAAATACCTTTGATCACTCGCTCCTCTAACATAAATTGTTCATTAATAATCATAGCTACGGTTATTCCCTTTGAATTCTTTTTTAAATAAAAATCATTCCAAAAGGGTTCCATAAATGTTGATACATGAAATGCAGTTAGAAGGTGGAAAAGTGGCTTTCCTATTCTTTTGCTATGTTCATAAAGAAGCAATTGTGGAAAGGCATCTTGAAAAATGAATGCATTTGATCGTTCGAGGAATAAAAAGTAGCGATTTATTTGAGAATCAGACAGGAAGTCCTTTAAATAAGAGCTCTTTAAGTCGGTCATGTAATATCCCCCATTTCGGGAAACGATATGAGCCAGGAAGGACCAGTGAACCTCTTGATTTCTGGTGAAAAAATCATAATAGGCTTGGGTTCTCGTGATGTTATTTTTGTTATACGCCTGAGTTTCCTTTGTAATTTGCGCAACGATGTTTTTTTCTTTTTGATCCGTATAAAGAATCGGTGACGGGGCATGCATGTTTAATTGCTCGATAAACATTGATTTTTCCTTTAAACTATAGATTTCTTTACGTTTAATTAGTGGAAGCATCCAGTGGGAAATCTTTTCTTGAAGAAGACCCAGAAAAGGAATAGAAGAAAAATTCATATTTTGCCACCTTTCTATGAAACCTTCCATCAGAAGCAACGTATATATTTATATCAACCATTAGGAGGATTAAGTGATGTTAAAAAAAATCCTAAAGTCAATATTGGGAAGTTCTCATCATCGAAAGTATAGTTCAAGTGATTATTACAAGCGTCGGAATATGCATAAACATAGCCATTACGGTCATGCACATTACAAAAGAAAACATAAAAGCAGCTTTTTTAGCTCGAAAAGCTTTTTTAGCAGTTAGTATCATATATGAAAAAAGGTCGTAAAACATGAGGATTTTTAAGCCTGTTATCTTGGCCTTCTCTTCACTAATTGATAAGGAATTAGTTGAGGGAGAGATAATCAATGAGCGTTATATAATAAAAAAGTTTTTAGGAATGGGGAGCTATGGCCATAGTTATCTCGTTTATGATTCCTACTTAGAAAAAAAAGTTGTTTTAAAGCTAGTTCGATTTCATAAAAGAATTACAAAAAAGGGGATAAGAATTCATCAGTATGAAATTAAGATACTGAAAAGCTTACAGCATTCCTCCTTTCCTACTATTTTTGATGAAGGGATGTGGGGAAGGATTCCTTTTTTTACAATGGAGTTTATCGATGGGAAAACATTTGAGCAGCTTATCTTTACTGACGGACAAAGATATACCGAAGAAGAGTCTTTGGTATATGGATTTAAGCTTCTAGAACGAATAGAGTACCTTCATCAAAAAGGCATCGTCCATAGAGACTTAAGAATACCAAATCTAATGCTTGAAGGAGATGATTTAAAAGTAATAGATTTTGGGTTGGCCAAGTGGTTATCACATGCTGACAATAAAAAGAGGGAACTAAAAAGCGAGATATCTCCTCAGGCTGATTACTTTCAGCTAGGCCATTTTCTCCTGTTTTTGCTTTATTCCAATTTTGAAACAAATGGTAGTGAAAAGGAGCGACCATGGGACGAAGAGTTATCAATATCAATTGAGACCAATCAGTTAATCAAAAGATTGCTCCAAGTCGACGAACCTTTTGGAACGATAAATGAACTAAAAACTTGTTACCTACATGCGGTAAATAAAGGGAGGAATAAACATGTCACTTTTTAATAAAGTATTTGCAAGTATTGGGATTGGATCGGCAACGGTTGATACAAAGCTTGAAAAAGATGTCTTCGTACCAGGAGAGGAAATAAAAGGGATTGTACAGATAAAGGGAGGGAAGCTTGAGCAGCTAATTGATGATATTTATCTGAATCTACATACCAACTATTTAAGGGAGTCAGATGATAAAAAGCATATTGTAAAAGGGGATATTGAAAGGTTCCGCCTTACTCAAGCAGTTACAATTGGTGCAAACGAGACGAAAGAAATTCCATTTGTAATTAGGGTGCCATTTGATACTCCGGTCAGCATTGGACGTACAAAAGTCTGGGTAGAAACGGGATTGGATATAAAAAATGCTGTTGATCCTTCAGACAAAGATTATATTAATGTAGTCCCTAATCAATTAATGAGAAGTGTGTTAGATACTGTTTCTGAACTAGGTTTTCGATTGAGAGAGGCAGATTGTGAAGAGCTTCCATATCGAAAAAGAAGACGATTACCCTTTGCGCAGGAATTTGAATTTGTAGCAACTTCTGGACCATTTCGAGGAAAACTAGATGAGCTAGAAGTGATATTCTTTCCGCAATCAGATGAGCAAATGGATCTTGCGCTACAAATAGACCGGAGAGCAAGAGGATTAGGTGGGTTTTTAGCAGAGGCTCTTGAAATGGATGAAACGAATATCCAATTGAGTATTCATAGTAGTGACCTTCCGATTCTAAAATCAAAGCTTGAATCCATTATTAGTCAATATTCTTAACTTTATTTAAACACTTTTTTTGTCAAAAAGGTAAGTCGACAAAAAAAGTGTTTTTTTGATGAAGGATTCGACAGTGATAAAGTCTAATCAAAAAGGGAGGGGATAAAAAGGGGGGGCTTGAGGTTGTTAAAGGAACGGAGCAGGTTATTAAAGAAAACGTATGAAGTAATGATCTTTCAAACACCCAAATTCAGGCAGACTAAAGGGTATAAACAAGTGTACCGTATGAATGTAACGGGCAGTTCACATCTGCATATTTTAGAAGATGTGTTTCGTATATTTAATGTAAAAGACAGCATTCCAAATGATTATCAAGGTCGATATATAGGTACAGGTGATATTATTTATATTGACGAGGGGAGACAGGGGACTAGTTACTATCAACTTCAGCCAGGTGGTTGGAAAAAAATAAGTCGAATTCACGTACTTTAACAAAGCTGTGGAGACACTCCGCAGTTTTTTATTTTTACAGTAATTATGGTATAGTTTTATTTGGTAAATATTATATCTGTAAACTAAAACGGGAGTGAAAACAAGATGAGTGTACATATCGGCGCGAAAGAAAATGAAATAGCGGAAACAGTTCTTCTTCCAGGAGATCCTTTACGAGCAAAATATATCGCAGAAACCTTTTTAGAAGGTGCTACTTGTTATAATGAAGTTAGAGGAATGTTAGGATTTACAGGAACATATAAAGGGAAGCGAGTATCAGTACAAGGAACAGGTATGGGAGTTCCATCAATCTCTATTTACATAAATGAATTAATGAATAGTTATAATGTTCAAAACCTCATTCGAGTAGGTACATGTGGGGCAATTCAGAAGGATGTAAAAGTAAGAGACGTGATTTTAGCAATGAGTGCTTCTACAGATTCCCAAATGAATCGACTAACTTTTGGTGGCGTCGACTATGCTCCTACTGCGAACTTTGATTTATTAAAGCGCGCATACGATGTAGGTGTAGAGAAAGGTTTGAACTTGAAGGTAGGTAACGTCTTTACTGCGGACATGTTCTATAACGATAATAGCGAACTCGAAAAATGGGCGAAATACCAAATACTAGCGATTGAAATGGAAACAGCTGCTCTATATACATTAGCTGCCAAATTTGATCGTAAAGCTTTATCTGTTCTAACGGTAAGTGATCATATCCTTACTGGAGAAGAAACGACAGCAGAAGAAAGACAAACCACTTTCAATGACATGATTGTTGTTGCATTAGATGCAGCCGTTCAATAAAAAACAAAGCAGCTTCTATAAATTAGAGAGGCTGCTTTTTCTATTCTCTTTTTCTCAAAAAGGATGCTGCATTTTTTTATTGATGATAAAATAGAAATATTGTATTAGAAAAAGAAGATAGGTGGAAATAATGCGCAAATATTTATTATCTATTGCAGGGATTACCCTCTTATTGTCCGGGTGCGATTTTAGTAAAATCCCATACGTAAATAATAATCAGAAGGAAGAAACAACACAGACGGATGAACAGGAGAATGAACCTATCGTTGACCAGGAAAATAACGGTCAAAGTGATTCAACTGAAGAAGAGTCTACTCAAGATCAGCAGATTCCGGAAGGACCTACTCTAGAGGCCATTTATTTTAACGACGTAAAAGAAGTTAACGGAAAACAAGTCATTCAAAACCCACTGAATGTACTTGCTCTTGTAAATAAAATGTTTGCTTTGCCAGATAGTTATAATCCTACTGACCTTGTAAAACCGAATGTTTCATTTTCCTTCGGAGATCAAACAATAGAGAAAAGCTTAATGAGGCAAGAGGCGGCAATAGCACTAGAGAAAATGTTTGTCGAAGCAAAAGCGAGTGGAATTGAACTATATGCAGTATCCGGATATCGGTCTTACGAAAGACAACGAGTTATATTTGATGCAGAAGTAAAGAAGAGTGGAGAAGAAAAGGCAGCACAAGTCGTGGCCGTACCTGGAAATAGTGAGCACCAAAGTGGACTTGCTATGGATATATCAGCAAAAAGTGCTAACTTAAGTTTAACAGAAAGTTTCGGTGAGACAACAGAAGGAAAATGGTTGGCCGCAAACGCACATAAATACGGGTTTATCCTTCGATATCCAAAGGGAAAAGAATCCATTACAGGATATCAATATGAGCCTTGGCATTTTCGTTATGTTGGTGTGGACGCTGCGCAAACCATCTTTGAAAAAAACATTACGCTTGAAGAATACTTTGATATCGTTGAAAAAATTTAATTAACAACTTTAAAATACTAAAATCTTTGTTAAAACAAATGCAAAGATGTTATTCTAAACAGTAAGAACAAGCCTATGGAATGAAAGTGGTGAAGCATTTGGAAAACGAACAACGACCAGAGGAACAACAAACAGGTTCTGGTAAATCAGCCTATATTCAAATAAAGAAATTTCATTTCGTTATGTTGTTGTTTTTAGTGGTATTCCTAGCTGCTGGTATTACTACGTTTGCCCTTGCATTTGGTGATGAAAAAGTAGTAACTGCAGGTACGGAGAGAAAAGAATTTGAGAAGCTATACAATGCTTTTGATACGATCCAAGATAATTACTTTAAAGAGGTCGATGAAAAACAACTTGTAAATGGGGCAATTGATGGAATGCTCCAATCATTGGATGACCCTTATTCTGACTATATGGATGAAGAAGAAGCATCAAGTTTTCATGATAGTATTTCTTCTTCATTTGAAGGGATAGGGGCCGAAATTCAGGAAAAGGATGGCTATATTATTATCGTCTCTCCTTTAAAGGGATCACCTGCTGAAAAGGCTGGTTTAAAGCCGAATGATAAAGTCGTATCTGTGGATGGAAAAAACATTCAAGGAATGGGTTCCACAGAGGCTGTTTTACTTATCCGTGGTGAAAAGGGTACAACAGTTAAGCTAGTCGTACAACGACCTGGTGTGTCAGAACATCTAAACTTCTCAATTGTAAGAGATACAATCCCGATTGAAACAGTCTATGGAGAAATGGTAACTGATACGATTGCGAAAGTTCAAATAACGACTTTCTCTGAGAATACCTCAACTGAGTTAATTACGATCTTAAATGATCTGCAATCTAAAGGAATGAAAGGTCTAATTTTAGATTTAAGGCAAAATCCAGGGGGGCTTTTAAATCAAGCGGTTGCGATTTCGAGCTTGTTTGTCCCTGAAGGAAAAGTGCTATTTAAGGTTGAGGACCGGGATGGGAATATTGAAGAGGTTAAATCAGAGCAAAAGGAAAACCCAGATATCCCATTAGTTGTAATTGTTGATAAAGGAAGTGCTTCAGCTTCAGAAATACTAGCAGGAGCGGTGAGTGAATCGGCAAACGTCCCATTGGTCGGAGAAAAATCATTTGGTAAAGGGACGGTCCAAAGAGCCCAAGATTTTTCTGATGGTTCGAATATGAAGTATACAACAGAAAAATGGTTAACCCCAGAAGGCAATTGGATTCACGAAAAGGGGATTGTTCCTGATTATGAAGTAGCAATGCCAGAATACGCAAATATATCCTATATTGACCCAGAGCAGGAGTTAACACTTTCGGTTGCTTCCAATCAAGTAAAAGCTGCCCAGCAAATGTTAAAAGCTCTTGGTATTGAGCCAGGAAGAGAAGATGGATACTTTGATGAAGCCACTCAAAAAGCTGTTATTGAATTCCAGAAACAGCAAAATGTTGAACAAACAGGTATTCTAAAGGGTGAGTCAACCATTTTATTAATGGAGAAATTAAGAGAACTCATTCAAGATAACGACCCACAGATTCAAAAAGCAGTGGAACTTCTTCAACAAGAGGTAAAGTAATAAGTGAGAGCTTTCCCATTATTCGGGAAGGCTTTTTCTATGTAAAAATGTACAAAACGACAAACACTAATCTCTAAGTTGATAAGAAAAATTTAGTTCCAGACGGGGTGAATACAATGAGACGTATGATAGCTGTTTTCCTGATTTTTTTATTAACAGGCTGTGGTTATTACTCCTCGAAAGAGAACAATGAGATTAATCAACCCAATATAATAAGCAGAACCGTTGAAGAAACAAGTGAAGAGATGCCATCGGAGCGGTTTCATCCATTTCAATCATATAAAAAGGATGTAAATGTCCTATTACTAGGGGTAGACAGTAGAGGAGAATCATCCTCAAGATCAGACACTATTATGCTTGCCAAATACGAGCCATTAAACAAAAAGGTCAAGCTAGTTTCCTTAATGAGAGATTGTTATGTAACGATACCAGGATATAATAAAAGTAAGTTAAATCACGCTTATTTTTATGGTGGAGACAAGTTACTAAAGGAAACGATTGAAAAAAATTTCAATGTAAAAATTGATTACGTTGCTCTGATTGATTTTCAAGGGTTTATTGAAGTGGTAAAAATACTTGCTCCACAAGGATTAAAAGTAGATGTATCAAAACCTATGATGAAGGATTTACGGATTTATGGTGAACCGGGAATGCATGTACTTAATGGACAACAGCTATTGGATTATGTAAGATTCAGGCATGATGCAAAGAGTGATTTTGGAAGAGTTGAAAGGCAGCAGGAGATTATCATTTCGTTAAAGGATGAAGCGGTTGAAACACTTGGTTCATTTGATGGAATTGTAAAATTACCAGAAATTTTAACTGAGGTTGCTAACCATGTGGACACCGACATTGTTCTTAAGGATTACTTGACACTTGGAGCGACTTTTATTCTAAACCCTGTATCAAATGTCGAAACATTACGAGTACCGGTTGAAAATAGCTACACAAATAAATATACTAAGCATGCAGGAGAAGTATTAAATTTGGATATACAGAGAAATAAGGACGCTATTTCTAAATTCTTATCAAAAGAGGCTAGAGAATAGGGAAGTTGTTCATACATCTTCTCTCTTTTTTCTGAAAAATGTAATTATGCCAATGGGGGAAAATAGGTTATGAAACAAACGGAAGTTTATATATTATCGGGGTTTTTAGGAAGTGGCAAGACGACTTTATTAAAGAAACTTTTACAAGCAGAGAAGGAGAGAGGCAGAAAGGTTGCCGTACTGATGAATGAACTTGGTAAAGTATCCATCGATTCCGATGAAGTATCTGATGACGTACCATTAAAAGAATTACTAGGTGGATGCATTTGTTGTACGATCCAAGATAAACTTGAAGCACAACTTCAGGAGTTATTAATGACTCATCAACCGGATTGTATATACATAGAAACAACGGGAGCTGCACATCCAGTCGAAACTTTAGATGCTGTGCTCTCTCCATTGTTTGCAACCCAACTTCATGTGAAAGGAATTCTTACCGTTGTTGACGGTAGACTTTGGTTAGAGCGCCGATCATTCTCTCCTCAAATTCAGCAGTTGGTTACAGAGCAAATTAGACACGCCGATTTAATTGTCGTAAATAAAACAGATGAACTAAGTGAAGGTGAAAAGGTAATCATTACGACTGGCATTCAATCTCTTAATGAAAAGGCAAATGTGATTTTAACTACCTACTCTAGTGTGTCAATGAATCAAATCCAATCTCTGGCATATCAGAAAAAGCCTCATTTGAACAAGAGTCATGTTGAAAATGATTTAAAATTGAGTACATTTGTTTATTCGTTTTCAAAGGCTGTTGATATGGATGGGTTTGAGAGCTTCTTACAAGAATTGCCCGACACGATTTATCGAATCAAGGGTTATGTGAAATTTTCATCTACTTCATTTCCTTACTTATTTCAGTTTTCGTATGGAATGCCGATTTACATAAAAGAAGAGATGAATATGCCGTTAAATCTAGTATTTATTGGAGAAAACATTCTATGGGATGAAATTTCTAAAAAGCTTCAGCAGTTGGAGGAAAAGTACCTCAAGTAAGGGGAAAAGGAAAGCTTGAACATGTGCCCAAGCTTAATTGTTTTGATTTTGTCCGAATTTAACAAATGTTCTTTCATCTTCAATAAGTCCACAAGCTGCACATTGTACTTTATAAGATGGGCCTTTGTAAGCCATATGGAATGGAGAAAGTTGCTCTTGTGAGTACTCCTCCATCACGTTACCAGTTTGAGGATCTAACTTTACGGATTGTGGTTCTTGCTTAATAAGATTAAAACGACTTCGATTCGTTTTACAATTTGGACAACGATAAGGCTCAGCCAATGTTGATTCTCCTTTCGTCTTTTATGATGTATATTCTTTCCTTTTTTATATCGAATATGTATTCGAATAATAACAAATAGAATGGTTGTGAAGTAAATGGAGAAAGTGATAGAAGCATATCGATCGCTTTGGAATAATCGTCTACTTAATGAGGGAGATGATGAAGAAATTCTTAGAGAGGCGATCTCACGGGAACTTAAGGATGAGTTTTCCCATCCTCGAGTTCGAAAACAGCCCCATGACAAATATTACTTAGCAACAAAAAGGGTGATTGATTCTGACATCGAATCTGAATTGAAACTTTCACTTCTTACCATCCATGTGGAAGAAATGGAGAAAATATTGTCCGTAACAAGGAAGCTTTAGCTTCTTGTTACGGAAGTAAGGTGAGCACTGAAAAGAAATGAAGAGTGGTTCCAGCAATAACAAAAAGGTGCCAAATGGCGTGGTGGAATTTGAACCCTCTCCAAACATAAAAAATGGAACCAAAGGTATAAAGCAATCCTCCGATAACGAGTAAATACCAACCCGTTGGATCCATGCCAGTAGAGATTGGCTTATAGGCAAATACTATTAACCACCCCATCACTACATATAAAGCAGTGGAGATGAATAGAAATTTTTTGACATAAAAGGTTTTAAAAACAGTTCCACCAATTGCTAATCCCCAAACGATTCCAAACAAAGTCCAGCCTAGTGCACCTTTGACAAGTAAAAATAAAAAAGGAGTGTAGGTTCCAGCGATAAAAAAGTAGATGGATGAATGGTCGAAGATTTCAAATAAATCCTTTATCCTTCCTTGTGGAAAGCTATGAACCAATGTGGAAGAAATATATAAAAGTACCATTGTTGAGCCATATAAGGTAAAGCTAACAATATGCCATACATTTCCGTACAAAGATGAAAAGACAATAAGAAGAACGAGAGCAGTGATACTAAGTAGGGCTCCTATTCCATGGGTAATTGAATTTGCTATTTCTTCACCTTTTGTAAAAACATGAGTTTCAGCCAAAGGTCATCACTCCATTTCGTTATACATAATCATGTTCTTACTTTACTAGACTTTGACCAACAAATAAAACATTTTAATATATTTTTGTATTTCACACTTATTTCACACACAAGTCGTATAATAAGCGGTATTCGAACTGTTATGAGGAGTATTATGAAAATGAAGGTAAAAAAAGTAATACTGATTACGATATGGACACTTCTCTTTATCGTTTCAGGGTGTTCTAATGATCAACCAATCATTCCGGAAAATAAGTCGCTAGCAATTACAGTCAACATAAAAGATATGTCACTTTCTTTTGTTGATCTTGAAGAAGAAAAAGTAATTGAAACTTGGAAAATGGATAAGCCCTATACTGGGGGTGTATTATTACCAGATAATGATTCACTTCTTTTATACGGAAAGCAGGTCGAAACAGTTGATATTTACTCTTTACGAACAGGAAAGCGTATTAACAGTTGGGAAACAGGTAGAGGAATCGTCGAAGGAGTTTTGATGTCTGATCGTGAAGAAATTGCCTTGTCTGATCAAGAAAGACAGTCTGTAAGATTCTTTCGTTTTGATGGGAAGGAAATCAATGAAGTGGTAAAGACCGGTAATCCGCTAGCGTTAATACCTACAAACTCTCAATTATTTGTAGTTAGTTATAATTCTAAAAAGCTAACCATAGTTGATCTCCAAAGCAAAGAAATAACGAGTCAATTTTCAATTCATTCGGTAGCTACTGGCGCGATTATACAGGAAGATAAGAATGAAATATGGATAGGTGGCCATGGGCTAGGCTCAGAGCTCGAAAGTTATATCCATGTTTATGATAGTAAGACCGGTGAGTTAAAACGGAAGATTTCAGCTCCTATTATGCCAATTAATTTATTACAAAATAATGATGGGACATTTGCTCTAAGTCATGGTTCTAATAGCCTTTATAAAATATCAAATGAAGGAGTTATACAAGCGAAGATTACTGTGGGAGCGAATCCTTTTGAAATGACAGAGTATAAAGACCAGCTAATTGTAGCGGGTTATGATAGTAATGATATTCATTTCATCACGGAAAAAGATTTAAGTAAAGGGAAGTCAGTTAAGGTTGGCAAAGGCCCCTTTAAATTAATCATTAGGGAGATTGACTAATGGATATGCAAATTCAAGTTCTCATTGTGGATGATGAGGAGGATATGAGGCAGTTACTGAAAATGTATCTTGAGAATGCTGGGATGATTTGTACACTTGCCACAAATGGCGAGGAGACGTATAAATACGTTACTGGCAATCGCTTTGACATTATCTTACTGGACATTATGATGCCAGGGGATGATGGATTTGTTGTTTGTGAAAAACTTCGTCAAGTCTCAAATACACCTATTATTTTTCTATCGGCAAAGGGAGAAGAATGGGATAAAGTGAAGGGTCTCAAAACTGGGGCAGACGACTATATTGTGAAACCGTTTAGTCCTGGTGAACTTGTTGCTAGAATACATGCTGTTCTTAGAAGAAGTCATACATTTAAGAATGAAAATGAAATGATTAAGGCAGGTACCATTTTTATCGATAAGAATGCTCGTAAGGTAATGGTTCAACATGAACATATTGTCCTGACTTTAAAGGAATATGAAGTACTTCTTTCCTTAATCGAGCACCACGGTCAAGCACTAAGTAGAGAACAACTTCTTGAACATGTGTGGGGCTTAGGTTATAGCGGAAGTCTTCGTACAGTTGATACACATATAAAAACTTTACGTATGAAGCTTGGTAAGGCAGATTACATAGAAACGGTCTGGGGAATCGGTTACAAGTTTGAGGTGCCTGCTAATGCAATTTCTTCCTAATACTCTTTCAAAGAAATTATGGGTTTTTGTTACAACAACTATTATTATTACCATTGGTATTTCGTTTGTATTATCAAATTATTTTTACGAAAAATTATATGTTGAAAACGTAAGAAGAGGGTTATTGGAAGAAGGAACAAGGCTCTCTGATGAATACGAAGGTGGACCTTTATCGAGTGATTTAATCGAAAAAGTAGAATGGTACAATACAAAGAACGAATCAGAGGTTTTTATTGTTAGTAATCCAAAAGAGTTAAGCGCTTGCTTACCATATGAAATCGATTACGATACACTTATTGGACCGGAAGAAAGAGATCGGTTACTCAATGGCCAATCTGTCGAAAAAATGGGGTATGAAGAACGGTTTGATCGAGATGTTATGGCCGTGATTGTCCCTTTAATTGATTCGGATCGACTTGAGGGGATCATTTATTTATATGTACCTTTAGCAAGAATCTCAGAGCTTACAAACGATTTTTCAATCATTGCTCTGGTGGTCGGGTTAATCTTTGTCATTATGTCAGTTTACATAGGGACCATTTTTGTAAAAAAAATGACAAAACCCTTAGAAATTATGAAAAAGGCTGCTGAAAAAGTAACAGCTGGGGACTATTCAGCTAGAGTACCTGTCTTTTCTAAAGATGAAATCGGCCAATTAGGAACCGCCTTTAACCTCATGTCGATTTCCATACAAAGAGAAGATGAAAGGAAAAAAGTATTTTTAGAAGATGTATCACATGAGCTACGTACCCCAATTAGTTATGTGAAGGGTTATAGTGAGGCATTAAAAACGGGTCTAGTAAAGACGTCCCAAGAGCAAGAGCGTTATTTAGCCTTGATACATAGAGAAGCAAGCCGTATGGAAAGGCTTGTAGGAGATTTACTTGATTTATCAAGATTTGACTCAGAAGATTTTCGTTTAGAATTACGTCCATTACCATTAGCTCAACTTGTTGAGGATTGTCTGGAAAAGTACAATCCTACACTGCAACAGAAGGGCTTACTACTAAACTCAAACCTAGATCCTGACATTATCGTAAATGCTGATGAGGGCAGAATAGAACAAGTGATTCAGAATATCGTAGATAACGCAATTAATTATACGGTGCTAGGGCGTATAACCGTGCTTCTATCAAAACATGAAAAAGGGTGTATACTTTCTATAAAGGATACAGGCATTGGTATTCCTAGGGAAGATATTCAAAGAGTTAAACAAAGATTTTTCCGTGTGAACAAAGCACGGACTAGAAGTGATGGTGGTACAGGTCTTGGGTTGGCAATATCCAATAAGTTGATTCAACTACATGGAGGCGTGCTTGACATAGAGAGTGATCTTGGAGAAGGAACGTGTATCTCCATCGTTCTTCCAGTTATCTAAAAAAGATCTGAAAGGAGTAATCGGAGTGAAAAAAGGATTTATTTTTATTATGTTCACATTTTTGATTATGAGTTTAGCAGCTTGTGCGCAAGCAGAGGATGAAACCCCTCAGTTTTTAGATGTAAAGCTGACGATTAATCCAGAACATGCCGAAAAAGGACAAAAGGTTGTATTTGAAGCGAAAGTAACCTATGGGGAAGAAGAGGTAACAGATGCGGATGAAGTCTCCTTTGAAATATGGCGAGCAAATGATGAAAATCATGAAAAAATAAAAGTAGAACATAAAGAATACGGAGTGTACGCCCTAGAAAGAACTTTTGATATGGATGGAACGTATTATGTATATGCCCAT
The DNA here is from genome assembly GCF_050586445.1 of Bacillus coreaensis. Lineage (NCBI taxonomy): Bacteria > Bacillati > Bacillota > Bacilli > Caryophanales > Bacillaceae > Bacillus > Bacillus coreaensis. The sequence goes on from NZ_JBOCCY010000001.1 coordinate 321,712, forward strand.
GTTAATGCAAGAAGCATGCACAATATGCCTAAAAAAGAGTTTGTGGTGGGGATAGCAAGTGAAAAAGAAGAGGATTCATCTTCTTCAAGGATGGAAGATGAAGAGGACCATACCGGTCACTAATCCTCTCTATTTATAAATAAAACAACAACTTCATTTTCTTTTGGTAGTTTAATGGTTAATATCCCATCTGTAAGAGAATAACGTATTTCTTCTTTATTAATATGAGAAGGAAGCGTTATTCTTTTTTCAAATGTAAGATGTGGTCTTTCCTTCAAGTGATAACGTATGCCCTCTTTCATCGTTCGGCATGTACCGGTTAGGATACAAACATCGTTCTCTAATTTTACAAGTATATCACCTATTTTAATGCCAGGTATCTCTGCTTCTAGAATAAAGGCTTCATCATCTTCATATAAATCACAGCGTGGAAAGTTTTTTTGTTGCAGCTCCATCGTCCACTTCATAGCTGACTCGGCTTCTTTTCTCCAGGATGATTCTAAGTTACAGTCATCATTAAAAAACATCACATGGTCACCCTTTAATAAATTTCTTTTACATCAATTTCAGAGTACTGAAAATCTGTGCTTTTTGGAATTTTTACTTCAAGAACGCCATCTTTATATGTTGCTACTCCACCTTTTTTCTTCACTGTTGCTGGTAAGGTGTATACTTGACGTTCTGATTCAATTGGGTAATTTTCAATAATAAGCTGATTCGACGTATGACAGACTTTTATTTTCTTAAGACAGTCTTCGTCCTTAATGGGAATCATAGCAAAAACGAAGTCATGTGTTTCAAAAATATGAGCAGAATGAGTGTCCTTTTTTAAAGAGCTCGAATTCTGGTTACTTTGTGAATTTGTAGCAAACTCAGGAGAAAAGCTGGCTCCATTCATTCCTTGGTTAAACACTTTATTCATGGTCTCCTGAACGTATTTCTCGACATCGTGAGGTTTCATTCCTTGAAAACTGCCCTTCATATCCTTTCCGAAGGGGAACATATTCCATGGAAACATTTGTACCACCCCTAATTATAAAAAGTCTCCACTACATCATATGCAATAACATGGGTATGGTTAAATACAATTTAGACACTTTATATTTGCATTCAAGCGGACTTCTTTTTAGTATATTTATTAGAGAAAACAAAATTTAGTTATTGTGAGGTTATTGATTTGAATTCAAAAACAGCTTTGATTACAGGGGGAGCGACGGGTATTGGGAAGAAAATTGCCGAGGAGCTTGCTCAAAGAGGAATAAATCTCGTTGTTAACTATCGAAGCAGTGAAAATGAAGCGATGAACCTTACAGAAGGATTAATCGCCAAATATGGAATCAGGATTGAACTCATTCAGGGGGATATTTCTAGTCAGCAGGATTGTATAAAAATTTGCGAATATATCAAACGAAAAAATATAACGATAGACATTCTCATACATAACGCGGGGCCTTATATTCATGAGAGGAAAAAACTAACTGATTACTCCATTGATGAATGGAATTATTTAATTAATGGTAATTTAAACGCAGTGTTTTATTTAACAAAAGAATTACTCCCTAAGATGAGAGAGCAAAAGTGGGGAAGAGTCATAACCATTGGATTTGATCGAGTGGAAACGGCACCAGGTTGGGTTTATCGTTCAGCTTTTGCTGCTGCAAAGACGGGCCTAGCAAGTTTAACAAGAACCCTTTCTCTCGAGGAGGCTGAAAACGGTATAACAGCAAATATGGTGTGTCCGGGAGACATTACTGGTCATTGGAAAGAGTCAAATATACTTGAGGCACAATCGCAAGTTTCAACAAGTATACCAGTTGGTAGGCCTGGGACAGGAGAAGATATCTCAAGAGTTGTCGCTTTTCTCGTTGACGACCAGTCGAGCTTTATAACCGGTAGCATAATCCCCGTAACAGGAGGGGTGGACGTACTTGGGAAAGTTCATAATAAATGACCACTTTACAGGATTCTCAAAGAGGTATAGTATATAGTATTATTTACGATATCATTGGAATACTATTCCAATGATATTTTGCGTTTTATATTTTAATAAAAGAAGGGTATTTATGAACAAAACCATAAAATTAACTCCTGCTCAATTATTAATTTTCATTTTTATCTTTTTTATCTTCTTAGGAACGATACTTTTGTTATTACCGTTTTCAACTCATAAACCAATTACATTTATTGATGCGTTGTTTACGACCGTTTCAGCCATGACGGTAACAGGATTAGGTGTAGTTGATACAGGAACACACTTCACCTATGTAGGACAATTGATTATCGCTTTGCTCATACAGCTTGGTGGATTAGGGATTATGACTTTTTCTGTGTTTATTTTTATTGTTCTAGGAAAGAAGATTGGATTCAAACATCGACTGATTATGCAACATGCTCTTAACCAAGTAAATATTGGTGGGGTTATAAAGCTCGTTAAGAATTTGTTCTTTTTTTCTATCACTATTGAATTTATTGCCATGATTATTCTGGCACTTCGTCTTGTTCCCGAATTTGGTTGGAAAAAAGGGTTGTTTTCAAGCTTTTTTCACTCTATTTCAGCATTCAACAATGCTGGTTTTGCCCTGTGGCCGGATAATCTTATTCAGTTTGTGGGAGATCCTATCATAAATATTATCATTAGTGCTCTTTTCATAATTGGTGGAATAGGATTTACTGTATTAGTTGATTTAAAGGAAAAGAACTCTTTTTCAAAACTTAGCTTACATAGTAAGATGATGATCGTAGGGACTTTAGTAATAAATATCGTATCCATTCTACTCATTTTTGCATTAGAGTTTAGAAACCCTCTAACTCTTGGTAGCTTAACAACTGTTGAAAAGCTTTGGGCATCTTACTTTCAAGCAGTTTCACCAAGAACAGCAGGTTTTAACACCATTGATATTGGTTCAATGAATGATCCAACGATCTTCTTTATAACAATTTTAATGTTTATTGGTGCCGGTAGTGCTTCTACTGGTGGTGGGATTAAGTTGACCACCTTTATGGTTATATTGTTTTCTACATTTTTCTATTTAAGAGGACGAGATGATATTCAAATCTATAGGAGGAATATTCCATCTGGATATATTGCACGCGTGACAGCAATTGCTATGACCAGTGTTCTTATCGTGGTGTTAGCCGTATTGCTTATTAACATCATAGAGCCTATCCCTTTTTTACCATTATTGTTTGAGGTTGTATCTGCATTTGGAACAGTCGGGTTGTCCATGGGCATAACCGCTAGCTTGACTGTTCTCGGAAAGTTGATCATCATACTTGTCATGTTTATTGGGAAAATCGGTCCGTTAACATTAATGTTTATGCTTGCAAGACCACAAAAATTAAATTTCAAATTTCCAGACGAAGAAATATTAACTGGATGAGTAAAAAGAGGGATCCTTGGATCCTTCTTTTTTCTTATAATCATTTATAGTAAAATAGTATGAGGTAGTAAAAATATGAAGGCTCTAGGTGAGAGAAATGACAACGTACAAACAATTTATTAAACAACTAATCACCAATTATATTATTGGTTCCTTATTAGCCGTCTTCGGAGTCGGGGGAACGCTCATGTTTTCAACTATTGATATTAGTGCAAATGACCAGTTTTATTTACTATTAATCATGGTTCTCTCAGTTTTTTGTATGTTCACATGTGAAGCGATTACGTTCTATTATCATATAAAGCCTATTAAAGCTGTATTTACTACTACCAATGTAAAAGACGAAGAAGTAAGAAAAGGTCTTAGACAGCTATATCAGTTTCCTATCCTTACGGTGAAACGAATCATGCTGCCACATTACTTAGGACTATCCATCCCCGCAACATTGTTAGCAGCTATCTTTATTTCTATGGGGAAACTTCATGTTCCCATGATATATATCCTTTACTCAACGATAGCAGCCATATTTGTAGCGATTCTTCATGCATTAACAGAGTTTTATTTAACACTGCGAGCGATACAACCAATTTCAATAGCGATGAAAGATATGCTTAGATTAGGTGAAAACTCTTTATTTTTTGAAAATGATATGGTTGTTGCTATTCAGAAGAAATTTCAATACACTATATTAATTATTGGGGTTCTCCCTGTCCTACTTTTCCTTTTAGCAGCACAAATCAAATTGTCGCAATTAACCGGAATGGAAATAAAAGTGTATTGGCAATGGGCCGGATTAATTATTGTTTTTACCGTTATATATTCCATATTAGTATCTAGGTTTATGACAAGAGATATTGAAAGTCCTCTTCGTCAACTACAGGAATTAATGGAAAATGTTAAAAATGAAAACTATAACTTTATTAAAACAAATGTGTATACAGATGAATTTTCAAAAGTGTTTATCGGATTTAATCATATGGTGAATGCCATTAATGAACGGGAATCCACCAATAAACAGCTATTAGAAAGTTTTATGACATCTCTTTCAACTACTCTTGATGCGAGAGATCCATACACGTCAGGTCACTCTTCCCGTGTAGCAAAGTTCTCCCTTGAAATTGGTCAAGCCCTTGGTTTAGATAAGGATGATTTAGACCTGCTCTACCAAACAGCATTATTACATGATATAGGGAAAATTGGTGTGCCTGACCATGTATTGCTCAAAGAAGGAAAGTTAACGGAAGAAGAGTTCGCTCATATTAAAGCTCATCCCGTAATTGGAGAACATATATTAAAGCAGGTACAACCGGTAAGTAAAGTTGCTGGGATGTTACCAGGTATTAGACATCACCATGAACGAATCGATGGAAAAGGGTATCCAGACGGGTTAAAAGGACAGGAAATTCCCCTTTATGGTCGAATTATTGCAGTTGCTGATAGTTTTGATGCCATGACGTCTGATCGTCCATATAGAAAAGGAATGATAAAAGAAAAAGCATTAAATATTCTTCTTTCTGGTAAAGGCACCCAGTGGGATAGTGAAATGGTGGATCTGTTTATTTCTAATATGAATCGTATAAAAGAAGAAGATAAAAGGCCAGCTCTTAGTTAGAGCTGGCCTTCTTACTATACATTTTTCTTTGTACATAGATTAAGCGACTGGACAAACATATTGCACCAACAGCTAATCCTGAAATGAGACCAATCCAGTATCCAAAAGCACCCCAATCGGTATAATGGCCTAAATAGTAGCCGAATGGAAGGCCCACTATCCAATAAGAAACAAGTGACATAATAAATGTGATGTTAACATCCTTGTAGCCGCGTAGAGCACCTTGAACAGGTGCTTGAATGGCATCTGAAAGCTGGAAAAATAATGCATACAATAAGAAATGTGCCGTTAATTGTAATACTTCATGATCACTTGTATATATAGAGGCAATTTCTGTTCGTAATAGAGCTAAAATAATTCCACATACAAGAGCCATACTAACAGCCATTATTAATCCAATCCAGCTATAGATTTGCGCATCACGATACCTTTTTGCCCCCACTTCAAAGCCAACAACAATTGTCAGAGCCATAGATATACTGAGAGGGATCATGTAAAGAAAAGACGCGAAGTTAAGAGCTGCTTGGTGAGAAGCAATGGTAACGGTATTAAAGGTACTCATCAAAAGGGTAACAGCTGCAAAAATACTCGTCTCAAAAAATATCGCTAAGCCAATCGGAATGCCAATCATAAGTATTTCTTTCCAAGCTTTTAATGCGAATGGATAAATCTTACTGAACACATGGAAAGTTGAGAAAGACTCTTTAGAAGTAATAATCCATATCGCAATCCCTGTAACCATCCAATATGTTATGGCCGTGGCATAGCCAGCACCAACTCCCCCGAGCTCAGGAAACCCAAATTTACCATATATAAGTATATAGTTGAAAATAATATTAATAGGTAGGGAGGAAAGAGCTATAAACATGGTAACTCTAGTTTTTCCAAGTGCATCAATAAATGAGCGCAATACTTGATAGACAAATAGGGGGATAATCCCAAAACTAAGAGCTACTAAGTAGTCATGAGCAACTTGTTCAACAGCTGGTTCAAGACTCATAGACTGAAGAATATAGTCTAATGTAATCGCACCTATGATAAGAACAACTATTGCTAGAGTGATTGATAGATAAACTCCTTGAATGACCTGAAAAGGTATTTCCTTACGTTTCTTTGCTCCAATAAGCTGTGATACAACTGGAGTTATTGCAAGCAAAATCCCACTTAAACCTGTAAATACAGGAGTCCAAATACTCGAACCAATGGCGACACCTGCTAGATCAATCGGACTGTAGTGACCTGACATGGTTGTATCAAAAAAATTCATTGAAAATAAAGCAAGTTGAGTAACGAGAATGGGTAAAAGAATGTACAAAAGTTGTTTGATTTTTTCTTTCTTTGTGTGTGTTTGATTCATTATGATTTTCCTCAGTTTCTATTCAAGTAACGATTGAAATTATAACACATTTACTTCTGTTGCCTAACAAATTTTTGACACAAACCTTTCACGTACATGTCATAATATTTTTTAAATTTTATGAACAGTTTGATAGGGGTGAATGAAATCTAATTCTTTTGTGAAAAATGAAGACAACATCTCTTGAAAGGAAGCGACCTGCATGAATTTCAACTTAAATCGCATTAATCCCAATCAAACTCAGGTACTATACATGGATGGGCGTTTTGAAACACTCACCAATGAGGAACTTGATGACCTCCTTACTGCCGACTTCGTGGTTCAGGAGGAAGTCCCTCAACAACCACAATAAAAGAAACGCTCATTATAAAAAGAGCGTTTCTTTAAATCATATATACGTTTATGCTTCTAATAGGTGTGTTGAATCTTGATGTAAAGGTTGTTGCGATTGATGATGGCTTTCACGCTTAACATGCAATGTGTATAAATCTTTTGGTATTTCGTATAAGTTATAAAGATCTTCATCTTTGTTTAATTGGTCAAGTAATGCTTTTCTCGTTTCATTTGCGCAAACAACATAAGGAAGTTTCTCAGCTGCTTTTTGGGAGCGGACATTAACCTTTCTTATTCGCATATAAATGGTCTCTATTCCTAATTCATAAAAAAGCTCTTCAAAAAAAGTTTCTTTGGCAATCTTATTGTATCCTTTGCCATGGTATGGTTTTCCAAGCCAAGTGCCAAGAAAGCCGGCATTGTCCTCGATATCAAACAAATTAATTGTACCTATTGGAGAACCCCATTCATCAAGAATCGTACGAGAGATTATTTCTCCACGTTCTTCTGCTTCCATTGTTTGTTTTGTTATAAATAAATATTCGTCATAACAATGTGCTTTTTGACGCACAAAAGGAAAGACTTCTGGATGCGTCATCAAATCGTAAAGTGCATGGCAGTCGTGAAGCTCGCGCTTCTTGATCATGTGTATCCCTCCAATATGAGGACAGTCCGACTCCATGACAAATAGAGCTCCGATCCTACCCTCGAAATTTTTTGTAGTGCTAAAAAATTTCGGGGTGGGAATCGAACCCACTAGAACCAGATACCTGGTGGCGCACCATTTGCCTTCCCTAGTCTTGCCTATATTTTATTCTAATAAAATAAATTACTTATTACTCACTAAAGTATCATACTAAAATTTATTCCCGATTGGAATAGGAAAATGCATAGAAAATGATCTATTTTTATCGTCAATTTTTGACAGACAAAATCCTACAAAAATCACGCTTGACTATATACTATAGAGCCTTTTATCATTGTCCATTTTGGTTTTGATAAAAAATGGAATGGATGATGACTCCAAAGAACTAGGTCTGCTTCTTTACCAATTTCAATGCTTCCAATTTTATCCTCAAGTCGTAAATTTCGTGCTGGTAATATAGTAATTCCTTCTAATGCCTTTTGCTCTGGAAGTCCTTCTCGAGTAGCAATTGCTGCACAAATATTTAAGTACTGAATAGGGGTATATGGATGATCCGTTGTAATGGAGACTTCTACTCCATGGTCAGTTAATTCCTGATAAGTTTTCCAACTTTTGTTCTTTAGTTCTACCTTTGAACGCCTTGTTAGGGTTGGGCCAACACTAACCTTGAGACCAATCCCTTCCAATTCTTCTGCAACAAGATGGCCTTCTGTACAATGTTCTATTCGTAAGTCGAGGTTAAATTCTTCTGCAAATCGAACCGCCGAAATGATATCGTCTGCCCGATGAGCATGTATACGAACTGGTATCTCTCGTTTTAATGCCATAACAATCGGAGCAATTCGTAATAAATCTGGATTATCACAATACTGAGCTTCTCTAAACTTTTCACGAAGCATTCCCATGATTCCCATTCTAGTGATCGAATCATTATTTCCTTGACTATGGATTCTTTTTGGATTTTCACCTAATGCAATTTTTAGACCGGCTGTTTCTTGCGCAATCATCTTTTCAATATTTTTTCCAAATGTCTTAATGACAGAGGTCGTTCCTCCAATTACGTTGGCGCTTCCTGGCATAACATGAGCAGTGGTGATTCCATGCTTGATAGCATCAGAAAAGGCAGGGTCAAGAGGATACACACCATCTATGGCACGAACATGAGGACTCATTGGATCGATTGTTTCGTTCGCATCATTACCAGCCCAGCCTGTCCCTTCATCGTAAAGACCTAAATGGGTATGTGTATCAATAAAACCTGGTAATAAAAAATAACCATTGCAATCAATGATCTTTGTTGTACTGTCAGAAGAAATTTTAGAATGAATTTTACTTATTTTACCATCCTCGATTAAGATATCCCCACAATGAATGGGTTTTGAAGTAATGGGATAAATATGAGCATTTTTTAATAGTATTTTGTTCATCTTTTCAACCTAACTTTCATTCATATTCTTTTATGTTTCAATCTCCCAAACTATAAAGAATGGAAAAAACCCACCAGAAGGTGAGTGTATTAAAAAATTCCCATCAACTGTAGTATGATGATTAATAGACCTAATATCCAAACATACACAGCAAAAAATCGTAAGGAGTGCTTCTTTAAAAAATTTATCATCCAAACAATGGCAAAATATCCAAATAAAGCTGAAGCAATTGTCGCAACAAGAAGACTGCTAAAGCTAATATTCTCAACCTGTCCAGATGCTAATTCTCCAAATTGTAAAACCACTCCACCAGCAATAGCGGGAATAGAAAGTAGAAATGAGAAGTAAGCAGCAGTTTCGCGATCGAGCTTTCTGAACAGACCGGCGGCAATAGTTAACCCTGAACGTGAAACAGCAGGGAAGATCGCTGCAGCTTGGAAAGTTCCGATGAATAAAGCGTCTCCGTATGTGATAGAATGAAGCGTTTTTTCACCGCGACGTACACCCTCTGCGATCCATAAAATAATTCCAGTAATAATAAATTCCCAGCCTATGGTGATACCGCTCTTAGAGATAGAATCAAATAAATCACTTAATAAGAGCCCAACTATAACTGCTGGAATCGTACCAATGATAACAAGTTTAGAAAGCTTTCCAAAAGGATTCTTTATTATTGTAATGAGTTCATTTTTATAAATGACTAAAACCGCTAATAGTGTTCCGATATGTAGCATCGTATCTAAGAAAATACCCGCTTCATCAAGTCCAAATAAATGCCTTCCTAAATACAAGTGACCAGTACTAGAGATGGGTATAAATTCTGTTAATCCCTGTATAATACCGAGTACAAATGCTTCTATTTTAGACATCATTAGCTGCTTCACCTCTCTATAAGTTGACTACTATATATCTATGGCAGCGTGTCCAGATCAAGAACTCTCGAAGTCGGAATATTTGTACATAATTCTTATGAAACCTTTCATAATTTCAACCGTAAATAATACTATAGGATAAAAAGGAGTGAATAGAATGCCAACAAATGAAGAAAGAACCTTGGCAGCTGCCATTTATGTGATTAGCTTTTTTACAGTGTTTATCGGGCCATTGCTAATTTGGCTTATTAAAAAAGATTCGTCATCATACATTGATTACCATGGAAAAGAGTACATGAATTTTTTTATCTCCTACACCGTCTACACGTTTGTTAGTGTTATTTTAATGATTGTCTTAATTGGTTTTTTAACCATTTGGGTCGTTGGACTGGCTGGATTTATCTTTACGATTATTGGGGCTATTAAAGCGTACGAGGGAACATCTTATCGAATTCCGCTCATTTTCCGTCTCATACGATAATGTTTCACATAAAAGCCTAGAGGACTCTGGGCTTTTTTGTATGTAAGAAAAATTGAAATTTGTTATAATATGTAAATGAAGGTATAAAGAAAGGAAGTAATGGTGTGTTTGTAGAGGGAACAGGTCTTGTATTAGAAGGCGGCGGAATGCGCGGAGTATATACAGCAGGTGTGTTAGAGAGTTTCTTAGACAATGGAATATCTTTTCCTTATGTCATAGGAGTGTCTGCAGGTGCTTGTAATGCTGCTTCGTATTTATCACAGCAGAAAGGGAGAAATAAAAGGGTGAATCTTGAGTATATATCGGATTCACGTTATCTCTCTTTGCAGAATTATATAAAAAAACGGGAGTTATTTGGGATGGATTTCATCTTCAATGAAATTCCATCAAGGCTAATCCCGTTTGACTTCGAAACGTTTTATCAAAATAAAACAGAATTTGTCATTGGAACAACTGACTGTATTTCGGGTCAACCTGTGTATTTTAAAAAAAGTGATTATGGTAAAGATATGCTGACGGTATTGAAGGCGTCGAGCTCTCTGCCATTTGTATCACAAGAAATATTTTTTAAAGGTAAATACCTATTAGATGGTGGAATAAGTGATTCGATTCCTTTAAAAAAGGCCAAGAGTGATGGTTTTGGAAAGAATGTTATCGTATTAACTAGAAACGAAGGGTATACAAAAAAACCATCACGATTTGGTTTTATTGTGAAAAAGAAGTACTCTCAGTATCCCGGTCTTCAACGAGCGTTAACACGCCGATATCAAATGTATAATGACACAATAAATGAGATTATACAGGAAGAAAAGAAGGGAAATATTATGGTTATTCGACCGTCAAGCCCAATTAAGGTTGGACGATTAGAGAGGAATGCGACGAGACTAGAAGAGCTATATCAACAAGGATACGAAGATGGGCTTGCAAGTATTGAGGCTATTATGCGTCTTTAAGCCTAAAATTACATATAATACAAGTTTCATTGATTGGTTTTGTTTTGAATACAATGTAAAACATTATCAGGGAGGAGATTAAAATGACGGTATGGGTCTTGCTTGCACTTACACCTTTTATTACTCTCTTGTTTCTTGAAGAGGTTATTCAATTCTTTTATCAACGTTATGTATATGGGGCTGGAAAAATTGAGAAAAAACTATCACTTTTTATTGGTAACTGTTTGAAAAAAGTGAAGAATGTAATTCACCGAACAAAAGTAAGGGTGCAAGGATAATAAGAAGTATCATGAATAGTGAAACAGTTTCATAGAATGAATTAGGGAAATTTTTTCTAAGGAGACTGTTTTATGAAAATCCATAATTATTATTACTACGCAGCGATGACAAGTTTACATGCGAGCATTGTTGCACAAATACCACCATTTTTTCTAGTATGTATCGGTATTACTCTGAAACAACATTATAGTATTCTCCTATCAATTCTGCCTTTTATTGTTTACAGTTTCATATCTTATCAAATATTTCTAGTCAATAAACATAGAATGGAAGATTCGGAAGAGTCGGTTATTGGGAGATCAGCAGAGTGTGTTGTAGGTTCTTCTATGGCTATTCAGTTTCTTCCTGCCCCCTCATTAAGGATGCTTCTATTTAGTGAAAATGGTCAACTTAGTGCGGAAATAAAGGACTTTTATCAATACAAATTTAGATGGTTTATTCCTTATTTTATAGATCAACTTTTCCCGAAAACGTATACCTTTTCAAAGTCAGATGTTGGAGAGTTATACACGTTTATACTAAAAGGTAAGAACATTTTAATCATGAATAATGTGGGTGGTAAATGTGTTACGCGTGTTCAAAGGAAGTCTATTAAAAGGTATGTGGTAGAAACGAATTTTGCTAAAAAGGAAGTAATCGTTCAATCCTCTGCCTTTTTTACGGATATCAAAATATACAACTTTCAAGGAGAAATATTGGCTAGAGTGAGACGAGGTTTTCTGCCGCGTATCTGGGACAAGCATATTAAAGATGTTAATACACCCATACTTACTTTTAGTAAAGAAGTATCCGATTACGATAAAGTCATACTCCTTTCCATTCTGACCAAGATTTATCGCTATAGAAATCATTGAGCTCTGAGATAGAATAATTCAAATAGTTATAGTATGATGAAACCAACTTCAACCTGGGTTGGTTTTTATTGTGGAGGATTTACGATGAGAAAATTTATGATCATCATTGCGTTGATTGTCTCAGTTCTGTTTATCATTGACAAGTTTGTATTAAAAGAGAAGGGGTTAATTAGCAAAGTAGACGAAAATAAATACGAAATAATCAAAGATGCCAACAGTCTTCCAGTAGGAATAAAATTGGAGAATCAAGCACCAAACGTTCAAGTGATGGATTTAAACGGGAACCAAGTGAGCCTGTCAGATTATCGTGGAAAGAAGGTTCTATTGAATTTTTGGGCAAGTTGGTGTCCACCTTGTAAAGCTGAAATGCCACATATGGAGGAGTTGTATAAAGAACATAAGGATGATGGATTTGTCATTCTTGCGTTGAACATGACAAACACGGAAGATAGCCTTGAGGACGTAACAGCCTTCGTCCGCGACCAAAAGCTGACCTTTCCCATTTTATTAGACGAAAAGGGAGAAGTGTCTGCTGAATATGAAATCTTGGCATATCCAACAAGTTATTTTATTGATTCAACCGGAGTCATAAGAAATAAAGTGACAGGTGCTCTTGATAAAGAAAATATGTATAAAGAATTGATGCGACTACCTTAACAAGGAATTGGCAGTAAGGGCAAAATGTGATAAAATATATGATTGTGGCTGACTCATATTTACTGAGTGAAAGCGGGTAGGGAGAGGGCTAATTAAATAGATTGGAATCCATATGATAAGTGCATGGTTACATCGTTTTTTTAGGATTGAAGCGCATGGATCATCCCTTCAAAAGGAGATAGCTGCAGGAACAATTGGCTTTTTCACAATTGTGTATATTGTTGCTGTTAATTCGCTTATCTTATCTGAAGCAGGTATTCCGCTTGAAGGAGCAATAATCGCGACTATTCTTACGTCTGTTGTCGGTTGTCTTCTAATGGGCTTGTGGGCGAATGCACCAATTATTCTTGTTCCAGGAATGGGAATTAACGCACTGTTTTCTTATACCCTCGTGCAAACAATGGGTCTTAGCTGGCAGGAAGCGTTAGCGGTTGTATTTGTATCAGGAATAATGTTTATGATTGTTGCCTTTACTAGCTTGTCTATTAAGCTTAGTCAGGCAATCCCGCAGTCATTAAAGGAAGCAATAACGGTAGGCTTAGGGCTATTTCTCATGTTTATTGGTCTAGAAAAAGCCGGCTTAGTTGTAAAAGGAACCAATAGTTTAATAGCACTTGGTGCGTTAAATGAACCTAGTGTCTTGGCTTCTATTTTTACCTTTGTTATTGCGGTTATTTTATTTTTAAGAGGAGTTCCAGGAAACTTTCTGTTAACGGTAGCGGTTGGAACAATGATTGCTTGGGTTTTTGGAACCATCGATGTTTCTGGGGGAAATCAAGCAAGTTTCTCTATCAGCGAATACGTAGAAGTTTTTGGGGCTATGTCGTTTGCTAAAGTGCTTACTTTTTCTTTTTGGGTTGCAGTATTTTCATTATCGATGGTACTAATTTTTGAAAATATCGGCTTGGTTCATGGCCACGCGCAATTTATCAATCATCCAGAAAAGTTTTCCAAAGGTTTACAAGCAAATTCTGTTTCTGCCTTTGTTTCAGCTATTTTCGGTACAAGTCCAACTGTTTCTACAGTGGAAAGTATATCGAGTATGGCTGCAGGTGGAAAAACAGGGTTAACTGCTGTAACAACAGGTCTTTTATTTGCTGCTTCTGCATTTTTTATCCCGGTTTTTAAGTGGATACCAGATTCGGCAATCGCACCTATCCTCATTATTATTGGTGGATTAATGCTTCAAAATATCCGAAACCTAGACATGAAGGATTTAAGCGAGAGCTTTCCTGCGTTGATAATGATTGTGATGATCCCATTCACGTATAGCATTGCTGACGGAATCGCAATCGGATTTATATTATATCCGCTCGTGAAAATTTCGATAGGTAAAGCGAGAGACGTTTCAGTTCCTCTTTATGTTATCGCTTTTTTATTCCTTGTTAATTTCTTTACACATTATATATGATTGATAAGGAGCATCCTTTTATGAGATGCTCCTTATTTTTATTTATAGAACAATAAATATTTTCTTTCCTACAAACTTCGACAGTATCTATGATTTCCCTCCGATAAAATATAAATATTCGCCAAAGAGCAATGGTCGGAGGGAGTTAGATGGAAGTTTTTGTTGCAAGGCAGCCGATATTTAATCAGCAAGAAGGGATATTTGCTTACGAGCTCCTTTATCGAAATAATAATATTAATGAATTTCCAAATGTAGATGGTGACCGAGCTACTACTGAGTTGATCATTAATAGCTTTCTAAATATAGGGATAGATGCTCTTTCTGAAGGAAGGCCTTGTTTTATAAATTTTACAGAGAAACTTATAGATATGAGATTACCTTCCTATGTTAGTTCAAAGAAAATTGTCGTAGAGCTTGTTGAAACTACACGCCCAAGTAGAAATCTATTAGAAATTTTAAAAGAAATGAAGAAAAGTCATTATAAAATTGCGATTAATTCTAGCTTGCTAGATGAATTAAACCCCTATTCCAATGACATATTAGAACAGGCGAATTTTATAAAGGTTGACTTCCAAAAAACAGATAAGAGCGTAAGACAGCGCATAAATAAGAAGGCAATGGATAGTAATACAACCTTAATCGCTGAAAAAATAGAAACCAATGAAGAATATTTGGAAGCAAAATCTAATGGTTATAGTCTGTTTCAAGGCTATTATTTTGCAAAGCCTGCCATTTTCTCAACATTTGATATCCCAGCTTGTTTTACCTCTTATGTTGATATGAGAGCATTTATATCAAAGGAAAAGACTTCTGTTAATGATATAGTTGAATTTATTGAAAGAGATCCTTCTCTTTCATACAAAATTTTAAAACTAATTAATTCACCTGCAAATAAATTAAAAGAAAAAATCTATCATATTCGCCAAGCGGTCGAACAGTTTGGACCCTTTGAAATAGAGAACTGGATATATGTTTTGGCAGCAAGGGAAGAATTAACTCAAACCTCTAGTGTTTCCTTAGACGTGGCAAAACTATGCTTAACAAGAGGGAGACTGTGCGAAGAAATTGGGAGAATACGGAATGGTAAATCCGAAAAAATACCAGGATACTTTATGACAGGAATTTTTTCTTTTATGAATGGGGTTAAAGCCATTCCAATAGAGAAAATGATTGATTCACTTCCGCTAAACGAGGAGATGGTCCAAGCGTTAATGGGAGTGCAAAACGAGTATAAAGATGTGTTGGACCTTGCCGTTGCTGTTGAAAAGGCACAATGGAAAATGATCGGAGAATTATGTAAAAAGCTTGGAATCATGGAAACAGATTTATTCAAACTATATGCTGAAGCAATCAATTGGTCTAATCGAATGGTTGTAGAAGATATTTGTTATCTATAAAATACAAACATAATGTTCTACACGATTACTTTATTGTACAATAGAGGAAATGTAGAATATTAATATGTATGTTTACGGAGGTTTGAATGTGATTTTAGAAATATTAAAATGTCATGGATCAAATAATGACTTCCTCATCATTGATGAAATGACCAATCCTTTATTTACTGAGCAACAGCGATCCGAGCTTGCATTACTTCTTTGTAATAGAGAAAATGGTGTTGGAGCTGATGGTATTTTATTTGTACTAGGTAGTGAAAAATTTGATGCCAAAATGAGAGTATTTAATGCAGATGGGTCAGAGGCGTCAATGTGTGGAAATGGATTACGCTGTGTAGCCCGTTATGTTTGTGAAAAACTTTCCATCCAAAATGCAATCATAGAAACGATGAAAGCGAATTTGGAAGTGAAAGAGCGAGAAAGCATACTTGGAGAAATCCCTACATATCAGGTAGAAATCTCGCCTGTTTCCTTTGAACTTAAAGATCTTCCATTAAATATGAATCAAAAAACATTAATAGATGAACCAATACAAGAACTTTCAGAAATTAAGTTCACTGCAGTTGCAGTACCAAACCCTCATCTAATTGGAATTGTATCAAAAGCTCAAATTCAATCAAATATACAAAAAGAACTGAGTGAAAAGGTAAATAATCCAAACGAGTTATTTCCAGATGGAGTAAATGTGAGCTTCGTTAAGCCGCTTCAGGAAGGAAGTATCTTTGTACGTACATTTGAAAGAGGAGTTGGGTTTACGAATGCTTGTGGAACAGCGATGTCTGCTTCTACACTTGTTACTTGTTTGCTTGGCCTAAATAAGTTCGAACAGCCGATAGATGTGTTTAACCCAGGTGGAAAGGTACGCTGTGTTGCACATAAAGTTGGTGACTCTTTTAAAATTGACTTAATCGGGAATGCAACCTTTACAAATCGTTTTCAAATAGAAGTTCAGTTGGAACAACAAGTATTTTCTTATGTGAAAAAGGAAGAAATCACAAAAGAAATCAGTCAATATAAGAAACTGGAAGAACATTCAAAACAGATGTTAAATGAATGGCTGTAAGGTAAGCCGGGGTGAAGTCAATCCCCGGCTATTTTTTTTGTTTTAAAAATTCAAGAATGGGTGAAAAGTTTTGCTTTTGTTTCGTCTCGAAATAGGATTGAAACGGGTCGCCTTTTTCATTGATACGCTTCATCATGTTTAAGATTGTAAAATCCTCCATACGAAGTTCGTCTGTTACCTCATCCCAAAATAAGGGAGTTGCTAAAGCGGCTGTATCATTTCCCCTTGCAGAATAAGGTGACACAATGGTTTTCCCTTCAGCATGTTGAATATAATCGATATACAATTTATTTTGCCTATTTTTCTTTAAGCGTTCAATAGTAAATGAATCAGGTGCTTTCGAGATTAAATATTCGGCTATGAATTCTGTAAACAGTCTTGTATCATCGTAAGAAAATTCATTTTCAGGAAGTGGGATATAAATCTGTAGCCCTTTATTTCCCGACGTTTTTACAAACCCAATCAGTTTCAATTGGTCGAGAACTTCTTTTATCATTTGAGCAGCTTTAATAGCTAGTTTAAACTCCTTTCTAGATGGAGGATCCAAATCTAACACAATTTCACTTGGTCCGTAACTAGATAGAGTTTGAAAAGGAATATGGAACTCAAATGCCAGCTGGTTACCTAACCATAATAACGTTTTTAAATTATTGCAAACGATATAATTGATTCCCTCGTGGAAGGCGGTTTCAACGAAATCAGGTGCATAGTCAGGGCAGTTTTTTTGATAAAAAGCTTCACCGAACATCCCATGTGGATAACGTATAACGGTTAATAGTCGGTTATGTAAAAAGGGCAATAAATACGGTGAAATTTCCTGTAAATAACGAATAAAATCAATCTTTTTCACCGCTGGTTTCTCCCACAAGGGCTTTTCTGGATGGGTGATATCAATATCCTGAGGCAAATTCTTTTGCTGGTGAACAAATTTATCAAACGTACAATCCTCAGGTGAAAGATCAAATCGAAACCGTTCAAAATGAGGCTCACGCATTTGTTCATCATAAAGTTCTAAATACTTAATCTCTAAGCAGATCGCAGGTTGAACGTAGATGAACCGGTCATCCTCTTTTGTTTTATTTTCTTTAATAATTTGAAATAGAGCTTGTTTTTCCTCGGGTTTAATACCAAATAAAAATTGTCCAATTGGATATATATTGGTATCCTTGTAAACCCCTACATAAAAATACCCATTTGACTTTTCATATGCCGTGACAAAACAGGAAACATATTTAAAGTTTTTAAACTTCAACCAAAGAGTGGTTCGTTTGCCTTCCTCCCACTGATTTGTATCTTGTTTGGCCACAATTCCTTCACCATCATGTAAAACGACGTGTTCCCAAACGGCTTGATAATCTTTAGAAGCGGGGATTAGCTGAATTAAATCTGAACTCACGGGGTCGGGAGCTGTGGGTAAGTGACAGTCTTCAAAAAGCTTAAGAAGTGCTTTTTTACGATCAGCATAATTCCTATCACTGTAAGGTTTTCCGTTTAATGATAATAAGTCAAATACAAGGAGACGGCATGGATTATGCAATGCTTTTTCAAGTATTTTTTTTTCGCTGCGCATTCTGCCTCGAACTTGAATGTTGCTAAAATGCGCTTTATATTCATTTTCAAGATACACTAACTCCCCGTCGAGTACCAAGGGTAGAAATTCTTTAAACACTTCATTGTTTTTTTCTAAGTAAAGTTTAATTTCTGGGAAAATTTCGAGTAAGGAGTTTCCGTTTCTGCTTATTAATTTTATTTCCTTATCCCAAAATAAAAGGGCACGAAAGCCGTCGTATTTTACTTCGTAGTTCCAATTATCACCTTGTGGTACCTCAAATGTTAAAGTAGGTAGCATTGGTTTCACACGAATCACTCTCCTTACTTATTAGTTTTCCTATATCATCATTTACTTACTCTTTTTCCAAATAGTAAGTAGGATAATGTGTTTTTTAAAAGCAAAAATAATAAAAATGGCTAATAGGAATGGAGAATGCACATGCATACAATTTGGAAAGGGAGTATCAGCTTTGGGCTTGTAAATATCCCCATCAAGCTTCATTCGGCAACAGAAGATAAGGACATTAAGCTTCGGACATTACACAAGAAATGTCACTCTCCGATTAAATATGAAAAAACTTGTCCTGTTTGCGATGAAGAAGTTAAGCAAGATGAAATTGTTCGAGCATATGAATACACAAAAGGAAAATTCGTCATTCTTGAAGACGAGGATTTTAATAAATTAAAAAAAGAGAATGAAGAAAAGGCAGTGGAGATTATTGATTTCGTAAAGATGGAGGAAATCGATCCAATCTATTTTGATCGAAGTTATTATATGTCCCCGAGTGATGGGGGTGGAAAGGCATACTCCTTATTAAGAAAGGCGCTTCAAGAATCTGAAAAGGTTGGCCTAGCAAAGATTATCATTCGATCAAAAGAACAGTTGGCTGTCATACGAGTGTATGAAAACTCATTAGTAATAGAAACGATTCATTTTCCGGATGAGGTAAGATCCGCAGCTGATGTCCCAAATGTTCCTGCGGAAGATAAAGTAACAGATAAAGAACTTGATACAGCTATTATGTTGATTGATCAATTAACCACAACGTTTAATCCGGAAAAATACACAGATGAATATCGAACCGCATTGATTGAACTGATTGAATCTAAGCGATCAGGTAAAGATATTGTTACGCCAGTTGAAAAAGAACAAAAGTCAAATGTCACTGATTTAATGGCTGCACTACAAGCGTCTATTGATAAAACAAAACCGAAACAAGCGACCACGGAAGCTCCCAAGAAAAAACGAACGACAGTCAAAACTAAAAAGCAGGCATAAGAGAAAAAGGTCAACCGGTAACAAAGGTTGACTTTTTCTTTTTTTGCATAAAAAGTCCTTGAGAATTACAAATATACAAAATAAGATAATAGATAAGGATGTGAGAGGATGGACCAAAAAATATTGCCAGCATCATCAAATTTAAAGGATTTTGAGTTATTCTTAAAAAGCTCGTATCGAGTAGGGGTGTTCCTAGAAACGCATATCGCCCAGTTGAAAAATATTAATCAATTAGCTAAGGCACATGGAAAGGACATGATCTACCATGTTGATATGATTCATGGTCTGAAAAATGATGATTATGGAACAGAATATATTTGTCAGGAAATTAAACCGTATGGAATAATCTCTACCAAATCAAGTGTCATTTTAAAAGCAAAACAAAAAGGGGTAATTGCAGTTCAAAGAATTTTTTTAATTGATTCCCATGCACTAGAAAAGAGCTATAAGCTAGTGAATAAAACGAAGCCAGATTATATTGAAGTCCTTCCAGGAGCTATGCCCTGGATGATAAAAGAAGTGAAAAATAGACTTGATACTCCCATTTTTGCTGGGGGTCTTATTCGTACGTTTGATGAGGTAGATAATGCATTAAAGGCAGGTGCTACGTCTATAACAACTTCAAAAAAGGAACTATGGAACTTATATTAATCTACTAAAATGTTTGTAAATTTTAGCAATTTATTCATATAGTTATTGACAGCGTTTTCAAATATTTATATACTGTAAATACAAGTTAATCATTTGTGACGGAGAATAGGAGACTCACGCAGATTGCCTAAATGGTGTATTCTGTCGTGGGTCTTTTTTGATGTTCCAAGTGTTGGCTTGAAATTTATAAAAAAGAAAGGGGTATGTGTATGTCGCCGTTTTTAGGTGAAGTGGTTGGAACAATGATTTTGATTGTGTTTGGAGCGGGAATTGGAGCGGGTTCTTCTCTAAAGGGGAGTTATTCTAACAATCCTGGCTGGATTGTGATTACTCTAGCGTGGGGGCTAGCGGTAACCATGGCTGTTTTTGCAGTAGGCTCTATTAGTGGGGCACATTTAAATCCTGCTGTAACGGTTGCGCTTGCGGTGAATGGAAGTTTTCCTTGGGCAGATGTACCGAGTTACATAATTGCTCAATTGCTTGGTGCTATAATAGGAGCTAGTTTAGTATTCTTACATTATTTACCTCATTGGAAAGGTACAGAAGACCCTGGAACGAAGTTAGGTGTATTTGCAACTGGTCCTGCAATTCCTCATACTTTCTCAAACGTATTTAGTGAGATGTTCGGTACTTTTATTTTAGTATTAGGATTATTATTTATCGGAGCAAATAATTTCACAGAAGGACTTAATCCAATTGCAGTGGGGCTTTTAATTGTGGTAATTGGGATGTCACTTGGAGGAACCACCGGGTATGCGATTAACCCCGCCCGTGATCTAGGTCCAAGAATTGCGCATTTTCTACTTCCCATCCCAGGTAAGGGTGGTTCGAACTGGGCCTATTCCTGGATTCCAGTTGTTGGCCCAATTCTTGGTGGTGCATTAGGAGCAGTTTTCTACGAAACAGTCTTTCTAGGAGAAGCAGGTTCCTACACTTGGCCGGTAGTAGGCACTTCAATAGTCGTTCT
Organism: Bacillus coreaensis; assembly: GCF_050586445.1. Taxonomy (NCBI): domain Bacteria; kingdom Bacillati; phylum Bacillota; class Bacilli; order Caryophanales; family Bacillaceae; genus Bacillus; species Bacillus coreaensis. The sequence goes on from NZ_JBOCCY010000001.1 coordinate 342,882, forward strand.
TTCATTATCATATGTTTTTGGTAAAAAACAATCAAGTAATTCGACTGCCTCACAAGCAGCTTAAATTTTATCTATTATTAGGGGGAACTTTTAATGGAAAAGTACATCTTATCTTTGGATCAAGGTACAACAAGCTCTAGAGCGATTTTGTTTAACAAAGAGGGAGAAATCGTCCACGTAGCTCAGAAGGAATTTACTCAAATTTTTCCTAAGCCAGGTTGGGTCGAACATAATGCGAGCGAAATTTGGGGGTCTATATTAGCTGTTATTGCGAGTGTTATGTCTGAATCGAATGTAAAACCTGAACAAATTGCTGGTTTGGGGATAACAAACCAACGTGAGACAGCTGTAGTTTGGGATAAGGAAACAGGTCTTCCAGTCTACCATGCAATTGTTTGGCAATCGAGACAAACAAGTGGAATATGTGATGAGTTAAGAGCAAAAGGATACAATGATCTTTTCCGTGATAAAACAGGTCTTCTTATCGATGCTTATTTCTCAGGAACAAAGGTAAAATGGATTCTCGACAATGTAGAAGGTGCACGTGAAAAGGCAGATCAAGGGAAACTCCTTTTTGGAACAATAGATACTTGGCTCGTATGGAAGTTATCCGGTGGTAAAGCTCATGTTACCGATTACTCGAATGCGTCTCGTACATTAATGTATAATATTTACGATTTGAAATGGGATGAGGAGCTTCTTGAAATTTTATCAGTTCCAAAATCCATGCTTCCTGAAGTTCGTCCGTCCTCAGAAGTGTATGCACATACGGTTGATTATCATTTCTTTGGGCAAGAGGTTCCGATTGCGGGGATTGCTGGAGACCAACAGGCTGCCTTGTTTGGTCAAGCTTGTTTTGGTGAAGGGATGGCTAAAAATACGTATGGAACAGGCTGCTTTATGCTCATGAACACGGGTGAAAAGGCAGTGAAATCCGACAATGGCTTACTGACTACGTTAGCGTGGGGTGTTGATGGGAAGGTTGAGTATGCGTTAGAGGGGAGTATCTTTGTTGCGGGCTCTGCCATTCAATGGCTTCGAGATGGACTTAGAATGTTAAAGAATGCTGCGGATAGTGAAAGCTACGCGTCAAAAGTAGAATCAACGGAAGGAGTATATGTTGTTCCAGCTTTCGTTGGATTAGGTACACCTTATTGGGATAGCGATGTTCGTGGTGCGGTGTTTGGGTTAACAAGAGGAACTTCAAAAGAGCATTTTGTCCGTGCTACTCTAGAATCTTTAGCTTATCAAACAAAGGATGTTCTTTCTGCCATGGAAGCGGATTCCGGTATTGAACTTAAAGCGTTAAGAGTAGATGGCGGGGCTGTTAAGAATGACTTCTTGATGAGCTTCCAATCTGATATATTAAACGTACCAGTGGAAAGACCAAAAGTAAATGAAACGACCGCACTAGGTGCTGCTTACTTAGCTGGTTTAGCGGTTGGGTATTGGGAAAGCAGAGAAGATATTGCTAAGCAATGGGCAGTGGATCGTGCTTTTGAACCGAAAATGGATTCTGATAAAAGAGAAGTGCTTTATTCTGGATGGAAAAAGGCTGTTCATGCAGCAATGGCATTTAAATAATATATTGATGTGATTAATGTTTACCAGTGACATACAGTTTGGTATAATAATAGCAAGTTAATAATTCAGGTTGGAGAATCGGAGAGACCACAAAATCATTATCTTTAAGGATAGTGCATTTTGTGGTCTTTTTTATTCACTCTAATTAAGAAGTAGGGGGAAACAGGGATGAGTTTTTCAAATAAACAAAGAAAATATCTAGTAACTGAACTTTCAACAAAACATTATGATGTCTTAGTTATTGGTGGTGGAATCACAGGTGCTGGTATTGCACTAGATGCCTCCCTTCGCGGAATGAAAACGGCGGTTGTTGATATGCAAGATTTTTCTGCTGGTACTTCCAGTCGTTCAACAAAACTTGTTCATGGTGGATTGCGGTATTTAAAACAGTTTCATGTGAAAATGGTGGCTGAGGTTGGTAAGGAAAGAGCCATTGTGTATGAGAATGGCCCACATGTAACTACGCCAGAGTGGATGCTGCTTCCTTTTCATCAAGGCGGGACATTTGGGAAATTTAGTACCTCTGTAGGGTTACGTATTTATGACTTTTTAGCGGGAGTTAAAAAATCAGAGAGAAGAGTGATGTTCTCAGCAAATGAAACCTTAACAAAGGAACCGCTTGTGAAACAGGATGGGTTAAAGGGTGGCGGTTACTATGTCGAATATCGTACGGATGATGCAAGGCTTACAATAGAAGTAATGAAGGCAGCGGTTGACAAGGGTGCATGTGCGATTAATTATACAAAGGTAGAAAAACTCGTTTATGAACATGGTACAATTGTTGGCGCGAAAGTAAGTGATTTAATTAGTGGAGAATCATATGAAATTCGGGCAAAGAAAGTGATTAATGCTGCTGGTCCTTGGGTAGATAGTATTCGAGAACTTGATCGATCCAAAGCTGGGAAAGTGCTAAAGCTTTCCAAAGGTGTGCATATTGTTGTTAATCAAGAAAGATTTCCTCTCAAGCAGGCCATTTACTTTGATACACCTGACGGTAGAATGGTATTCGCTATTCCTAGGGATGGAAAAACTTATGTAGGTACGACTGATACATTCTATGACGAGTCCATTGCCCAACCTAGAATGACCAAAAGTGACCGAGACTATATTATTGCTAGTATCAACTATATGTTTCCTACGGTTCAGATTTCAGTTGATGATATTGAATCGAATTGGGCTGGAGTTAGACCATTAATTTGGGAGGAAGGAAAAAATCCTTCTGAAATTTCAAGAAAAGACGAAATATGGGAATCAAAGTCAGGTTTGATTACAATTGCGGGTGGAAAGTTAACAGGCTATAGAAAAATGGCGGAGACAGTTGTTGACTTATTAGCAAAAAAATATAATGAAGAATCAGGAGAGGAGTTCTCAAGTTGTCGCACAAAGGATTATCCTATTTCTGGAGGCGATGTTGGGGGGAGTACAGGATTTAATATGTATATTTCTAATCAAGTCAAAAAGGGAGTTGAAGTAGGATTATCACCCGAAGACGCAACGAAATTGATAAAAATGTATGGCTCCAACGTGCCTATCCTACTGGAGATTATCCAAAAAAGTAAAGAGGAAGCAAGAAAATATCAAATCCCTGTATTTTTATTTGCACAATTAAAGTACGCAATCGATCATGAAATGGCGTATTCACCTATTGATTTTTTCAATCGGAGAACTGGGGCCCTTCTTTTTGATATAAATACGGTTAAAACATATAAAGACCAAGTGTTGGATTTCATGGCTGAAGAACTTGACTGGAATAAAGAGATCCAACAGAAGTATCAAAAGGAATTGGAAATTGAAGTGTTATATGCAACTGTTCCCATTGATGATCAAACTAGTGAAAAGCTAGCATAGCTCTCCTTATGGGGAGCTTTTTTGACAAAAGTAAAAAAATGTTATACAATGAATTCTGTTGCTCTTTTGAGGTGGATTGTTATTTATACAATAAAATAAACTTCAACAAGAAATATGTTTGTAATACAATTGATACTCTTCAGAATGGTATTCCATGATACCATTAGAAAATTACATTAGACGGTTTCCCCAACAATCCTTCTTTTTTTTCGTATTTTCACTTTATATACTCATTTCCAAACAAATGATTTAGAGTTAAGTTTACAAGAGTGTCATTCCCTGAAGAATTACAGGGCCTGATTCACACTGGCGCGGTCTAGGAACCGTAAGGATGGAAGAGAGGTAGGGCTTTCATTGTTTTAGGTAAATTACTACAGCCAATTATATCTCAAAAGAGTTTTCTTAACGGACAACAATAGTTGTCCGTTTTCTATATACAAAAGAAAAACCCGAACGTTGATATATTATTTTGGTTGAAATATATGTGTTTTAAGAATATAATAAGCATGAATTAACAAAGTTTATAAAAAATCGCAGTAACTGACGACAAATGTGGAAGCAACCACAGGGGAGCTGCGTCGCTGTTAAGCCGGTCGTCTGGGCAGAGAGAAGGCGTACGTCTGTCTCTTTTTCTAATATATGGAGGGGTTAACGTGACGAAACCTGTTATTTTGGATGGTCAGATGGTAGCAAACAAAGTCAAAAATTCTCTTAAGGAAAGAGTGGAAAAGCTCAAGGAAGCGGGAGTTACTCCTTGTTTAGCTACCATTCTCGTTGGTGATGATCCTTCTTCTGCCACATATGTGAAGATGAAGGGAAATGCATGTGAGAAATTAGGGATTGTATCGAAAAGAATTCATTTGCCTGCAACCACAACTACTGAGGAGCTTTTGGCCACAATTACTGAATTAAATAACGATGATAATGTAAATGGCATTCTACTTCAGCACCCAGTACCTAAGCAAGTGGATGAAAGAAAAGCGTTTGATACAATCAGCATTGAAAAGGATGTTGACGGTGTTACTAGCTTTGGTTATGGACAAACAGCATTAGGGTTTGGTGTGTTTCCTTCTTGTACACCAGCTGCTATTTTAACCATTATTAAGGAATATGGAATTCCAGTACAAGGAAAGCATGCAGTAGTTGTAGGGAGAAGTCCTATTCTTGGTAAACCCGTATCAGCACTACTATTAAATGAAAATGCAACCGTAACTACATGCCATTCATATACTAACAACTTACCAGATATTGTGAAACAAGCGGATATTGTTGTTGCTGCAGTTGGTAAGCCTAACTTTATTAAGGGTGAATGGGTGAAGGAAGGTTCTGTGATTTTAGATGCTGGTTATAACCCAGGAAACATTGGAGATGTAGAGTACGATACTTGTTTTGAGAAAGCATCCGCTATTACACCAGTTCCTGGTGGGGTTGGTCCAGTAACGATTGCCATGCTTTTAAAACATACAGTTGATTCAGCAGAACGTACGTTGCAGTCAAAAGTAGAAAATGAAGTAGTTCAATCCATTTAATCTTCTTGACTTATTCTGCATATTCGATTAATATGAATATAACGCTATAAAGTTCGGTATATATTTTTGGTTAAGTGGTCGTAACTGCAGGATGTGGTCGATTTTCTTCCCTTCCTTGCTTGTTACGGCTTTTTACGTTTTTGATCTATATATTTAGTACTTATGGTGAACAATTTTTTGGAGGTTTTACACATGAACACAGGTAAAGTAAAATGGTTTAATGCAGAAAAAGGTTTCGGATTCATCGAATCAGCTGAAGGTCAAGATGTATTCGTACACTTCTCAGCAATCCAATCAGAAGGCTTCAAAACTTTAGAAGAAGGCCAAGAAGTTACTTTCGAAATCGTTGAAGGCAACCGTGGACCACAAGCTTCTAACGTTCAAAAAGCTTAATATATTGAGTCATTTAAGGTGATGCATTGATATAAGCATCACCTTTTTCTTTGGAATGAAACCATGATAATTAACTCCGTTTTATTCTCTCGCGATCATTCCTTCACTCAAAAAAATTACAAAAAAAAACTTTAAAATATAATTCTAAGTACAAAATAATGATATAGGTGTTTAAAATTAAGGAGGAAAAATAACTTTGACAACATTTTCAGATTTTGGTCTAAGTAGTGAATTACAAAAAGCAGTATCAAATATGGGATTTGAAGAACCAACACCGATACAAGCACAAGCGATTCCGATCGCTCTTCAAGGAAGAGACATGATTGGGCAAGCACAAACAGGAACAGGAAAAACAACAGCGTTTGGTGTTCCATTACTAGAAAAGATGGATTTACAAGAGGGTATTCAAGGTCTTGTATTAGCTCCTACGCGTGAACTAGCAGTTCAGGTGGCTGAAGAATTAAACCGAATTGGGCAAGTAAAAGGAATTCGTACACTTCCGATTTATGGTGGTCAAGATATTAATCGCCAAATTCGATCATTAAAAAACCGACCACAGATCATTGCTGCAACACCTGGACGACTAATTGACCATTTAGACAGAAGAACAATCCGTCTAAATAATATTAAAATGGTTGTTCTAGATGAAGCAGATGAAATGCTAAATATGGGCTTCATCGAAGATATCGAAAGAATTCTAAGTGATATTCCTGAGGAACGTCAAACATTACTTTTCTCAGCGACAATGCCCAAGAGAATTCAAACTCTTGCAGAAAAATTCATGAAAAACCCTGAGCTTGTAAAAGTGAAAGCAAAGGAAATGACAGTCACAAATATTGAACAATTTTATCTTGAAACACATGAAAAGCAAAAGTTTGATGTATTAACTAGTTTACTCGACATTGAATCTCCAGAGCTTGCGATTGTTTTTGGCCGTACGAAAAAGCGTGTAGATGAAGTAGTTGAAGGGTTGATCAAGCGTGGTTACTCAGCTGAAGGAATCCATGGTGATATTCCGCAATCAAAACGTGACCAAGTCATTCGTCGCTTTAAGGATGGTACAATTGAAATCATGGTAGCAACTGATGTAGCCGCTCGTGGTCTGGATATTAGTGGGGTTTCACACGTGTACAATTTTGATATTCCGCAGGATCCAGAAAGCTATGTACACAGAATTGGTCGTACAGGACGTGCTGGGAAGAAAGGTCTAGCTTATACATTTGTTTCCCCACGCGAACTTGATCATTTAAAAATTATTGAGCAAGTAACAAAGAAAAAGATGGTAAAAAAACCAATTCCTTCTTACAAAGATGTAATCGCTGGTAATCAAGAAGCTACAATTAATAAAATTATGAAGGTAATTGAAAATAATGATTACTCTGATTACAAACGTGCCGCTGAGTCGTTATTAGAGGATATTGATTCTGTAACGGTACTAGCTGCAACATTAAAGCTTTTAACTAAGGAACCAGATGTTACTCCAATCAAACTAACAGCGGTAGAACCAGTTCGTTCACGTAAACCGAAGTCTGGTTTTAGAGACCGTACACGTTCGAATGACCGTGGTAGAAGCAAGGATTTCCGAGGCAAAGATCGCAGAGATGATAGAGGATCTCGTAATAGAAAACCAGCAAAACAAAAATAAATTCTATTTTTATGATTGAAATTCAAAAAAATAGGCAATATATAAATGTGATACCTGGTATCATTAATAAGAGCTTTTGAATTTTAGGAGGATTTTTTACATGGCAACTGGTAAAGTAAAATGGTTTAACTCAGAAAAAGGTTTTGGATTTATTGAGGTTGAAGGTGGAGAGGATGTATTCGTACATTTCTCAGCAATTCAAAGCGAAGGCTTCAAGTCTCTTGATGAAGGTCAAGAAGTTAGCTTTGATATCGAACAAGGACAGCGTGGACCACAAGCTGTTAATGTTAATAAAATCTAATGGATCCAAAAGAGCTCTTTTTAGAGCTCTTTTTTGTGTCTGAATCAAATAGGAGGTTGAATATGAAATCATTCGCAGTAAATTTTCATAAAGAAGATCAAGTGGATAAGATGAGAGTTAATAAACTAAATGAAGAAGATTTTCACCTGGCAACAGAAGGAGGGACTAGGCATTTATTCGAATTAGATACAAATATCGGGTTTTTTGTTTATTTTGATGCAGTGGATAAAGAAGGAAAAGAATCGTATCTTGTTCTTCACTATGAAGAAGAAAGTGAAGAGCCAAGTGGTTGCTATTCGTTTGAACTTAAGGATTTTTATCAATTTGCAGCACTTCAATTAAATGATTTGGAGTACAATGAAGAGGAAGCTGAGGGGCAAGAGGCTGAAGAAGATTATGGGCCCATTCACCATTTAGCGCATTTAATGTATCATATTATTGAAGAGGGTAAAAAAGTAGAAGAGGAGTAAAGAGAGCGAATGCTCTTCTTACTCCTCTTCAGCTTCTAGATAATGTTCTTTACAAAATGATTGAAGCATTTCTAGCTCTTCATCTTCTAAGTCAAATTCCAACACTTTTTCTGTATTTGATTCTAGTATGTGATAGTGTGAAATACGTAGGCCATTTTCATCAACCACATATAGGACCTTTAACTTTAGCCCCTCTTCTCTGAACAATTCATCCTCTTCGTCCACATTAAAATCGATCAAAAATTCGTATCGATTTCCTGTTAATATATTGAAGGGGTCTTCAACTCTTTCTACTGTATATTCTGTAAATTTCATCTTTTACCTCCTGATTGTAACTTGTATTAGTATAACCTTATTTTGTAGGATGGAAAAGCAGTTTTCATGAATTAGAACTAAGCGTATAATAATAGGAAGAACGTTATATGCTAGGAGAGTTTCTTTTGACAATTAATCATAACTTAAATGAAATGGAACAATTAATACAAGAATTGTCTTTATACAAAAGGTTTGTATCTACATTGCCTTTTTCTTTTACATATACTGACCCGGATTTAAGAATGGAGCTTACTAAAAATGAGGTTCAGAACGTTAATTTAATAAAAGATTCAACTGCAAAAAATAGAGAATTAAAGATCACCTCGACGCCTATGATTCCTTTTGGGGAAATTGAGATTTTTCTAAATGAAATATTAGATGTAGTACCGCATCATATTGTATTTATTAATTCTGAGGGGATAGTAACTCTTTGCAATGCGCAGGCTGCAATGGATTTACATGTGGATCGTGAAAGTGTAGTTGGCAAGCATGTGCGAGAACTACTCCAGATTCCAGATGAACAAATCAAAATGCTTGAAACGCTACGAACAGGTAAGCCAATTGTCAATCAAGAAATATTAGATAAAAATTACGGAATTATTAATACAAGACTAATTAAAAACTCAGAAGGAAGGATCGAACGTGTTGTAGGTGTATTTCGGTTCTTAAATTATATTAAGGAAGCGGAAAAACAAACTTTAGCTAGTAGAATAGCAGCGGGAATTGCTCATGAAATTCGAAATCCTTTAACAACAGTAAGAGGATATTTACAATTACTACAGGGGAGAGTTGATGAGGAGACTGCGGAGATGTTTCAGTCTCTACTTATTCCAGAGATTGATCGAGCCAACAAGATTATAACCGATTTTCTGCGTATATCGAAGCCGGGTACGGTTAAGAGAGAAATTCTAGAGGTGAAAGATTTCTTTATTGATTATCTCGGTCATTTTCTCAACAGTGATGCACTTCTTCATAATGTTAATATTACATATAAAATTAGTGAGGCATCTGCAAAATGTTTCTTTATAGGTGATCGAGAAGAGTTATTTCAGGTCTTCTCTAATTTATATCGAAACTCCTTGCAAGCCAAAAATGATAGTACAATGGAAATCACGATTTCAACAGAGTTGGTGGGCCCGCATATATATATTGAGTTTGTTGATAATGGTGCTGGAATTACTCCTAACCTACTTCAACATATATTTGATCCTTTTTTTACGACAAAGGATGAGGGAACTGGATTAGGGCTCTCTGTATCAAAGAAAATCATTGAAAACTATCATGGGACGATGAATGTTAAAAGCAGTCCTTTAGGAACACGCTTTCTTATTTATTTGCCTGTATATACAGGTGAGGTGCCTCTGTAATCATAAGTAAAACATTTTGTTTTATAGATACATAACTCTTTCCTGTTCATCGAACAATAGGTAATGAAAGGGGAGAATTATGTGGATAAAAAGACAAAAGGAAACGAGGAAGGACTTTCCTGGTATGCGTTATCCTTAATTGGAGTCGGGTGTATTATCGGTACGGGCTTCTTTTTAGGTTCAAGCATCGGGATACAAATGGCTGGTCCAGCTGTCTTATTGGCTTTTTTAATAGCAGGGACAGGGACTTATATTGTATATGACTCACTCGGAAGAATGTCCGCTCAGGACCCTCAAAAAGGATCATTTCGGGCATATGCGAAAAAGGCTTTTGGTCCATGGGCTGGGTTTACAAGTGGATGGGTATATTGGATGTCAGAAATGCTCATTACTGGTAGTCAACTTACAGCACTTTCAATCTTTACTAAATTTTGGTTTCCGAATATCCCTTTATGGGTATTTTCTGCTTTTTATGCCGTACTAGGTATTATTGTTGTTCTTCTAGGTAATAAAGGGTTCGAGAAAATAGAAAACCTCCTCGGTGTTATTAAGATTTCAGCTATTTTAATGTTTATAATTATTGCCATTCTTGCTTTAACTGGGGTTATTGACGGCCAGAAGGGATTTGATCATTTTCCTAATACCAAAAATGAAATCTTACCAAATGGATTAAAAGGCTTATGGTCTGCTCTAATTTTTGGATTTTATGCTTTTGGCGGAATAGAAATTATGGGAATTATGGCCACGCGTTTAAAGAACAAAGATGAAGCTCCAAAAGCAGGTAAAATCATGCTCATCGTCCTAACGATCATTTACCTTATATCCATACTTCTAGCTGTTACAATGATTCCGTGGCAAGAACATTCCGATAAAAAAAGTCCATTTGTTAGCGCTCTTCACGAATATGCCAACTTAGGGTTTGTTCCTCATGTGTTTAATGGGGCTCTTATTATTGCTGGTTTCTCGACTATGGCAGCATCGTTATTCGCTATAACAACCATGTTAGTAACAATGGCAGACGATCATGATGCTCCCAAAATATTAGCGAAGCAAGGGAAATTAAAAGTACCTCCCATTGCTTTAATGGTCACGATATCAGGCTTAGTTGCTTCCATAGTCACCGCACGGTTGATGCCGGATTCCATTTATGAGTATATTACAACCGCAGCCGGATTAATGCTTTTATACAATTGGATTCTTGTTTTATTTTCAGCGCCGCGTCTCATTACTTTTTCTCGCTGGGACCATATCAAAAGGTTTATCGGGATGGGACTTATCCTTTTAGCCATTTCAGGTACTTTATTACATGCTTCTTCCCGACCTGGATTATTTGTCAGTCTTTTAATCGTGCTAATAATTATTTGCGCTGACATCATCTCCCATTTTGTGAAAGACCGGGCAAAAAAGAAAAAAATCAACACACATAATGGTAAGATAAAAAGCCATCGACCCTATCGAAAACGGTAAAAGCCCCCATTTTTTAGGGGGCTTTTAAATTAGTTCATAAAGATTTTTAACGCTTCAAACCCGAAATATAAGCCGAAACCAATTAAGGATATAGAAGAGATGATTGTTATAATTGTTAGCAGTTTTGTTGTGAGTAATTTCCTAAAGCTGCTTGCAACTGCTGCCATACACACATCCCAGATAATAAGTCCTAAAATGATGGCACTGCTAAAGTATAATAGTTCTGTGTGTGCGTACATGGTTGCCGTTTTTGCTAATACGGATCCATATATTCCTAACCAAAATAAAATAGTTAGTGGATTAGAGATGGACATGAAAAATCCAGTAATAAAGGATTTGGTTAAAGATGCATCCCTGTTTCCGTTGCTAAGTACAATTTTTCCAGCACCCATTAACCCCTCCACACCTGTATAGACCAATACAAAAAAACCGAATAACCACAAAAACATTTTTACTATAGGAATTTCAATAAATTGAGAAAATCCTAAAAAAACAAGCAGCATATAAAAAATGTCTGCTATCACAGACCCTAGGCCTAGCACCCATGCGTTTAAAAAGCCATGTTTAATGCCTTTATCCATTTGTGCAGCATTAATAGGACCAATCGGAGCAGCAAGTGATAAACCCAGTAGCACATAACTAAAAAATACACTCAAAGTAAATTCCCTCCAATCAAATACAACTGCTCGTACACATTGTATTCATGAAGGATTGCTTGTACGACAAAAAGATTAATGTGAATTCAGAAAAAAATCCCCTTCAACAGGATTATGTCGAAGGGAATAGGGATTAGTCGTTCTCTTGGTATTCTGAATCTATTCGTTCATTTAGGTAAGTATTAAGAGTGGTTGCAAATTGAATAGATTGAAGACTCATTTCCTCTTCAATACCATAACTAGTATCTTGCTTTTTATAAGGAATTTGGAAGTTATTCTGTTTTCTATAATCCATTATTAGTCTCCTTTCATAAACTATGTAATGTTAGTATATACACTTTCGTAGTAATTATTGGGGAAATGTTTTCTATACAAATTTTCACAACAGTGGTATAATCTATTTAAGGAAAAAAAGCGGAATAGAAAATCCAATTATTATAAAAAGGGTGATAGATTGGTCTTCTTTTTTATAATAGCTGGATTTTTTATTATTTAGCTACTTTAGGAGGGGAAATATGGGATTCGGAAGAAAAAATCAAGAAGAAGTTGTGAAAGAAGAAACAAAGGTGTGGGTCTGCTCATCAGAAAGTTGTAAGTGTTGGATTCGTGACAATTTTAAAAGCACCGAAAGCCCAAGCTGCCCCTTATGTCATAGTGAAATGAAGCAATCAACTAAAATCATAGAAGTGTTAAACAACCCAAGTAAGTCTTATTAAAATGAATGAGAAAGGCTAGTCTTAGCCTTTCTCGAAGTTTTCTTCCTACTCGATTGGAAGGATGAGTTGATAGAAGAGTACATCCTGCCAATCATCAAATTTAAACCCAACCTCTTTGAAATGTCCTGCCAATGTAAATCCAAATTTCTTATGTAGGGCAATACTTCCTTCGTTTCCTGCCGTAATTCCTCCGATCATTGTATGGAATCCGTTTTCTTTTGCTCGAGTAATTAACTCAGTCATTAATGCGGTACCAATTCCTAAGCCCCTTGCTGATGAAGATATGTAGATTGATAATTCGGTGGTTGAATTGAATGCGGGTTTTTCACGGAATGCACTTAAGCTTCCATATCCAACCACTTCACCATTCCATTCAGAAACAATTAATGGATATTTACCACCGTATTTGGCAAACCATGTTTTTCTCTTCTCTAATGATTCAGGTTCCAAATCAAAGGTGGCAGTTGTGTTTACGATTGCATCATTATATATTGATAAAAGGATAGGTAAATCATTAATATGTGCTTCGCGTATCTTCAGCATGTTAGATCCTCCAATAAGATAAAATATCTCCTATTTTACCTTTTCAATGGATAATTGAAAATAAAAATCTAATGATTATAAATAAAAAGGAGTACATTTCTTTGTGATTATGACTCAGCGATACTTTACTGTAACAAGAAAAATTGTAGATGGTTCCCAGTTAGTCCTCCACGAAGAGCAACATTTAAGGATGTATGAAGACAAAATAACTACAAGTGTTTCAACCTTTCCTTTTTCGGATATACTTGATATTTCATATAGGAAATTGACGAAAGAATTAGGAATTCTATATTTACATACAAATCAAGGATTGTTTCCTTATAAGGTAAGAGAAGAACCAGACTGCTTTATTGAAACGTTCTATAAGTTAAAAAGATAAAGTCACTGTCGTGGCTTTTTTATTTTGCCCTATATCTCAATTAGTTGAATACCTTATATTGGTGCATGTGTCAAAAAACAATAAGTGGAATGTAGGTTAAAAACCCCTGGAAGAGAGCAAATTAAAGATGCTTCACCAAAAGAAATCAAGGGGGTAACACGAAATGATAAAGAAAAAAGTACTTCTTACAGCGATGTCATCCGTTATGACACTTGGTTTATTGTCTGCTTGTGGAGTGGACGATAACAACTTAAACAATGACGATGACGTCAATTATAGACCGGTAAGATACAATCAAAATGATGATAACGGTATTTTAGACAATAATAACGGTAATCGAGGAAATGGGATCTTTAATAACGATAACGATGACCGTGATAATAATATTTTTGACAATGATCGAGACAACCGAAATAACAATATCCTGGACAATGACCGAAATGATCGGGATAACAACATCTTAAATGACGATAATGACGACAATGACTTGGATTTAGATCTTAATGATGAAGATAACAATAATGATCGTAATGGTCTTGGTGGGAATAATGGTAATATGACAGGTAGAAATCGTTAAGAAGTCGGGTTGGGCATAGATATATGCCCAACCTTTTTTAATATTTGAACTTTTTGTGACAGTTTGTTATAATTATTACAAAATTCTGTATAGATCGTGGGGGTGTCACATGCTTCGAACAATTATTGCTGGGATCGGTGGTTTTTTTCTGGTTTTTATTGAGACCTTTTTAGTGATGAAGCTAAAAGGTTGGCACTCAATTGAAATTGGAGGAATTGCATCATTCGTGAGTGTATGGTCAATGAATTTCTTTCTATTATTTACAATGCTCTCGCATGCCCGCTTATGGTATGAAAAGGTCCAAAATGAGCGTAATCAGGCCCAACCCGAAGGAAAATAATTGGAGTATCCGACATTTTGAATGGATGCTTCTTTTTTTTGACCTAATAAAAATCTGTAAAATAAAACAACCAAAAAGATTCATAAGTTGAAGTCCTTTTGGTTGTAATTTATTATGCTTCTTCTAGTTCAGAAATATCGACAGTTGATCTTTCTTCCAATGGTCCACGCAAATGAACGGTTGCGGTCTTCTCATCTTCATGAAGTTCGTCAATCCATACAGAAGCACCGTTATACTCCACGTGAATATCTGCTGAAGATGATAATATTTGCTTTACTCTTCTAGTATCCATAATTATAGCCTCCTTATCTAATTCATTTACTACTTTCCCCAAACAGTTAGTAAAACATGTGAATGTTTTTAAGCGAATTCCTTCATTTTCTCATAGGAAAATGGTAGAATTTTGTCGAAATTTTGATAGTTTTTGATAATTTGAGAAAGATTTTGATAGAAAGTGATTGATTTTCGAGAGGGGTTATAGTACTCTAGATTCAAGAAATAAAAAAAGAAAGCGTTTTAATGAGGTGATACATTGTTAACACCAGAGCGCCATCGATTGATTTTGCAACAATTGAAGGAAAAAGGTGTTGTGAAGATACAAGACCTTGTAGATTTAACAAATTCATCAGAGTCAACGATTAGAAGGGACTTAACACAACTAGAAGATGATAAGTTCTTAAAAAGAATACATGGTGGTGCTGCCAGGTTACAGGGAAAGCTACAAGAACCGAGCATGGTCGAAAAAGCCACCAAAAACCTTCAACCAAAGAAAAGAATTGCCAAGTATGCCTCTAGCTTAGTGGAAGAAGGAGATTGTATTTTTCTTGATGCAGGATCAACAGTAATGGAAATGATTCCTTACTTACCAAAAAACATTGTGGTCGTGACAAATGGACTTATGCATGTAAAACCTTTACTAGATAAAGACATCCCAATGTATCTAATCGGTGGGTATGCAAAACCTAAGACGAATGCCATTATTGGTCGAGGAGCGCTAACAAGTTTAGAGCTATACCGTTTTGACAAATGCTTTATGGGAGTCAATGGAATCCATACTCAATTTGGGTACACCACACCTGATCAAGAAGAAGCAATGATTAAACAATCAGCTATTTCTCTCTCAAGAGAAGCATTTGTGTTAAGTGATGAATCGAAGTTTTCAGAAATAGCATTTGCAAAAATTGCTGATTTACATGAAGCGTCCATCATTACGGATGAACTAAATAGTGAATTCCAAGATCAATACATGAGCAAAACGACAATAAAGGTTGTGAAAGAATGATTTACACCGTAACACTTAATCCTTCCCTCGATTACATTGTGGAGGTTGAAGATTTAACACTTGGCGATCTGAATCGAACAAAAAATGAATCTAAATTTCCTGGTGGTAAAGGAATAAATGTTTCAAGACTTCTAAAAAGAATGGGTGTTCCAAGTAAAGCCTTAGGATTTGTAGGTGGTTTTACAGGACTTTACATTAAGAATTATTTGCAAATGGAAGATATTGAAACAAAATTTGTTGAGGTTCATGAAGATACGAGAATTAATGTAAAGTTGAAATCCAATAGCGAAACAGAAGTTAATGCAAAAGGACCAACCATCACAGAAGCAGATTTTAAAAAGCTTCAGGATCAAATATCTCAATTAACTTCAGAAGATACTTTAGTATTAGCTGGTAGCATTCCATCAAGTATGGAGTCAAGTACGTATGAAAAACTAGTTTCTATCTGCCATCTAAACCAAACAAAGTTTGTTGTAGATGCAGAAGGAGATTTATTAAAGAAAGTTCTACCGTTTAAACCTTTTCTTATTAAGCCAAATCACCACGAACTTGGTGAATTATTTAATACAAGTTTTTCAACTGCAAAAGAAGTGGTTCCTTATGCTCGTAAGCTTGTAGAAATGGGAGCGGAAAATGTCATTGTTTCTTTGGCAGGAGAAGGAGCCGTGTTAGTAAATCGTGAGGTTGCTTACCTTTCAAATGTACCAAAAGGTGTAGTGAAAAGTTCAGTTGGAGCAGGAGATTCAATGGTAGCCGGTTTTCTAGCTAAATACGAAGAAACGAAGGAGATTGAGGAAGCGTTTCGATACAGTGTTGCATCTGGAAGCGCAACTGCATTTTCAATTGGTTTAGCAACGAAAGAAATGATAGAAACACTATATACAAGCGTTAACATTACAAAGTTCTAAGGAGAAATAGAGATGAAAATAACTGAAATTTTAACAAAAGAAACCATCCATCTAAACCTTTCAGGCTCAACAAAGTCTGAAGCGATTGATCAGCTCGTAGATGTATTAGATCGGGCTGGAAAGCTAGAGGATGCAAATGAATTTAAAGCAGGCATTTTAAAGCGTGAAGAGCAAAGTACAACCGGAATTGGCGAAGGAATCGCCATTCCTCATGCAAAAACGAGGGCAGTTAAAACAGCTTCAATTGCATTCGGTAAGTCGGTAAATGGAATTGACTACGATTCACTGGATGGTCAACCAGCACATTTATTCTTTATGATTGCAGCTCCAGAGGGGGCAAATAATACTCATTTGGAAGCGCTCGCAAGACTTTCGTCTATTTTGATGAAAACGGAAGTAAGAGAATCATTATTAAATGCAAAAACAGAAAGTGATGTTTTGAATATTATTGATCAGTACGACCAGGAAGAGGAAGGGGACGAGGAAACGATGTCTGGGGAAAAGAAATTTATCGTTGCTGTTACTGCTTGTCCAACTGGAATTGCCCATACGTATATGGCTGCTGATTCTCTTAAGTCTAAGGCGGCTGAACTAGGTGTAGATATTAAAGTTGAAACAAGAGGTTCTGGCGGAGCAAAGAACGTCTTAACGCCTGCAGAAATCGAAAGAGCAGTTGCTGTAATTGTTGCAGCTGATACAAATGTTGAAACTGATCGTTTTAGTGGGAAGCATGTTATTGAAACAAAAGTAGCAGACGGAATTCGTAAGCCGAAGGAACTTATTGAAAGAGCTCTAAAACAAGATGCCCCAATTTTTAAGGGTAGTGGGAATGCATCTTCTACTTCGTCTGAGCAAAAAGGTCAAGGTGTGGGAGCTACAATTTACAAACACTTAATGAGCGGTGTATCTAATATGCTTCCATTCGTTGTAGGTGGAGGGATATTAATTGCCATCTCTTTCATGTTCGGTTACAATGCTTTTAATCCAGAGGATCCTTCATATCATCCAATTGCGGAAGCATTAATGACAATCGGTGGTGGTAGTGGTGCATTTGGGTTTATTGTTCCCATTTTAGCAGCGTTTATTGCTATGAGTATTGCAGATCGTCCAGGCTTTGCAGCTGGTGCAGTTGGAGGTTTATTAGCGAATAGCGGTGGTGCAGGGTTCTTAGGTGGAATTATTGCAGGTTTTTTAGCAGGTTATATTGTTGTTGGTCTGAAAAAACTACTAACAAGTTTACCATCATCTCTTGAAGGTATTAAAACAATTCTTTTATATCCTTTGCTAGGAATTGCTCTTACAGGTTTTGCAATGATCTATATCGTAAATGGTCCAGTCGGGGCACTTAATACAGGAATTACTAATTGGTTATCAGGTTTAGGTACAGGAAATGCAGTATTACTAGGATTAGTATTAGGTTTAATGATGGCATTTGATATGGGTGGACCGATTAACAAGGCTGCGTATGTATTTGGAACTGGGTTGCTAGCAAATGGGGTATATGAGCCAATGGCTGCAGTTATGGCAGCAGGTATGGTTCCTCCACTTGGAATTGCAATCGCTACTACTTTCTTTGGCCATAAGTTCACAAAACAAGATAGAGAAGCAGGTAAAGTTAACTATATTATGGGATTATCTTTTATCACAGAAGGAGCCATTCCTTTTGCGGCGGCTGATCCACTTCGTGTTATTCCTTCACTAATGGCGGGTTCAGCGGTGGCTGGTGCATTAACAATGATGTTTGGTATTGGATTACGTGCACCACACGGTGGATTATTCGTAGTTCCTTTAGTTGAGGGCGGATGGTTTATGTATTTAATCGCTATCGTTGCTGGAGCCATCGTATCAGGAGTAATCCTTGGGTTAGTAAAGAAACCAGTTCAAGAATAAGTCGTCAAGGCCAGTGGATCCCACTGGCCTTTTTAATATGCGTAGAAAAAGGTCAGAAAAGCCATATTAAATGTAGCTCGAATAAAGGGGGGATTCATTTGACGAAGAGAAATATTAAAACAAAATCAGGTATGCAAAGTGTTCCGAAAAGCATTAATGACATGGATTTGTCAGGGAATGCTTCAACAAAAGAAAAGAAGGCAGAGAAGAAGAGACCAAATTAAATAAAAAAGAAGTCGTACTAAAGTACGACTTCTTTTTTATGCACTTTTTTTCTCAGGTTTTATACCAAATAGTATTACAAGTAAACCAATTGCACTTATACCAGCTAGTATATAAAATAGGGAACTTTGCAGATGTTTTTGAAGAATTGCCATAATAGGTGGTCCCGCTGCTACACCAATGAATCTCATTGAACTGTAGATAGAGGAAATCGTGCCTCTCTCCTCCATCTCGATTCCTTCTGTAATGAACGCATCTAAGCAAGGAAGTCCAACGCCTATTCCAATGCCACCGATAGTAAACATTGATATCATAAACCATAAATTATCCGAAAAGCTTAGAGAAGCCGTACTAATCACTAGTAAAACGATTCCAACAAACGTAATCCATTTCATCAAAACTTTATTTTCCTTAATCATTTTACCTGTTATATACGAAGCAAGGCATAGTGCTCCGAGCGGGATTGTTAAAAACAATCCTTTTTTCACATCTTTAATATTATACTGTTTCTCCAATATATCTGAGAGGTAAAATAGTATTCCAAATAAAACAAACATGAGAATAACTCCAACAATAAATACGGTGTAGAGCCAACGACCATCTTGAATAAAGATTTTCTTTACCTTTTGAAAAAACTTTTTAAATGGAATTGGTTCAGTTCTCTTTTTCGGATTTTGAACGAGAAAGAGAGTTAAAAGAATAGAAATTATACAAAATGCTGGGATAGACCAGAATGGGAGATGCCAGAAAAAACTTGCTAAAAAAGCACCAAGGATAGGGCTTAATACTTTTCCTAAAGTGTTTGAAGTTTCAATCACGCCAAGAGAACTACTAACTTCTTCCTCACTTTTAAACATATCCCCAATCAGTGGCATAACAATAGGGAATGCCCCTGCTGCACCAACACCTTGTAAAGCCCTGCCGATTAGAATAATCCAGTAAGGATCTTCCATCTTCCAAGAGGCCCAACCAGAAATAAGTCCCCCGATACCTGCAATGAAAAGACTCGGGATTATTACCTTTTTCCTTCCAATATGGTCAGATAAGTAACCAGCGATTGGGATCAGTAATATAGCAACAATTGAATAAACAGTAATTATCATACTTGTTTGGAAGGGAGAAATATTAATTTTCTTTTCCATAACGGGAAGTACCGGTATCAGCATGGAATTACCAAGTGTCATAACAAGAGGAATAGATGATAATGATAGCACTGCCCACCTTTGATTATGGTGTTTACCATCACCATTCTTTTTGTTTTCCTTATATTTTTTCCCGTTTCTAGATTTATAAGAATTTGACATTTCGACCCGCCTTCATTCATTTTTTTATAAGAAAGGGACCTTTTCACCTAATTAGGTGATTACTCGCATAACTATAATATGGACCTTAGAATCAAAACTCATGAGTTTTTTTCTTTACATAAAAATGGATTTTTCAGAAACTGTAGGCTAAAATATGAATCATCATATGAATTGTATGGGGTGACATAATGGGAGAAATAATAACTCTTAGTGTTGGTAAGCCGAAAGCTTTTATGTGGAAAGGGAAAAACGAAAGCTCAGGTATTGGAAAAGAAAAGGTATCTGTAGCCGAGTTAACAAAGGATGGGTTTGACGGAGATGGTGTTGCTAGTCTAGAGTACCATGGGGGACCAGAGCGTGCGGTATGCGTTTATTCTTTTGAACATTATAAGCAATGGGAAAAGGAGTTTGGTGTAAAGCTAACCCCACCAGCCCTAGGAGAAAACCTTTCTGTAACGGGTATGCTTGAAAAGGATGTTTACATAGGAGATATTTATTCCCTTGGGAATGCAGTTGTGCAAGTCACACAAGGTCGTGTTCCTTGCTCCAAAATTTCGAAGTTCAATGATGTAGATCTCTTTTTAAAAAGAATTGTCGAGACAAACTATACGGGTTATTTCTTTAAGGTGCTGCAGGAAGGAACCGTACATAGTGAAGGGAAGCTTGAATTGTTAGAAAGAACCCAAGAAAAAATTTCTATCCTTTATGCTAATCAAATTTTCCTTCATGATAAGAAAAATAGAGAGGGTTTAAAAAACTTATTAGAAGTAAATGAATTGGCACATGTGTGGAGAGAAAATGTAGAAAAACTATTAGCGAAAACGGTTTAATTTTAAATTTTCAGTTTTTATCGTTGACTTTTTTAGGTAAATCTTATATGATAATAAACAATTAAAGACGACGGTGTTGATGAAGAGTAGTACCTTTTACAGAAACCTTAGAGAGCTGATGGTTGGTGCAAATCAGTGTGGAAGTATTAGGGAATGGACTTCGGAGCCTCCAAACCGAACCTTATAAAGTAGTAGGCCTTGGCGAAAGTCTCATCGTTACAAGAGACAGATATTTGTTGCTTCATGAAAGCAAAGATATCTGTAAAGTGAGCTAATTTAATTAGCTAATAAAGGTGGCACCACGGGTTTCTCGTCCTTTTTCAGGAGAGAAGCCCTTTTTGTATTCATAAAAGTAAATCGTTGATTAAGAGTAGTAAGCCGAGTTTGTTTGACACAGAGAGTCGGGATTGCTGAGAACCGATCAAACCCTTGGCTGAATGGACTTATGAGAGTGGTCTTGAACGTGAGTAGGGACCAACGGAATTCCACCGTTACAAGGAATTAAAGGGAGCATGTATGCTCTGAACTTGAGGTGGCACCACGATGATCATCGTCCTCTATACGTAGTTTTCTGCGTATAGGGGATTTTTTTATTTATAAGGAGGGAAAAAACCATGAATGCCAATGTTCAAAACATCATTATTGAAGAAATTCTTGGTGATACGTTAACACCCATTTCTATATTTCAGCGAATTAAAGGTGTAAAGAAATGTCTATTAGAAAGCTCGTTAAAGCACGAGCACTCAGGGAGGTATTCATTCATAGCAGCTAATCCTGCAGTGGAACTAAAGGGCAGCGGAAATAACACAATACTTATTAAAAAACAAAGCAGTGAAACCCTCCGAGCTAACCCTCTTGAGGTGCTGAAAAAGATTGTACCGAATATTGAAAATGATTTCATGAAAGAAATTCCTTTTATTGGGGGAGCTGCAGGTTTTGTAAGCTATGACATCGTTCGTTATTACGAGGAAATCGGTGAAATACCAAGAGACGAAATGATCGTTCCGGAAGTTCATTTTCTCTTATTCGAAACAATCGTTGTATTTGACCATTTAACTCAAAAGGTGTTCATTGTTGGAATTCCAATCAGTGATCAATCTTCTTTGGAGGATATACAAGGTTTGGTCGAAGAAACAAAGAATCAGATTTTGAACGAAAGAGAAGAAGCACCATCATCAGTTTCCATTTCTTCCTATGAAGCGTCAATCACAAAAGAAGAGTTCATTGAAAGAGTGAAAAAAGCAAAGGAGTACATTGTCGAAGGCGATATATTCCAAGTCGTCCTTTCCCAAAGGATGAAAGCAACTATAAAGGGTGATCCATTTTCTTTCTATCGTAAGCTTAGAGTTCAAAATCCTTCGCCGTATATGTATTATTTCGATTTTGAAGATTATGTGGTTGCAGGAGCATCACCGGAAAGTTTGATGAAGGCAGTCGGGCAAACTGTCTACACAAATCCAATTGCAGGAACGAGGCCTAGAGGGAAAACTCTGGAAGAAGATGAGCAATTGAGTGTTGAATTAATTCAAGATGAAAAAGAATTAGCTGAGCATCGGATGCTCGTTGACCTTGGTCGAAATGATTTAGGGAGAGTTTGTGAATTTGGTAGTGTGCAGATCAGCAAGTACATGGATATCGAGAAATACAAGCATGTGATGCATATTGTGTCAGAAGTAAAAGGAACGTTGTTGAGCAGTTATCATCCAATCGATGCATTGATTGCATGCCTACCGGCAGGTACCGTTTCTGGAGCACCAAAAATTCGGGCGATGGAAATCATAAACGAACTTGAAGATGTCAAAAGAGGCATTTACTCAGGAGCAGTCGGTTATTACTCTGCTAATGGAAATATCGACTTTGCTCTTGCTATACGAACAATGGTGGTTAAGGATTCTACAGCATATATCCAAGCTGGGGCAGGAATTGTGTATGATTCGGTTCCAGAAAAAGAATACGAAGAAACCATTCACAAAATGAAAGCTTTTTTGGAGGTTGAAAAATGATTTTATTAATTGATAATTATGATTCCTTTACCTTCAATCTATATCAATATTTAGGTGAACTAGGAGAACAAATAGTTGTAAAAAGAAACGATAGTCTCACAGTAAAAGACATTATTGAGCTATCTCCCAAAGCAATTGTGATTTCACCAGGGCCAGGACGCCCTGAACACGCTGGGATTTGTATTGAAGTGATTCAACAGTTATATACAAAGATACCAATACTTGGAATATGTTTAGGACATCAGGCAATAGGTCATGCCTTTGGGGCAACGGTTTCAAAAGCGAAAGAAATTATGCACGGTAAAATATCAAAGATTTCTCATGAGAAGTCAGAGCTTTTTAAAGAGTTTGAAGAACCTTTGGAGGTAATGAGATACCATTCCCTTGTTATTGAAAAAGGAACACTTCCAAGCACGATAGAAGTTCTTGCTACTTCCATTGATGATGGCGAGATTATGGCGATTAAACACAAAGAGGCACCATTATATGGTTTTCAATTTCATCCCGAATCAGTTGGGACAGATAGCGGAAAAAAACTAATTCAAGCATTCCTAACATCAATTGGAGAGGAGTTTCTAAATGAAAGAGTATCTACAAAAACTGTCTGAAAACAAGTCATTGTCACAAATAGAAATGGAAGATGCAGTAAGGAAACTTTTTTCCGACGAAGTCACTGATAGTGAAATTGCTGCATTTCTTATCGGGTTGAAGACAAAGGGAGAAACGGTGGAGGAAATTGTTGGTTTAGTTCAGGCAGTTCGTGAAAAATCACTCACCTTTACCAAAAAGATGGAGAATGTAATGGACAATTGTGGTACAGGTGGAGATGGTTCGAAAAGCTTCAATGTAAGCACTACTTCCGCATTTGTTATTGCTGGTGCTGGTATTTCAGTTGCCAAGCATGGAAACAGAAGTATCTCTAGTAAAACCGGAAGTGCGGATGTTTTGGAGTATTTAGGTATTAATTTATCCTTAACCCCTGAAGAAGCAGAAGAATGTTTAGAAGATGTTGGGATTAGCTTTTTATTTGCTCCACATGTACATCCAAAAATAAAAAACATTATGAAAGTGAGAAGAGAGTTAAAAATACCTACGATATTTAACTTAATTGGACCATTAACAAATCCAATGGAACTTGATTATCAATTATTAGGAATATATAGAAGAGATTTGCTTCAGACCTTTGGTGAGGTTCTTCATACCTTAGGAAGAAAAAGGGCAGTTGTAATTAACGGTGCAGGATTTATGGATGAAGCATCGTTACAAGGGGAAAATCATTTAATCATTGTTGATAATGGCTCGATTTCAGAAAAGATAATTACCCCTGAAGAGGTTGGTTTATCTTCTTATCCTAACGAGGCAATTATCGGTGGAAATGCCATGAGAAATGGGGAAATTTTATTATCTGTTCTGAATGGTGAAAAAGGAGCCTGCCGCGATACCGTGTTGTTCAATGCAGGGATTGGGATTTATGCAAGTGGAAAAGCGAATTCCATTGAAGAAGGGATCGCAAAGGCAAAAGAGAGTATTGAAAGCGGTTCGGCGAAACAGAAGCTTGAAAGTCTAATTGCAAAAGGGAAAAAATACAAAAAAGAAGGAGTCGTGTAAGTATGGAGACGATTCTCGACAGAATTATTGCTGAGAAACAGAAGGAAGTTCTTATTTTAAAAGAACAACCAGTGCTAAAGGAAGTTGACAGGAAGCTTGTGTCATTTATTCAAAAGTTACAACAAGCGGAAGAAGTGAAAATTATAGCAGAGTTTAAAAGAGCATCTCCCTCCAAAGGAGCAATTAATCTAGATTGTGATCCTTCTGAACAGACCCTACAATATGTTCAAGCAGGTGCGGATGCGGTAAGTGTTTTGACAGACCGTACTTTCTTTAAAGGAGATTTTCGAGACTTGGAAGAAGTGAGAAAGACGATCACGGCACCTATCCTTTGCAAAGATTTTATTATTGATCCTATTCAGATTGATTACGCAAAGCATGCAGGTGCTAATCTTATTTTGTTAATTGCTGCTGCGTTAGATTTAGATACTTTGCATTCGCTCTATCATTACGCTACTAGCAAAGGTCTTGAGGTGCTCATGGAGGTACACAACGAGGCAGAATTAGAAAAAGTGTTAACTACTAATAATGTTTTAATTGGTGTAAACAATCGAAACTTAAAAACATTTGAAGTCGATTTAGCAACAACAGAAAGATTAGCCACTAAAATAGTTGATTCCAATAGATACTTAATAAGCGAGAGTGGTATTGCTACTACAGAAGATGTAAGAAGAGTGGTAGCGGCTGGTGCTTCAGGTATTTTAGTGGGTGAAACATTTATGAGGCATGAAAAGCCGGAAGAAGCATTACGGTCAATGAAGCTTCCGTTAAGAAGGGTGGCTTCTAATTGAAAGTAAAAATATGTGGAATCACTGACATACATGCAGCAAAGGTTGCTGTGGAAGCTGGAGCAGATGCAATTGGTTTTGTTTTTGCAGAAAGCAAACGAAAGGTAACAGTTGAACAAGCAAAAACCATTATTGACACCCTTCCCGCTCATGTATTAAAAGTTGGTGTGTTTGTAAATGAGAATGTAGAGACCATCCAAGATATAGTTGATAAGACAGGATTAACAGTGGTTCAGCTTCATGGAGATGAAAATCCTGATGTTTGTAAAAAATTTTCAGTACCAGTGATCAAGGCATTAGGTGTATCATCAAAGAAGGATTGTGAGAAAATTCAGGAATATCCATGTGAATATATCCTTTTAGATAGTCCTAAAGGAAAATACCGAGGTGGTAACGGGGAGACGTTTCCATGGGAGGTCGTGGACTCAATGGCTATAAAAGGGAAAAAGCTTATTGTAGCAGGTGGGCTTAATATCACAAATGTCTCGTTAGCTATTCAGGCACTACAGCCATATATGGTTGATGTTAGTAGTGGAGTGGAGACAAACGGTAAAAAGGACGATGAGAAAATGATTCATTTTCTTAAGGAAGCGAAATTGGGAACAGGGGAGATTTGTAAATGACGACATATGTAATGCCGGATGAAAAGGGCCATTTTGGTATATACGGGGGAAGATTTGTACCAGAAACGTTAATGCAAGCAGTTTTAGAGCTAGGCAAGGCTTATGAGGAAGCCAAAAATGATGAAAGCTTCCAACAGGATCTAGCCTACTTATTAAAAGAGTATGTAGGAAGAGAAACACCTTTATATTTTGCTGAAAATTTATCCAAGCATGCGAAGGGTGCAAAAATCTATTTAAAGAGAGAGGATTTAAATCATACAGGCGCTCATAAAATTAATAATACGGTTGGTCAAGCGCTGTTAGCAGTAAGAATGGGAAAAAAGAAAATTGTTGCTGAAACCGGAGCAGGTCAGCATGGGGTAGCTACTGCAACGGTTTGTGCACTATTAAATCTGGAATGCGTTATATTTATGGGAGAGGAAGATATTAAAAGACAGCAACTAAACGTGTTTCGAATGGAGTTGCTAGGTGCAAAAGTAGTACCTGTTACCTCTGGAAGTAGAACGCTTAAGGATGCATGTAATGAAGCATTGCGTTATTGGGTTTCAAATGTGACAGATACTCACTATATTTTAGGATCTGTTATGGGACCTCATCCGTTTCCGATGATGGTTAGAGATTTTCAAAGTGTGATCGGGAAGGAAACGAAGCAGCAATATAATGAAAAATTCAGCAAAAACCCAGAAGCCATTGTAGCTTGTATTGGTGGTGGGAGTAACTCAATGGGGATGTTTTATCCATTTATTGAGGATAGTGAGGTACAACTAATAGGTGTAGAAGCTGCTGGTCATGGAATTGATACGGAGCAGCACGCAGCTTCTCTAACAAAAGGAAAGCCAGGAGTACTACACGGTGCTCTTATGTATTTGTTACAAGATCATGCTGGTCAAATCCAAGAGGCTCATTCCATTTCTGCAGGTTTAGATTATCCCGGAGTGGGGCCAGAACATAGTTACTTAAAAGATATCGGGAGAGTACAGTACGAAAGTATTACAGATCAGGAAGCGTTAGAAGCATTAAAATTGTTGTGTAAGCTTGAAGGGATTATTCCTGCTCTTGAAAGTGCACATGCAGTAGCATATGCCTTAAAACATGCGCAAACAATGACAGAAAATGAGTCAATTGTCGTCTGTCTTTCAGGTCGTGGAGATAAAGATGTACAAACTATTCAAGCAAATATGAAGGAGGCATTGTAATAATGAATCGCATTGAAAAGGCGTTCCATAGCCTAAAAGAGAACAATAGTAAGGCATTTGTGCCGTATCTGATGGCAGGGGACGGAGGATTAGATCAGTTAATGGATCAATTGATCTTTTTAGAGAATTGCGGAGCAACGGCAATAGAAATTGGCATCCCCTTTTCAGATCCAGTAGCAGATGGACCAGCTATTCAAGAAGCTGGGATACGGGCATTACAATCAGGTACAACCTTAAAGGAAGTATTGTTAGCGATTCAAACGATTCGTCCGATTGTATCTACCCCACTTATTTTAATGACTTATATGAATCCGATTTATGCTTATGGAATTGGTTCATTTATTCATGACGCGGTTAAAGCTGGAATAGACGGCTGCATTATTCCTGATTTACCTATTGAAGAGGAAGAATTAATTGCTCCTCACTTACAGGATGCGAATATTGAGTTGATACGCCTAGTCACATTAACAAGTCCACTTGAAAGAATAGAAGAAATCGCAAAGAAAGGTCGAGGTTTCTTATATGCTGTCACAGTTACTGGAATAACAGGTGCTCGTACAGAATTTAATGATAGTGTTTCAAAATATTTAAAGGATATTAAGAGCGTAAGTCCTATTCCAGTGCTTGCTGGATTTGGGATATCCACCCCTGAACAGGTCGTAGAATTAGGTTCTTACTGCGATGGCGTAGTTGTTGGCAGTAAGATTGTGCAATACTTCCATGAAAAGAAATTAGCTGAAATTGAACATTTAGTTCAAGCATCCAAAACTGCAGAAGTATCATAAAAATTGTAACAATCTCCTAACATGAATAGGGTGAAACTATCACATCCTATTCATAGGAGGTGAATGAACTTGGATGCAAGAAGGAATAAGATAACGCAAGATATTTATGGCTATCGTACAGCTATTGCAAATATTGCATTAGTAGGTGGATGTGGAGAAGAGGGGAACGATTGGGTATTAATAGATGCGGGCGTTCCTTTCTCAGGAATTTATATTAAGCAATTTATTGAACAGGTATTAGGTGGTGGAAAGAAACCAATTTCTATCATCTTGACGCATGCTCATTTTGACCATGTTGGTGCTCTTTCCTATTTATTGAATGAATGGCAGGTCCCTGTTTATATTCATGAGCAGGAACAACAGTATGTAACAGGTAAAAAAGATTATCCTCCACCACACCCGTTCATTGAAAAAGGGCTTATGGCATGGTTATCACCTCTATATCCAAGAAAAGCGATAAATATTCAATCATATATACG
This sequence comes from Bacillus coreaensis, assembly GCF_050586445.1. NCBI lineage: Bacteria > Bacillati > Bacillota > Bacilli > Caryophanales > Bacillaceae > Bacillus > Bacillus coreaensis. Next base: position 370,930 of record NZ_JBOCCY010000001.1, read on the forward strand.
GTTGCTTCCAACAGATGGTTCTATTCCAGAAATGCCTAGTTGGAACTGGATTCATACACCAGGACACACAGAAGGACATATCTCATTGTTTCGTGAAAAGGACCGTGTCGTAATCGCGGGTGACGCACTTATTACCGTGAAGCAGGAATCGGCTTTGGCTGTTTTAACTCAAAGGAAAGAGATTCATGCTCCACCAGCATATTTCACTCAAGATTGGGATCAGTCTTTTGATTCGATTAAGAAAATACAAAACCTTAATCCAGAGCTCATTTTTACTGGTCACGGAAAGCCAATGGAGGGGATGGAACTGAAAAAAGGTTTGGATCTTCTAATACGACGTTTCGAAAGAGAAATGCTAGGGAATGAAAAATATGTGCATTAAAGGGTAGCCTTAGTAAATATTACTAGGGCGTCTCTTGTTTCATAAGTAGGTTGTAGGAGGTGGGAAAGATGTATGAACAAAAAAGATTTCAACAGGATGTAAAGCTTATGTTATCAACGATACAGGAGAAAACAAATTCAATTCAAGACACAATTTCTGAAGAAGATTGTTGTATTCTTTCTGAGTTCGATCTTTTACTTAAGCTGGTTTCTGACGCTCAAAGTGTTGCATCCTCTTATTACTTAGAGTCATACTTATCACCATATACAACAGAATACAACCAAATTGCAAAGGCTGCATCCAAACTTTCAGAAAAGAGACACGGAGCATTAATTGTTGTTGAAAGAAAGCAGCCATTAACAGAAATTCTACACAACGGCGTCATAATAGGTGCGAAATTCAGTCAAACTCTTCTTGAAACCATATTTTATCCTGGGAACCCATTGCATGATGGCGCAGTTTTAATACAAAATGATTTTATTCACTCAGCGGGAAATATTCTACCAGTAAGCAGTCAAGAATTTCAAAGTAAAAAGCTCGGTACCAGACATAGAGCTGCATTAGGATTATCTGAGTTGACTGACGCAATAATGATTGTAGTTTCAGAGGAAACGGGCCGTATTACATTTGCTATTAATGGGAATTTACATGTTGTTAAAACATAAAGTAGAAAAGTTTGGCATTTATTTCATTTCCTGCTATCATCAAATATATATCTAAATTATGGGGAAGTGTAAAATGTCATTAACAAATAAAAGATGGTTTCAGGCGATGATCGCTATTATTTTCATATTAATAATTTCTTTATTAGTTAGGGAAAATGCATTTTTATTTCAACCTCTCATCGTATTATTGCAGACGATATTTTTGCCTTTTGTAGTTGCAGGAATATTATTTTACTTGTGTAGGCCTCTAATCTTATGGTTAGTGAAGAAAAAGGTCCCTAAATGGATGGCAATTCTTTCTGCTTATTTAGCGATTACACTAGTCCTATATGGCTTCATTCGTTTAATCGGACCAATAATATCTGATCAATTAGATCTTTTTATTAACAATATACCAAACATGGTTTCCACGGTTGTTGACGGAATCAAATATATTCAAGAAAATCGTGATACGTTTCCCGAATTTATTCAACAAGGTATTATTGATGGAAGTAATCAGCTGGAGGCACAAATAAAGAACAATACCGGTAATATTGCTAATGGGATTTTTTCTATCTTTGGATTTATTGGTGGTTTTATTAATACGATCTTCTATTTGGTGCTAGTTCCATTTATCCTGTTTTATATGTTAAAGGATAGTAACAATTTTGCACCAAGAGTGGCAAGTTTCTTTAAAAAGGATTTACAACAAGATGTATTACAAATTTTAAAAGAAACAGATAGAACCATCTCTACATATATTCAAGGACAATTGATTGTTAGCTTATGTGTTGGAATATTACTATATATTGGATATTTAATTATTGATCTTGAGTATTCATTAGTATTAGCTCTGTTTGCAATGTTAATGAATGTCATCCCTTTTTTAGGTCCATTTTTAGCCGTAATTCCTGCGCTTTTTGTTGCGTTATTTCAAGATCCCATCATGCTCGTTTATGTTGCCATCATAACAGTGATTGCTCAACAAGTAGAAGGCAATGTCATCTCGCCACAAGTAATGGGGAAAAGCTTGAATATCCATCCGTTAACGATTATTGTTCTAATTTTAACCGCAGGAAATTTAATGGGATTGTTAGGGATTATTTTTGTTATCCCCGTGTATTCAATAGTTAAAGTACTCGTCACACATGTAATTAAAATTTATCGTTTAAATAAAAAAGACCTTGCTTCTTAAATAGAAGCAAGGTCTTTTTGTTTGGAAGCAAACCTGTTAAGCAAAGGTATCCTTTAGTTATTTTTAGTAGTTAAAATAAGAAGCACCGACAATGATCAACAAGATAAACAATACAACAAGTAGAGCAAATCCGTTGTTAAATCCTCCGTTATAACTTTCGCCCATTCTTTTCACCTCCACTTAAAAAGTGAACAGCTTGTATTACTGTCTATTTATCCTATGAAAAAAAGGTCATGGTGGTTGGACAAGTAACCTAGGTCAAACACACTTTTTTGTTTCATATTTTTTAATTTGTAACCTTTTTGTAATCATTAGAGTCCAATCCTATAAAGAGTCGTTTTTCAGAAGGGTGGTTGCAATGAAAATAAAATGGATGATTGGAATTTCTATTCTCCTTGGGTTTTTATTGGTATCGATTGTTATGTACACTAAAGAAACACTTCTTGCAGCAAAGTATGGATCAGGAAATGAACTCGAAGGTGAGATAGTTAACGGCATACTACCCGTTATTGAAAATAAAGGGCAGTTAAACAAGTATTTTTACCAAATTATTAAAGAAGAAAAACAAAATCAAAAGTTTTTTACTTTTACAAAAGAAGATAAAGCTATGGAGGAGTCCTCCATGGATAATGCTGCTTCTGACACAAGTTCAAAAGCAAGTGGTCAAGAGGTTTCAAGTACAAATGTTCAAGTTCAAGGGATTGATGAAGCGGATATTGTTAAAACGGACGGTGAATATATATATCAAGTAGTAGATGGTAGGGTAAATATTATTTCTGCCAAATCAGCCGGAAAAATGGAACATGTGGCATCCATCCAATTTCAAAAAACATTTTCTCCTTCACAATTGTTCTTGGATAAAGAACAGTTATTAATAATCGGCTATAGCTATAGTTATGAAACTGATACAGCCGAAAAGAAAATAGCGACAGATAGTTTGTATGCGCCTATGAATGAAATGACAATGGCTCTTGTTTATGATGTAAAGGATCCAACAAAGCCAACTTTAGAAAGAGAAATATCGCTAGAAGGATACCTTTCAAGTGCTAGAAAGATAGGAAGTAAGGTTTATTTAATCGCAAATCATTTTCCACAATATTGGTTATTGGAAGATGATGATGGAGTTGATCTACGTCCAAGATACTCAGATTCTGTAAATAAAGAGGAAGAAACCTCTGTATCATATGATGAAATACAATACATTCCTGGATCAAAGGAAGCAAATTATACCACTATTGCTGCTTTCGACCTTGCTGAACCTAGCCAGGAAGCGAAAATAACAACGTATTTAGGGAGTGGAGGTCAGCTGTATATGTCGAAAGAAAACCTCTACTTAGCCCTTACGAACTGGAGATCTGCAGATGAACGAGAGGAAGCGTTCACACCAAAGACAATGATATATAAATTTGGGGTTAATCAGTTAGATGTTACTTTTCAAGGCAGTACAGAGCTGGTTGGTACAATTCTAAATCAATTCTCCATGGATGAACATAATGGTTATTTCCGAGTAGCAACAACCGAAGGAGATAGTTGGGATGAAAGCAAGCCTTCCAAAAATCACTTGATCGTATTTGATAAAAATTTAAAACAGGTCGGTACACTGTCTGATCTTGCAAAAGGAGAAAGAATCTACTCAGCAAGATTTTTGGGGGATCGCATATATATTGTAACTTTTAAAGAGACAGATCCTTTATTTGTCATTGATGCATCAGAGCCAAGTAATCCAACGATTCTTGGGGAGCTGAAAATCCCTGGATTCAGTAATTATCTCCATCCTTACGATGAGAATCATATTATAGGTTTTGGGTACGATACGAAGCTTGTTACTATGGAGGGAGATAAGGAGCCAAGAGTTATAACTGAGGGTGTAAAACTCTCTTTATTTGATATAACCGATGTTAATAACCCAAAAGAAAAGTTTACAGAGATTATCGGAGGAAGAGGAACATATTCACCTTTAAACTACGATCATAAAGCATTACTGTATAATAGGGAGAATGGCCTCTTTGCTTTTCCGATCAATGTGTATGAGAGTGTGAAAGGAAATGAATACGAGCAAAAGTTTATTTTTCAAGGTGCTTATGTATATAATTTAAGCCTCGATAAAGGTTTCTCCTTGAAGTCAAAGATCACTCATATGAAGGGGAAAGAACTGTATGAAGAATGGGAAAATGAAATTCAACGCTTGGTATATATAGATGCACAACTTTATGCCATATCTCATTCGAAAATAAGTTCATACAGTTTAGAAAACTATCAATTCATTTCAGAATTAAAATTAAAGTAAAGGTGAAGGGAGCTATAATGCTCTCTTTTTCGTTGCTATGTAAATAGTCTTACTCTATAATAATTCGTATCTAGAAATAATATCCAATAGCTTTTGTATAAGGAGACTAACTATGATTCGCCGATTTTTTTCTTATTATGGGCCACATAAAAAGTTGTTTACGATTGACTTTACTGCGGCTGTAGTTGTTGCATTATTAGAGCTAGCTTTTCCGCTCGCTGTTCAATGGTTTATTGATTCTCTTTTGCCTAGTGGAAACTGGTCGATGATTGTTTCTGTCAGTCTAGGATTGTTAGCGTTTTATATTTTCTCAACTTTTTTACAGTATATCGTCAACTATTTAGGTCATATGCTAGGAATTAATATTGAGACAGATATGAGACAGCAACTGTTTACCCATGTTCAGAGACAGTCGTTCCGATTCTTTGATAACACAAAGACGGGTCATATCATGAGTAGAATAACTAACGATTTATTTGACCTTGGGGAGTTAGCTCATCATGGACCAGAGGATATCTTTATTGCGTGTATGACATTTATTGGTGCGTTTTGGATTATGCTAACTATTAATGTCAAACTGGCGCTGATAGCTGTGTTTATGGTGCCTCTATTAATCTGGTTAATTACATTTTGTAATCTTCGCATGAATAAAGCATGGAGTAATATGTATAATGATATCGCTGACGTAAACTCAAGGGTAGAGGATAGTGTGTCAGGAGCTAGGGTTGTACAATCATTTACCAATGAAGCTTTTGAAATAAAGCGATTTAAATCAAATAATGAACGCTTTCGTTTATCAAAACTGTCTGCCTATAAAGTGATGTCTTTTAGTTTATCAGGCATTTATATGATGACTCGTTTCTTTGTTCTTATTGTGTTAGTTTATGGAGCTTGGCTTAGTTTTTCAGGTGAACTGACGTATGGTGAGCTTGTAGGTTTTATTTTATACGTGAATGTTCTATTTAAGCCAATTGATAAAATCAGTGCAATTATGGAGCTTTACCCAAAGGGGATGGCAGGGTTCAAGCGCTTTTTGGAACTGATCGATACGACACCAGATGTTTTGGATCAAGATAATGCTATTGAGTTGGATACTTTAAACGGAAATATTCGCTTCAATCATGTAAATTTCCATTACGACAGTTCAAAATCTATTTTACAAGGCATCAATTTAGAAATAAATGAAGGAGAAACGATTGCATTCGTGGGTCCTTCAGGAGCAGGGAAAACAACGATTTGCTCACTTATTCCTCGTTTTTATGATGTAACGAGCGGGGCTATCTCCATAGATGGCATTGATATTCGCTCCATGACGAAAAAGTCTCTTCGATCTAATATCGGTATTGTTCAACAAGATGTGTTTCTATTTACAGGAACGATACGAGAAAATATTGCTTATGGAAATTTACATGCTAGTCAGGAAGAAATTGAGGATGCTGCGAGAAAGGCGCATCTTCAAGAATTTATTGCTTCTTTGCCAAATGGATACGAGACACAAATAGGGGAAAGGGGCTTAAAGCTTTCAGGTGGTCAAAAGCAGAGACTGGCGATTGCTAGAATGTTTTTAAAGAACCCACCTATCTTAATTTTAGATGAAGCTACATCAGCACTAGATACTGAAACGGAAATGATTATTCAAACAGCCCTATCTGAGCTGGCTAAAAATCGAACGACATTGATCATTGCCCACCGATTAGCAACGATCAGAAATGCTAATCGAATAGTTGTGGTTACTGAGGACGGAATTGCTGAGCAAGGCACTCACGATGAATTAATTAAAAAAGGTGGGATTTTTGCGAACCTCCATCAAGTACAATATCAACAACAATAAAAACAGTGGCTTCTTGGTAGAAGCCACTGTTTATTTTGTGTATTACATAAATGGAGGAAGACCGTTACCCATTTCTTTTACAATTATTGATATGGATTCAATTTGTTTTTGATCGAGATCAAGTGCCTCTGCAATCTTTTTTTCGAGATTTTTTGTAACATTGCGTTTTCCTAGTTCAACTAAGGCGATAAGTGAGTAGCTACAGTTAACAAGTTTTGCAAAGTCTCGTTGGGTCATGCTGTAGCTTTCCCTAATAAAACGAATGATTTGGCTGTCCATAGATTCACCTCTTCTTCTTTACGAAACTCCTAATCACCTATGTTTTTCTTGTATACACTGTCTTTATAAAACTATTAATAAATTAGCACTTTCATGAAAGTATGTAAAGATGCTTTTGACAATTTATAAATAATAACCAATAAATAGAGCAAGAAAGTTGTAGATTTTCTAAATTTCATCCATACTATTGAATATGTTAACAGTAAAGGAGCTGCTGCTTTTTGAAATATAGAGTATCTGCTGTTCAATATCACTTACATACGATTTCATCATTTGAAGATTTTGCTGCTCAGTGTGAGCACTACATAAAAACAGCACAGGAATTTGGTTCGGATTTTATACTCTTTCCTGAATTTTTTACAACCCAACTTTTATCCATTGGCGATAAAAATGGGAAACCTTTATCCATAAATGATCTACCAAAGTTTACAGAAAAATATGTAGAATTATTCAAAAAATTCGCCTCAGAGACAGGTATGCATATCATTGGGGGAACGCATGTATTAGAAAGACAGGGTAAGCTCCTTAATGTTGCTCACCTGTTTTACCCAGATGGCCGTGTAGAAGAACAAGCGAAGCTCCATATTACTCCTACTGAAGTGGAAGAATGGAATATGTCTCCTGGGGATGGACTGCGAGTGTTTGATACAGATAAAGGTAGAATTGCGATGCTTACCTGCTATGATATAGAGTTTCCTGAGATCGTTCGAATGGCAAAAGCAAAAGGGGCGGATGTAATTTTCTGTCCATCATGTACAGACGACCGTCACGGTTTTCATCGTGTACGCTATACGAGCCATGCAAGAGCTATTGAAAATCAAATCTATGTCGTCCTAACTGGAACAGTTGGATCCTTGCCAACAGTTGACTTTATGCGTGGCAATTTTGGTCAAGCGGTTGTTATCACACCGAATGATGTTCCTTTTCCACCACAAGGCATAATGGTGCAGGGAGAAATTAATGATGACATGATCGTTACTGCGGACCTTGACTTAGACCTTCTATATGAAGCGAGGGAAAAGGGTTCGGTGACGACATGGCGTGATCGTAGAATAGATCTTTATACTGACTGGAAATAAATTTTTAAAAAGGAGTGAAAGGAATGGAGTACATTCGTATTACGAACATTGAGGATCCTTTGTTTGTTAAAATGCATGAGTTAATGAAGGAAGTTTTCCCACCTGAAGAGGTTTTAGAGTTTGAATTATGGAAGGAGCCATTAGAAGATCCGAGTATTCGTGTGTTTGTTGCAGTACATAACGATGATGTGGTTGGTTCCACAGAATATCGTTACTATCCGAACTGGAACATTGCTATGACAGACTTTACAATTATTGGTCGCCAAGGTCTTAGCTTAGGTCGCTTTCTTGCTCAAAACCGTTTAAAGGACTTATCTGAATTAGCGAAAGAAAATGGGAAAGAACTGTTCGGAATGTTTGCGGAGATCTATGATCCTTATCAACGCGGTGATTTCGAATTTGGTGGAGTAAAAGCAATGGATCCGTTTGTAAGAAGGGAAGTACTTTCCCATCTAGGATACAAAAAGTTAAACTTTACTTATGTACACCCCTCTTGGAAAAATGATGGAGAAGCGGTAGCTGGTCTTGATTTATGCTTTATGCCATTAGATGACCTGCTTGAAGAGATTTCTTCAGATTTAGTCGTTGATTTCATTACTACTTATTACAGTGTGTTATCAAATAAGCCTGTTCAGTGGGTCCAAATGGTAGAAGATCTGAAGAATAGAGAAACGATTGAGTTACTTCCCCTATAGTCAAAAAAGGATGAAGCTTTATGCTTCATCCTTTTTGGTTAAAAGTTGGTGATATGTTTGCCCTGTTGAAAAAGATACTAAACCTAGATTATTGGATAACTCTGTAATACTCTTTTTATTTACATATTGGTAATGGATACTTTCAGCTAACGTCACTGCATGGGTTTTTGCAATTGAATTGTAATGGAAATTTTGCTTCTCGTCACAAACGCGGATAATCCTGTCTTCTGTTTGAAAAATGGTATAAAGAACAATGGCAGCTTTTAGTGATAATCCAGAAACGCCTCTAAAGGTTTCATTTTTTAATGGGCTGCTTGTAAGTTGGAGTAGTTTGATTTTCTCTTTTTTACCGAATTGTGTCCATACTTCTATCGCAGATGCCATATGTGCATCTCCTGATAGAATAGTTATTTCACAGGGATCCAATTTCATAAGTACTTCATAAAAATGATACACGCCTTTCCCATTCATTCTCCATGCCTCTAAATCAAAGGAAGTAGTCACAGGTATCCCTCTATTTCTTAACGGAGAAATAAACTTTTCAAGGAAAGATTCGATTACCTCTATCCCATAAAGAGGAGCAGGCGAAACGATGACTAATGGATCGTTCTTCCGCCAACCACTTTCCAATAATTTGTTTGTAGCAAAAGTCCAACCTTTCTCACTGACTAGTTCAGGTCCTGATGTAGAAGGAGGTATCCACCTGATTGAATGATTCTTACTATAACTCCATTCCCGGCTTGTGCGCGTGTCTAGACATAACACTTTTGGTTTAGTAGGTGCTATGTATGTCCATGGTCCAAAACCAATTATTGAGGTGATCCAACTTTTATAAGTGTGTATGTTTGTGGGGTAAGTATTTATATATTCTGTTAAAGCACAGAGGAATTCACTAGAAAAACGTGATGGGTCATTTCCCCAGCCTTGGAAGGCAAAGTAGGCTGTTAAGGCATTAGCAACCACATGTTTTCCGAGTGGAGTGTTCTCCACATTTTCTTTCCATTTTTTTGTTATATTCCAATCATCGGTAATATCGTGGTCATCAAATATCATATACGTTGGTATATTTGCTAGCAGTCTTTGAGTAGAGAATGTAGAGTTTGCGAAATTTATAATGTCTGTATGATCGGAGTTGTTACTTAATTGAGGCAAAATGTGCTTCCATAGTGCCGGCCCGAAGCTTAACAAATACATGGTTGCATATTCTCCGAAAGTAAATAAGTGATTACTAGATTTTCTTGACGTGAAATTACATAAATATTTAGAAATCTGTTTTCTATCAGTGTAGTTTGTTATTCGCTCATCAATAGAAGATAAGTCTTCCTCATATCCCAACAGTGCCTCTGCTATTTTGCGGATAAAAGGCAAGATGAGTTCTGAAACATCATCTGCATAAATTTGGTCCCCCAATAAAAATAGTGCGGAGGGTCGTTTTGTATGATCTAACGGGTGTTTTTCCAGTAGTTGATCTCCCAAATGAAGGCAGTCATCACCCTTGCCATGTATTTTTCTGCAAGAGCCATACAAGAACGAGGACGATTTCGTACTTGATATATAAAAGGAAGGGTATTTTAAGGTCGAATAAACAATTCTAGAAATACTATTATGGTCAATATATCCTAGGTGTTGTAAGTCAAATGTATGATTTCCCTTTGAAAAAAATAAATTATAGCTTAATAATTGATCGGTGGGGAAGAGCTTCTTTAATGGATTGATGGTTATTAAGTGTAAATAAAGTTGTTTTCCTAAGGGTAGTTTATGGTTCTTTACTGAAATAGGAAGCATTTTATGATTTTGATCGGTGATATAAAGGTCTGCCGTAATGTCATAGTTCTTAGAAGTTGCTACCCATACGGTAATTTGAAGTTCATCCACTCTTCTCAAAATGGGACCGGATAAAATAGGAGGAAAATTCAAATGATTCACCACCATTTCTTCTGGTTATTTTCCTTTGCTTCCTCATTTTGAAATCATATGTAGTTACTACTGAAAAAATAATACCTTTATCCCTTGGAACGCAAAATAAAGACCAAACCCTAATAATGATACGCCTGAGAGGATAGAGGTAAGAATGATATACTTCAAACTAAGCCACTTCCGAAAAAGGCTAGTAAGGCCTGCAACAAATACATCCCATAGAGCAAGTCCGAGAAATATCATGGAACTATACAGAAGTAAATCTGTTGTCCCGAAGCTTGATGCTGTTTTTGCCAGGACCGATCCATAAATACCAAGCCAAAACAGAATGGAGAGAGGGCTAGATATAGACATGATAAACCCTATCAAAAAGCAACGAAAAATGGATTCATTCTTGCGCTGATAGTCAAAGGTGAACTTGTTAGCAGTCACAATACTTTCAATCCCGCTGTAAATAAGAATAAATCCTCCAAAAAGCCATAAAAAAACCTGGATTAATGGATTGTCAAGAAAATGTACAATCCCCATATACACGGTTAACATAAATATTCCATCTGCAATCATCGAACCAGCTCCAACAGCCCATGAATGCCAAAATCCATTTTTTAAACCTTTATCTAATCTTGCTGCATTTACAGGCCCAATGGGGGCAGCCAATGTTAAGCCAAGAACGATATAACTTAGATAAATCACAAGATCACTCCACTCACTAGGATTGTCCAAAGGGGATAACTTGTACATCTTATGCGAGTGGAGGGTAAAATCATTCATAAGAATGTAATTTTAAATAAGACAAGCCTAAAATGTGTCTAATTTTCAAAAAATATTTGACAAATTTGTGAACTTTATTAAAATATAAATAAAGGGGATGAAATAATATGAATGAGATGCAACGTAGAGCGTTAGGTCCAATTAGTACAATTGCTAAATTTGGTTTAGTAATGGGGGCATTATTGTTTTTATACAGCTTTTTTGAAAGCGGTATCACAATGAGTTATACACTTTCTATTAGCATTAGTATTATGGCTTCATCCATGTTGGTGTTCGGTTTTGGCTTATTTATTTCCTTGATGGGGGAAGTACGCAAATAAAAAAATCCGGCTTAATTAGCCGGATTTTTTATTTTCATTAATGAGCAGCATGTCCTGATGTTAATACCCAGATAGAACCAACAACGATAACAACTGCACAGAATACCATAAACGCGATATTTATGATATTTACTTTGCCGTCTTCTCCTTCTGTCATATGCATAAACATAAACAATTGAAGACCAGCTTGAATAATTGCTAGCGATCCAATAATCCACATGACAATTGTAAAGGACAAGTTCATCTCAAGTGCTACCCATGCAGCAACGAATGTCAGTACTAGTGACAATACGAATCCAAAGACGTGAGCTAGCGGAAAACGTTCTGTACTTTTTTCCATCTATAACACCATCCCTTTTAAATAAACAAACGTGAAGATAAAGATCCAAACAACATCAAGGAAGTGCCAGTAAAGACCAATGATAAAAGTCTTTCTAGCAGTAACAGGTGTTAATCCACGCTTGGCAATTTGAATGATAACCATCGCTGCCCAGAAAATCCCGAAGGTAACGTGAGCACCGTGTGTTCCTAAAAGGACAAACAAGCTAGAAAGAAAGGCACTTGTTTGCATAGTTGCACCTTCATGAACATAGTGAATAAACTCATTAATCTCCATGAATAGGAATCCTGCACCTAATAGAAGGGTTAAAATAAACCAACCAATTAAGCCCTTCTTATTGTTTCGACGCATTTCCCAAATGGCAACACCCATCGTAAAACTACTTGTTAAGAGTAGGACCGTTTGAATCATTACTTCTTTAATCATAAAAATATCTTGATGAGTTGGGCCACCTGCATAATTTTTATAGAGTACTCCATAAACACTAAATAGGGTAGCAAATAATACAATTTCGGCCCCGAGGAATATCCAGAACCCTAAAATATTCATACGACTTTGTTCTGTTTGATATTCTAATGGGAGGGAAGTGTTCACATTAGCTGACATGATTATTCACCTTGCCTTCCATTTTTCTCCAAGCGTTTTCTGTCTTTTTAATTTCGTCTTTATGAATGTGGTAACCATCATTGTAATCAAATGAACGATAAATCAATCCTGCAATAATTAGTACAGCAGAAATTGCAGCTAATAAATGCCATTCGAATATAAGGAAGAACCCAACAATTCCAAAAGCGACGCACATTAAGAAAGGTAAACCAGAGTTGCTTGGCATATGAATTTCTTCTATTTCTTCGTCTTTTAATGTAAGACCTTCATTATTCTTTTTCATATACCAGAATACATCTAAAGATTTCACTTCTGGTAGTTTAGCAAAGTTATAGTGTTGAACAGGTGAAGCTGTTGCCCACTCAAGTGTTCTAGCATCCCATGGGTCACTTGAAATGTTGCGGTCCGCATAACGAATGCTCCAATAAATATTGTAGCAGAACATTGCAAAACCAGCTGCTAGGATAACTGATCCGATTGCAGACAGTAAGAATAGAGGAGCAAATCCTGACTCAGCAGAAAAGGTATAAGCACGTCTAACAGCTCCATTTAGACCGAGGAAGAACATTGGCATAAAGGTTACATTAAATCCGATTACAAACAACCAGAAATGCCATTTTCCTAATTTTTCATTTAACATAAAACCAAACATTTTTGGCCACCAGTAGTAAAGTCCAGCGAATACTGCAAATACCACACCTGGAATTAATACATAGTGGAAGTGAGCAACTAAGAATAAAGTATTATGGTACTGATAATCAGCAGCACCCATCGCTAGCATTACACCTGTTACTCCACCAATAACAAAATTAGGTACAAATGCTAAAGACCAAAGCATAGCCGTAGTCATTTTAATTCGACCTTTACGCATCGTAAACAACCAGTTAAACATTTTTACACCCGTCGGAACGGCAATCATCATTGTTGTGATAGAGAAGAATGAGTTGACTAAAGCGCCAGATCCCATTGTGTAGAAATGGTGAACCCATACAAGCATACTTAGTACTGCAATGGCAACGATTGAAACGACCATCGATTTATAACCGTATAGCTGTTTGCGAGAGAATGTCGAAATAATTTCAGAAAACATCCCGAAAGCAGGGAGGATAACGATATATACTTCAGGGTGTCCCCATAACCAGAACAAGTTAGCCCAAAGCATGTCAGATCCACCAGCAGCTACTGTAAAGAAATGTGTACCGTACAAGCGGTCAAATGTCATTAACGCAAGTGCAACCGTAAAAATCGGGAATGCGGCTACGATAATAACCGAAGTGATAAGCGTTGTCCATGTGAACATAGGCATTCTCATTAATGTCATGCCTTTTGTACGCATTTTTAAAATCGTTACGATAAAGTTAATACCAGTCATCAAAGTTCCTAGACCAGCAATTTGCAATGAAATAGCATAGTAGTTATTCCCGATTCCTGGGCTGAATTCTTTACCTGCAAGAGGGAAGTAAGAAGTCCATCCTGCATCTGGAGCACCACCCACAACGAATGCGATATTAAACAGCATCGCACCGCTGAAAAATAACCAGAAACTTAATGCATTCAGCTGAGGGAACGCGACGTCTCTCGCTCCGATTTGAAGCGGAATAACAACGTTCATTAAACCGATTAAGAATGGCATAGCCATAAATAAAATCATGATAACACCATGAGCTGTAAATACTTCATTATAATGCTGTGCGTCTAGAAAGCCCATTTCTGGACGAGATGTTTGAGCTTTCATCATTAGTCCATCCATACCGCCACGGAAGAACATAAGTACAGCAGCAACGATATACATGATTCCAATACGTTTATGGTCTACGGTAGTGATCCATTCACGCCATAGCCAGTTCCATTTTTTAAGATACGTAATACCACCAATAATTCCTAGAGAAGTTAATAAAATAGCAATCTGTGAACCTAGGATAATTGGATCTCCCGTAATCAGAATTTCATCCCACTTAATGCCCACTATGGTCACCTCCATGGTCTTCTTCGTTATTTTCTACATCAGTAGTATCTTTTTCTTCTTCCTGGTCAAAAATCTTTCCTTGGTACCCATGGTAACGATAGTCTTCAGGATCTGTCACAAGTTCAGAATCGTGTTCCGCATGGTTGATCCAAGCTAAGTGGGTGTTGGAATAAGTTAAACGACCAAGATGTGTTGGTTTCAGCAGTTCCATGTACTTTTCTTCTGTAAGCTCAGGAGCTGTTTCTTTTACTTCTTTTACCCATGCATCATACTCATCAACGGTTTGAGAGAGTACTTCAAATTCCATTTGAGCGTATCCACGTCCGTTGAAGTTTGTGTTTCTACCCATATATGAACCAGGATTGTCAGCAACTAAATAAAGTTCTGTTTCCATTTTATTCATTGAGTATTTTTGTCCACCTAAAGCTGGCACCCAGAAAGATTGCATCGTTCCTGCCGATGTTAATTTAAACAATACAGGAGTATCTTCTGGAATGTTCACGTAGTTAATTGTTTCAATTCCTTCTTCTGGATAAGAGAATATCCATTTCCAGTCTGCAGACGTGACGTGAATAACGATCGGTTCTTTCTCCTCGTACCCTGCAGGAACATCTTCTAAGTCATACAATGTTGTAACTGTAGGAATCGTTAAAGCGATAACGATCAAAATAGGAATTGCTGTCCAGACGATTTCTAATACGGTACTACCGTGTTCTTCTGGAGGCTCATAACCCATGTTTTCTGGCTTTTCTCTATATTTCCAAACAATATAGCCAAATAAGCCAAATACAACAACTACCACTAAAAGCATCCACATTAAAGACCAATTAATTAGCTCCATGATACTTCTAGCTACTGGCCCTTGAGGCTGAAATACAACCATTTCACAACCGCTCAAAAATAATAATGGTACGGCTGTTACAAGGGATAGAAATAGCATTTTCAACTTCAATTGTTTCATCTCCTTCTTATATGAAATCAGGTTTGTGTTTTGTTTCACAAGGAAAATTAGAGTTTACCACAAAAAGATATTTTTGTATAACAAAATGTTCGTTTTTTCACAATGATCATTTTGTTAGTATTTCTTAAGGTAAAATTCTATCTACTTCCTAATTACCACTATGTAGATGATAATAACATGTTAAGTGAGATTAATATGTGACAAAAATAGTAAGGAAAATAATGTTAGGGTGAAAAAGTGAGGGTGAATGTTGATATATCAAGGATTTTTTAATATATCTTTAGCTGTTGTAAATTTCGACAATTTTGTGACATGGTGTCACAAAACATTCATATTTAGAGGAAAACGATTACATATGATAAGTTTAAAATGGTTATGAGAACAAAACAAAAATCAGGCTCTCAAAGCCCGATTTATTGATACGACATCACAAATAGTTCCTGATTTTTTTTCCACTCAGCATATAAAACCTGGTCATACGTATGAAAGTTTTGTTTCGAAAGTTCGTTTTTTAGCCACTGTTCATTTAGTCCTGCTTCTTGGAGATTCCCATACAGCACTTCGCCATCAAGTATTAATGTTGTAGGAATAGAAGCTTGCTCTGACTGAATGTTCAATTCATCTAAAGTGGGTGGTCTATTCTGGGATTTCGGTAGTACACTAACAATTCCATTTGTCTCAAGGATTGCATATTGAACTTCCTGCAGAGAAAAATACCCTTGTTGACGAACTAAACTTTGCAATTGATTTATGTCAAGTTTAGCCTTTTTTAACGTTTCATATTTTATTATTCCATTCCGAATAACGATATTTGGTTCACCTTCAAGCGCTTTTCGAGTTTTTTTAAATTTCTGAGTGATTATCTCGACTCCAAAAATTAAACCACCCCAGACCGTAGTGCTGAATACGATTTCCACCCAGCTTGTTTCATGGTCATAAATGGCGTTTCCAATTAATTCACCAAGGATTAGAGCTGAAATAAAATCAAACGGTGTAATTTGTGAGAGTTGAGTTTTACCAAGCGTTTTAGCTAATAGAAATAGCACGATAAAACCAAGAAACAGTTCCGATCCAACAGTTAAATAATGTGTCATAACATATTAACTCCTATTCACACAGTAGGTAATCACTAATGCTCGTCATCAAGAAAAGGAAGGTTAACGTAATAATACATGGCTCCCATGAGGATACTACCTCCAATAAGATTGCCAATGGTCACGGGAACGAGATTATGAATAACTCCTGAAAAGGAGATCGTTCCAGGATGATTCAGAACAAGAGCGATAGCAAAGGTACACATATTAGCAATACTGTGTTCATATCCAGAGATGAAAAAGCAAAAAACAAATAGGATCATCACAAATAGCTTTGCACCATTCTCTTTCATTCCCATAGGTATAAAGAAGGCTAGGCAAACAAGCCAGTTACAAAGAATGGCTCGGAAGAAAAGTTCCATTGTTGGAACATGCATTTTTTTCTCAACAACACTTAACAAAAAACTATTTACCGAAGCCTCCGCAAATAAACCTGTTACATAAATTAATAAAGCAAATGCTGTTGCACCTAATATATTTCCTATGTAACTTAACCCCCAAAGTGTCCAAACATGTTTCCAACTCATTTTTTTTCTGAGTGCTGTGTAGGTGAAATAAAAGGTATTACCTGTAAATAAATCCCCCCCACCATAGGCGATTAGGATAATAGCTGCTCCAAACGTAAAAGCTGCCATTGGATAGGCCACAGGAGAATGCTCATTGTAAAAATAGCCACCTGTTTTAAAGGCAACAATTACTCCAAACCCAATGAACATACTTGCAAGCATACTACGTAATAGATAACGTAATATGCTTTGTTTATAAGTTTTTAATTTTTTTAAGGCGAGCTTTTCAACTTCTAAAAGCGGGTAATTTTCCATCATTTCCTCCTGAACATCAAACTTCTCCAATAAAAGTTATTATTTCTAAATTTTGCGTGACTATGTACTATTATACAATCCTAAAGTTTCATTTTAAGAAAAAAAGAGAAGCTCAGGATATTTTTCCTGAGCTTCTCTTCGATTAAGACCGTAATTGTTGTTCTGCCATTTGGATGAGGCGTTTAGTCATTTCTCCTCCAACAGAGCCATTTGCACGTGCGGTTGTATCTGCTCCAAGTTGAACTCCAAACTCATTGGCAATCTCTTCTTTCATCTGATTCAGCGCATTTTCTGACCCAGGTACCAATAGCTTGTTTCTACTCATGGATATCCACTCCCGGCACAAGTTTTGAGCAAGAATTATGCTCAAATGTAGTTTAAGTTGATGTATTCAAAAATATACTAAGATGTTATAACATTTTCTACCTGTATAGGAAAACTGGGTAAAAGAATGGTTGCAGTTGTACCTTTATTTGGCTCACTACTGTAGGAAATATCTCCACCATGCTGCTCAATAATCTTAAAGCTCACGGTTAAACCAAGACCCGTTCCATTTTCTTTTGAACTATAAAATGGCTCACCAAGACAGTTTTTCGCTTGCTCAGATATTCCTTCTCCACTATCAATCACCCGAATAACTGTCATCCCATCAGAATTCACATCAAGTATGACATCTACTGTACCGCCGTTTCTAGACGCTTCAATAGCATTTTTAATGATATTTATAAGCAATTGTTTGATTTGATTTTCTTCACAATTGATGGTGGGAGAGTGAACTTTATAGAAGTTTATACTTACATTCACCATATTTGCTTGTGTTTCTAATAAGGAAATAACATGTTCGATGGTGTTACTAACATGAGTCTTTGAAAAATTTACTTTTTGGGGCTTTGCTAAAAGTAAGAGCTCACTAACGATATCATTTATTCTCTCTAGTTCACTGAGCATAATTTCATAATATCTATCGTTTTTCTGATCAGCAGGCCGAATAAATTGAACAAATCCCTTAAGAGAAGTTAGGGGGTTTCGTATTTCATGTGCAACACTAGCTGCTAGCTCCCCAATTACAGATAGTTTTTCTGAACGTACTAATCTTTCTTCTGCAAGTTTCTTTTCCGTGATATCCCTTCCAATTACTACTAGACCTTTTCTCGAGCCATCTTCATAAAATAGGGGATGTTTAATGGTGTCAAATGTTTTTGTCCCTCCATCAGGAAGAGGGATGACTTCTTCACATCTAGTAACCGTTCGGCTCTCCCATGCGATACGGTCTGAATATTCTTCACAATAAATGAGAGCATCACGATAAAACTCAGTGTATTCAGCCAATTCTGTGTCCGTTTTCCCTTTATAATCCACATGTTCTAATTGAAAAAGTCCAAGTCCAAAACTATTGGTTTTTAGCCAACGTCCTTCTCCATCTTTAAAACAAACAAAGTCTACCATTGAATTAATCAAAGTAGATAATTGTTGCTCCTCTTTTTCTACCGTTTTTAATTTAGTGCTTTTCTTAATGATAAAATAGAAAAAGAACAAATTAAAAATAACGAACAGAATATCTTTTACAAGGTGTGAAAACTTATTAGAGGTGAGATCACCAGTTATATAAACGGAAGTTAAAATAAAAGTAAAACAAAAAAGGATATAGACAATAACTATGTTTTTTTTCAATGAGTGTACTCCTGTTCATCCTATATACAAAAAATAGTAAAAAAGCACTAATAAAATTTCAAGATAGTTCTATCTGTAAAAGTACCATGTTTTTTTCAAAAAAGGAAGTGGAATGCAGAGAATCGAGTCTCAGATAATTTTATTCCTGCTGAGTTAATTTGTAACTTCAAAACACTTCCAGACGACTAATAAGGTAAAAGAGTTACAAAGTGAGGTGTTAATGTGAAGAAAATCTTATTGTTCTTAATAGCAGTTTTTATTTTAGGTGGGTGTGGTGCAAAAAGGGAAGCAGAACCGGTACTATCAACAGGTAAAGAGGAGGAAAATATGGATACAGCACAAGGGGAAGTAGTTACTAGGCTTAATGAAGTTAGTCCACTTTTGTTTCAGTATCATGTAAAAAATGACTCAGGTAAGGAAATTAAACTCGATTTTTCTTCCTCTCAAAGGTTTGATTATTTAATAATAAATTCAAGCGGAGAAGAGGTGTTCTTATTTTCAAGTGTTAGCTCTTTTTTACAAGTGCTAGGAAGTGAGGTACTCGCTCCGGGGGACGAACTTTCTTATGACATTAACGTGAAAGATGTTGAACTAAATAAAGGAAAATATACGTTAAATGTTTGGATGACACCTAGGACGGGGAAGGCGTATAGTACGTCAATAGAATTCAAGGTTGAGTAAATGCCCCTCATTTGTGGAGATGCCTAACATCCAAGGATGGTTAGGCATTATCTTTTATAGCGCTAGGAATAGAAGAAGAAAATGGTATAATAGGTTGGTAATGTATTTAGAGGCTCAAAAGGAGGTTGAAGGAGCTAGTGCGGTTTACAAAAAGTATTCCTAATATGTTTACATTAGGAAATTTATTTTGCGGATTTTTATCCATCGGTTTTGCTGCGGAAGGTGAGTATAATAATGCGGCCATTTTAATACTAATTGGAATGATGTTAGATAGCATGGATGGGCGCTTAGCGAGAATGCTTAAGGCAGATAGCTCACTAGGAAAAGAGCTGGATTCATTAGCAGATATTGTTACATTTGGAGTCGCTCCATCATTTTTAGTGTATTATACATATTTAAATCAACTTGGAAAGCTAGGGATAATGGTGGCTGGTTTATTCCCATTGTTTGGTGCTTATCGACTAGCCAGATTTAATATAAGTAGTTCGAAATCAAGCTTAAATTATTTTATAGGTGTACCAATTACTGCGGCAGGTGGAATTTTGGCCTTATTAACGCTGTTTGGAAATTATATACCAAACATAATAACAACCGTTGTATTTACAGGATTATGTTTCTTAATGGTCAGCCGGATAAGAATTCCAAGTTTTAAGGAAATTCCTTTACCCAAGTACGGGACGATTGTTACTCTCTTTATTGGGTGTTTGTTATTTGTTATCTATAAAGGAACATATAAGCAATTCCCATATTTAATCTACATAGCAACTCCGCTTTACATCGCATATTTAGCCTACCGCTTTGTAAAAAAGAAAAACAATAAAGAAGAACTAGAGTAGAAAAAGCCCCTTCATTTTTAGAAATGAAGGGGTTTGATTTGCTTATTTTATTTAAAGAAAACTTTATCAATATTATATTTTGCCTGCTCCGTATTGATAATATATGTTTCATAAATTTCTCTTTCCATCGCATCTTCAACAGTGATAACAGCAATTTTGTATACTTCATCCCGATGATTTTTAATAGGGGAAACTTGATCCTCAAAATGCTTTTTCACTCTTGGGCGAAGCTTCCTTGCTTTACCGACAAACAGTAAATCATCACTTGCATTAAAGAAAAGGATTATTCCACCTTTATCTCTTGGGATTTTGTGATAATCAGTAAAACCGTATTCGCTGCTTATTACTGCTTCAACTGGCTCTCCAACTTGTCGCTTCTTAGTAATTACGACATCTGGTTTAGGTATTTCAATTTTTATCATATGTATTCACTTCCTATTCTTCCATTGATACTAACATTATTATAGGTAAAAATCCACTTTGTAATTACTAATGTTGTGAGTATTATCACCAATTTATCAAAATGAGGAAATATGAACGTTTTGTGAACAGTCCTAATCCTATTTCTCTTATTAAGATGGACCTTAATTTTACATGAGGATTAGGAAAATAGTAATTTAGTAATAGGAAAAAAGTATATTATAATACTTAATTTAGTTTTGTCAAATTGGCCGTGTTAGGAAATGTAACATGGATTATGGCGAATTTTTTAACTATTGAAACAACTGTTGAAGAGTACGTACCTGCTAAGGATAATATTGCTATAAATAACTCATTTTGTATTATGAGACCAATTGGAGGAGTTCTAGATGAAGATAATGGATAGCTATATTTTAACAAGTGAAACACTGTTTTTGATTCCTGAAATCGATCCAAACGAAAATGTATGTACAATGGTTCAGGAAGGAAAGAATTCCTTTTTGGTTTCCAAATCTCCTAAAAGAATTTTAGAGGAAACCATGAAATACTATGGATTTACCTTAGAAGGGGCGATTAATGGGGCAAAAGCAGTATTAGGTAATTATCATATGGTTCCTATAGTTATTAGTGCACCATTAAACATGTATTGGTTTCCAACCCAATCACCTTCTAGTGACCACTGTATATGGATTTCACTAGTACATATTGAGGACATTGTACAATATAGCTATCTGCAATCGCTTGTTTCTTTTAAAACAGGGATGCGCATTATCATTAACAAGAAAGCCGCTAGATTAATAAACAAGCAGCAGCAAACGGCCATTTTAAAAGTACGAACGGAACAGCGGCTTGCCAAGAAAGATTCTTACTTTATCCTACATAATAAATATAGCGGAGTTCAGAGAGGAGAAAATCCATTGGTGGAATAATTGGAAAACCGGCATATGTAAATATATGCCGGTTTTTTTGAAGTGTTTTAGTCAAAGACGATTGTTTTGTTTCCAAACGGAATAATTCTATGGCTATTATGCCATTGAACCGCCTTTAATAATACCTTCCTTTCAACTTGACTTCCAATTTTCTTTAAGTCAGAAAGTTCATGGTGATGTTTGACTCGCTCGATATCTTGCTCAATAATAGGTCCTTCGTCTAAATCATCCGTAACATAATGGGCTGTGGCACCAATGAGTTTAACGCCTCTTTCATAGGCACGCTTATAAGGATTTGCACCTATAAATGCAGGAAGGAAAGAGTGGTGAATATTAATAATTTGATAAGGATAATGCTCGATAAATGCTGGAGACAAAATTTGCATATATCTTGCTAAAACAATAGTATCTATTTTATATTCCTTTAATAGTTCCAATTGTTTTTTCTCAACTTCTTCTTTGGTTTCACGAGTAACTGGTAAATAGTAAAAAGGAATATTAACATTCTCAACATATTCTCTAAGGTCCTCATGATTTCCCACAACTAATTTAATATCACCTAACAAATCACCACGTTGCCATTCTAATAATAATTCGAGGAGACAGTGATTCTCCTTTGAAACAAAAATGGCTAAGTTTTGTGATTCACTTCCATAGTTAAAGGAATACTTCATATCAAATGTTTCGGAGAGAAGTTCAAATGACTTCTCAATAGATGGTTTTGTATTTTCTAAATCTGAACATTCGAATTCAATTCGTAAGAAAAAATGACCGGCTTCTGGGTCAGTTGAATGTTGGTTTGAATCGATAATATTACAGTCATGTTCAAATAATGTCGTAGAAACCTTCGAAACGATACCTGGTCTATCGGGGCAGCTGATTAGTAGGATTCCACGATTTTTTCTTTTTTCTTTTAAGCCGTGTTGCAAGGTAATCCCCCTCGTTGTGATAATATTGTCCAATCATACTACACACTAGAGTAGTTTTGTACTAAAAAAATTTTTTATGTGAAATTTATTAATTTTCAGAACGTAGGAAAAATCCTAGTAGTAGAACTAGGATAAATTATTTATTCTTCCATTTTAGAAGGTGTTTTTCTTTTTGCCCTTTTTTTACTGTAAACATAATAAAAGGTGAGAAATAGGAGTAATATACCCCCAACTATATATTCGTTAACAGTGGATGATAAAAAACCAACAGGAATAAGAGCTAAAACGAAAAAGTATATAAAATTTCCAAATAGGGTTCCGAGAAGAAAGCTATAAAACTTAATAGAACTGACCCCCGCTAGTATATTCACCAAACTAGTAGGTACAAAAGGAAATACTCTTGCTTCAAACACATAAAGAAATCCCTTATTTTCAACTTTTTTTACTAGTTTTTCATCTACCTTGCCTAGAAGCCAGCTTTGAAATAAATACCGAACAAGGAAGAAAATAATGATGGCAGCAAGAATACTTGTTAACCAACTCCATAAAAACCCTAACCAAAAGCCAAAAAAAGTTATATTAATGGTTATTACTACTAGTAATGGGATGATTGTGAATGTGTTTTGAATGATCATGACCAATGTTGAAAATAGTAAAATACTGATTCGATTGTTTCCAACAAATGTTTTAATCTTCTGTAAGTCACCCTCTAGGATCGCTTCAAACAGAGTAGTATTTCTCAGGAAAATAAAAACACCTAAAATAACAAGAACAAAAACTACATTTCTCCAATTAAACAATAGCCCGCTGATAGCTCGATTTTTCATATAAATTACATTAGTGGGTGACACAAATATTCAACCACTGCTTCCCCTTTATCTAGACTATTTTTCGCCTTGTTTATCTTATTAACTCTACGTCAATAGTGTACCACAGAGAGGGTGTCAGACACCCTGAAAAGACAAAATGGGTATTTTTGTCCGTGTGGGATGGACAGTATGATGGGATTCTATTGTGAGATAATCTTACAAACTAAATCTAAATATTTAAAAAATTAAAAATAATACTTTTCAATTATGACAACTCTTATTATAATAAGAAAATAATATACTAAAGGGGGAATTTATTTGGAAGATTTCGTAAACTGGTTAAGTGGAATAATCTGGAGCCCAGCACTTATTTATTTATGTTTAGGAGTAGGATTGTATTTTTCAATTGCGACTAGATTTTTACAGGTTCGACATATGGGTGATGTTGGAAAGTTAATGTTCCAAAAGCATTCATCAGAAAATGGTATTACTTCTTTTCAGGCTTTATCATTAGCCCTATCGGGACGTGTTGGTACAGGTAATATCGCAGGGGTTGCTACAGCTATTGCTTACGGTGGACCTGGTGCTGTTTTTTGGATGTGGTTAATTGCCTTTTTAGGAGCGGGGTCTGCGTTTGTTGAGGCTGCGCTTGGTCAAGTGTACAAAGTAAAACAAAACGGTCAATACCGTGGGGGACCTGCTTTCTATATTGAAAAAGGTTTGAAAATGAAATGGTATGCAGTTTTATTCGCATTTGTAACGGTACTTGCAACGGGTGCTTTGCTTCCCGGAGTTCAAGCAAATAGTATCGCTGCGGGTATAGACAATGCTTTTGGTATTAGTCCTGCAATTACCGGTACAATTGTTGTTTTCGTCTTAGCTGTTATCATCTTTGGTGGGGTTAAGCGTATTGCTCGTACAGCTGAGATTGTCGTACCATTTATGGCGGTTGGATATATTATTGTAGCATTAGCAATTATTGTATTAAATATTTCTGAGTTACCAGGAGTTATTTCATTAATCTTCTCGAGTGCTTTTGGCCAAGATGCTGCTTTTGGTGGAATACTTGGATCTGCTATCGCTTGGGGAGTAAAACGTGGGATTTATTCAAACGAAGCCGGTCAAGGGACAGCACCGCATGCGGCATCAGCAGCAGAAGTCTCACATCCAGCGAAGCAAGGGATTGTTCAAGCTTTCTCGGTGTATATCGATACATTATTCGTTTGTTCTGCAACAGCGTTTATGATTTTAATTACAGGTATGTACAATGTTACTCCTGAAGGGGCTGACCCGATTCGTACGAACTTAGAAGGAGTAGAACCTGGTCCTCAATATACTCAAGCTGCGGTTGAGTCAGTAATGCCAGGATTTGGTGGTCCATTTGTTGCAATTGCTTTATTGTTCTTTGCATTTACAACAATCATGGCGTACTACTATATGGCTGAAACGAATCTTGCTTACATAAATGGCAAGAAGAGCCGTAAATGGATGGATTATATATTACGTGTTGTGTTCCTATTTATGGTGTTCTACGGAAGTGTGAAGACAGCGGGTCTTGCATGGACGTTAGGTGATATTGGGGTAGGAAGTATGGCATGGCTAAACATTATTGCGATAGTTCTACTAACGAAGCCAGCATTAAAACTTCTTCGTGACTACGAAGAACAAAAGAAAGCTGGTAAAGACCCTGTGTTCGACCCAGTTAAAGTTGGAATTGAAAACGCCGAATTCTGGGAAAAGGAATATGTGTACCTTGGAGATCACGAGGAGACTAAAAAAGATTTTGAAAATAGTAAAACAATAAGTAAATAATCTGTTACTTAAGCTCATATCTATTTGGTAGCTGTTCCTAACACCAAATGGATATGAGCTTTATTATTAAATAAACTGTCCACCTGAGGAGGACAAAAAAGGAAAAGTGTCCACGAAGGGTGTCTGACACCTACCCGGTGTGGTATACTTTTCGGAAAAGGGCTAGAAGGGGAACAGAATGGTAAGCAAGGAAAAGAAGCTCTACGAAGTAGATTTATATAAACCGATAGAAAAGTTTTTTTCTAAGCTTGGCTTTGAGGTACAGGGAGAAGTTCATCATTGTGATGTAGTGGCACTAAAGGATGACGAATTAATTGTTGTCGAATTGAAATTATCCTTAACTGTTGACCTCCTTATGCAGGCAACAAAAAGGCAGAAGCTAACGGATCAAGTGTATATAGCAATTCCTAAGCCAAAATATAAGATGAACTCCAAAAAATGGCATGATCTTTGTCACTTATTAAAACGGCTCGAATTAGGGCTAATTGTTGTTTCTTTTTTAAAAAGCGGTGCAAAAATGGAAGTCTGTTTTTCCCCACAACCATTTAACAAACAGAGAAGTAAAAATTATCATGTAAGAAACCGGAAAAAGTTGATTGAGGAAATGAAAGGAAGAAACGTTAATTACAATATTGGCGGCAGTTCAAAGACAAAAATTATGACCGCATACAAAGAGAACTGTATACAAATTGCCAGTTTGTTAGATAGAAACGGCCCGATGACTCCAAGGTCACTCCGTCAACAAGGGACGGGTGAAAAGACATTATCGATTCTTTCAAAAAATTATTATGGCTGGTTTGAAAAAGTAAACAGAGGTGTATATACCATTTCTGATATAGGTAAAAAAGAGTTGAAAAATTTCCCTGAGGTTGTTAATCATTTCCTGGTTGCTGAAGATAAACATAATGAAAAACACTAGCTTCGAGCTAGTGTTTTTCACATTATGATGATTTTTGTTGTTCCTCCAAATGGATAAGTGAACCTTTTTTTATCCAATATTGAAAACTATCAAGTGGAAAAACACCCCTACAATTAGAGTTTTCCATTTGAATCACGACTCCATCTCTTGTTAACTCTACA
Organism: Bacillus coreaensis; assembly: GCF_050586445.1. Lineage (NCBI taxonomy): Bacteria > Bacillati > Bacillota > Bacilli > Caryophanales > Bacillaceae > Bacillus > Bacillus coreaensis. The sequence continues at coordinate 397,285 of NZ_JBOCCY010000001.1, forward strand.
ATTTTCAGTTTGTCAGATTTACTGATATTTGGGATAAAACTTTTTGTCATTTCAAATGACATGTTGTTCATTAAATCCATTTCTCATACTCCTTAATAATAACTGACTTTCCTTATTAATTTGTCCAAAGTTAGTTATTATATCCATAATTTAGTAATGAACTTTTATAATAAGAAGGTCAAATTTGAACAAAGCGGTTTCAGTCAGTAAAATATGAGTATAGACCAATACTGCTAATAGGAGAAAAATTATGAATAAAACGTATGTTACCATTGTCTCGTTCCTATCGATAGGAGCATTCTTGGTTTTGTTATTTGGGTTTTCATGGACCATTTACAATCAATTGAGTAATAAAGAATCTACGGTTAGGGAACAAACTCAAGTAGAGGAAATTGTAAACGAAAAGGAAGGAAAAACCATTGTTGCTCTTGGCGATTCTCTAACTAGGGGAACAGGTGATGAAGAAGGAAAAGGATATATTGGTTATTTAGTTGAGGAATTAGAAAAGAAGACGGATGAAAAGCTTACTCTTCATAATTTTGGGGTGAAAGGGTACCGTTCAGAACAACTTCTAACTCAAGTAAAAGGGGAAACGATTCAAAATCAAATCAAAGATGCAGATGTCATTTTAATGACAATCGGTGGAAATGACTTGTTTCAAGGTGGACAAACTCTCGTTAGTCCAAAGCAAGACGAAATATCGGTTATAAAAGACCAATATGTAAGAAACCTCAATGAAACCATTGAATTGATTAAATCAAAAAATCAAGATGCCGTCATTTTTCTAGTGGGCTTATACAATCCCTTTAATGACCTTGAGGATGCTGCAACGACAACGGCTGTGGTAAGAGATTGGAATTATTCAACCAATCAGCTTCTTGATCAATACCCGAATACAGTTTTTGTACCAACTTTTGACTTATTTCAGCTTAAGGTGAATGACTACTTGTTTTCAGACAAGTTTCACCCGAATAGCAAAGGATATCAATTAATCGCGGAAAGAGTAGCTTCACTAATAACATGGTAGGAGTTTTATTATGTCGGAGATAACTTTATCTATTAAAGGATTACGTAAAAGAATAGGGAAAAGAGAAATTATTAAAGGACTAGACTTTGAGCTTAAAAGCGGTGAAGTATTTGGTTTTTTAGGACCAAATGGAGCAGGAAAAACTACAACTATTCGAATGTTAGTGGGGTTAATCCGTCCAACAGCAGGAAGCATTCATGTCTGTGGATATGATGTGAAGAAGGATTTTGTTAAAGCTATGAGTCACCTAGGGTGCATTGTAGAAAATCCGGAGCTTTACCCTTATTTAACAGGGAGGGAAAATCTTCAACATTTTTCTCGGATGATACCGAATTTCGATTCCAAACATTTAGAATATGTTGTTAAATTAGTCAGACTTCAAGATCGAATCGATGATCCTGTTAAAACCTACTCGCTCGGTATGAGACAAAGATTAGGAATTGCTCAGGCGCTACTTGGAAAGCCCAAGGTGTTGATTTTGGACGAGCCCACAAATGGATTAGACCCGATGGGAATACGTGAAATGAGAGAATTTATCCGGTTTTTAGCTGAAAAAGAAGGCTTAACCGTGCTTGTATCTAGTCATTTGCTCAGTGAAATACAATTGATGTGTGATAGGGTGGCTGTTATTTCAAAAGGAAGAGTAATTAAAGTAGATACAGTTAGCAATTTGTTAAATCTTCAAGAGCAATTAGTTTGGAAAGTGGCTCCAGTTGAAAAGGGAAGAAAGCTTCTGGAGTCGACTACGTCGGTCATTCTGGATGAAGAGAACCTGTTAGTAACTCCGTTATTAGAAAAATCCTCTGTGTGGAATCGAATGCTCGTAGAAAATGGGGTAGAGGTCCACGAAATCCAAAGGAAAGTGCCTACATTAGAAGACCTATTCCTCGAATTAACAGGAGGAGAATCCGTTGAATAAGCTTATATTTAATGAAATGCTAAAGATTATCCGGAAGAGAAAATTGATTGTTGTTGTAGCGATTATGACCGTTTTAATTTGTCTTTTTACATATGCGCAATTTCGTGAGGTTCAAAGACAAGTTGAAAAATTAGGGGATGTTGATTGGAGAACCACTTTACAGCAACAAATTGTTGATACACAAAACCGATTAACGAGCAGTGGTATTTCAGATGAATGGAAAGCTCAACTACAAATTCGTGTCCAGCAGCAACAATACTATCTAGATAATAATATTAATCCAGCCGAGCCGGGTGCTCCAACATTTGTTCGTAGTTTTGCACAAGAGTCAATTACCCTCTTTGTTCCATTATTAATTATGATCATTGCTGCAGATATCGTATCTTCAGAGAGAAGTGCGGGTACGGTTAAGCTCCTATTAACGAGGCCGGTAAAAAGGTGGAAGATCCTCTTAAGTAAATACGTTGCATTAATATTGTCTATTTCTATTATTGTTGTCCTTATGGGATTACTGGCGTATGTGATCTCAGGAGTGGTGTTTGGATTCGGAGGTTGGAAGGCACCGATTTTAACAGGTTTCACTAGCGTCGGAGGAGAGCTTAATACGTCAAATGTACAATTGATCGATCAGTGGCAGTATATTTTAATGGAGTTTGGATTAGTCTGGTTTGTTGCGATAGTTGTAGGAACCCTTAGTTTTATGTTATCTGTTTTATTAAAGAGTACGTCAGCTAGCATGGGAGTCATGCTTGCTGCTTTAATTGCTGGGTTAATTTTGAGCAATCTTGTTTCCTCCTGGCAATCGGCGAAATATTTGTTTATGATCAATCTTGATTTAACAGGATATTTAGCAGGCAGCTCTCCACCAGTACCCGGGATGACACTTTTATTTTCTATTGGAATACTAGCGGTTTGGGCAGTTGTGGCATTGTTTGTCTCTTTTGCTGTTTTTGTTCGGCAAGATGTCTATTAAAGAAAGTACCACTATATAGTGGTACTTTCTTATATGACAGCAGAAACTTCAGCCTCGGTAAGTGGGAGAATTACTTCGAAAGTTGTTCCGATACCAACTTGGCTAGATATATGTATTTTACCTTTATGATTTTCAATGATTTTAAAGCAAGTCGTTAGACCTAAACCGGTTCCTTTTTCCTTGGTTGTGTAAAATGGTTGTCCGATCTTTTCAAGAGTGTCTTTAGAAATACCGCATCCCGTATCGGAAAAATAAATTGAAACAAACTGACAGTCATTCACAAGACTTACGTGGACTTTTCCACCATTTTGCATGGCTTCAATCGCATTTTTAATAATATTTATAAAAACTTGTTTGATCTGATTTTCTTCACCATACACCCAAATTGGCTTATCATCTTTCTTCAGCTTTATTTCAATGCTACTCATATTGGCTTTAGTGCTGATAAGTGCAATAACATAGTCTAAAGTTTTAATGATGTCAAACTTTTTAAGATTGACTACTTGTGGCTTGGATAGAAGCAGCATCTCGCTTAATACTAGTTCAATTCTCTCAATCTCTGAAAATATGACATCAATATACTCTTTTTGAAGATGTCGTTGCTCTTTCAATAACTGAATAAATCCCGAAATGGAGGTAAGAGGGTTTCTGACTTCATGGGCAATGGCTGCAGACATATTTGCTACCACACTTAACTTGTCAGAATGTATGGCTAAGTCTTCGTTTAATTGAAGCAATTTTAACTCTGAAAGCTTCCATTCGGTAATATCCGTTAATGTTCCAACCGTAGAAATAAGCTTACCTTTATCGTTAAAATTAAATTTAGAGTTGACTTCTATCCAAACAAAGCCACCATCTTTCTTACGTAAACGTACTTCTTCTTGGACAATTTGAGTGGAATGCTTAATCGTTTCGATAGCTCGTTGATTCATCCATTCTTGGTCTTCATGGTACACATAGAATAAAAGAGAACGCCCAATACTTTCGAGGGGTGAATAGCCAGTAACCGTCTCCCAGGCTGGATTCAACACTGTAAAACAACCCAAGTGATCCGTTTGATAGACTACTTGATTCAAATTGTTAAATAAGTATGTATTTGTTTCTAACAGTTTTTTGTAGTTTTCTTCACTGTTTGATTGCTTTTTAAAAAGTACTTTTGATTTGTCAAAATACGAACCTAGACACCAAGCAGTTATGGCGAAGGTAAAAGTGAAAGGAAGGTCAAGCCATGGATCATACTCATAATTTTTTGCTACATAGAAAACTATATTCCATGTAGTCATTCCAATCAAAAACGCAATAGTTGAAGTCAATCTACCTTTGTAGCGTTCAAACATTGGTTCAACTCCATCTCATAAATACTTGTGAATACTTCCGATATAACCTAATATAACCTAATTTTGTTATCCTTGGAATAGAATTTCCTTTGATTCCGATTAAAATTTTTAAAATTCAAATTATTTATTTCGTAATTTAAAATAATAAAGGGTTAAAAAGGTGATTGCAAAGAGGGGAAGAGACCGAATAACGATCTTCCCCTATAGTCTATTAAAATTCCTCATCCTGAGTGGAAAAGGGGATATTTAGACGCTTCTCAACGGTTCTAAGTCTTTGGTTCAATCGACTTAGTCGACGAGTATGTTTTTCATCGTTTTGGTTCACTCGGACAATTTCTTGATTTATTCTGCCAATTTCTTTATTCATTCTTGTGATTTCTGTTATTTGACGAGTTAATTCTCTATTAAGGCGTTCAATTTCTTTCGATTGGTTTTCATTTTTTCTTTCTAAAGTTGCTAATCTTCTTTCTAATCCTTGAATTTGAGGTGGTTGCCGATAATAGTCATGAATGGAAGTAGTGGGGACTACATAACCATTTGTAAAATAAGTAGGGTAGTGATACATTTGAGGCAGCTCTCCTTTAAAGTTAGTCCGTATAATGTATGAATACCACAAATAATTGACAAGGCAGTAGCCTAGTGTAGATTTTTGTCATCACATACATTATTTCTCGGGAAAGCGCAAGACTTGACATTTCCTGCGATTTCTGTGTCGGAAATTGTATTATAGAGACATTTGTTGTCAGAAAATTATAATAAATAATACATGCAATCTGTCAGATGGTGTAATACTATTTTTCTTAAAGGGGAAATTTGTTTATAGCATAACGCTAGCGGTTGATAGCAGGGTGTTTCTACTACATAAGCAAGTCAAAAAAAATTGTATGTATAGGAAACTTCTTTATAATTTCATCGTATATAAAATGGCTAGTAGTTTTTATAAGGACGAGAATGAAAATACCAAACAGTTAATTTGGAGGAAATGTAGATGAATAATCATGAAATTGATTTTAAGATTTATGGAGATGACATGCAGTTTGTTGAAGTGGAGCTTGATCCAGGAGAAACGGTTGTGGCTGAAGCAGGGAGTTTAATGATGATGGAGGACCACATTCATATGGAGACGATCTTTGGTGATGGTTCTTCCGGAGGTGGAGGTCTGATGGGGAAATTGCTAGGAGCTGGAAAAAGAATGATTACTGGCGAAAGCTTGTTTATGACGACATTCACGAATCAAGGAAGTGGGAAAAAGCATGTATCCTTTGCTTCTCCTTACCCAGGAAAAATAGTACCGATGGACCTCAGCGAGCTAGGAGGGAAAATTATTTGTCAAAAAGATGCGTTTCTAGCAGCTGCAAAAGGTGTATCCGTTGGTATTGAATTCCAGAGGAAAATTGGGGCAGGATTTTTCGGTGGAGAAGGATTTATCATGCAAAAGCTTGAAGGTGACGGAATGGCCTTTGTTCATGCTGGAGGGACCATTTATCAAAAAACGCTTACACCAGGGGAAGTTTTACGTGTCGATACGGGCTGCCTAGTCGCAATGACGAAGGATGTAGATTATAATATAGAAATGGTTAAAGGTGTTAAAACAGCTTTATTCGGTGGAGAAGGGTTGTTTTTTGCTACATTGCGTGGACCGGGAACCATTTGGATTCAATCTCTACCATTCAGTCGTTTAGCAAGCCGTGTATTTGCCGCAGCTCCGCAGGCTGGTGGAAATGGAAAAGACGAAGGTAGTTTATTGGGTGGCGTATTTAGAATGTTGGATGGAGATTAATAAGAGCCAAGAGCCTTTTTTATACATGAGCTGCTACGGCAGCTTTTTTTGTTGTCCTAAGTGCACACTGTCCACCTGAGATGGACAAAAATAGGGGAAGTGTCCACGAAGGGTGTCTGTCACCGATATAATGTCACCGTTATAATTCTTTCGTAATTGGAGTTGTTGCGGTATAATATGTCATGTGATTAAGTGTAAGCCTAGTTATTAGGCGGGTAGATATAATGTTGAAAGAGAGTGTTCATTATGGGCCGTAAGTGGAACAATATTAAGGAAAAAAAGGCATCTAAGGATGCAAATACGAGTAGAGTTTACTCCAAATTTGCGTTAGAAATTTATGTAGCAGCTAAACAAGGTGAGCCGGATCCAGAATCAAACCAGGCGCTTAAATTCGTTTTAGAGCGTGCGAAAACGTATAACGTACCAAGAGTTATTATTGACCGTGCGATTGATAAAGCTAAAGGTGGAGCAGAAGAAAATTATGATGAGCTTCGTTACGAAGGCTTTGGACCAAGCGGATCAATGATCATTGTTGATGCACTTACCAATAACGTGAATCGCACAGCTTCTACCGTTCGTGCTGCGTTTGGCAAAAACGGCGGAAACATGGGAGTTAGCGGATCTGTTGCTTATATGTTTGATAATACTGCTGTATTTGGTATTGAAGGTAAAACATCTGATGAGGTACTTGAGTTACTAATGGAAGCAGATCTTGATGTACGTGATATTCTTGAAGAAGAGGATACTGTAATTGTGTATGCCGAACCCGATCAGTTCCACGCTGTACAGGTTGCTTTTAAAGGGGCTGGAATTACAGAATTTACGGTTGCCGAGCTAACGATGCTCGCTCAAAATGATATTACCCTAGACACAGAAGCTCAAGCACAATTTGAAAAATTAATTGATGCATTAGAAGATTTAGAAGATGTACAACGTGTGTATCATAACGTTGATTTAGGAGAGTAAAAAAGAAGCAAGCCTTTTTTCAAGAAAGGCCTGCTTCTTTTTTGCTATTTTTATGGACGATAGATGAAGAAAGGAACCTCTTCAAGTCCTAATAGACGAACATATGTAAAAAGTTGTCCTTTATGATGAATTTCATGATCTTTTGCTAGCTCCAAAATAGCTTTTCCTGGTAGGTCCATTCCAGCAAAAGCAATGATGCTTTCCAATTGTACGTCAGTTAATTTTTCCAGCTCTTGTTTAGCATACTCAGTCTGAGCTTCAACAAATTCAATAAGCTCTTTTGCAGTAGAAACTTCCTTCTTTTCTGTTGGAGGTGCAAACACTCCAGTCTTCACTGTGTTTACGAACATTGAAGTGGAACCCGAGATATGAAGGACAAGCTCCGATAAGGACATTCCATTTTCCCACGGTTTAAAGGAGAGTTGCTCATCGTCAACTACTTTTATTAATTCAAGTAATGCCTTTCTATGCGATAGCCAGCCGCTGATGAAACCAGATAATTTACTCATTCATTTTCCTTCTATATTGAAAAATAACCACCTAAATAATTATAAGATAAGAACTTATTTCTAACAATTTTTAACTACGTATAAATAATTTGACTAGTTTTGAAACATAATAGGATGAAAAATGGGTAAAGTAGTGAGATTGATGAGGAATCAGACATTTATTGAATTTATCAAGTTTTCTATTGTCGGAGCAATTAATACGGTGGTTGATTTTGGTGTGTTTAGCCTGTTACTTACAAATGGTTGTCCTATTTTAATGTCTCAAATCATCTCATATGGATGTGGAACGCTAAATAGTTTTATAATGAATCGTTTATGGACCTTTAAGGAGAATAAAGGTAATGAGTACTCTGAGCCCTTAAAATATGTAGTAGCAAATGTAGCTACCTTAATTTTAGTGTCGGTGTTGATTCTATTCCTTATCAACCTGGTTCATCTTCCAATTTTAATAGCAAAAGTCATATGCACAGGATTTGGGATGGTAATTAACTTTATAAGTAGTAAGTTCTGGGTGTTTCAGAGAATCGAGAGGAGTAGGGGGTTCGAGTGATTCGGAATATAGTTGTGAATATGGTATAGGTCATCCATAAAAGCAGGTGTCCATCGGCAAAAAAGACAAAGCGGGATTCACCCATGCTTTGTCTTTTAACCACATATTAATCTCCCCAAAGTTTCCACCAGCTGCGTTTTTTTACTGGTTTTGCTGCGGCTGCTTCACGGAAAGCTGAAACCAAATCTTGAAATCCTTCTTCACGTTGATGAATATGACTAGTAAATTCTTGGAGTTCGTGAATAGATTCTCGAAGCTGCTGCTGATCCTCATGCAAAGAAAAGGCAACTGTGCGAACATCATTTTTGACATCTGCTACGGTTTGAGACACTGATGATAGAAGCTGGTCATTTTCTGTTTGAACGGCTTGGTTCATTTGCTCTATTTTTTGTTCAATGCTTTCAGAGGTTGCTTTCGAATGTTTCGCAATCGTTTCTGATAAGGTTCCGAATGTTTCAGAGGTATATTTCGAATTTGATTGAATCGCTTCTGTTAGTACTTGCATATCGGCCTTTCGTTTATCGTTTGATCTTTGAATGGACTTTGAAAGATCAACGACTGTTTGTAAAGATGAATTTGCTAATTCGTACTTGATTTCATCCATAAGGATGGAACGCTGTTCTAACATCTCTCGCCTTACTTCATGGATCACACCATCTTTTAAGATTTGAAGGCTAGCTTGAATGTCAGTTAATTGTAAGGAGTGCTCGTTTGTTTTTTCCGTCTCTGCTACATCTGTCGTTGCCAAAACCATTTCGAATGATTCGGAGGCAGATTCTGAAGGTGATTGTAAGTGTTTCTCTAAAAGAGTTCTAATCATCCCCTTGCCCACATTTTGAGCTCTCATAGCTGAAATTTTTTCTAAAAGTTTAATTTCAACACTTGTATAATAACGCGCACCTTGCTTTGTCCGCGGAATGACTAATAGTCCACTTAAATCTTTTTCCCACTGTCTAATGGTTCCAGAAGGAATTCCAAGTAGTTTTGATACCTCTTGAATAGAATAGGCTCTTGTAATTTCTTGATTTATCATAGTGACGTTCCTTTCTTATAAAAATTTAGTGGTGTGCCAATATTAACAATTATTCTCTATGAAACTAGTTAGATTCCTGCCATAAGACAAAAGCTATCAAAACTAGTGTTCTTTCCACAAAAGCTGAGGGGAAGTTTGGTTATTTGCGATTGTAGAGTCGAAATTAATAAAAAACCTCGAAATAATAAGGTAGAAACTGTAAGTGTCAAACGCTAAACTAAAGGTAGAGTTATAGAAAAACGGGGAGGGTAATGGATGAGAGCAATCGTATTACGTGAACTAGGAGGACCAGAACAATTTCGACTAGAGGAAGTGGAGAAGCCGATACCGAATGCTCATGAAGTGCTCGTAAAGTTGAAGGCGTCAGCTTTGAACCGTCGTGATATATATGTTCGAATGGGACAATACCCAGGAATTAAGATACCGGCAATACCAGGTGCTGATGGGGCTGGGGTGTTAGAAGTCGGGACCGAAGTCATTATTTATCCAGCATTAAATTGGGGAGAAAATGAAAATTTCTATTCAAAAACTTTTCAAATTATCGGTGTTCCTTCAAATGGAACCTTTGCTGAATACATAAAAATACCTAAAGAAAATATATTCTCGAAGCCTGCTTACCTTAGCTGGGAGGAAGCAGCAGCGCTTCCATTAGGAGGTTTAACTGCCTACCGTGCGTTGTTTACAAGAGGAAAACTACAAGAAGGAGAGACTGTATTAATCCCTGGAATCGGCGGAGGCGTTGCAACCTTTCTTCTACAAATGGCTGTTGCTGTAAAAGCAAAGGTATTTGTTACATCTAGTAGCGACGAGAAGATTAAAAAAGCGATAAGCATGGGAGCTTCGGGTGGTGTAAATTATAAAGTAGAAAGATGGGATCAACTATTAAAGGAGCAAATGGGTTACGCAGATCTCATAGTTGATAGTGTGGGAGGTTCTAGTTTTTCTAAACTCATCAATGTAGCAAATAACGGGGGAAGAATTGTTAGCTTTGGTGCAACTGCTGGACCAATTCCACAAATCGTCATGCCAAAAATATTTTTTAAGCATTTGGATATTCTTGGTTCTACCATGGGTTCACCAAAAGACTTTACAAATATGCTGAAACTGTATGAAGAACATCAATTACGCCCGGCTATAGATTCAGTTTATTCTTTAGAAGAAGTTCAGCAAGCCCAATATCGAATAGAGAATGGGAATAATTTTGGGAAAGTTGTGTTGAAACTATCCTGCAAGTCATAGTTATATTGCCTTACAAGCACCGTCATTTTAACCAAATGACGGTGTTTTTTTATTTTTTTTAAAAAAACCCTTCTATTTTTTGGACATTTAAAATATAATTCAACTGTACCATCTGTATTACGATTAATAGTACACTAGGTACAGATTGGAGGATGATCATGTTTGAGCTAGATATAAGAAGTCGAAAGCCAATATATGAGCAGCTGGTTGACAAGTTAAAAGAGCTTATTATTAGTGAAGTCATGAAAGCGGATGAACAGCTACCATCCGTTCGTGTAATGGCGCAGCAACTGACGATTAACCCGAATACCATCCAAAAAGCCTATCGAGAGCTTGAGATTCAAGGATATATTTATTCAATTAAAGGAAAGGGGAGCTTTGTGAGTCCAGATACTCCAAAGCAAAACAGTGAAAAAATGAAGACAATTAAATCGGATCTAATAAAACTTTTGTCAGAAGCTATGTATCTTGGAATCACTAGTGATCAACTCGTTGAGATCATAAAGGAAGTGGAATCCACAATAGGGGGAGGGAGCAAGAGTGATTCAATTTAGTAGGGTAAGTAAATCCTTTGAAGGAACCGATGCGGTTGAAAATATAACCCTCCATATTCAAAAGGGATCAATATATGGATTGCTTGGAACGAATGGAGCGGGGAAAACAACTTTATTAAAGCTTTTAGCTGGAATTTATGTTCCTGACCACGGTTCTGTATTGGTTGATGAGAGCTCAGTATTTGAAAATAGTTACATAAAACAGAGAGTTTTCTTTATTCCTGACCAACCATTCTTCTTTTCACAATACACACTAGCTGATATGGGGAAATTTTATGAAAAGATTTACCATAACTGGAATCAAGAGAGATATGAATTACTTGTGGATGCATTTAAGATCGATGAAAAAAGAAAACTTCATAAATTCTCAAAAGGTGTGCAAAGGCAAGCAGCGTTTATTCTAGCCTTGTCTACCATGCCTGACATCCTTCTTCTAGACGAGCCTATGGATGGACTCGATCCAGTTGTTCGGAAAAATATTAAAAGCTTAATTATTGAAGATGTAGCATCCAGGGAAATGACTGTTCTTATCTCGTCCCATAATTTGCGTGAAGTAGAAGATATTTGTGATTATATAGGCATTTTGCATAAAGGAGAGCTAATGATTGAGAAGGAACTTGATGACTTAAAGTCCGACACACATAAAATTCAAGTAGCATTCAAGGAAAATGTTCCGGAGAATCTATTTACCGATGTCAAACTTTTATATCAAGAGAAAAGAGGAAGTGTCTTTATCTGTATTGTTAAAGGAAAAGAAGCGGAAATAGTAGATAAAGTCATGAAATATCAACCTGTCATTCTCGATATTCTCCCACTAACATTAGAAGAAATCTTTATTTATGAAATGGAGGGTGTCGGATATGCCATCAAAAACATTTTTGCTTAACCCTGAGATATTCAAGTTAATGCTTAGGAGCTCAGGTTGGGTTTCTATTATTTATTTTCTTGTATTGTTGTTTGCTATTCCATTTGAAATATTAATGAGTACAACAAATGAACGTTTGATGTTTGAACCAGCGAATGTGTTCCAATTCAATCTGGAACTTCAATATATTTTACTAGTATCCGTGCCTGTTTTATTGCCCTTGTTCTTGTTTCACTTTATGCAGTCAAAACAAAGCTCAGATCTTATTCATAGTTTACCAGTAAGTAGAGAAAAGATATTCCATCAATACACTCTTTCTGGTTGGTTAATGGTGAACATCCCGGTCATCTTAATAGCAATGATTGTTTTTGTTCAGCGAAGTGTTTTGAATTTGCAATCTATAGTAGAAATTGACTCTATTTTTTATTGGCTAGGGATGACAATTCTTTTTAATACCATCATATATATAAGTACAGTGTTTATCGGTATGATCACTGGTATTTCAATTGTACAAGGAATTCTATCGTATATTTTTCTGCTTCTGCCAGTGGGATTATTTGTATTAAGTGCATTTAATCTACAGTTTTTTATGTTTGGTTTTCCAGATAGTTATCATCTAAATGGAAAAGTACAATATTTATCTCCGTTAACCATGATAGAAGCAATACAAGATATTTCTAATATGATCCTTTTAGGAATTTATGCAGGTATTTCCATAGTATTGTATTTCTTTAGTTTAGCGCTTTATAAAAAAAGGAAACCGGAATCTGTATCACAAGCTGTTATTTTTCCAATCTTAAAACCAATTTTAAAATTTGGAATGACTGTTTGCTGTGCATTATTGGCGGCTGCTTATTTCGGTGACTATCGTGAGCTTTCTGAAGGCTGGTTATTTTTCGGATATCTGTTTGGATCTTTTTTTGGCTATATACTAGCTGAAATACTACTCCATAAAACATGGAGAGTCTTTGGTCATCTTAAAGGCTATTTGTACTATGGTGGTATTTTAATAGTAATCATAGCTATATTTCAGTTTGATCTTACTAACTATGAAAACCGAATTCCAGAAATAGAAGATATCCAAAAGGTGCATTTAAGTAATGGGCCGTATCTTTATTTGAACCCGGAGGAAAGTGGCTATTCAAAAAACACCTTCTACTTAAATGAAAAAAGCAATATTGAATTAGTTCACGATTTGCATAAACAGATTCTATCCAATAAAGATAGTAAAAAAGCAACAAGTGAACAAAACGAAACCGCCTTCTTTGTGTACGAGTTAAAGAACGGAAAAAAAATGGTTCGTGAATATGAAATAAACAAGGATGATTATTTGGCGTATTATAAACCCATTCATGAATCAAAGGAATATAAAGAGGTGAACTATTCATTATTCAATTTAACAATGGATGAAATTAACATGATTACTATTGAGTCAATGGGATATAAAAATGATCGTGCCGTGATTTCTGAGAAAGCTGATATCAAGGAATTTCTATCAATTATAAAAGAAGATATACTAGCTTCGACGTATGAAGAGATGTATAGCTCAAAATCTTTTCAGTCTCATATATCCTTTTCATTGGATAATAGCAAAGAGTATTACGGATACGCTGATATCACTGCCTTAGCTACCTACAAAAGGCTTGAAGATTGGTTAGCTGAGAAAGAACTGCTTGATAATGCCTTTATCTCGGAGGAGGACATCGATTATGCTGTGGTTCTAGAAAAAGAGGACCTTGAAATTAATCCTGATGGATATTCGAATCATGAAGTGTTTACTAACATGAATAATCATCCAAACACCAAAACTTTCAAAACGAAAGATCAAATAAAAGAACTGATGAATATTACGGAAGATGCTTATTTACCAGATAGCCAAAAGACGTATGTAGTCGCCTATATTTTTAAAAATCAACAGGACCCTTATTTAGGAACGTTTGACGAGAGCAATGCACCTATATTTGTAAATGAAATGTTTAAATAAATTGATTACGGGGAAAGGGAGGGAGTGATCATGAATGAGCATTTATCGAAGGAAGATATGATGACGATTTGTTTTAGTCATCAAAAACTTCTCTTTCATATCGCCTTCGGTATCACAAGGGATTACCATTTAGCACAGGATGTGGTACAAGAAACGTTTTTTAAAGCATTTCGAAAAATAGATACAATAGTTGATGATGCTAAGCTCCGCTCATGGCTATCCTCGATTGCTTCAAGAACAGCAATTGATTTTGTGAGAAAAGAAAAAAGAAGAAAAGAAGTACTTGAAACTGAAATCACCTACCAAGAGGTGGCATCTCATAGAAATGTGGAAGAAGAAGTGACTTCCTTGTTATTACAGAATGAAATAACAAAAGCCTTTGGTGTGCTAAATGCCAATCAAAAATCAGTGCTTCATTTAAAAGTTGTAGAAGGGCTGAAGGAAAAAGAAATTGCCGAAGCTTTACACCTTAATCAAAACAATGTCAAAACTGTGTTATATCGAGCGAGGAAAAAATTATCTATGCATTTAGAAGAAAAAAACTATGCATAACATACAAGGAATTTATAGAAGGACGTTACTGCTTTATAGCAGTAACGTTTTTAGTTTTTCTTGCGCGGATCTGACTCTTCGGCAAATTCCGTCCCAAAGGCTAGCTTCTGAGAGGTTCGTAAAGGTATTTTCCTTTCTGTAGGAGTCAGTGGTTCTAACCGACCTAAAAGAAATAGATGTACAAACACCTCAGATATTCCGACTAATGTTGCTGCTATTATACTTCCCCACGCAATCTGTTCATAGCTGTGTAGGAGAATATTTCCAAAAATCCACACAATTGTGTAAACAGTGAAAAAATCGATTACAACAGCGGCACGGTTTCCAACCCTAGGTAAGATTATTTTATCTCCAATGAAATAGGAAACCATGGTGACCAAAATACTGAATGATAAGACTTCGGAAACCCCAGCTTCAAAGAACAGGTCAAAGGCGATAGTAAATATAATTGTACAGACAATGAACTTAAGAAGGATGATTTTAAAATTTGTGCGCATAGTTTTCACTCCTTTTTACATATTGTAAACGTAAGTTCATTTTCCATTCACCAGAGGAAAAGAAACATAAAAAAACTACATTGTCCTCTCTGAAAATACATTTGTCCATCTAATAAGGAAAAAATGCTTGATTCTTTACTACTTTGAAGCGATAATAAATATAAATTTTATTTATCAGGGGATGTTTACATGAAAGTAGCAAAATTCGGAGGATCATCTTTAGCAAATGGAGAGCAGTTACAAAAAGTATTTCAAATCGTCACAGCTGATCCTAGCCGAAAGGTAATTGTTGTATCAGCACCAGGAAAAAGAAAATCAGATGATATAAAAGTGACAGATTTGTTGATACAATGCGCTGAGCAGGGTTTAAAAGGTGAAGATACAAGGGCTACACTTGAGCAAATAATCGATCGTTACGATAGCATCGTTAAGGAACTCCATCTCTCAACAGATATTACTGAAGAGATTACAAATACTTTACACTCTTTATTATCTGCAGATAAATCCAATCCAGACCATTATATGGAGGCTCTTAAAGCGGCCGGTGAAGACAATAATGCAAAATTAGTAGCAAATTTCTTTCAATCAAAAGGAGTGCAGGCAAAATACATCAATCCAAAGGACGCTGGATTGTTTGTAACTGATGAGACAGGAAATGCACAAGTATTACAGGAATCATATGACAATTTATATAAACTACGAGAAGAAGATGGGATTTTGATCTTCCCTGGATTTTTCGGTTATACAAAGGCTGGAAATGTTGTAACTTTTTCGAGAAGTGGTTCCGATATTACAGGATCGATCTTAGCGAATGGAATAAAAGCAGATCTGTATGAAAATTTTACAGACGTAGATGCTGTTTATTCTGTAAATCCAAATCTTGTTCAAGACCCAAAAGAAATAAAAGAACTTACTTACCGTGAAATGAGAGAACTTTCTTACGCTGGCTTTTCTGTATTTCACGATGAAGCATTAATTCCAGCTTTTAGGGCAGGAATTCCAGTACAGGTTAAAAACACGAATAACCCGCTTTCACCAGGGACTTTAATCGTTCATGAGCGCAGTGTTCAAAATGGTCCTGTAACAGGTATTGCAAGTGATAAAGGGTTCTGTAGCATTTATGTTGGGAAATATTTAATGAACAGAGAAATCGGTTTTGGAAGCAGATTATTAAGAATATTAGAAGAACATGGAATGTCTTACGAGCATACTCCGTCAGGAATTGATGATATTTCTGTTATTTTACGTCAGGATCAAATGGATTACGAAACAGAACAACGTATAGTCAACCTTATTTTCACAGAGTTGAATGCAGATGAAGTGAAGGTTGAGCACGATTTGGCTTTAATCATGATTGTTGGTGAAGGCATGAGACAAAATGTTGGAACAACAGCAAAAGCTGCGAAGGCACTTGCCGATGCTGGTGTGAATATAGAGATGATTAACCAAGGTTCATCTGAAGTTAGTATGATGTTTGGTGTCAAAGAAGCGGATGAAAAGCATGCCGTAAAAGCACTTTATAATGAGTTCTTTGTCGGCGTACCGGTATAAGATGAGAGAAGCATGAGTTTTCATGCTTCTTTTTTTTGATATAATAATCTTGTTTTGGTGAAAAATAAAGGAAATATGAAAAACAAGAGGTTAGATATGCTCGAACAGACGGGAATCCATTGGATCATTTTAATCGTTGTATTTATCCTTACTGCTCTCGGATTATTGGTTATCTTACGAAAGAATTATGTAAGGTACGGCATTATTACAGGAATAAGCATCATAATATCCATAGCATTGTGTATGTTTTTCTACAGTAATGGGTTTTATCGATTTGTATTGCCTCTACCAGTTATTCTACCTACCGTGGCTATGAGTTTTACGTTTCTCGTGTTATTTTCCATTTATTATAAGCCGAAGCACCATACATTTATTTTCTACTTTACTATAATCAATCTTGTTTTCGCGATTGAAATAGTATTAAAGTATTTTCTCCATTTTATTGTGTATAGAGGTCCATGGGATACATGGGACTCGTATTCTCTTTATTGGGTATATATCCGTTTCTTTGCGTTTCTTGGTGATTCGTTCGTTCCATTGAAATATAGAAATCCTGTTTCTAGTGATACTAGACCATATTGGATTAGCTTTATTGTTGTTATTATCGGTACGATATTGGGCTTCATTTTTTTGCTAAATCAATGGCATGAGAAATAACATGATAGTGGCAAAATGAATTGGAATTTGGTAATGTTATACTCATCATAGATTTGTTTGGAGGATGATTTGTGTTTATAGCCATTATATTTTTTCTGCTAATGTCTTTTTTTCTATCTGGAAGTGAAACTGCATTAACTGCGGTTAATAAAATGAAACTTAAGACAAAGGCAGAAAGCGGTGACAAAAAGGCGCAAAAGCTTTTATCACTGGTGTCTAATTTGGACGAATTAATTACAGCGATATTAATTGGTAACAATATAGCTAATATTATGCTACCTACTTTGGTAACCATTATTGCCATTGAGTATGGATGGAATGTAGGGATTGTGACTGGGATCTTAACGGTTGTATTAATTGTATTTGCTGAGGTATTGCCTAAGTCAATTGCTGCAAGTTTTGCAGAAAAGATTGCCTTTCTCGTATTTCCAGTCATTCAGTTCATAATGATTATTTTAAAACCATTAACGTTTCTATTGTCACGCTTTACAAGAGCTGTCATTAAGCTTTTAGAAAAAGAAGATAAGGATGGCGTGTCTATTTCAAAGGAAGAGTTAATTACTATGGTAGACATTGCAGCGACGGAAGGTACATTTCAAAATGAGGAGACAAAAAGTATAAAGGGTGTTATTGATTTTTATAGCTTAGATGTTAGAGATGCATTAAAAACCCCGCGCATGGAAATACAAGGGATTCCTTTTGACTCGACATTTGAAGAAGCGAGAGAAGTAGTTATAAACAATCAATATACAAGATATCCAGTATATAAAGAAAATATGGATAATATAGTAGGAGTCTTCCATTCGAAGGGGCTATTATCTTGGTCAGTAGAACCGGATAAACCATTAGAGGATTTCACAGATAATTCCCCGTTATTTGTATTTGAATTTCACTCTATTGAAAAAATATTTAAAATGATGCTAAAAGAACGTAAGCATTTAGCGATTGTACTTGATGAATATGGGGGAACCAAAGGTATTATTACAAATGAGGATATTATAGAAGCCATGATAGGCCTTGAAATAAAAGATGAGACGGATGAAAATGAAGAGATTTTGATCGATGAATTAACGGACTCTCATATTATTTGTAATGGAAAGTTAGCCTTAAGAAGATTAAATGAAGTGTTTAAAACGAAGATTCCAGAAGATGAAGATGTATTAACTGGATTTTTATTAAAAGAGATGGGGCATTTCCCAGAGGAAGGGGAAACATTTGAATACCATCACCTCCACTTTGAAATGCTTGTAGTTGAGGATAATAAAATCAAGCAAATTGAAATAAAAAAGAAAACTCCACCATTAGTGTAAAAAAACTCCGTTGCCTTAGCAACGGAGTTTTTACTATAACTAACCAATAATAATGCGTTCTTTTGGATAATGGAACTTTTCTTTAATTGGGTTTCCACGGATGATGAATAAGAAGGAGAAGATTCCGATACGACCAATAAACATGACCAAAATAATGACTAGCTTACTGGCTGTACTTAAATCTGCTGTGATCCCCATTGATAATCCCGTTGTACCAAATGCTGAGCTAACTTCAAAGATAATCTCCATTAAACCAATTGAAGGCTCTAGAACAGCCAATATAATGACAGATGCTGAACAAATCATAACTGCCGTTGTGATGACAATATATGATTTAAGAATGTCTTCTTGTAAAATTTCCTTTTTAAATACTTTTATCGTATCTCGACCTTTTGCATATGTAAATATACTTAACATCATTATTGCAAAAGTGGTAGTTCGTATACCTCCACCCACACTACTTGGAGAGGCCCCGATAAACATGAGAATACATAAAAGTAGTAGGGTAGGGGTTGTGAATTCACTTACATCCATGGTCGCTAAACCACCATTTCTAGTAGTAACCGATTGGAATAATGCGTAAAAAAATGATTCATGCCAAGATTTCCCTGCAAAAAAATGATTATACTCAAAAAGAATAATGAGTAAAGTTCCACCGATAACTAAAAGGAAAAAAGTTGTTGTTGTTATTTTTGAAAATAAACTAAATCGAAATAGGCTATCTTCTCTACGAAATAAAAAGTGACGAACCTCAATTAGAACAGGAAAACCGATAGCACCAAGAATTAACAGTATGATGTTAACGAGTTGAACAAAATAATCATTAGCATATGGAAGCAGGGACTGACCGGTAATATCAAATCCTGCGTTCGTGGTCGCACTAACACTCATGAAAAAGCCATGTAAGAAGGCTTCCTGCCAATTGGGATAGTAATTAACCAAGTAAATCCCGAGTACTACACTCCCAATTATTTCAATAAAGATGATAAGATAAAGAATTTGTCTCATTAACTGAACCAGACCTGACAGAGTGGACTGATTTTGATCGGTCATAATTAACTTTCGTTCACGAAGTCCAATTTTTTTTCCCATTAGGAGCCAAATAAATGTGCCTAGTGTCATAATCCCAATTCCACCGAATTGAAGAATGAAAGCGAAAATGAATGTTCCTGCTACACTTAGCTTTTCAGAGATAGAGATGGTAGAAAGTCCTGTAACACTTACCGCACTAGCAGAAGTAAATAATGCATCAATAAAGGAAATGTCCTCTCCAGATTTTAATGTGATTGGAAGCATTAAAAGTACTGTTGATATAACCACAGCAAGTACGTAAAATATCACAATGATTTGAACGGATGATAGCTTTTCCATAAAGATTTTCGAACTAATTTTCATAATAAACCTCTTTAAAATATTCTAAACTTATTGTTGTTCCCATAAGTTCCAATTATACAAAAGATGTTGGTAATCGGGAAGTAGTTTGTTCATTGCTCAAACTGAAATCTATTATTATTTTAACAGAGGGTAGGGAAGAACAATGGAAGATAAATTATAATTTGTAACTTTTTTCAATTTCAATCGTATAGACTATTACAAGTTCTAAATAAAGGATAGAAAGAAGGGTGAAAATGTCTCAATATGCTCTAGAAGTTCACAATCTTACAAAGAAAATAGGGAAGAAACTGATTGTTGAAAACGTAACTTTCCAAATAGAAAAAGGAGAAATTTTCGGGTTACTTGGTCCAAATGGAGCAGGAAAAACAACCATCATTCGAATGATCGTCCATTTAATTAATCGTACAGAAGGAAAAGTCGTGATAAATGGACATGATTTAGATCAGTCTTTTAAAGAAGCAATGGGAGAAATAGGGGCCATTGTAGAAAATCCTGAATTTTATAAATATATGAGTGGTATGAAAAACCTAAAGCATTATATGAGAATGGCTACAAAGGATGTTTCAGTTGAAAAGCTTGATGAGGTCATCCGTTTGGTTGGTCTAGAACAAGCAATCCATCAGAAAGTAAGAACGTATTCTCTAGGAATGAGACAAAGACTCGGCGTAGCTCAAGCTTTATTACATAGTCCAAGCATCCTAATTCTTGATGAACCAACGAACGGACTTGATCCACAAGGAATAAGAGAATTTCGTGATTATTTAAGATTATTAGTGAATCAAGGTATTTCTGTATTGGTCTCATCCCATTTGCTTTCAGAAATGGAACTCATGTGTGATCGATTTGCCATTATCGAAAAAGGTAGGCTTACTCATATTTCCCGAATGGATGAAGCAGTCCAACTAGGCAGTCAAACAAAGCAACATGTGATGTTTGAGGTTGATAACACTGAACAGGCCTTTAACCTACTAGTAAATCAAAATTTGGGAGAAGGAAGAAAGATAGAAGCGGGTTTTATATATGCATCTATGGATCGGGAGACAGTCGCTAAGGCGAATCAGCTATTTGTCTCAAACGGACTACAAGTATATGAAATTTCTTATTTAAAAGCATCACTTGAAGATCGCTTCCTTGAGATAACAAATAAAGAAAAGAAGGAGCTATCGATATGATCGGTCTGATTCAAAATGAAATGATAAAAATCTTTGAGAAACGGCCAAGCTGGATTTATATTTCTATATTAATTATTGCAATGGTGATTGGTGGATTTATTTATCAAAGAATTAATGGAGAAGCCGATGAGAACTGGCGTGAAAATTTAGAAGCACAGAATGCTCAGTATAAACTAGAAATTGAGCAAACTCCCGCCGACCAAGATCCAACGTGGCTAGAAGATCAAATCAAACAAAATGACAGATTTCTTGAAGAAAATATAAATCCAACGGCAAAAACCAATTGGCATTTTATGAACGATGTCGTTATAGGTGTAACAACACTTGTCACCTTGTTTTCTGTTATTGTAGCAAGTGCGGTCGTCGCTGCTGAGTTTTCAGATGGCACAATTAAACAGTTGCTCATAAGACCGCATAAAAGATGGAAAATCTTATTGTCAAAATATGTTGCGGTTTTATTATATGCCATCATTTTAATGGCCACATTATTTGTCTCAGGATTTATTGTAGGAATTTTATTTTTTGGTCTAGGAGACTTTCAGACACCATTCTTTGAATATACGCTCGATGGACAAAAAGAGGCCATACTTGGAACGCAGTTTCTGTTAAAAACAGTCTATTTTCTTCCAAGTTTGCTAATGATCACTACGATTTCTTTTATGCTGTCCACTCTTTTTAAAAGTCAGGCAGTAGCAGTAGGGGTTGGAATTTTTGTTCTATTTGTTTCAACTACATTAGGTGGACTTATTATTATGCTCGCCGAAGAGTATACTTGGGCAAAGTTTCTTATTTTTCCACATCTAGACTTAACCGTATTTGCCTTCCAAGATAAGATTTTGGATAATATTAGCTTAAATGGTTCCCTATTGATTCTTACTGTATATTATATTGTGTTTATGATCTCAACGTTTGTTTATTTTCAAAAACGTGATGTGAGTATTTGAAACCGATAAAAACTAGTAGAGAGGTAGAAAATAGCTACCTCTTTTCTTTTTGTGATAAAGTAGGTGTAGCATTTCTTAACGAAAGAGAGTGTTATAGAAAAATGACAAAAAAACTATATTATGAAAATGTATATCAATCCACTTTTGTAGCAACTGTTACGAAAAGTGAAGACGATTATATTGTACTAAGTGAGACCGCCTTTTATCCTACTGGTGGAGGGCAACCATGCGATACGGGAACGATTAACGGAAAGACAGTTTCGAATGTCGAAGAAGTCAATGGAGAAATTCGACATTATATAAGTGACTCCATTTCTGTTGGTTCTAAAGTTGAGGGGAATATAGATTGGGAAAGAAGATTTGATCACATGCAGCAGCATGCTGGACAGCATATCCTCACTGCCGCATTTGTAGAATTATATGGTTATGAAACCATCAGTTTTCATCTTGGGTCAGAAAAAGTAACAATTGATCTCAATGTAGATAATATCTCTTCTAACGAACTGGAAAAAGTTGAGGAATTAGCTAACAAGATCATACTAGAACAAAGAAAAATAGAGACTAAATGGGTTTCAAAAGAGGAAGTAAGCCAATATCCATTACGGAAAACCCTTTCAGTTGAAGAAAATATCCGCTTAGTAATCATTTCGGAATTTGATTATAACGGGTGCGGAGGTACCCATCCACAAAGTACAGGTGAGGTTCAGGCGATTACTATATTGGGTACTGAACGACAAAAGAAAAAGACAAGGGTCGAGTTTGTATGTGGCAACCGTGTTAGAAAGCAGATTCATGATAAGACAACTGTTGTATCAAAGTTAACAAGTCTCTTACATGCACCTCAAAATGAACTAGAGACTGCTGCCCTCCGACTCATTGAAAGAAATAAAACACTTGAAAAAGAAATAAAGGTTCTACAAGAAAATATATTACAGTTTGAAGCTCAGGACTTATTAAAAAAAGCAATAAAAGTTGAACACTATAGAGTTGTTCAAGCTAGTTTTGCAGATAAGGGCCTTCAAGAGCTACAAACCGTTGCTCGATATGTTTTGGCTCTTGACCCGGAAGTCAATGTTCTTTTCGTTTCAGAGATAAATGGGAAACTTCAATTTGTGTGTCAAAGAGAAGAGTCGGCTATCAATATGAAGAATCTTGCTCAATCAATCTTACCAGTGATCAATGGAAGGGGAGGAGGAAATGAAAAACAGGCACAAGGAGGTGGAGAGGCTAAAACGATAACTTCTGATGCGCTGCTTACCATGCTTTTACATCAATTAAAATGAATGAGATTCAATTAAGGTCAAAAGTTACGATAATATTATTATGTAAACTAAAAACGTGAGGGATTAGCATTGAATGAAGATTTACTCCAAAAAGCAGAAGAGTTTATCACTCTTTGTTATATAGAACTAGAAAAAGATCATATTACTTTATTAACAAGAGTGGAAGAAGTTAAAAGTTCGATTCTTAAGACGGGAACATATGAACATACATATGAAGAACTTTCCCATGGCGCAAAGATGGCATGGAGGAATAGTAATAAATGTATTGGACGTTTGTTTTGGGAGTCTTTGGTTGTTAAAGATTGTCGTCATTTACATCACTCCGATGAGATCATCCATGCTCTTTTCGAACATATCAAATTTGCAACCAACAATGGTCATATTAGACCAACCATTTCTATTTTCAAACAAAAAACAAAGGAACACTCCATTAGAATTTGGAACCACCAGCTTGTTCGATATGCTGGATATGATACACAGCAAGGATTGATTGGAGACCCTCACTCTATTCCGTTTACAAAGGTATGTGAAGAGTTAGGGTGGAAGGGGAAGCATACAAATTTTGACCTTTTACCTCTAGTGGTTCAAGTAAATAATGAAAAACCAAATTGGAAAACTATTCCTCCGAGTCTCGTTCTTGAGGTCAATCTTTCACATCCGGAATATGAGTGGTTTGAAGACCTAAAATTAAAGTGGTATGGTGTACCGATGATCGCTGATATGCGTCTTGAAATTGGTGGGATTCAATACACAGCAGCTCCTTTTAATGGGTGGTATATGGGAACAGAAATTGGTGCTCGAAATTTATCGGATGAAGGCCGATACAATGTGTTACCTATCGTTGCTGATCATATGAAATTAGATATGTCTAGAAATAGCAGTCTTTGGAAGGACCGTGCACTACTTGAAGTGAATCGAGCGGTTCTATTTTCCTATAAAAAGGCTGGAGTAAGTATTGTTGACCATCACACCGCAGCGGCTCAGTTTAAGTTGTTTGAAGAAAGAGAGAAAGAAAAAAGTCGGAAATTAACAGGTAATTGGACTTGGTTAATTCCTCCTGTTTCTCCCGCATTAACCCATATCTTTCACCAGCAATATGATAATAGCACTCAATTGCCAAATTATTTTTATCAAATGGCTCCTTACGAAAAGAAATAGATTTTGTCTATTTCTTTTCATTTGAAATAAAACGCTTCCATATCAAAAGAACTATTGTTAATATAGGTATAAAGTACAACCTATAAATGGGGGAGCAAACATGAATATCACTGTTCGAAAAAAAATTATAGGTAGTTTTGTTATTGTTTTATTTATGTTAGTAGTTGTAGCAAGTGCTGGGATTTTTCAACTATATTCAGTAAACAATACGTATCAATCATTCTTAAGTGAAGAAGTAGGTCAAAAGCTAGAAGTGAAAAATCTCCAAGAGCAAATGATTAGAAAATCAGCAGCCGTAAGGAGCTTCCTACTCACTGGAGAGGCTGACTATCTGACAGAATACGATGAGGCAGTAAAGAGCTTTGATAACTCTATGAAAAAATTAAAAACAACAATCACTGATAAGGAGTTATTAGATACGTTAACTGCTCTTGAGGAAATGTCAACAAATGATTCGAAATTTGCTCAAGACCAAATACAAATGAAAAAAGACAACGATGAATTAGGTTATTTAATCCTAGCAAAATCAACTGCACAAACGTTAGGTATGCAGTTTAATGCAAAAGTAAATGAACTTCTATCTATTCAGGAGAAACATTTAGACCATGCAAGTAGCTTGACCACAAAAAAAATAGATGGAATTGTTACAATAATGATTGTGATCAGTGTAACTGCGATTCTTGTTGCATTAGTACTAGCGACAATTATAAGTTTACAGATTGCGAAACCAATTGTTCATGCATCTAAGGCAATTGAAAAGGTTGCGAGCGGAGACCTATCTATAGATGAGATTCAAGTGAAGAATAAAGACGAAATTGGGGCAATGATCCAGTCTGTCAACTCAATGGTTTCTGGATTAAGAGAAGTTGTTATACAAGTTAGAGATTCATCAGCTCAAGTTGCAGCTAGTAGTGAACAACTAAGTACAAGTGCGCAGGACAGTACTCAAGCAAGTGAACAAATTTCTTATATTGTTGAACAAAACTCAGAGGGTATGGATTTGCAACTGCAACATTTAACCAAAATTCACACATTAATTGAAGAGATGTCTAGCAATATAAGTTTGATTACAAAAAGTAGTGAAAAAATGCTCGTCACAGCTGATAATACGTTTCAAGTTACAGATCAAGGAGCATTATCTATAGAAAAAGTAGTTAACCAAATGAATTTGATTAATGATGGTGTTTTGAATGCCTCAGAAATCATTCGTCAGTTAGGTAGGCGTTCAAATGAAATTACTTCTATCCTAAATATGATTACAACGGTTGCAGATCAGACGAATCTGCTAGCCTTAAATGCGGCAATCGAAGCTGCAAGAGCAGGTGAACATGGCAAGGGATTTGCTGTAGTTGCAGACGAAGTAAGAAAGCTCGCAGAGGAATCAAAAAAATCAGCTGATCAAATTACAAAAATGATTTCTTATATCCAATCTGAAACGGATCTAGCTGTATCTGCAATGGAAGAACAGTCTCACAAAGTATCAGAAGGATTCGAATATAGTCAGGATGCAAAGAAAGCGTTTGCTCTAATTGGAGAGTCAATGGGAGACGTAATAGAAAAGGTATCTGACGTTTCATGTGCCATTGAGCTACTAAGTATGCATAGTACAAATGTCGTACAAGCAATTGACGAAGTAAAAGGAATCGCAGAAGAAAGCGTTGCAACAACCAGAGAAGTAGCAGCCGGAACAGAAGAAAACGTTGCTACTCTCCAGGAAGTAACCGCAAGTGCTCAAGATCTATCAGGTATGGCAGAAACCTTACAGCAGTTGGTTCGCAGATTTAAAATATAAACATGAAAAGCATCTAGTTTCAACTAGATGCTTTTCTATTTAATTTTATATGATATAATGAATACGAAATTATAAACAAACTACATACAACGAAACCACAAGGGGAGCGTTATGCTGAGAGTGAACGTTTGTTCTGACCCTTTGAACCTGTTAGATAATTCTAGCGCAGGGATGTGGAAAGACTGCATTTTTCGTGTAATCATGTCTATCTACGCTCTCCTTGAGGTTTCCAGAAAAAGGGGAGATTTTTTTATATGGGAAACAAACGATTAATTATGATGATTGAAGCATCTTTTTTTGCAGCCTTTGCATTAATTCTAGACCTTCTTCCATCGATTAAACTTTCGCCTAGTATTTCTATTTCATTTGCGATGGTACCAATTTTGATTATCGCCTTTAGATGGGGATTCGTTGCTGCAACCGCTTCTGGCTTTTTATGGGGACTATTACAAATTGCTATGGGTGATGCATATATTTTGACTCCGTTACAGGCCTTCATTGAGTATTTTCTTGCCTTTGCGTTTATTGGATTTGCAGGTTTTTTTATGAAAAAAATTCAGGTAGCACTAACAGAAAATAAAAAGAAAGCCCTTCAATGGATCATCGTTGCCACATTCGTTGGAAGTGCGGCACGTTATTTTTGGCATTTTATCGCGGGATTTTTATTCTGGGGAGAATATGCACCGGATGGGATGTCTCCATTCTTATTTTCACTAGGCGTAAACGGTGGAACAATGATTGGAGCAGCCATCTATTGTTCCGTTATTTTATTCCTTTTAGTGTCTAGTTCCCCAAGATTTCTTCTCCACAAAAGGGTTTCCTCTCCAGAGACTTTGAAAAAAATATCGTAATCCAACACTCGTCCAATGTTTTGGGCGAGTTTTTTGTATGGTTTTTCCTCAATGAGAGAAACTATACCAATAACTAACATTTCAAATGGAGGATTTTATGAAAAAAACTTCATTTATCATTTTTTTGGTCATTTTTACACTGTTCTCTCATCATGGACATGGCCAGGAAGTGAAAAAGGCAGCTATTATTATTGACGATTTTGGTGGTGGTGTGGGAGGTGTTAAGGATTTTCTAGAAGGTGATGTGCAAATCACAGCGGCTATTATGCCTTTTAATGAGCTTTCAAAAAAGCATGCAGAATGGGCATATGAAAATGGCTTAGAGATCATGGTACACTTGCCTATGCAGCCGAAAAAAGGAAAGGCATCTTGGTTAGGACCAAAGCCAATAACGAATGATTTATCAAAGGAAGAAGTAAGAAAGAGAGTCATTGATGCTATCGATAGTGTTCCTCATGCTATGGGATTAAATAATCATATGGGCTCGCTTGTCGTTGAGAATGAAGAGATTGTCAGGGTGATTGTCGAAGTGGCAAAGGAAAAGCAGCTATATATTGTAGATAGTGCAACAAGTCCAAAATCAAAATTTGAGGAAATCACTGAGGAATTAAATGTACCATTTATTAAGCGAGATGTGTTTTTAGATGATATCTGTTCTGTGAATCAGGTCAAAAAACAAATGCTTATTCTTGCAAGGATTGCGGAGAGCCGAGGTACCGCTGTTGCGATTGGACATGTTGGTACATCAGGTAAGGTATGCTCGTTAGGAGTTACTGAGTCAATGCCTCAATTTAAGCAGAAACATATTAAGGTCGTCCCTGTATCTGAGCTGTTATCTGATTCCATCCGATCTAAGTATTTTCATCTATATTAAAAGTGGCTGTCCATTGGGTAGGGTACTCCCTCTGGACAGCCTTTTTTATTGATACATGCTTGGCACTTGGTTATGTTCAACATTCACATCATCTGAAGTATACAAGAGAATGGACACGGAACCGCCTCTTACTTTGGAGCGTATCAAAATAGGATGCTTATAGTTATTCATAAAAACAAAGTCAGGTCCATACCAGCTTACTGTTGCATCGCGACCTGGAGGAACATAAGGTACACGTTTGGAGTGGGAATATCGTTTCACGATTTTTAACCCTGCTCGATCCACAGCATTAAAGAGGGTAGAAGATACTTGGCAAATACCTCCGCCGACCCCCTCAGAAAGCTCACCTCGAACAATAATGGGAGCTGGAGTATATCCACGTTCTTTAGTCCTTTGACCAACCACCTCATTGAACGAGAAGGTCTGACCTGGAAATAGGACGTAGTTATTTATTGCCTCGGATGATATTCTAATATTATTTGTTCTTGAGGTATTGTAGCTATTGAAATAAGTGACATAATATCCAATCGCTTGTTGTCGAATTCTTGACAATAGCTCACTATCTACCTCTGGATAAATCGGTTTTTTAGGAACTTTAAGCGTTTTAGCACCTTTACTATAAAAATAGGAGTGATATAGGGTATGAAATGCTCTCTTATCAAGTTGATATCCCAGCTGCTCTGGCTGTAAATTTCCATGTTCATCAAGAAAAGCATTTTTCGGCTCTATGTATACTTGTTGGGAAAGTTCAGAAGTTAAGATGTCAAGATGATGCAAGTCCATAAGAGGAGTATTGGGAAGAGGAAAAACTAGTTCTTCGCGATCTACAGTCATAATGGGTTGATCATTATCCATCAATGTAAGTACATCGTGATTGGCTGGTTGTTGAATAAGCATGAGAATAGATAAAAGTCCAGTTAATTTCAATCGTATCATCCTTCCACTTAGGTACCATGAGTATTATTCCAAGTTCACGATTTACTTATGCGAGGGATAAAGAAATGAAAAAGACTGGGAATTCCCAGTCTTTTGATTAAGCTTTTTCAGTTGTTTCTTGCTTTTGTTTAGGCCAGCTCTCTACTCCTTTTAATCCAGGGATACTATCTTCAAAAAACACAGGGTCAAGACCTTGCTTACGTTGTTCAAGGTAATTATCAAGTGTTTTAAAAGCAATATTACCAAGTAAACCAATGGCAATAAGGTTTGTAAATGCCATAATGGCCATTGCTAAGTCGGCCAAATCCCAAACAATTTGTAAGCTTGCAACAGCACCGAAAATGACCATTCCAACAGCTAGAATTCGGAAAATAATTAAGGTAGCTTTACTTTTATGAACAAATTCTATATTGGCTTCCCCATAGTAGTAGTTCCCAATAATTGAAGAAAATGCAAACATAAAAATGGCAAAAGTTAAGAAGAGACTTGCCCAGCTTCCAAAATGTTCACCTAAAGATGCTTGTGTCAGTTCAATACCTTGAAGACCTGTCGTATAAGAGTCAGACAGTAAGATAATAAATGCTGTAGCTGTACACACAACAAGAGTATCGAAGAAGACACCTAGTGCTTGAACAAACCCTTGCTTTGCAGGGTGAGAAACAACTGCAGTCGCAGCAGCATTTGGTGCACTACCCATACCAGCTTCATTTGAGAATAATCCTCTTTTTACACCCATCATAATCGCAGCACCCATGCCACCACCAATTGCTTGGTCGATCCCAAATGCATTTTTTATAATAAGTGCTAAAACGGCTGGTACTTCCTGAATATTAGTAATGATAATGTACGCGGCTAAAATAATATAAAAGAATGCCATAATCGGTACAATAACAGACGAAAACTTTGCGACACGTTGTACTCCGCCAAATATAATAATGGCTGTTAAAATGGCTAATACGATGCCTACAAGTGATCCATCAAAACCAAATGAACTGTTAAAAGAAGCAGCAATAACATTACTTTGAACAGCAATGAATGTTAATCCAAAAGAAAATATGATACCAAAGGCAAATACTTTACTAAGTCCAACAGAACCGAGTTGTTTTCTCATATAATAAGCTGGGCCGCCTTTAAATCCGGCTCCATCTTTTACTTTATAGATTTGAGCTAAAGTACTTTCAACAAATGCACTTGCGCCTCCTAATATGGCAACCATCCACATCCAAAAAACAGCACCAGGACCACCAACTGCTATAGCCATTGCTACCCCAGCAATATTTCCTGTACCAATTCTTGTAGCTGCACCGATAAAAAATGCTTGTAGGGAGGTAACACCTTTTCCACCAGATACGTCTGTATTTTTATCTTTTAGTACGCGAAACATTTCCCCGATTTTTACGATCTGGACAAACCGCATTCTTATGGTGAAATAAATGCCCAAGCCTAATAACAAGCCAATTAAAATATATGACCATAAGATATTATTTGCTTGTCCAACAATTGTTTGAATCCATTCCATTGATTATCCTCCTGATGTCGAAAATTGCGTTTTTTTGCACATTAGTTGAATTATCTAGAAATTCATCTAATATGTCAATTTATATTTTAACTAGGACATGAAAAAATATAAAAAAGACGTTACATGAACGTCTTTACTTGGTGTTTTCTACTTCCTTTAGAATTTTTACCTGAATTTTAGAAACTCTAAGTTCATCCAATTGGGTTGCAGTAAACAGTACACCATTAAATGAAATAGATGGCTGCTCATTTTGCTCAGGAAATCTTCCTAGTTCCCCAATGAAAAACCCACTCAATGTTTCATATTGGTCTAAAGGTAGATCAAGTTTTAACACTTCTTCCACATCGTCTAAACTAGTGGTTCCTAAGATGTTATATTCATCATCATTTACTTTAACTATTTCAATTTCTTCTTCTTCATGCTCATCATATTCATCAAAAATATTACCCACAATTTCCTCAAGTAGGTCTTCAATGGTGACAATTCCATCAGTTCCACCGTATTCATCTAATACAATGGCCATATGCGTTTTATTCTTCTGAAGCTCTTTAAACACATCATCCGTGCGCATAGATCCAATCACGTAAAATGGGGGACGAATCATTTTTTTTATTTCAAAAGGACGATTATCTTCATGCTCCATAAATTCAATTAAATCTTTCACATGAAAAATACCAATAATCGTATCCATATCTTCTTCGTAAACAGGGAATCTCGTATACTTTTCTTCATTAACAATGCGTACAACATCCCTTATTGATGCATCATCAGGGATACCGGCAATATTTGTACGATGAGTCATAATATCAGTAACATACGTATTATCAAAGGCGAAAATATTGTTTATCATAACGCTTTCCGCCTCTTGGATGGTCCCTCTTTCCTTGCCGATATCAAGCATTAGTTTGATTTCTTCTTCTGTTGCATCCTCATCCTCCGCATGTGGATCTACACCAAAAAGACGAACAATAATGTTTGTTGATCCTGTAAGCAATTTCACAAATGGTGCAGAAATTTTTGACAATGTGGTAAGCGGAATTACTGCTATCATTGAAATAGCTTCTGCTTTTTTCATTGCCAAACGTTTTGGGACTAATTCTCCAAATACGAGAGTAAAGTAGGACAAAATGATAGTAATAACAAAAACAGAAACAGTACCAAGCATTCTTTCTGATAAGGGTACCCCTAAAGTAAGTAGCAGTTGAGTGAAGTCACTAGCAAAGTTCTCTGCAGCAAAGGCACTCGCTAGGAACCCAGCTAAAGTGATGCCAATTTGTATGGTTGCCAAAAATCGACTCGGTTCACTTAATAGCTGGTGGAGCATCTTTGCCTTCTTGTGTCCTTCATCAGCCATGACTTTAATTTTATTATCATTTAGGGAAATAAGTGCAATTTCTGACGCTGCAAAAAAGGCATTTAGTAAAATTAATACAACTAATATAACGAGTTCAATGGTCAAAACAAAATCATCCTTTTAAGATATTTTCTACTTCTATGTATAAAGTATTCTTCTTTCGCATGTATAAAATACTGCTCTATTCTAATATATGAAATGAAAAAATAACTGTAAAGGAAAATACTTTTAATAATAACGAATATCAGATTTATTTCGGTGAGTAAATTTCAGAATTAATAGGTGAAAACATTGTCTTATTTTGCTGTTCTTTCATATATAAGTAGTAAGGAGGTGAGAAATAATATGGTGAAAATATTTTTGGATCCTGGTCATGGGGGATCAGATCCAGGTGCAACTGGTAATGGACTTCAAGAAAAAAATATAACGCTCAGTTTAGCTTCTACCATTCGTAATTTTCTTATTAATGAATACGAAAATGTTGAAGTTCAGATGAGTCGAACGGGGGACCAAACCGTGAGTTTAACTTCCCGAACAAATGCAGCTAACAGCTGGGGAGCTGACTTCTACCTTTCGATTCACGTAAATGCAGGTGGGGGGACTGGATTTGAGAGTTATATTTACCCAAATGTGGGAGCGCCTACAACTACGTACCGACAAGATATACATGAGGAAGTTCTTAAAGTAGTAAACTTCTCTAATAGAGGACAAAAGCAAGATGATTTTCATGTGCTTAGGGAAACCATTATGGATGCGGTCCTAACAGAGAATGGATTTATTGATAACACTTCTGATGCTGAGAAGTTAAGAAGTGCAGCTTTTATCTCTAGCTTGGCAAGGGGGCATACGAATGGGTTGGCTAGGGCGTTAAATTTAAGAAGAAAAACGACAAATATTCCATCGCCTGGACAAGAAGTTTATCGTGTCCAAATAGGAGCATTCAGAACAAAAGAAAATGCTGATGGGCTAGCCAAAAGAGCCGTTTCGAATGGATTCGAGACCTATGTGTACCAAGAGGATGGGTTATTCAAAGTACAAATAGGAGCTTTTGCAGATAGAAGTAGAGCTGAAGAGTTAGCAAACAGGGCAGAAAGAGAAGGCTTTGATGCTTTTGGTCATCAAGGATAAAACGGTAGCACTTCTAAAAGGAGTGCTTTTCTTTTTATGGACAAGTTTGATGGTCCAGAAACAATGGTTTTCGCATAGAATGTATTTTTTATGAGTATACATAGAAGAAAAAGTTGAATTTGTTGCTGTAAGGGAGGGGAATCGGTGAATAATGAGGTCGTGCAATACTACGTTGTGAACGAGGAATTAAAGCTGTCTCCGAGGAAACTTGCCTCACAGATTGCTCATGCTGCTACTATATCCACCATAAATATGGTCAGCTCTAAGCAAGCTAGGTTTCCTGATTACTTTGAATACTATGTAGAATGGTACCAATCAGGTATGAAAAAAATGATATTAAGAGGTAGTGAAAACGAGCTTGAAACGTTGGTGGAAAGTGGTTTTTATGCGGTTCATGAAAAAGGAGTCCCTGAAGTGCTGGATGGAAAATTATCGGTTGTTGCCTTACCACCAATGCCTAGACTATTAAGTAAAAGATTCGTTAGCCAGTTTAAACGGTATTAATATAAAAGTACGGACTTCTAAAAAAACTGCTCGCTTGCTAAAGAGGCCTGCAGTTTTTTCATTTAATTGAGAAAAATTTGAAAAGATATTTCTCAATAAGAAGGATTACAGCAAAGTTTGTGGAATAATATACGGAATATTAAGACAATATGAAATAACTCCATCTCTTTCTGTATATATTTAATAGTAAGAATAGAATAAGGAGGAGAAAAATATGGGAAAGATACTCAATACATGGTCATTTTTCATGGTTTTACTATCTGCTGGCCTCGTATTTGTTCTCTCTACTAATATACTTACTTCTTACTTTATCCAGTGGGTTGGAGTTCATCCGTTAAAAATGATTTATTATTTTACAATGATTGTATTTTTCGTTGGTATCATTGGTTTTTCAGGTGTTACCAATTGGAAAGGAGCGATAAGAAGTGTTATTACCGTAGGCCTAGCTGCATTTATTATCGTTTTTTTGGCCTATATCATTTATGTTGGCAATTTACCTGAGTAAAAAGGAGGGGACAACAATTGCGTGACGTTGAATTAAAGGCGATTTTTGACCATCACATTGCACAAAAATATTTGACTAGATCAGGCATTTCCCATGCGATTGCTGTCGCTTATCATTCCTTTCACTTAGCAAAGAAACACTCAGTACCTGTTGATTTAGCAGCAAAAGCAGGGTTGCTGCATGATATTGGACACTTCACCTGGTATAAAAATGGGAAGTGGGATTATGAAATGTATAAAAAATATGATATCCATCCTATAAAAGGGGCGGAGCGCGCTCATAAATTATTAATTCGCCTTGGTGAAAATCCCGCGTCAGCAAAGGTCATTTCTCATGCCATCTTATTTCATACCGATTCGTTTTTACCAACCAATACAATCATTAGAACTCCCTTACAAGAAATCGTAAAAAAGGCGGATGAAATGGATGAGGAAGAAGGGGGATTGCATCATTATCGAACCATTTCAAATGAAAGGGCAAGAAAAAGTTTAGAAAGATTAGATCACATGATTGATATCGAGTTGAATGGGGGATAAAACACTTTTCTACTACAGAAAAGTGTTTTTTTTGCCTATAAACCGATTATGACATGAACTGTTACAAAATCGCCACAAATCAAAAAACGTTGATATATCAACGTTTGTAAGGTGCGGACTTCCATGTGAATGCCGAAAAATAGCCCTCTAAGGGAATTTTCAGAGGTTGGTAGGGAAATCCCCCGATACGTTGAAATGAGATCAAGACATAAAATGAGGATAACTTAAATGTTGATTTTTCAAGGAGGAGCTAAAAAATGCAAGGAGAACTAACAGCAAATAAAAAAGCAACACATTCAATCGATCGTGCGTTTGCTTCTAAGTTTGCCAAATCTATGTTTATAAGTGTGTGCGGACTAGCAATTTTATCATTTATCGGAACGAGAATGTTTACTCATATCGATTTAAATTTATACGGATACATGGTTGGGACAATTGTTTTTTTAGGAGGATTCTTTTATCGATTTATCGCATGGGGAGAACGTCCACCTACAAAAATCTTTATTAAAAAGGGATTAAAACTTTTGTTTCGAAAGTCCACCCCTAAAACGACTACAGAACACTTAGTCACCTACCGTTTTATTTGGAATCGTGGGATCTATCGTTGGACTCAACATATTTTAATGGGTTGGGGTTGTGTAATCGCAGCGTTCGTTACTTTCCCACTAGTGTTTGGTTGGATGTATTTTACGATGGAAGAGAACGGATATTATACGGTCGTTGGAATGGGAATTGACATCATGACTATAAAAGCAGATGGTGCATTAGGCTACCTTTTCTATAACGCTTTAAACATATCTGCAGTCATGGTAATCACTGGTGTTTGCATGATAATTTACAGACGCTTGAAGAACATGCAAGCACGTGCAGAACAAACGATTGTTTACGACTTTTTGCCATTATATTTACTTCTTTTTGTTAGTTTCACTGGGATTGCATTAACCTTTATCAATATGTTCTTACACGGCTGGGGTCACTCGGTCATGTCGTTAATTCATCAATATTCCGTGATTGTTACTTTAATATATTTACCATTTGGAAAATTAGCACATATTCCTTTCCGTCCTGTCAGTATTTTTGCTAGGAACTACCGTGAGCATTATGCTGAGCAGTCAATGAAGCATTGCAAGGTTTGTGGTGAGGAATTTGTATCTACTGAACAATCAAATGATGTCGTCCATGTACTAGGCGTGAACCATATGGAATTTAAAAAGGAAGATTTCCATCTTGCGGAATTATGTCTTCCATGTCGGAGAAAGTACCGTATCGCTCAGTTCTCTGGCTTCCCTACACATGAAGTGAAAGTTAAGGAGGCAAACCAGAATGCAAAGGGATAAATTTTTTAAAGATGTAAAGAACTTACATCATCCTAACGAGAAATTAGTAAAAACTCATTGTAGTTATTGTGGAATGCAATGTGGAATGAATTTACGAGTGGATACAAAAACAAACAAAATAATAGGCGTAGAGCCTCGTTATGAATGGCCCGTAACAGTTGGGAAAATGTGTCCGAAAGGTGTGACAGCATACCAGCAAACAAATCATGATGATCGTATTCTAAGACCGTTGATCCGTGATAATCAAGCATTAAAAGGAACCAAAGAAGGTTTCCGAGAGGCGAGTTGGGAAGAAGCCTACACTTTAATCGTAAAGAAATTCCAAGAATTACAGAAGGATTATGGAAAAGATAGTCTTTCAGTTTTTAGCGGAGTTTCAATGACAAATGAGAAATGCTATTTAACTGGAAAGTTTGCTCGTGTCGCACTAGGCACAAGATATATTGATTATAATGGCCGCTTCTGTATGTCGAGTGCAGCTGGAGGATTTATGAGATCACTAGGTGTCGATAGAGGATCAACGATTCCTTGGACAGATATACATGAAACAGATTGCTTGCTTATAGCTGGAAGTAATACAGCTGAATGTCATCCAACCTCTATGTTCCGCATTTGGAATGTAC
Source organism: Bacillus coreaensis (assembly GCF_050586445.1). Classification (NCBI taxonomy): domain Bacteria; kingdom Bacillati; phylum Bacillota; class Bacilli; order Caryophanales; family Bacillaceae; genus Bacillus; species Bacillus coreaensis. Next base: position 433,499 of record NZ_JBOCCY010000001.1, read on the forward strand.
AAGAAAGAGGAGGATACATCATTGTAGTCGACCCACGTGAAACACCAATTGCAAGAAGAGCAGATCTTCATTTGGATCTTCGTCCAGGTACAGACCTTGCCCTTGCAAATGGAATTCTCCATCAATTAATCGAAATGGGCCATATTGATGAACATTTTGTGAACAATCACACAAATGGATTTGAAGAGACAAAGGAATTAGTGAAACAATTTACTCCAGAATATACAAGTGAACTTACAGGTGTTGCTCCAGAGAAGATTATTAGAGCAGCTGAGATATATGGAAAAGCTCCAAATGCTGTAGTTATGTTTGCTCGTGGAATTGAGCAGCAACATAAGGGTGTTGACAATGTTTCCGCGTATACCAATCTAGCTCTCGTAACGGGCAAGATTGGTCGCCCTAAATCAGGAGTAGCCACTTTTACTGGTCAAGGCAATGGGCAAGGAGGACGGGAGCACGGGCAAAAGGCGGACGCGCTACCTGGTTATCGTAAAATTGCCAATCCAGAACATGTTCGGGAAGTAAGTAAAGTATGGGGAATCAAGCCAGAAGAGATGCCACAAGCAGGTGTGTCAGCTTACGAGATGTTTGAGCTAATGACAGACAAAACGATTAGAGGTCTTTACTTACTATGCTCAAACCCAGCAGTTAGTGCTCCTAATCTTAACTATGTACGAAACGCTTTGAAAAATCTCGATTTTATGGTTGTTGCAGATTTTTATCTTTCTGAATCAGCCGAATTTGCCGATGTTATTCTTCCAACAACCACTTGGTCTGAGGATGAGGGAACGGTCACCAATATCGAAGGTCGTATCATTAAAATTAATAAAGCACAAGAGCCTGTTGGCGAATCTAAACCAGACTGGGAAATTCAAGTTGATCTTGCTGAAAGACTTGGAAGAGGGCAATACTTCAGACATTTAAAAACAGCAAAAGATGTGGGAGACGAATTCCGCTTAGCCTCTAAAGGTGGTTACGCAGACTATTATGGAGCCACGTGGGATAAGATCGAGAAGCAAGATGGAGTATTTTGGCCTTGTAAAGATGAAGCTGATAAAGGAACACCACATATGTTCTTAGACAAAAAGTTTTATCATCCAGATGGAAAAGCCAAAATTTGTGCACTTCCATACCGACCACCAGCCGAAGAGCCATGTGAAGAATATCCATTACGTTTAACAACCGGGCGTGTGGTGTACCATTACCTATCCGGAAATCAAACGAGACGAATTCAATTTTTACGTGATATGTGTCCAGAGCCTTATGTTGAGGTGCATCCGGATACCGCATCTAAATATGATATTCAGCATGAAGAGGTGGTTCGACTGTTCACTCGTCGTGGAACAGCTGATTATAAAGTGAAAATAACCGAAGCGATTCGCAAAGATACGGTGTTCGTACCATATCACTTTGGTCACGATCAATCTATTAATCTCCTAACCATTGCAGCACTTGACCCGATGTCAAGAATGCCAGAGTTTAAGGCATGTGCCGCACAAATTGAAAAACTAGAAATAAAGAAGGTGCAATAAATGAAGAAGAGGCTCTATCTAGAATTAGAAAACTGTATCGGCTGCCGTTCTTGTCTGGCTGCGTGTACGCAGTGCGGAGGACATGAAGAGAAAAACAGAAACTATGTATATGATGTGAATCCTCTTGTAAACCGTCAGACGATGCCTCTCATGTGCCTTCACTGTGTAAATCCGGCATGTGCAAGAAGCTGTCCTGCTCAGGCGATCCAAATCCATGAAACAGGAGCGGTATTGTCTGCATTGGTAGAAAAATGTATTGGCTGTCAAAACTGTACGATCGCTTGTCCATATGGAATTCCAAAATTTGATACGGAACAAAATCTTATGTACAAATGCGATTTGTGTATTGACCGGACTAAGGATGGAATACCTCCTATGTGTGCAAGTGTATGTCCATCAAATACGTTACAGTGGCTAACGGATGATGAGATCGAAGCAAAGCAAAAGCAATTCAATTTAGATAATGGTAAATGGGTAACAAGTATGCCATATCTTGAAGGCGAAACAAATGTACGAGTGAATCTCCCTGGTATTTTACAGGGAGTAACCAAGTTATTTTAGGAGGGATTATCATGACACATAAAAATAATAAAATCCCCTTTAATGAAGATAATTATACCCATAATATCAATCGGAACAATGAAAGAAAGCTAGACCGTCGAGGATTTATGAAGACATTAGTAGGGGCAGCTGGTGTATTTGCCGTCTCATCTCTTCCTTGGGGTGGGGTGGCAGCCAAGGAATTAATGGGGCTAGGTAACAAGGAATATCCACACAAAAAGATCGTTGATATAAAAAGTATTCCTGTTGGCCATTCAGTTGATTTTAAATTTCCAGGAGAACATGATGATGCCATTCTAATTCGTTTAACTGAAACGAAGTATGTTGCTTATCAGAATGCATGTACTCATCTTCGCTGTCCAGTATTTTGGGAAAAGGAAAAAGGGGAGATGCTTTGTCCTTGCCATCATGGGAAATTTGATGTGGAAACAGGGGCACCAACAGCCGGACCTCCTCGAAGACCATTACCTGAAATTGAAGTAATAGTAGAGAAAGACGCAGTATATGCAGTGAAGGTGAAACGTTATGAAGTGTAATTTCAACTTTGCTGCTCTGTTAGTCATTCTTATGTTAAATATTGTGTTTACGCAAAAAATGGTACACCAGTATTATTTTGAAAACTATGTAACAGCAATTATTTATTGTGTATTAAATCTAGTTTTATTCCCTATAGCATTTCTAATTTACAAACAAGACCAAAAGAAGGCGTGATTGACAATGAATTCTGAAACTTACTTAGACTTCTGTTTTGTAAGAGAACATGTTGGAGAATTCTCTAATCTCATTGATCAGTTGTTAACGGATTTGTTTAAAGGAATGCGTGTGAATTGGTATCTGGATGAAAAAGTAACTGAAGGTGCAGATATAGTTATTGCAGAGATCAAAGGTATGACTCGGTTTCAGTCAGAAGAAGAAGTTATTGAGCATATTGAGATACACGCACAAGATGACTTTTGGTCTTATCTCCAAGGTTATAAGATGTTTGTTTATCCTAATGGAAAAGGATGTGGAAGCAGCTGTGCAGGGCATTAATCTTGAGGAACTAAAAATCTATGTCAATCAAACGGTTGAGCTTTCAATCCAGGATTATTCGGGTGAAGAACAGGCAGCACCGTTTATAAGAAAATCATTAGTAAAAGTGGGATTATGTCCTGACGAAACACATGTGAGAATCTATTTTGATGACAGAAACTTCTTTGCTATACCTGGTTCATCTCAAGTAAGTGTTAGTGAAAAGGAATGGGTAGCGTTTGATGAAGCTAGTAAACTATATTATGTAATAAGAAAGGTCTGATAAACATGAGTAAAGGAAGAATCACTCATTGGAATCCGGAAGATGAACAATTTTGGAAAAAAGAAGGAAAAAAACATGCTAAGAGAAACTTATTAATCTCTGTTCCATCTTTAATGATGGCATTCGTTGTATGGCAAATTTGGTCGGTTGTGGCAGTACGCTTAAATGATGTTGGATTTAATTTTACCCCTGAACAGCTGTTTACCCTTGCGGCAATGCCAGGACTAGTGGGTGCAACGCTTAGGTTTGTGTACACATTCGCAGTTGGTAAGTTTGGAGGAAGAAACTGGACCGTTTTTTCTACCGCTATCTTAGCTATTCCAGCAGTTGGGATTGGATTTGCTGTCCAAAATCCTGACACACCATATTCTACTATGCTCATCCTTGCTGCTTTATGTGGACTTGGTGGAGGTAACTTCTCTTCTTCTTCAGCTAATATGAGTTTCTTCTTTCCTAAAAAAGAAAAAGGAACAGCACTTGGTATTAACGGTGGTCTAGGAAATATGGGTGTATCGGTTGTTCAATTCGTGACTCCTCTCATTATTGCATCTGGTACATTTGCTTTAGTTGGTGGAAGTCAAACATTGCCAACAGGTGAAAGTGTTTGGATTCAAAATGCAGCTTTCATTTGGGTCATTCCGATTGCAATTTTAACGATTGCTGCTTGGTTTGGGATGGATAATATTCCAACGGCAACTCAATCAGTGAAGGATCAGTTTATTATCGTTAAGCGTAAACATACTTGGATTATGACTGTTTTATATGTTGCTACTTTCGGTTCTTTTATTGGGTATTCAGCAGCATTTCCTTTACTACTAAAATCTCAATTCCCAGAACATGTTGGTTTAGCCTTTTTAGGAGCATTTTTAGCAGCAGCAGCAAGACCTATTGGTGGTTGGATTTCCGATAAAGTAGGTGGTGCTCTTGTCACTGCTTGGGTTCTTGTAGTTATGGCAATTGGGGCATCAGGAGTTATCTACTTTACAAATGACAAAATGTTTACAGGATTCCTTGCATCGTTCTTAGTTCTATTTATCGCGGCAGGTTTAGGTTCTGGTTCTACATTCCAGATGATTCCAGATATTTTCCCTGTAAAAGAAGCCGCTCCAGTACTAGGATTCACTGCTGCATTTGCAGCTTATGGTTCATTCTTTATACCGAAGCTTTTCGGTTGGTCAGTTAATCAGTTTGGAACACCAGTAAATGCCTTTTATTTCTTTATCGCGTTCTATGTAATTTCGGTTGTATTAAACTGGTTCTACTATCAACGCTCTACTGTAAGCACAACACCTTCGAAAAATGTAGCATAAAACAAGGCATATGCCCTATCATTTGTTTTCATACAATGATGGGGTATGTGTCTATCTATATTTATAGGTTACGGGGAGGTTCCTTATGAAAAATTCACCGACTCAAAATCAAATTAGCTCATACATTATCCAATCCCAAGAAGAAGAAATTAAACGTATCGCACTTGAGCTTCATGAAGGTGTTGGGCAAACTCTCTATAGTATGTATACAGGTCTCCAATTTATTGAACAGGCGATAAACAGTTCAAATATGAAATCATATGTGAATGAAATGAGTCAATTACTTGAAAAGACGATTCAGGAAATTCGGCTTTTGTCAGTTGAACTTCATCCTCCCACGTTAACAACACTTGGGTTAGTACCAGCAATGAAAAGCTATTTACGGATGTATACGTCGACATACGGTATATTAGTCGATCTTGATATTGAGGGACAGGAACCGAATTTAACAGAAACCCAAAAAATAACCCTTTTTCGAGTATGTCAAGAGGCGTTAGGGAATGTAGCAAAATATGCGGACACTCATTTTGTACAGCTAGATTTCTTATTTGTTGAAAACAAATTAAACATGACAATTAAGGACAATGGTAATGGTTTTATCGTGGAAAATGAAATGCAACGTTCTAGTGGTTTGGCTGCAATGAAAGAACGTATGAATTTAGTTGGGGGCCAATGCGTGATCACTTCTGAAATAGGGGTAGGGACTACAATTGATGTTCTTTTACCGCTATAATAAAAGAATATAAGGATGATGTTCCTTTTTAGAAGTCATAGGGGGGCTTACCTTGATAAAAATTATTTTATGTGATGATCATGCTGTCGTTAGAATGGGATTGAAAATGTTATTAAGTAACCATCCAGAGATGGAAGTAGTGGGGGAGGCGTCAGAAGGGAACGAAGGTATTCAGTTAGCCCAGGAGCTAAAGCCAGATGTAGTTGTAATGGACTTAAGCATGCCACATGGCAAGGATGGGTTATCAGCTACATCAGAGCTTAAAAAGTTGATGCCAAATGTCCAAATTCTTATTTTAACGATGCATGATGATGAAGAGTATTTATTTCGAGCGATTCAAGCGGGTGCATCAGGATGTATTTTGAAAAGCGCACCTCATGATGAATTGTTAGGTGCCATAAAAATGGTTGCAAAAGGTGATGCTTACCTTCACCCATCTGCTACAAAAAGGCTAATGGAAGAGTATATTGACAGTGTGAAACAAGGTAATCAAGATACTTTTAGTCTTCTATCTGATAGAGAAAGAGAAGTCTTAACTTTAATTGCAAAAGGCTATGCTAATAAAGAAATTGCTGAAAAGCTGGTCATTTCTGTTAAAACAGTTGAAACACATAAGGGAAATCTTATGGAGAAGCTTCAAATGAAAACTAGACCTGAGCTAGTTGCATTTGCACTTAAAAAAGGCTTGCTCGGCTATGGCATGTAAAGGATGTATTCAATGGTTATGGATAACTTGTACAATCAGACATACATGAAACAGGCTTGTGAACAGCTTAAAGGAACGATTGAATGTGACTTTGTCGGTCTAGCCTTTCAAGAGAGTAAAGGACCTAATATTGGCTGGAAATTTGCTTCCGGTAATAGCAATGATAAATATGAGAGAATCACCCTAAGGTATGGAAAAGGAATTGCAGGTAGAGTGATATCTACTGGTAGACCGATGGAGATTAAGTATTTTCCTCAGAATATCCTAGGGAAAGCATTAGAGTATCCCATCCTGTTAGCAGAAAAACTTCTCTATGCGTACGCTGTACCAATACTCATTAATGGCATACCTAAAGGTGTATTGCTTGTGGGGTTTAGATCGGAAACTTTCATTAGTGATGATGAAAAAAAGTTAGTTGAGAAAGCTGCAGCGGATATAAAAAAATTTCTATCGTTTGAAAAATTGTAAAAGAATCTTAGAGGGAGGCTATAGAGTTGAAGGATCAATCGAGGATCATCAACGTAAATCACCACTCACCTAATCCTCTTAACGAACTATCCGAAGAGTTACAAAAATCTGTTCAAGAATTAAAGGATTTCAAATTTGCCCTAGATGCCTCATCTATTGTAGCTATTACAGATGAAAAAGGTCGAATTACATATGTAAATGATAAGTTCTCTCAGATCTCTAAATACTCAAGAGAAGAACTGATCGGATCGGATCATCGAATTATTAACTCAAGCTTTCATCCAAAGATTTTCTTCAAAGACCTTTGGATGACCATATCATCTGGCCAAGTATGGAATGGTGAAATAAAAAATCGTGCAAAAGATGGTACATATTATTGGGTTGATACAACAATTGTTCCGTTTTTGGATTCAAATGGAAAACCGTATCAGTATTTGGCGATTCGTCATGAGGTAACAGAAAGAAAAAAAGTAGAAGAAGAGCTACAAAGTATGATGACAAAAATCATTGAGGTACAAGAAGACGAAAGAAAAAGGCTTTCAAGAAATCTACATGATGGAATCGGTCAAAACCTGTATAGTCATTTGATTTCAATAAATATTTTACAATCACAACTAAAGCATCCCTTACTTGATATGCTCCAGAAAGAAGCTACGGTACTTATTGAAGAAGTTAGAAAAATATCCCAAGAATTAAGACCGTCTGTTCTCGATGATCTTGGTCTTTTACCTGCGATCCGTTCCTATTTAACCCGTTTTTCAGAGAATTATCAGATTGATGTTCAATTTGATTGCTTTTTACAACAGCGGCTTTCATCAAACAAGGAAATTACTATTTATCGTATTCTACAGGAAGCATTAATTAATATTCAAAAATATGCAAATGCTGAGCAAGTTTCCATCATTATTCGAGAGAGCGAACAAGAGGTTCGCGTGATCATAGAAGATAATGGTCAAGGGTTTGATCTGTCAAACGTTAAAAGGGGAGTAGGGTTATTTAGTATGGAGGAACGTGCTCGTGCGGTAAAAGGGGAAGTTCATATTCATTCCTCTCCTGGTAAAGGGACAAAGATTGTTTTAGAAATTCCATTATAAAAAGATTGACAAATTTAAGGGAAACAACATAAAATTAGTATATAAATTTTATATCATCTCCTAAAGGGGAGTAGCTTTTACAGCAAAGTCGTCACTTCGGAGGAAACTCTCGGCTTTGTTGGCAACACTTATTACTTGTTGTTAGCAAGACCTTTACCATATGGTAAAGGTCTTTATTTATGGTCTTTACCTTCTGGGTAAGGACCATTTTTATTTTATTGATAATAGGATAAGGATAAGGGTAACTAAAAAATATTGAGGGGATTGGGAACATATGATTTTGAGAAAGTATATGTCATTATTAGGAATTGGATCAGCTACTATAGACTTAAAGCTAGATCATACAAAATTTCAACCAGGGGAGTGTGTCACAGGCCATTTTCATATTCAAGGAGGAACGATTGAGCAACAGTTAAGAAGAATTGAATGTGATTTAGTAATGAAAAATGAAGAGGAAGATAAAGAAGTAATTATTGAAAGTTCAACAATCTATACTACACAAATGATTGAATCACAAGAACAAAATCAATTGAATTTTCGATTTACCTTGCCAGAAAAACTTGAAAAATCGTCATCAACAATCAAGTATCGATTTAAAACTAAGATGATATTTGATGCAGGGGTTAAGAGTGAGGATCAAGATCTAATCCATATTCAGTAAAAGCTTCAGGAAGGGGAATCGAGCATGAAAAAAGCTTGGAGAAGAGTAGCATTTGTCGTTAAATTTTGGAGATTCTTACCCTTCATAAGAGAGTTTTATTTTGCACGAGACGTATCACTAAAACATAAGGCCTGGCCAATAGCACTTATTATTGGATATCTTTTATTGCCAATTGATGTGATACCAGATATATTTGCTATTTTTGGGTTTACGGATGATTTATTATTTACAACATTCATCCTACAAAGACTAATCAAAACAGCTCCTCCATGGTTAAAAGAAAAATATGATATAAATGATAAAAAAATCATCTAAAATGAAATCCCCAGCTACTACTGGGGATTTTGCTCCATTTTTATCGAAACCAACCCTTCTTTTTAAACCAAATATACATACCTCCCCCAATAATAACCATTATGAGAAGTATAAGAAAGTATCCGTATTCCCACCGGAGTTCTGGCATATGTTGAAAATTCATTCCGTAAATGCCTGCTATAAAGGTTAGTGGCATGAAAATGGTTGTAATTACTGTAAGTACCTTCATTACACGATTGGTTTGGTGGGAGTTATACGAAATATAACTATCGCGTATATCAGTAGTTATTTCACGGTTTGCATCAATCATTTCAGATAGTTTCAGCAAGTGGTCATAAATATCTGCAAAATACTCCTTTTTTCCTTGAATGGTTTCTAGTCGGTGAGAGTTTAACATTCGGTAAAGAAGGTCCCTCATAGGAATAATTGTATGGCGCAGGCTCAATAAATGGTGTCTCGTTTCAAACAATTGATCAAGCAACTTTTCCATTGATAAATGGTTTGAATTATCTTCTATGTCATTTAGTGTATCTTCGATTTCATATAAAAAGGGGAAATAATTGTCAACAATCTTATCAAGCACGTAGTAGAACACTAAATATGGATTCCAGTCTTTTATCTCACGAGAATGAATTAAACGCTCCCATACTTGATCAATCTCTGGTGATGGTAAATGGTGATAAGTGACAATAAATTGCTTTTCAACAAAAAAGTTAATTTCTTCCTTTTCAAGGCTCCCTTCACCTAAGCGATGTGTAACGTAGAAGGTGTGCTGATCATAATAGTCCAGTTTAGGACGTTGAAGTTTATTAATGCAATCTTCTATAGCGAGGGGGTGAAATTGCAAGGGATTCTCTAAAAAAATCGTTTCTTCTTCACTTGGCTGATTGAAATCAATCCAATACCAAATCCAGTCATTTGGATTAAAATGACGGAAACTAATGTCTTTTATGGTAAAATCTTTTGTAATGCCAATCATACGAATCATAGGAATCTCCTGTTAAAATAAGTATCTATAGAGTATCTGAATACATTCAATTTGGCAATTTTTATCCTAATAAGGCGGAGTGGAAAAATGAATAGTTACGTAAATGTTATGGAAGAAATAGTAATCGCCTTAGTCACCATGTGTATGGTTGGACCTGATTATCAAATATTTTGTAAATGTTCCAAATGTCGAAATGATATCATCGCACTTAGTTTAAACAGCCTTCCTAGTCACTATGTAACGACAGAAGAAGGTAGAAAAATGGTTTATGAAACACTTAACACAATAGAAAATCGAAAATGGATTAATAAAAAAATTATCTCAGCCATTCATGTTGTTGGAAAATATCCTAAACATTAAAAGTGGAGCTTGTAGTCAATTAAAAATTTAAATGTTTGTTTTTTTGACACGAAATAAACGAAGTTCTGTAACACCTTTCTGATGTTGTAAATGATACAATTAGAAAAAACATTGAGGGGTTTTGTACATGAGTGAGATGACGCAATTAGTGCGGCTTTTAAATGAAATCAATATAAATGTAAATTCAAAATTAGATTCTATTGAATCAAGACTTGCAACGCTTGAAAAAGTGAATAGCATTGAGCATCGTGTAGCTGTAAATCAAATTGATATAGGGGATATTAAGGAATTATTACAAAAGATTGAGGAACATCCCTTTGAAAAAGTGACCGTAGCAATTGAGGAAACTTTATCGAAATTGCAGGCTAGTTATCAAAAAAACTTTGATAATATATCAAAAAGATTGGATACACAATTATTGATGATCGCAAAAACGGAGGAAGAAATTCTTCTTTTGAAGGAATCACTAACAGATTAAAAGAAGCGCAGCAATAAATGGCGCTTCTTTCTTTCTTATTAGGATGGTCTTAAAATTACTCCTTTGTTTTTAAGCGTAGAAGAAATGAATTTTGCCATTTCAACGGCTTTATTCCCATCACCATGTAAGCAAATAGAGTCTGCTTGTATCGGGATTTCATTACCCGTAATAGTTGTTACCCGCTTTTCAAGAACTAGCTGAAGCACTTGCTGGATAGAAGTATTTTCGTCGCTAATGACGGCACCTTCCATATGTCTTGGAGCAAGTGTCCCATTTTCCATATAAGCTCGGTCCGCAAACACCTCATTTACGGTTTTAAGACCCAGTTTCCTTCCAGCCTCAATTAACTTACTTCCGCTTAATCCATATAAATATAAAGAAGGATTTACTCGGTAAACAGCTTCTGCAACAGCTTCAGAAAGTGCCACATCTTCAGCGCATAAATTATATAAAGCTCCATGAGGTTTTACATGTCGTAATAATCCCCCCTCTGATTTGACGAATGCTTCTAATGCACCGATTTGATATACTACATCATGATAGGCATCCTTAGGAGAGATGGTTATATTTCTCCGACCAAATCCTCTCAAATCAGCTAAACCTGGGTGCGCTCCTATAGATACCCCGTTGGCTAAGGCCATTAGTACAGCATCTCTCATTGTAATCGGGTCGCCTGCATGAAAACCGCATGCGATGTTAGCCGAAGTAATATATTTCATCATTTCTTGGTCATTTCCAAGTTTATAAACACCAAAGCTTTCGCCCAAATCACAATTCAGATCAACCTCCATATTGAATCACTCCTTTTAATCTTTCTTTAATGATTGCCTTTTGCACCCGCATAAGTTGATTCATCCTACCATATAATTTTTGAGAATCTTGTAAGGTGATTTCTTCAAAATTTACCATTTCTCCTGGTTTTTTTTGTGCTAGATAGGGGAGGTCTACGGATGAGATTTGTGCTATTTTCGGGTACCCTCCAGTTGTTTGTCTATCTGAAAGAAGGATGATAGGCTGCCCATTTGGAGGAACTTGTATAGAGCCATGTGCCACTCCTTCAGTAATAAGCTCCTGTTTTGTTTGTAAATCAAGGGGAGGTCCATTTAGTCGGATTCCCATTCGGTTTGAATCTTTATTGATTTGATAGTCTGACGAGATAAATGCTTGATGGCTACCGCTAGTAAAGAGATCGAATTGCTTTCCTTTTGTAAATCGTACTTTTCTATTTTCCATCACATGGTTATGTAATTCAGGGGAGAGTTTCCATTGTATCCGATGTAAAAGATAACTGGATGAAATCAATAATTGATCTTTTGCTTTTAATGGTCTCCCATGGTGGCCTCCAATTTGTGATCTGGTATCAGTACTTCTACTCCCGAATTGGGAAGGAGTATGGATACCTCCTCTTACAGCAAGATACGCCCGACTACCATTACGAATGGCGGAAAATGAGAGAATATCTCCATTTGAAACCTGAAGAGTTCTTCCATTGTCTATTTTAGTACCATTTAATGAAGGGGATAGATCTGCTCCACATATCGAAATGACTGCTGCACATTTGAACAATAGAGTAGGGCCAATAAGGGTCATTTCAATCGTTGCTTCGTTATCTTCATTTCCCACAAGCCAATTAGCAAGGCGATGAGAGGAAAGATCTAGCGCACCTGTAGTGCCAATCCCCAAAGCTTGATAGTGGGTACGACCTAGATCTTGAATGGTTGTGAAGAGACCAGGCTTAAGGACAGTTATACTCATGAGATTCCTCCAGTTGATAATACTGTTTAGCTGTTATCGGGTAAAAACGGATCGTATCGCCTGGTGAAAAAAGCGTGGGCTCCTTTTTTTCGGAATAATAAATCCGAATTGGTGTTTGACCGATAATTTGCCAGCCACCAGGACTATCTGTCGGGTAAATTCCTGTTTGTTCACCAGCAATACCAATTGATCCAGCTTTCACAAGGGTTCTAGGATTTTCTTTTCTAGGGGTAGCAATTGATTTAAGTAGTCCACTTAAAAAAGGAAACCCTGGTGAAAAGCCGAGAAAGCTAACGCGATAGATTTGCTTTGTATGAAAATAAATAACTTCTTCCTCGGCTAGATGGTTTACTTGCGCAACCTCTGCTAAATCCAAAGAAAAAGGGGGTTCATAGCAAACTGGGATAAGAAAACAATTTCCATGTCTATTGTCCGTTTTAAAACCTTTTCGCAGTAATTCTTGGATGATAATTTTGATGTGCTGATAAGGATAGTCCGAATTTATGTAAGAAGGCTCATAATGAAGCGTTAAGGTTGTATAAGCGGGAACTAAAGCGATCATTCCTGGTACTGGCCGTTTTGAGAGTAAATGATACGCAGAGTGAACGTATTCATTGGCCTTCTCACTTAACCCTGTTGCTTGGAATTCAACCATTAGTGCAGCATCACCTAAAGGAGTAATTGAAAAATCCATTGAATCACCTATTCTTTTTGTCATTACTTTTATTGTAGTAGAAAAATAGGGAGAAAAAAACAAAAAAGTGTTTAGCTTGTTAGGCTAAACACTCTCTAGCAATTACCTTAAAACATTGAAGTAACGGGCTTCTGGATGTGAAAATACCATCGCTGTAACAGAAGCTTCAGGTTCCATCATAAAACCTTCTGTTAATTGAATGCCTATTTCCTCAGGCTTTAGAAGCGAGAATAGTCTTGTTTGATCTTCAAGTTCTGGACAAGCTGGGTATCCGAAGGAGAAGCGTTGACCAGTATATTTAGCCGAGAATCGATCCTTCATCGTCATGCTAACCGGATCTGGGAATCCCCACTGGTCACGCATGAGGCGATGAATGAATTCTGCAAATCCTTCAGCAGTCTCTAACGCTAGAGCTTGAAGAGCATGATTTTCTAAAAACTTTCCAGCCTTTTTTAATTCTTCTGCGACCTGACGAATCCCTGTGCCTGCAGTTACTGCAAAGAAACCGACATAGTCCATTTCACCAGATTCAACAGATTTAACATAATCTGCTAAGCACAAAAATGGTTCTGATTCCTGACGAGGGAAAGTAAAGGTTTCAATAATTTCTGAATGATTTTCAGGATTATAAATATAGATACTCTCATCTTTTGATTGAGCAGGATAAAACTGATACACTGCTTGGGGTTTAATCCAACCCTTTTGTTTTGCATCTGCTTTGAGCTCATCAACAACATTTTTTACTTTCCACGCTTTTTCATCTTGAGCTGCTAATAGCTTTTCGATCGTTCCTTTTACCCCTAAATGATGACCAATAAGCATTTGTTCATTAATATATGGTTCAATATGAGCAAGGGAGTACTGTCGTAAAATATGTCTTTTAACGTCCTTTGGAACTTGAACGATAAAATCTCGTTTTGTTTTTGAGCGAACCTTAACGGCTGTAGCTGTAGCTGTTGAAGTACTTGTGTCGATGCTTGCACTAGATAAACGCTCTTGTTTTTCTGCATGCTCGATCTCTAGCTTTTTAAGCTCTTCTTCATCTTGGAGCTGGTTGGCAAGACTTAAGCCATTCATTGCATCCTTAGCGTACAAGACTAAACCATCGTACTCTTTAGAAATTTTCGTGTCAGTAAATTTTCTAGATAAAGCTGCACCACCAACTAAAATTGGAACATTAATTCCTGCTTGCTTCATGTCTTGAGCTGTCAGAACCATTTGTTGAGCGGACTTTACTAGTAACCCTGATAATCCAACAATGTCGGGATTTTCCTTTTTTATTGATTCGATTAGTGTAGTAGGGGTTACCTTTATACCTAAGTCAACTACATCATATCCATTATTGCTTAAGATAATATCCACCAAGTTTTTACCGATATCATGAACATCACCTTTTACAGTAGCTAGAATTACTTTCCCTTTTGATGCAGATGTATCTCCAGCTTCCATATGTGGTTCTAAGAAGGAAACGGAGGCTTTCATTACTTCAGCACTTTGAAGTACCTCAGCTACGATCAATTGATTGTCATTAAATAGGCGACCTACTTCCTTCATTCCATCCATTAATGGACCATTAATGATATCTAGTGGGGCAGGGTAGGATGATAAAGCAAGCTCTAAGTCAGGGATTAATCCTTCTTTTGTGCCCTCAACGATATAGTAAGCGAGTCTCTCCTCTAATGTCATATCCGGTAGCGTGCTTTTGGCTTCTTTTTTCTTTTCTCGGTAAAAATCTGTAAAAACAGCTAGTGTTTCATCTGTAGTATGGAAAAGAAGATCTTCAGCCAATTTTACTTCCTCAGGTGGAATACTTGCAAAACGTTCGAGTTTTTCTGTATTAACAATCGCGTAATCCAATCCAGCAACCGTACAGTGATAAAGGAAAACAGAGTTCAACACTTCACGGCCGACAGGTGGAAGACCAAAGGATACATTACTGATTCCCAATATTGTTTGAGTTTCAGGCATCGTCTCTTTAATCATTCGAATTCCGTCAACGGTTGCTTTTGCAGATCCAATATATTGTTCATCTCCGGTACCAACAGGGAAGACAAGCGGATCAAAAATAATATCCTGAGGAGGAACACCATATTTATTAACTAGAAGATCATAAGAACGTTTCGCTACCTCTAGTTTCTTCTCGGCAGTGACACCCATTCCTTTTTCGTCAATGGTCCCCACAACAATGGCGGCACCGTATTTGTGAATGAGCTTGGAAACCGATTCGAATTTTTCTTCGCCATCTTCCAGGTTAATGGAGTTGATGATGGCCTTTCCTTGAGAATAACTAAGTGCCTTTTCTAGCACATTATCATCCGTTGAATCGATAACTAAAGGAACCTTTACCTTTTTAACTACTTCTTGAATAAAGTTCTCCATATCAACGATTTCGTCTCGGTCGGGATCCGCCAAGCAGATATCGATAACGTGAGCTCCGTTTTTCACTTGTGCACGAGCAATTTCTGAAGCTTCCTCAATCTTACCTTCGCTAATCAATCTTTTAAATTTTCTAGACCCGATAACATTTGTTCGTTCCCCAACCATGATTGGTCGTAGAGTTGGATCATCGTATACAAATGGCTCTATGCCTGACACCATGTGGGTATGGTTTTCAATTCGTTGACGAGGCTTGTATTTTTTCATCTCATCAGAAATAGCTTTAATATGTTCAGGGGTTGTACCACAGCAACCTCCAACAATATTAATCCAGCCTTCAGCAGCAAAGTTACCAAGCTTTTTTGCTAGCAAATCAGGTGTTTCATGATAATGACCTTCTTCATCAGGTAAACCAGCGTTAGGATAACAACTGATTGCAGAGTTTGATAGGGAAGAAAGGGAACGAATATGATCCTGCATGAACTCAGGTCCTGTTGCACAATTTAGTCCAACTGCTATAGGGTTCATATGTTGAATGGAAATATAAAAGGCTTCAATGGATTGACCAGCAAGTGTTGTTCCCATCGGTTCGATCGTTCCTGAAATCATAATAGGGAGCTTGCGGTTACGAAGGTCGAAGGCTCTTTGAATTCCTAAAAATCCAGCTTTTACATTTAACAAGTCCTGGCTGGTTTCAAGAAGCAGTAAATCTACATTACCGTCTAGAAGACCGAGTACCTGCTCCTCATATGTTTCAACTAAAGCAGAAAAGGTTGTTCCACCTGTTACACTTAAAGTTTTGGTTGTAGGACCAAGGGACCCTGCGACAAAGCGTGGCCACTCAGGTGTAGATATTTGATCACACGCCTTTCTTGCTAGCTTGGCAGCGACCACATTTATTTCATACGCTTTAGTGCCTAAATCGTATTCATCTAATACTAGACTAGTTGCACCGAAAGTATTGGTTTCAATAATATCTGCTCCAGCGCGTAAGTACTCAAGGTGAATTTTTTCAATCACATCAGGGGCAGTGAGGTTTAAGATTTCATTACAACCCTCATACTCCTCTCCACCAAAATCCTTAGCTGTTAATGCTTCTTGTTGGAGCATCGTACCCATCGCACCATCCATGATGAGAATTCGTTTATTAAGTTGTTCATTTAACGATGCTGTTTGCATTCAGCTTCCTCCTTAACACTTGGCTGTTTATCGTATTTGTATAGGTAGCGAGCTGTGCGGTCATTTCATAGCGCATAAAAGGAGTAATTAAATAAATTCCATTAAACAATTCAGAAGCTGCGTCAATCAAGGACTTAGTAATAGCAATTCCTTCTTGAGCTGACTGAACAGGATCATCTTTTAAAGTAGCCATTAACTCTCTAATAGAATCAGAAATTTTTATTCCAGGTACTTCGTTATGAAGAAACTCCGCATTTTTACTCGATGTAAGTGGCATTAACCCAATGTAAATAGGTTGGTTGATATGCCTAGTTGCATGGTAGATCTCTAATAGTTTTTCCTCTGAATATACTGGTTGAGTAATAAAGTAATCTGCTCCATACTTTGCTTTCTTTTCCATACGTAAAACAGCTTTATCTATATATTTTACATTTGGATTAAACGCGGCAGCAACCGAAAATACGCCCTTTTCTCCTAAGTCCTTACCAGTAGGGGAAAGGCCCTCATTAAACTGCTTAATCATGCTAATGAGTTCGAAAGAAGAGACATCATATACTGATGATGCACCAGGAAAATCACCGACACGAGCAGGGTCGCCTGTAATAGCTAATATATCATGTAATCCTAGGGTATGAAGTCCCATCAGATGAGATTGAAGACCAATAATATTTCGATCACGACAAGTAATGTGAACAAGTGGTCGTAAGCCGATATTTGTTTTGGTCAATTGAGCCAAGCTAGTATTACAAATTCTTGGAGACGCTAGTGAATTATCAGCTAATGTAATAGCATCAACACCGGCTTCCTTAAGCGCTTGTGCTCCTTCAAAAAATTTCTTTGTGTTCAGCTTTCGAGGCGGGTCCAATTCAACAATGACTGATGATCTTTCTTTAACAATTTCCTGTAGAGGACGTTCCGTGCGTTTTGGTTGTACAGTTTTCACTTGAACCACTTCTTTTTTTACTTCAACTTGCTTTTCCGTCACCGGTGAAGTTCCTTTTAGTTCTGATGCAAATGCCTCAATATGGGCTGGAGTTGTGCCACAGCATCCTCCTAAAAGACGAACACCTTGAGCTCTGAATTCCTGTGCACTTTTTCGGAAATAATCCGCATCTCCTTCATAATGGAATTTCCCATCAGTGTACGTAGGAAGACTAGCATTTGGATATGCTGATAGAAGAGCCTTTTTAGGTAATTCAACTTGTTCCAAGCTTTCAAGCATATGATGGGGACCAAGACGACAGTTCACACCGACCACATCAGCACCAAGACTCTCTAAACGTAAGAGAGCTTCATTAATGGGTGTTCGATTTTGCATAATGCCAGGGACCTGCATGGAAACTTGAGCAATAATAGGTAAATTGGTTTCCTTTCTGGCAATGGATAGGACTGCTTCAATTTCATCTAAATCGTAGTATGTTTCAAGTAATAGGCCATCAATATCTTCCAGCAGCAAGTAATGTAGTTGCTGTGAAAAGCTTTGGACAATTTCCTCTAAAGAAAATGAGTTGGGGCGAATACCACGGTTACCACCAATGGTCCCGACAACAAAGCTTTCATTTGTAATGGCTTGCTTCGCAACTTTTACGGCAGCACGATTAATTTTTTCAACAGAGTCCTCAAGACCATATCTTTGTAGCTTTAAAGAGTTGGCAGCGTACGTATTCGTTTGTATAACATCCGCTCCTGCTCGTAGATAGGCCTTATGGATGTTAAAAATATCATCCGGATGCGACAGGTTTAACTCTTCAAAACAAGTATCTGTTCCATAAGAGTAGAGAAGGGTACCCATTGCACCATCACCAATGACAATGTCTTTTTTAAGTTTATCTAAAAGGCTCATCTTACTTTCTCTCCTTGGCAATTCGCGGCTATCGTTTCAAGAGCAGCCGTGAAGTCTTTAATGATATCATCTGGATGTTCTAGGCCAACAGAAAGGCGAAGCAGGCTTTGGCTGATTCCTCTTTTTAAGCGTTGTTCAATCGGCATTGCTGCATGGGACATTTTCGCCGGGTAAGAGAGGATCGATTCAACTGCTCCTAAACTAACAGCAAATACAGGGATCTCTGTTAATTCAACAAATTGTTTTACGGCTTCTTCACTTTCGAGTTCAAACGAAAGAACAGCTCCGGCCCCTTCTGATTGTTCGTTTTGTATTTCGTACTGTGGATGATCAGTAAGTCCAGGGTAGTACACTTTTTTCACAGAAGGATGGTCCTGCAAGAAGTGTGCTATTTTTAGTGCAGATTTCATTGAGAAGTCCATACGAACCGATAAGGTCTTTATTCCTCGTAACACTAACCACGCATCTTGAACGCCTAACACAGCGCCAAATGAGTTTTGTAAAAATCCAATCTGTTTAGCAAGATCAGGATCGTTAACAACGATCGCACCAGCAACTACATCACTATGACCAGAAAGGAACTTCGTGGCACTATGAAGCACCACATCCGCACCAAGAAGTAAGGGCTTTTGTAGAGCAGGTGTTAAAAATGTATTGTCAACAAAGGTTAAAGCTCCAACACTTTTAGCAATGTCACTAATGGCTCGGATATCTGTCACCTTTAAAAGGGGATTGGAAGGAGTTTCTACATAGAAAACCTTTGTATTCGGACGAATCGCCTGTTTAACTTCTGTGAGGTCCGTCATATCAACAAATGTGTGCTCGATTCCAAAACGCGAAAGAACTTCCGTCACCATTCTGTAGGTCCCACCATACACGTCTTCTGTGATCACCACATGATCTCCTTGAGAGAGAAGGAGAAACGCAGTCGAAATGGCTGCCATACCTGATGAAAAGGCATATCCGTTTGTACCTTCTTCAAGGTTAGCAATGACTGTTTCAAAAGCTTCGCGAGTTGGATTCGCACTTCGACCATAGTCGTATTTTCCAAACTCATCGACGCTATGCTGATGGAAGGTGGATGCATGTTGAATAGGAACGGAAACAGCACCGTTTGTTGGATCAAATTTATGTTCATTATGAAGTAGTTTTGTTTCAAATGAGAAATTGTGTTCTTTTGTCATTTTTATGCCTCCGAACTTAAACGAGTAAGAGCTTGGTCAATATCTTTAATTAAATCCTCCACGTCTTCAATACCAACAGAGAAACGAAGCAGGCGATTACAAACGCCTATTGAAAAACGAATTTCTTCCGGAATATCCGCGTGTGTCTGTGTAGCTGGGTATGTAATGAAGCTTTCTACACCCCCAAGACTTTCTGCAAACGTAATAAGCTTAAGATTTTGTAAAAATGAATTAACCCACTCTTCTTTTTTTATTCGGAAGGATAGCATGCCGCCGCGGCCTGGGTAAAGAACATCTACTACATTTTCATGATTCTTTAAGAAGCTTGCAAGTTCGCTTGCATTTTTTTCATGCTGTTTCATTCTAAGTGCTAAAGTCTTCATCCCACGAATAAGAAGCCAAGAGTCAAACGGACTTAAAACAGCTCCAATAGAGTTGTGGTGGAATCCAAGCTGTTCACAAACCTCTTTTCCTTTCCCGACGATCAAGCCAGCTAGCACATCATTATGTCCACCTAAGTATTTGGTAGCACTATGAATGACAATATCAGCTCCAAGCTCAATCGGTCTTTGAAGTAATGGAGTGTAAAACGTATTGTCGACAATTAATAAAATATTATATTTCTTCGCTAGTTCAGCAACCGCTTGAATATCCGTTTCTTCCATTAGAGGATTGGTTGGTGTTTCAATGAATATGGCTTTCGTTTTTTCTGTAATAGCCTGTTCGATAATGCTCACATCATGAGTTTGTACATACGTACTTGAAAGTCCCCATTTTTTAAATCCTTGCTCTAGAATTCGATAGGTTCCACCGTATAAATCTCTTGATACAATCCATTCGTCGCCAGATTCAAAGAGTGCAAGAATGGTAGTGATTGCAGCCATTCCGGAACTACAGGCAAATCCTTGGTCACCGCCTTCTAAATCAGCAATTGCTGCCTCTACAAGTTTTCTTGTTGGATTACCTGTTCGAATATAATCAAATCCAGTTGATTGGCCTATTCCTTCGTGTCGATAAGCTGTCGAAAAGTATACAGGTGGGTTTACTGTCCCAGTTTGAGTTTCACTTCTGTTTCCGATCTGCGCTACCTTTGTTTCATTTTTGTACATTTTAGTCTCTCCCAACATCCTAATAATAAAAAAAAGCCTTCTCTCTAAGAAGAAGACTTTGTTATCAACATGAGCCATTCTTCTTATCTTCCAAGTAAAATACTTGCTGGAATTAGCACCTTTTCAAAAAATTGATGGTTGCTGAGGCTTCATAGGGCCAGACCCTCGACCTCTCTTGATAAGAAATCAAAACATTTAATTTTTTCTAACTTTACTACAGTAAATCGCTAAGTGTCAATCTTTTTTACAAATTAACGACAATTTTGTTCACAATTTCCTAAAATTTACTATATGAATATTCAGAACATTTAATATATAATAAGTTTGAGAACAAAAAGTGGAGGGAAATTCATGCAAACGAAAAGCAGATGTCATCATCGGTATATGTTGAGTGAAGACGCCTTTTTTGTTACCGAGGATGGAATTGAATTGTTTATATCAGGTGAGGGTCTTCAAGGTTATCCTGTAGGTGGTCACGTGGATTTTCCTCTTGAAATGAGAGAAATGAATGAATCAGCTCAAAAGGAGAAACGTCTCTCCAGTCAACCACCGCAACAACTTTACTTAAATATGATCAATCAGTTATAGACGGGGAAACCCGTCTTGTTTATTTTCGAGGATAAATAAAACCACCGGCACTTGGGTGCCGGTGGTTGTGTCCTATGATTTAATTGTCGGTTTCAAATTTCTTTTCTCAATTTCCTTCTTCAAAAACTTCGCCCATTCTTTATCCTCACCTGACTTCAATGCATTCCGATACGAGACAACTAACATTTCATTACTCATAATCTTCATTTGCAAGCCTCCTTAAAATGGACTGAATTTTCTAGCTTTTTATCATTGTATCGGGTTTTAATCCATTTGAAAACCCAAAACTCTAGATTTACTGCCATAAAATTATTAATATTCTGTTACAGGATTTTCACGTAATGATTTTTTTCATGATAAAATATGGTAAATAGTTTGTACGATGGGGGAGAAGGATGGATACGATTACACTTTTTGTTTATGGTACATTAAGAAGACATGAAACGAATCACAGATTAATCAGAGAAGCTACTTGTATCGCTGAACAGGCATGGGTAAACGGTGAGCTTTTTGATACAGGTAACGGTTATCCTACACTAGAACTCAATGATTCCGGTAAGGTGCATGGAGAGTTATATGAAGTTAGTAAAAACCTTTTACCTCAGCTTGACGCATTGGAGGATTATGAAGAGGGTAAAGAGTCTAATTTGTATGACAGAACAAATGTTACCGTTCATACTGATAAAGGCACTAAAGTAGCGCTCGTGTATGTGAATGTGGATGAATCAAGCAAGGCTGAAAAAATCACCCACGGAGATTGGAAGTTACATAGATTCATGAAAAATCGTCCTGAACAAGTATATTACTTTGCATATGGTTCATGTATGGATGATGAACGATTCCGAAAAGCGGGGGTAGATCACTGTTTTAAAAATCTCGTCGGTGCTGCCGTTTTAAAGGGATACTCCATGAAATATCTTTTCAGAGTAAGTGATGGCGGAAGAGCAGATATTGTAGAAGATGGTGGTGAAACCGAAGGGGTAGTTTACTTAACTCCATATGAAGGGGTCGAGTATTTATTTGGTAGAGAGGGGTTCTATGGAGGATGGTATCGCCCTACCTTTGTAGATGTGGACATCGATGGAGAAATATTAAAGGATGTTTTGACATTCCATGTGTATAACAAAATGCCCGAAGTGTCACCCCCCGACCATTATTCGACCGAAATTCTTAGAGGGGCCAAAGGAAGATTGAGTGAAAGGTATTATCAATATCTACTAAAAGAACTTGATCGTCTAAAAAAATCAAGCAATAGTTAACTTTTTTATTGTACATCGGTTTAATACGAGTATCCATTGTGGTAAACACTTAATATCACCAACTTAAGAAAGTGGGTCAGAATATGAGTGGGAATCGAGAAAATGGCTATTATGAGCTGGTGTATAATAATCGACAATACAACTATCTAGAGTTTATTAGATTAGATACAATATGTGAAATTAGTTATATCACTTTAAAAAATATCTTAACAGGTGAATTTTTTACCTTTGAAGAAAACAAAGTTCGAAAAGTGACAAAAAGAAATTTTCGAATCAAGCCTTTAAAGAAGCATTTTTTAGAAAAAGTTGCTAAGTAGTTACTTCCTTTCTATAATAAGATAGATAATGTAAAAGGAGTGACTGTAGTGATTCATCTAAAATGGTCAGAGTCAGAAACAATAAAAAAGGTAACTTGTGTTCACACAAAAGCTGAAAAATATATTGTAGATAATAAATTAACACCAGGAAATGTGTACGAAGTAAAAAATGAAACAGAAGAATTTTACTTTATTATAGATAATAGTGGAAAAGTCGGCGGCTATTACAAGGATTATTTTAAAGAAGCTTAACATCAGACTACATAATACTGTTAGCAGGGTAGCTAACAGTATTTTCTTTTAATCTGTCATTTTTCTAATTAATAGGGTGAATATTATTATGAGGTTATTATTTGTAGGTATCGGTGGCTCCATTGGAAGTGTGTTGAGATATAGTATTTATTACAATATGTTAGCCATTAATGGAAAATGGTTACCATTTTTAGGAACATTACTTGCCAATTTGTTAGGAGCATTTGCACTTGGTTGGTTTACTTCTAGACTGTTGCTATCAAAAAAGCTCCCTGATGACTTAGCAGCTGCTATTGGGACGGGGTTAATTGGTTCTTTTACGACTTTCTCTACCTTAAGTGTGGAACTTAGCTCGCTTTTACAAGAGGGACAATATCTTCTAGCTATTTGTTATGTATTTATAAGTATGATAGGTGGCCTTGTCTGTGCATTTGGCGGCTTCCAAATAGGGCAGAAAAGGGTGGCTGTTCAATGAATTTCATACTAATCGCTGCAGGTGGGTTTATTGGAGCAAATGCTAGATATATTATTGGTCTACTTGCGAAAAAGTACATAAACGTTTCCATTCCTATTGGTACACTCTTTATTAATGCAATAGGTTCATTACTTTTAGGTTTGTTGGTAGGTAAGGGGATAAGAGGGGACGTTTACTCCTTTTTAGGAGTTGGATTTATGGGTGCTTTTACTACATTCTCTACATTCAAACTTGAACTGATACAGCTTTGGCAATCAAAAGAACATAAAGCATTCGTCCTATATTTGATATTGAGCTACGGGTTAGGAATTGTCCTAGCTTCAATTGGATTTATGATGGCATAAAAGAGGGTCTGCTCTTATTAGAGCAGACCCTTTTAACTATGCTTTTTCTGTATTAGCTGAAAGTGTTGGTGCAGGTGTTTGGTATAATTTTTTTCCTATTAGTGTTTGGATAATGAGGAAAGTACCCCCAACTGCCCAATAGAGAGGTAAAGCAGCAGGTGCATTAAATGAAAACATGACAATCATAATAGGTGAAAGGAGACCCATGAACTTCATTTGCTGCTGTTGTTGACCACTTATGTTAGACATAGACACTTTGAATTGTAAATAATACACAATACCAGCAATTGCAGTAATCCAAATATCTGACTCGCCTAAGTTGAACCATAAAAATGAGTGGGTTGCAATTTCGTGAGATTCTCGAATCGCGTAATAAAATCCCATTAAAATAGGCATTTGAATGAGCATGGGTAGACACCCCATCGCTAACGGGTTTACTCCGTGTTTTTGGTATAAACCCATCATTTCTTGCTGCAGTTTTTGTTGCTCTTTACTATCTTTTGTTTTCTTTATTTTTGCCTGGATACCATCTAATTCAGGCTTTAGTGCCTCCATTTTTTCTTTCATCTGCTGCTGACCTTTATACTGCTTAAGCATAAGCGGCATGAGCAGAAGGCGAACAATTAATGTAAGAAATATAATCGATAAACCGAAGCTTCCGTTAAAAAAAATCGCAATGGTATGGATGGCGTTTGAGAATGTGTTTACAAATACTGTTTGAAAAAATTCACTCATTTATCTTTCCTCCGTATCATTTTGTTTTATCTGGCTGAAGGAGGAAAGGTGCTATCTGTATCATCACTGCCTGCAACTTTTCGTCTAATGTATCGAAATATCCAGACTAGTGCAGGGTGTAGTTGGTGAGAGTATGTTCGCTCATAAACAAGTTGTCTATGTTCCGAGCTTAGATCGGTTGAGGAACAAACGGTATCAAGAAATTGGAACTCAATGTTCCAAATCCAAACCAATCGAAGGATCAGGCTGATCACGACAGAAGCATAAATGGTATACATTGTTGAAAAATTTGTTAAGTCAAATAGAATCTCATCCATCGAAATCACCTCACTTCTTTTGAATGTTCTCCTTATAAGTATAGTAAATCATAAACTCCTGCGCAAATACGAAGATAATAAGGATTTATTTTGACAATTTACTTAAAATCGTGACATTTAAAGGTAGTTTCGCTATGATAGGTTAAAATGCATTTTTGAAGTTAAGGAGATTTTAGTAATGAAACGTGACTATCCAGACGATAGCTTGACCTTACATACGGATTTATACCAAATCAATATGGCAGAAACTTATTGGGAGGATGGGATACACAACAAGAAAGCAGTATTTGACTTATATTTTAGAAATTTGCCTTTTGGAAATGGCTACGCTATTTTTGCAGGCTTAGAAAGGGTCATTGATTACATAAGAGGATTTCGGTTTACAGATAGTGATATTGAATATTTAAGCGAGGTCGCTCAATATAAGCAGGATTTTCTTGATTATTTAAAAACGTTAACCTTTACAGGAAATATCCGTTCAATGGTCGAAGGGGAAATTGCTTTTGGGAATGAGCCGTTATTAAGAGTGGAAGCTCCTTTAGCAGAGGCTCAGCTAATTGAAACGGCACTGCTTAATATCATAAATTATCAAACGTTAATTGCAACGAAGGCATCGAGGATTAAACAAGTGATCGGTGATGGAGTGGGAATGGAGTTTGGTACTAGAAGAGCTCAAGAAATGGATGCGGCTATTTGGGGTACAAGAGCAGCTTTTATTGGAGGTTTCCAGGCTACCTCTAATGTTCGTGCAGGAAAGATGTTTGGCATACCTGTAGCTGGCACCCATGCTCACTCTTTGGTCCAAGCCTATAAGGATGAGTATATTGCATTTCATAAATATGCTCGAAGACATAAGGACTGTGTGTTTCTAGTAGATACTTACGACACACTAAGATCAGGTGTACCAAATGCGATCAAAGTTGCTAAAGAACTTGGTGATAAAATTAATTTTCTTGGTATTCGTCTCGATAGTGGAGACCTTGCGTATCTTTCAAAAAAAGCTCGTGAAATGCTTGACGAAGCTGGATTCACGGAAACGAAAATTATTGCTTCAAACGATCTTGATGAGTACACCATCATTAACTTAAAAGCTCAGGGAGCTATGATTGATACGTGGGGAGTAGGTACAAAGCTAATCACAGCTTATGACCAAGCCGCGTTAGGTGCTGTTTATAAGCTCGTGGCCATTGAGGGTGAAAATGGAGAGCTTGTTGATACAATTAAAATTAGTGGTAATCCTGAGAAGGTATCTACCCCAGGTCTAAAGAGGGTATATCGGATTATTAATAATGAAAATCATAAATCTGAAGGAGATTATATTACATTGGATGAGGAACATCCAGAAGCGGAGTCTAGAATTAAAATGTTCCATCCAGTCCACACCTATATCAGTAAATTCATTACGAATTTCACAGCAAAGGATCTCCACGAGGATATCTTTATTAACGGAGAGCAAGTATATGAGGTACCAAGTTTAGTTCAAATGCAGAATTATGCAAAAGAAAATCTCAAACAGCTTTGGGAGGAATATACAAGAGCGCTAAACCCAGAGGAATACCCAGTGGATTTAAGTCAAAAATGTTGGGATAACAAAATGAGAAATATAGCAGAGATTAAGGCTAATATTAAATCTCAGAATATAAGATAAGGAGGAGAAGAGTTGAGGAACATACAAAACCTTATAATAAATGAGTTACATGTGAAGCCTTCTATTGACGCTCACCAAGAGGTGAACGATCGCATTGCTTTTTTAAAGGCATATGTGAAGAAAACAAACGCAAAAGGTTTAGTATTGGGAATCAGTGGGGGACAAGACAGTACACTAGCTGGTCGATTATCCCAATTAGCAGTCGAAGAGTTAAGACAAGAAGGCTATGAATGTAAGTTTATCGCTGTACGTTTACCATATGGTATTCAGCAAGATGAAGAAGATGCTCAAAGCTCCCTTAAGTTCATACAGCCGGATGAGGAATTTGTTTTTAATATTAAGGAAGCAGTGGATGCAGTAAAGTTTGAATATGATCAAAAAACGGCAGGAGAGCCGTTACGCGACTATCATAAAGGGAACGTCAAAGCGAGAATGAGAATGATTGCACAATATGCCATCGGAGGGCAGGAAGGCTTACTTGTCGTTGGTACAGACCATGCAGCTGAAGCCGTTACAGGTTTTTTTACAAAGTATGGAGACGGGGGAGCGGACTTGCTTCCTCTGTCTGGACTGTCGAAAAGACAAGGCCGAGAGCTACTGAAAGAACTCGGTGCAAGTGAACGTCTATATTTAAAAGTCCCAACAGCTGATTTATTGGATCAAAAGCCTGGTCAAGCAGA
This sequence comes from Bacillus coreaensis, assembly GCF_050586445.1. Lineage (NCBI taxonomy): Bacteria > Bacillati > Bacillota > Bacilli > Caryophanales > Bacillaceae > Bacillus > Bacillus coreaensis. Next base: position 460,754 of record NZ_JBOCCY010000001.1, read on the forward strand.
TGAGACGGAACTCGGAATTACGTACGAGGAACTGGATGATTTTCTTGAAGGAAAAGAAGTGGCGAACGAGGTAGCGGAGAAAATTGAACAGAGATATCTCATAACGGAACATAAACGACGCCCGCCGACAACGATGTTTGATAATTGGTGGAAGTAAAAAAATGGGGAGCAAATAATTTGCTCCCCATTTTCATTATGCATATTTTACTGTAGCAGTTAAAAGCTCAAGAGCCTCTTGGGCTTCTTCATCACTTGGTGGTTGAATACCTTTTAATGGGTACTCCATTCCAAGAGCTTCCCATTTGTATACTCCGAGCTCATGATAGGGAAGTACTTCAACCTTCTTAACATTAGTAAGTGCACCGATGAATTCACCAAGTTTTTTTAGATCGTCACGATCATTTGAGATGGTTGGTACAAGTACGTGGCGTATCCATACGGGAATATTTTGAGCAGATAAGAATTGTGCAAATTCTAGAATATGCTCATTAGCCATACCAGTTAAGGAGATATGCTTCTTTCGATCAATATGCTTGATATCAAGTAAAATTAAGTCTGTGTATTGTAACAATTCCTTCAGGTTAGCTTGAAAGTGTTCCGCGTGTGAGAAACAGCCGCCGGAAGAATCAATAGTTGTGTGAATCCCGAGCTTTTTACATTCTTTAAAGAGTTCAATTAAAAAGGGAATTTGTAGAAGCGGTTCACCACCACTAACAGTAATTCCACCACCTGATGACTCGATAAAAGGTAAGTATGTTTTTAAATCATCGATGATTTCGGAAACAGACATCTGTTTTCCAGTTCCGATTTCCCAAGTATCCGCATTATGACAAAATTGGCAACGAAGCAAGCAGCCTTGTGTAAATACGACATAGCGAATTCCAGGTCCGTCTACTGTTCCAAATGTTTCGATTGAATGAATGTTTCCGTTCATGATGAAAAACTCCTCTCAATTATCAGGTAGGGAGATGTTTACACTCTCCCTACATCAGTTTTTTAAAGTGATCCATGGAATGTTCTGTTAATAACATCCATTTGTTGTTCTCTTGTTAACTTAATAAAGTTAACTGCGTAACCTGATACACGAATTGTTAACTGTGGGTATTCTTCTGGGTGCTCCATAGCATCAAGCAATGTTTCACGATTAAATACGTTTACGTTTAAGTGATGTCCTTGCTTAACTGAGTAGCCATCAAGAATACTTACAAGGTTATTTTCACGGCTGTCTTCATCTTTCCCTAATGCTTTTGGTACGATGGAGAAAGTGTTAGAAATACCGTCTAATGAGTACGCATAAGGAAGCTTAGCAACAGATGCAAGAGAAGCTAGAGTTCCTTTTGTATCACGACCGTGCATTGGGTTTGCACCAGGAGCAAATGGCTCACCAGCGCGACGACCATCAGGTGTGTTACCTGTTTTCTTACCGTACACAACGTTAGAAGTGATTGTTAAAATAGACATAGTAGTCATAGAGTTTCTATACGTTTCGTGCTTTTTAAGCTTTTTCATGAAACGCTCAACTAAATCAACAGCGATGCTGTCCACACGATCATCATTGTTTCCGTATTTAGGGAAGTCGCCTTCAATTTCAAAGTCAACAGCTATACCGTTTTCATCACGAATTGGACGAACTTGAGCGTATTTAATCGCACTTAATGAGTCAGCAACAACACTTAGTCCAGCAATACCTGTTGCCATTGTACGAAGAATATTTGTATCATGAAGAGCCATCTCAATTCTTTCATAGCTATACTTATCATGCATATAGTGAATGATGTTTAGTGTATTAATGTAAAGACCAGCTAACCAATCCATTGTAGAATCAAATTTCGCCATCACTTCTTCATAGTTTAGAACTTCAGAAGTAATAGGGGAGAATTCTGGTGCTACTTGTAGTTTATGTTTTTCGTCTTTACCGCCATTAATTGCATATAGAAGTGCTTTTGCAAGGTTTGCACGAGCACCGAAAAACTGCATTTGCTTACCAATTTCCATAGCTGATACACAGCAAGCAATTCCGTAATCGTCTCCCCATTCTGGGCGCATAATATCGTCGTTTTCATATTGAATTGAACTTGTTTCGATTGACATTTTCGCACAGAACTTTTTGAAGCCTTCTGGAAGGCGAGTTGACCAAAGTACTGTTAAGTTTGGTTCTGGTGCCGGTCCAAGGTTAGTAAGAGTATGCAAGAAACGGAAAGAGTTTTTCGTTACTAATGCACGTCCGTCATTTGCTACACCACCGATAGACTCTGTTACCCAAGTTGGGTCTCCACTAAATAGTTCGTTATAATCAGGAGTACGAGCAAATTTTACAAGACGTAGCTTCATTACGAAGTGGTCAACCAATTCTTGAGCCTCTTGCTCAGTAAGTACACCGTTTTCTAAATCTCTTTCAATATAAATATCTAAGAAAGTTGAAACGCGTCCAAGGCTCATTGCAGCTCCGTTTTGTTCTTTAATAGCTGCCAAGTATCCGAAGTATAACCATTGGAAAGCTTCAGTAGCTGTAGTAGCCGGCTTAGAAATATCGAATCCGTAGCTAGCAGCTAATTTCTTTAATTCATTAAGAGCACGAACCTGCTCTGACAATTCTTCACGAAGTTGAATAACAGATTCCTTCATTACTGGAGTAGTGCCAGCAAGATCTTTTTTCTTTTCTTGAATCAAGAAGTCTACACCATATAAAGCAATGCGTCGGTAATCACCGATAATCCGACCACGTCCGTATGCATCCGGTAAACCAGTAATGATACCAACTTTACGTGCCATTTTCATTTCATCAGTATAAGCATCGAATACACCTTGGTTATGTGTTTTACGGTAGTCAGTAAAGATTTTTTCAACATCCTTATTTAATTCAAAACCGTAAGATTCACAAGACTGTTGTGCCATACGAATTCCGCCATAAGGCTGTAAAGAACGTTTGAACGGTTTGTCGGTTTGAACACCAACAACTTTTTCTAAATCTTGATTTAAGTACCCTGCACCATGAGAAACAATAGAAGAAACGATTTCGGTGTCCATATCAAGTACGCCACCGTTTTCTCTTTCTTGTTTTGTTAAATCCATTACTTGATCCCATAATTTTGTTGTTGCCTCAGTAGGGCCTGCAAGGAAGGAATCATTTCCTTCGTACGTATTAAAGTTTCTTAGTATAAAGTCTCTAACGTTTACTTCTTTTCTCCAAGTACCTTCTGAAAAGCCTTTCCACTGTTCCATTTGAGTCCACCTCTTAGTAAATGTTTATATAACAGATGATACAAATACATCATACTTGAAGTATAACAGATAATTAGTGAAATACATCACATAATCTAGATGACATTTTGACAATGTTATGAACATTAGGTTTGTCAGAGGTTCGTTATGTGACAGAATGGTGAAAAAAGAAAACTGTACTATAATGATTCGGCAAAAAATGAAATCTGTTATACAAAAAGTTATTATTAATAACACTATTGTAACGTGATAAATCTCTTCGTGGTCAATTAGGTTATGTAGATATTTTGACAGTTTGAATAGACCAAAAAAAAACGATTGTGCGTGTTACACACAATCGTCTACAAGTGTTAATTCACAACAATATAGGCCGTCATTGGTCCATTTGAATCTGAATCATGGTGAGTTAAACAAACCAACCGATAGACCCCCTTCTTTTGAAACTGGAGGTCTAGTTCAGTTTCTTCTCCTTGAAGTATTTTACCGCTAATGTTTGTACCCTCAATTATAAACGGATGATTAGCACCGTTTATTCCCATAATCTTTAATTTTACCTTCTCACCCTTTTGAAGAAAGATGGTACCAGGGTCAAAGCGATACGCTTCGATTTCTTTTCCATCTTTAGTTGTCGCTTCAAACTCGCCAGTGACTAAATGAATTTCCCTTGTAGAATCATTGACCGATGTTTGAATGACTGCCTCGCTGCCCATGTTTAAATAAATCCAAAGGGAGGCGGAGAAAACCAAACCTAACAGAAGAAGTGAAAATATAATAGAACGTTTTTTGACTACTAGAAATTGCATCGTACCCCTCCAAAAAATTTATTTCTACTAATTTATATGCATCAAGGTAATGGAAACTTGTCTATACTTTTTCTATGAATGTAAATTTACGACCTTAGTATCGGTTTTTCGTTATAAAGCACGAAATATTACCTAGTTTTTCAATTTTGTAACAAATGTATAATTTATACGTTTACATGTTAATTTTTTTGGTACAATCGAAAAAGACTGAATTCAAACAAGGTGTGTGCATACAGTGATTAAAAAACTATCTTTTATTTTTCTAACTATCCTTTCATTTAGTGCAAATCAAGTGTTCGCTGAGCAAATGGACGAGCTGTCCATAATAAGCGATTCGGTAATATTAATGGACTCACAATCCAATGCGGTCCTTTACTCAAAAAATGAGCATGAACGTATGTATCCGGCTAGTTTAACAAAAATTGCAACTGCCATTTACGCAATTGAAACTGTAAAAGTAGATGAAGTAGTAAAAGTAAAAAGTGAAGCTATTGAAGTTGAGGGAACTAAAGTATATTTAAATGAGGAAGAAGAAGTTACTCTAAAAAAATTAATTCAAGGTATGCTTATTAATTCAGGAAATGATGCTGCTGCTGCCATTGCCCTTTATATTGACGGTAGCATGGAGATATATGAAAAAAATATCAATGAATTTCTAAAAAATGAGGTTGGAGTTAAGGATACTCATTTCACGAATCCGCATGGGCTCTTTGATGAAAACCACTATACAACAGCGTATGATTTAGGTCTAATCACGAATTACGCACTTAAAAATGAAACATTTAAAGAAATTTTCGGAACAAAAGATTTGGCTTGGGATGGACAATCCTGGGATACAACGTTGTTTACACATCATTTACTATTGAAGGGAGAAATCCCATTCGAAGGAATCACAGGTGGAAAGACTGGTTTTGTCAATGAATCCAGGCAAACGTTAGCGACGACTGCTTCTAATGGTCAAATTGGGTTAACAGTCATTGGTTTAGGAGCAACGTATAAACGTGATATTTATAATGACACAATTAATTTGCTAAGCTTTGGATTTTCTAACTATAAAACTTCAATTATTCCTGTAAATACAACATTTGAAAATGAAAAAGATAAGTTTGTTGTGACGGATCCGTTATATATAACAGAACCTCTTACTGGCTCTGCTATAGTAAATGTAACAAAAGAGGGAGAGTTAGCTGTATTTGATTCCTCGAATAAAGAGCTGCAAACGATCTCTTTAGCTAATTATAAAATCAAAACAGCTCCAGAGAGAGAATCTATTATTGGAGAAACCACATCGAGTGATAAAACTACACCTATTGTGATGAAAGCTATATCAATTGGATTAGGTTTTGCGTTACTTGGAGCATTTATAGGAATGTGGAAAAAACGAATATTGAACGGATGAAAAAATAGCCATGAGTTTTCTCATGGCTATTTTATATGGCTTGATAGATAAAGCATAATATACGATAAAAAAATCATCAGAAGGACCCAGGTCCAAGCGAGACTAGTATTACCAGACTCGAAGGCAACATATATGGCTGTTGGAAGGGTTTGAGTTTTTCCAGGAATGTTTCCAGCGAACATGAGTGTAGCTCCAAATTCACCAAGAGCACGGGCAAATGCAAGAATAGAACCAGAAACAATGGCCTTTACACTCAAAGGAAGAGCGATAAATAAAAAAACCTTCCATTCTCCAGCACCGTCAACTCTTGCCGCATCCTCTATTTCCCTATCTACTGATAAAAAACCGGTCTTACATGACTGATACATAAGAGGAAAAGCAACAACTGTTGAAGCGATTACTGCTGCCCACCAGGTAAACATAACGGGTTGCTTAAAAATTTGTTCAATGAAATGCCCTACAGGACTATTAACGCCAAAAATCATAATTAATAAAAATCCAACAACGGTAGGGGGGAGAACGATAGGTAAAAGAAGTGCTGTTTCGATAATGGTTTTACCTTTAAAGGAAGATCGATACATAATCCTAGAAACGAACACGCCAGAAATAATCACAAGAAGTAGTGAAAGCGAGGCAACTGTCAAGGAAAGTTGCACTGGTGACCAAAATTGTAAATTCATATAATCAATCCAATACGTTAAATCCATATTTTTTAAATACTTGTTGTGCAGCGGGTGATTGTAGAAATTCAAACAAGGATTTGCTCTCTTTGCTGTTGGTTGTATTTGCTAAAACACCAAAATAGTACATGATTGGGGAGTGGAGAGACGGATTTATGTTTTCAGTCACTTCTACTTTCTTTGATGTTAAAGCATCAGTTTTATAAACTATTCCAGCATCCACATTTTTCGTTTCTACATATGTAAGCACTTGAGAAACATCTTTCGTATATATTAATTTATCTTCAATTTGATTCCATAATTTAGCGTTTTGCAATACTTCCTTCGCATAACTTCCGGCAGGTACCGTTTCTGGTATTCCAATAGCAATTTTTTCAATTGACTGACCTTGAAGATTAGAGAGTCTCAAATGGATACTGTTATCATTCTTCGGCGCTATTAGAACAAGGGAATTAGCTACTAATGGCGAGTGGTAATTAGTGAGTATATGTTCCTTTTCTACTAACTCATCCACATGATCCTTTGATGCCGAAATAAAAAGATCAACAGGTGCTCCTTGAATTATTTGTTGTTTTAATGCTCCAGAACCACCAAAGTTAAACAGAAGGTCAACCTGATGATTTTGTTCGTATAGTTCTTTAAGCTCAGTTAACACATCTTTCATACTTGCTGCAGCTGAGATCGTCATTTGAATATGTTCTTCTCTTTCTTGGCTGCAGGAACTTAGTAAGCTAAACAAGCATGAAATGAGGATGGCAATGGTTATTTTTCTCAAAAGTTAAAAAGCCTCCTATTTATTATGCATACAAGAAATTATAGCGAAAAATAGAGAGTTGTGACAGTGATAATTTAAAAAATTGCTTTATGGTTTGGATAAAAACTTTCGAAATATAAAAAAATATATGTGGAGGTGTTTTCATTATGTCAAATAGAAAAAAAGATCCTTCTACTGTTGGATTAAGTTCTCCGCAAGTTGAAGGGCAAGGCACAACAGAGAATGAAATGGCTGGGACAAAAAAAGATAGTGCAAGACGAAAAACAAAAAGACATTAAAAGAGAGCCAATTGGCTCTCTTTTATTTTTATTTATACATTTCTTCTACTTGTTTTTGGATCTCACTATTTTCAAGATATTCATCGTAAGTCATTTGCTTATCAACGATACCATTTGGAGTAATTTCAATAATTCTGTTGGCAATCGTTTGAATGAACTGATGGTCATGAGATGCAAACATAAGAGAGCCTTTAAAGTTAATTAACCCATTATTAACCGCAGTAATTGATTCTAAGTCTAAGTGGTTTGTTGGCTCATCTAATAGAAGGACATTCGCACCACTTAGCATCATTTTGGATAGCATACAGCGAACCTTTTCTCCTCCGGAAAGAACGCTCGCCTTCTTTAATACTTCTTCTCCTGAGAACAGCATTCTTCCTAAGAAGCCACGAAGGAAGCTTTCACTTTGATCAGCAGGGGAGAACTGACGTAACCAATCTACCAGGTTAAGCTCACTTCCTTCAAAGTAAGAAGTGTTGTCTTTTGGGAAATACGCCTGGGAAGTAGTGACACCCCATTTGTACGTACCACTGTCAGCTTCCATCTCGCCCGTCAAAATTTTGAATAAGGTTGTTTTAGCAAGTTCATTTGCTCCAACAAGTGCAATTTTATCTTCCTTATTCATTACGAAACTAACATTGTTTAAAACTTTTTCTCCGTCGATGGTTTTTGTTATTCCTTCAACACGTAACAGGTCGTTTCCTATTTCTCTTTCAGGAGTAAAACCAACATATGGATATTTTCTAGAGGATGGACGAATGTCATCCAAAGAAATTTTATCAAGTAATTTTTTTCTTGATGTTGCTTGCTTTGATTTAGATGCGTTAGCACTAAATCTCGCGATAAATGCTTGAAGTTCTTTGATTTTTTCTTCTTTTTTCTTATTTTGATCCTGAGCCATTCTCTGTGCTAGCTGGCTTGACTCATACCAGAAATCGTAGTTTCCAACGTAGATTTGGATTTTTGAAAAGTCTAAGTCCGCAATATGCGTACATACTTTATTAAGGAAATGTCTATCATGGGATACAACAATAACGGTATTTTCAAAGTTAATTAGAAATTCTTCTAACCATTGGATTGCTTTTATGTCTAAGTGGTTCGTGGGCTCATCAAGTAGAAGAACATCAGGCTTACCAAATAGAGCTTGCGCAAGAAGTACCTTTACTTTATCAGAACCTGAAATATCTGCCATCTTTTTCGTGTGAAGGTCTTCAGTGATTCCAAGCCCTTTTAATAAAATGGCAGCTTCTGATTCGGCTTCCCAACCATTTAGCTCCGCAAATTCTCCTTCAAGCTCAGCAGCTTTCATTCCGTCTTCATCTGTAAAGTCCGCTTTCATATAAATAGCGTCTTTTTCTTGCATGACTTCATATAGACGCTTATGTCCCATGATTACTACTTTCATTACTTCTTCTTCTTCGAATTCATAGTGGTTTTGCTTTAAAACCGCCAATCTTTCTCCAGGTCCAAGGGAAACTTGACCGGTTTGTGACTCTATTTCACCAGAAAGGATTTTTAAAAATGTTGATTTTCCTGCCCCATTTGCCCCAATTAATCCATAGCAATTACCAGGTGTGAATTTAATATTTACATCTTCAAATAGTTTACGGTCACCATATCGTAGGCTTACGTCTGTTACTGTAATCATTTCTTTTCCTCCAAACAAAATAAACAATAATTTTCATTATAACACTTTTTACTGGTTGTTCGCATGAATTTCTATATCATCAGCATTGCCAAAAAAATCAACCTTAAATAAAAGTTTTATTTTCATAGAAAAAAATGATGAAATTTCATATTTTTTTCATATTTATCATGTACAATAAAGCTAATTAGATCGGAAAAGGAGTCTTTAATATGGCTAAAAAACAATTAATAGACTTAGTTAATCGGTTAAAGGGGTCAGGAATTAAAGTGAGTTTTTCGAAACCTCGCCCAAAATCAATTCTCCTACTGCAGCAACAGGCAAAATTATCTTCTTCAACAAATTAATAAAACGAGCGGCTATTGACGCCGCTCGTTTTATTGTATTTCCTTCATAATTTTATTAAAGACATCTTCTCGATTAAAATCATCACCCATAGGGAATTTCTTAATAAATTTATTGTTTTCATCTACAAGAAAAACGAAAGTAGAGTGGACATAGAATCCATCACCTGGATCTCTATATTGAAACTGAAAGGTATTGGCTAATCGTTCAATATCCTTTTGGTCTTCCTTAATATTACTGGGATCACCAGTTAAGAATAACCAGTTTCCATCGTCTTTAATTTCAAAATGGGACATGTGACTTTTCATCACTTCCGGTGTATCACGATAGGAATCAATACTAACGGTTAGAAATTGAATCGTATCTCCGAATACGCCTTCCTCTTCAAGATCCGTTTTTAATTGATTCATTTTCAATGTTGTGGTGGGACAAATATCAGGACAATGCGTATACATGAATTCAACCAGTTTTATCTTTTTTTCGGTTTTACTAAAATCAAAGCTTTCATTGTTCATTGTCGTCAAAACGATATCATCAGGAATTGTTGCATTGGCATCACGAATTAAAAAAAAGGATATTCCAGCAGTAATACCAACGATGACTATAATTGAACAAATCATATATATTTTCTTCATGAACATACCCCCTCTATTTAAGATAATGAATCTTGAGGGAAAATCCTATGGACATATTGTGAACTTATTTAATTGATCCCATATAGGACATTCATCTATACCGTTGACATCCCGTCTGAATACACTAAGAGTGAAAAGGCTATAGAGGAGGGTTAACTATCATGAGTGGAAATTATGGAGGCGGCTTCGCTTTAATCGTTGTCCTGTTTATCTTGCTAATCGTTGTTGGAGCAGGATTCTTCGGTGGAGGCTACGGCTACTAATATTTGTTTATAAAAAAGCGAGAGGGAAGACCCTCTCGCTTTCTTGTGGTTATTAATTCATACCGATCCAAACACTCTTAACTTCAGTATAGTTGTTAAGTGCATAAGAGCCCATTTCACGACCAAGACCGGATTGCTTATATCCACCGAACGGGGAAGCGGCATCAAATGCGTTGTAGCAGTTCACCCAAACCGTTCCAGCTCGTAAATTGTTGGCTACGTAGTGTGCTTGAGCTACATCACGTGTCCATAGCCCAGCAGCTAAGCCGTATTCACTTTGATTCGCACGAGCTATAAGCTCATCTAAGTCTTCATATGGAAGGGCAGAAATAACAGGGCCAAATATTTCTTCTTTAGCGATCGTCATTTGGTCATTAACATTGGCGAAAATCGTTGGTGAAACAAAGTATCCTTGTTCAAATGGATTATTTCCACCAACTAATAGCTCCGCTCCTTCGTTAATTCCTTTTTCAATATACCCAAGAACGCGTTTTTGTTGTGTACTTGAAACGAGAGGTCCGATATCTGTGTCAGAGTGTAGACCTGCTCCTTGCTTAATGTTCTTCGCATGACTTACCATATCAGCAACAACATTATCAAATTGCTTTTTCTGAATAAAGACACGAGAACCTGCACAGCACACTTGACCTTGGTTAAACATGACCCCATTTAGTGCTCCAGGAATTGCCTTTGAAAGATCAGCATCAGGGAGCAAGATGTTTGGCGATTTTCCGCCAAGTTCTAGGGTTACTCTCTTTAACGTTTTGGCTGCTCTCTCCATAATCATTTTCCCAATTTCAGTTGAACCGGTGAAAGCAATTTTATCAACCTGTGGATGGTCAACAAGCGGTTGACCTGCGGTTTCACCGAATCCAGGAATGATATTGACAACACCAGGAGGGAAGCCTGCCTCTTGAATTAACTCTGCTAAGTACAAGGCAGAAAGAGGTGTTTGCTCTGCTGGTTTTAGTACGACTGTACATCCTGTTGCTAGTGCAGCACCTAGCTTCCACATGGCCATTAGAAGAGGGAAGTTCCAAGGAATAATTTGTCCAACCACCCCGACCGCTTCGTGTCGAGTATAGTTAAAGTACGGCCCGTTAACCGGAATGGTTTGCCCGACGATTTTCGTTGCCCAGCCAGCATAATATCGCATATGTTCAACAGCTAAAGGAATATCAGCATTCGTAGTTTCTTTAATTGGTTTACCGTTGTCCAATGTTTCAAGTTGTGCTAGTTCAGCTGCATTTTCTTCCATTAGGTCAGCAAGCTTATACATTAATCTACTTCTTTGAGCGCTACCCATTTTTGACCAAGGACCTTCATCGAAAGCTTTTCTAGCTGCCTTCACAGCAAGGTCTACATCTACTTCGTTGGCTTCAAAAACAGTTGCAAGCACTTCGCCAGTAGCAGGGTTATAGGTTTCGAATGTCTTTTGAGTTTGACTCTCGACGAATTCTCCATTAATAAAGAGCTTCTTTTTACCTGATAGGAACTTCTCTACTTTTTCATGCAATTGAACAGTTAATTGACTCATTGTTTCCCTCCCGCTATTAAATGGTTAAGTAATTTCCAAACTATGACAACGCTTACACGGTTAATACTATCATTTTATAAAACTACTTTTCAATCATTAATATAGTGAATATTCCGATAGTATTTGACACGATTTTTCGACAAAAATAAATAATCGCCCTAAATAGGCGATTATGATTAATCAATATTACAATATTCTATCGGACAGTTCTCACAATCTATTTCTTTTTTTAAATAATCTAGGTCATGGACAGTAATTATTTTTTTGCTAATAGAAATGGTATGGTTCCTCCTCAATTCAGTCAGCATTCTACTAACGCTTTCTCTTGCTGTACCACAGAAATTTGCTAAATCTTGATTGGTTAATGGAACCGATATTTCAATTCCATTTTCTCTTAAAACCCCATAACTGTTACATAATCTGATAATGGTAGAATAGAGTGCGCCTTTTTTTCCATTTAACACTAAATCACGAAACTTAGTAATGGTTTTTCTTATATGATCATTCATCCATCTTAGGAATTCAAATGCCAACTCGCTATTTTTAAAAAATGCTTGTTCAAGATCAGCAATATTTATGGCTGCTGCTTCACCATTTTCTATGACTTTGGCATTAAATATATACCTTGGATCTACAGTAAATAAGGTTAGTTCTCCTACAATATCATTATGCTTACAAAGTCTTAAACTCAGTTCGTTTCCTTCGGCGTTCATTTTTGATATTTGAACCTTACCTGATAAGATAATATACATTTCTCTCGCTTCTTGTCCTTCTTTAAATAGAAAACTTCCTTTTTTTATAGGTACAATTCGTTCAGCCGATTTTAATAATTCGCCAAGTTCGTAGGACAATTCTTCCTTATATTTTTGCTTCACCATTCGTATCCTCCTTTAAGCGCTGGCCATATAGTTTATTTAAAAGAATGTTATGTATCTGGTCAATATAGTTTACTTCACAAAGAGTTAACGTTTTGTGACAGAAATCACGTTTAATTTGAAAATTTCTTTATAAGTGTGATATTTGTAACAGGGGAGAAAGGGAGGTTTTTAATATTCCTATATTGAAAACCCTAGTTTTCAATATTTTAATGATGAAATAAGAATTATGTAACCGCTTCATAAAGAGTCACGAAGCGTTCATTAGTTTTTCTATTAACAAAAGCAAAAATGAGGGGTAAAATGACAGTAAATATTGTGACGTTTTTCACATTTTGAAAAGAGAAAGGATCCTGAACATGTATAATGAGCTTACACCCATTGAGGAAGCGGCATTAAACGCTAGGAAAAAAAGAGATACGTGGATGTCTTCTAAACTACATTACTTTATTAAGGCGATGCTTGCTGGGGTCTATATTGGTTTTGGAATCATGGTATCTTATAAAACGGGGGAATTTTTCTTTGATGCCGGGTCTCCGTCTGCCATGATGTTGGTAGCTATTTTCTTTGGGACTGCACTCGTAATGATTATTTACGGTGGGGCGGAGTTGTTTACAAGTAACACAATGACAATGACCATCGGAACGTTAAAAAAGGAAACTACCTGGTATGAGACGTTCCAAGTCTGGGTGGCTTGTTACTTTGGTAATTTAGCTGGTACATTGTTTTTTTCTGTTCTGATCATGCTATCAGGTTTATTTTTATCACCAGACAAATCGGAACTTTTGATGGACGTTGCAAGTTATAAGATGCACGGACATACAGTAGAAATCTTTTTTCGTGCAATTCTTTGTAATTGGCTTGTATGTTTAGCCATTTGGTTACCAATGCATGTAAAAGGTGACGTAGCAAAACTCCTTTTAACCCTCTTACTTGTATTTGGTTTTGTTATCTCTGGCTATGAACACAGCATTGCAAATATGGCGCTATTTGGTATTGCACTAATGGTTCCACATCCAGAAACGATTACCATTTGGTCAGCAATCCATAATATCATACCTGTAACTCTTGGAAATTTAATTGGAGGAAGTATTTTTGTCGGAGCTTTCTATGTGTATTTAAATAAAAAGCCTGTTGTTAAAGAAAAGAAAGTAATTGAAAATGAAGTTTCTTTTTCCGTTTCAGAGAAAAGAGTAGCGAAAATGTAAGAATTTAATGGTATGGAAAAACTCCTTGATACAGCTCAAGGAGTTTTTTTGATGATGAAAAAAATGAATTAGTGAAAACGCCCATACAGGACAACTTTTGCACACATATACTGCCGATAGATGTCATGGGAGGTGGAAGTAATGAGCGCAGAAGCTGGATTCGGCTACGGCGGTGGATTTGCTTTGATCGTCGTTTTATTCATCCTATTGATTATAGTGGGAGCAGCATACGTAGGATGGGGATATTAATTAGTAATTGATAATTAAAGGGGTTGAATGCTATGGGCTATAACTACGGATATGGTTATGGTGGATGTGGCACTGGATACGGAGGATTCGTGTTAATCGTCGTATTATTTATCTTATTAATCATTGTTGGAGCTTCTTGGTTATAAGAAGAAATAAACAACCTGCTTAAGGGGCAGGTTGTTTGTTTTTGGATACACAGGAAAAAATACTTTTAAAATATAATAATTTGTACATACTAAATAAAAAGAACGAAAGAATCTCTAGAATGGGGGCAATTGCTATGTTCTTTAACAGAAAAGCTCAAGAAGAAAAACCAGAAGATATTTTAATGGATATTGAAGTGTATACATGTGCTGATAACGATTGTATTGGTTGGATGAGAAAAGAGTTTGCAAGCTCCGATTTAAAATGTCCATTGTGCGGACATGACACAACAATGGAAGTTAGAGAGCTCCCCAAAATCAATTAGGGATTAGAAGCAAGGCGTAGCCTTGCTTCTTTAGTGTGTATCCGAATTAAAATAATGGTCATTAAATGCTTGTTCAGCAGCAGTTTCAGAAGCAAAAAGCGCATCATCATCTTCAATTACATGAAAGGTCTCATTTAAAAATAAGGCTACTGCATCGGGATTATGAGGATGTTGTACGATTTCAGCAGCTCTTATATTAGATACAGTCGGAGTATGTGGGTTATTATAGATCACAAACACCTCATCTCCTACTTTGACCTCTTTTGGATTGATCATCTCCATCTCATGATTACCTCCTTTTAGTTGATGAGCATATATATATCGTTCTCATCAATTTCAAGTGTTATTCTTTCTGAAGGAATGGAAACGTTCACATAACTATCACAGTTTTGGGGAGTATTCCTTTTTTCAGGTGATATAATAAGAGTGTAAAGAAAAATAATTCAAAAAAGAAAGGAGTTAACATTTTAGGAGACTCAACCATATAGTGTTCGTTCCGTATGTAAGTGTATTGAGAACGAGTAAACTATATAGTTCACACATAATTTGTGAAGCGGTAAAAGAAAGGTAAAATGTAAAATCCCTACTTTTTAATCACTACTTATTCAGTAAAAAGCTACTTAGTAAGTAGCTAAGACCTGAAGCTGAAATTCTCATTTTAAGTATTGTAGCGATATAGTATTAAGAAAATTAGTTACGAGAAAAAAAGGGAAAAGAAGCCAAAGCCTTGGGTTAAAAAGTTGACCAAAAACGGAAAATTTGGTAATGGAAATTACAACTTCCTTTATATAATGATAATAAAGCTTCCCTTTATGTGTATGAGAGTTAAAAACTAAAACTTAATAAGGCTGTTTGTTATTCGGAAGGAATACCTTCTCACTTCTCTCTAAGAGTGTGAGATCATCCAACGTAATCCTAAAACGGAACAAACACACATCAGCAAAGGTTTTAAAAAAGCTTAACCTTGTTATTTGAAGTAGGAAAATAACTAAACCGGAAGCAAAGCTGGTGAAAAATGGTTGGGTCCCCTAAGATGTTGACTTTCTCTCTAGTTATAACTAGAGAGTTTTTATTTGCACTGAAAAGCACAGACTACGTAAAAGTAATCTGTGCTCTTTTTATTATTGATAGCTAGCTTCTAGCTCATCAATTAATGTCCCCACGTAGCTTACGGCTTTCTCAATAGGGGCTGGTGATGACATGTCAATTCCAGCATGTTTTAGGAGCTCTAATGGACGCAGAGTCCCTCCAGCTTTTAATACCTCTAGCCAACGCTCAACAGCCGGTTGACCTTCTTCCTTTATTAACTGAGCCATAGCAGTTGAAGCAGTTAAGCCAGCGGAATACGTATATGGATATAGTCCCATATAGTAATGAGGCTGTCTCATCCATGTGAGACTTGCACCTTCATCGATCTCAACTGTATCACCCCAGAAGTCCGTCAGCACATTTGCTTTTTGTTCGCAAAGTGTTTTAGCTGTTAATGGTACACCTTCCTCAGCTAAACGATAAACTCTTCTTTGGAATTCTCCCTCTAGAAGATGTGTAACAAAGTTATGATAATACGTTCCTAACAATTGTAATACCACCCAGCGCTTCATTTGTACATCATTCGTTTGAGAGAGTAAGTAGTCACCCAAAAGCATTTCATTCATCGTTGAGGGGGCTTCAATAAAATACATGGATGGGCGAGTATTCATTATCCGTTGGTTTTTATTTGCCAAATAAAAGTGTCCTGCGTGTCCAAGCTCATGGGCAAGTACAAAAGCACCTCTCATGGTGTCTGTCCATGTTATAAGAATATACGGGTGGGAGCCGTAAGGGCTAGAACAGAATGCACCGGTTGATTTTCCAACATTATCAGCTAAGTCAACCCATCTTTCCGTTAATCCTTTTTTCATGATGCTACTATACTCAGGTCCCATTACTTTTAATGCCTCTAAAATCACTTGGCTTGCTTCCTCATAGGTCGTAGATGGATTAAAAGAGGGATCTAAAGGTGCCTTTAAGTCACAGAATCTCATCGTTTCAAGACCAAGAACACGCTTTTTTAACTGAGCAAACCTTCTCATATGCGGAGCAAGCTCCCTTTGAATAACATTCAATTGATTCTCATAGGTAACTTTATCAACTTTTTGTGGATGTAAAAGCATATCTGTTACAGAATCATAACCCCGTAATTTAGACAAAGCGACTTGTTTTTTTACTTCAGTTGCATACACAGTAGCGTACGTATTTTTGTACTTGCTTAATGTAGTTACAAATGATTCATAGGAATTTCTTCTCACTATTGGATCTGGTGAAAATTCGTATCGGTCTTCGAATAGAGCGAAGCTATTTGGTAACTCATTTCCTTCGGCGTCTAAAAACGAAGAAAAAGTCATGTCGGCAGATTTACTTGTTTGATAAATTTGGTAAGGTGCTCCGTAAACTTCTCCAAGAGCAGCAAGTACTTGTTCAGTTTCGGGGGATAAACGATACTTTTTTGTCTCTAGCAAATCATTTAGCATACTCTGAAAAGGAAGGAGATTCGGTTGTTCTTGTACGAATTGTGAAAGGGTCACTTCGTCAAGTTTTAATAATTCTGAATCAATAAAGGATAATGATGAATTTATATTGGATAGTAGCGATGAAAGCTTCCCAACATTCGCCTGATTGATTGGATTTGTTCCATCTTCAGATTGCTTTAAAGAAGCAAAAGTAGAAATTTTTATTAATTTATGAGTAAACTTTTCACGTTGTTCTAAACATTCGAGTAACGTAGCGGAGTTTTCGGTTACTTTTCCTTTAAAAGCATCAAACAGACTAAGATCGTTTTCTACCAATTTGAGATGGTCTTGCCATGCGTCTTCAGAGGCAAACAAATCACTCAAGTCCCATGTTAAATGCTCGGGTACCTCTCCACGTAAATACCTTTTTTGAGATGTTTTCTCCATTTTCCTTTCCCCCTAACTATGTATTTCGTATTCCTAAGTATATACATTGTTAGTATACATGATTTGGATGGATTTTTCTAAATATTTTAACAAATTAATACAAAAAAAACGGTGAGATCATTTAATCTCACCGTGCTCAGTTACTGTTACTCTTCCATTTTCTTTGAAAGGCATCTGTCACATTCCAAGATGTACGATTCAGCCTGTTCATGTACTTGTTGACCACACTCGGGACAAACCTTTTTGGGTAATGTACGGAAAAACTCAACTGGACTAATTAACATTTTTACCCCTCCTTATATAATACAGAATGTTATATTACCTATTGTTATAGTACAGTATACACGAGGATGTTTAAAATGTGTAGACCCTTTTCATAAAAAATTCAAAATATTTTATAAATAAGCGAAGTGTACTAAGATATCATTTTAGGTGGGAAAACAAAAGAAAATAATTGTGACAAAAAACAAAACTTTTTCTTTTATAAACGGTATCTATCCATTAAAATCAAGTAGATATAAACTGTTTTAAAAAAGGAGGCATCTCTTTTATGCAAGAAATTATTGGATCGTACAATCCTATTTTAATTTTTTCTGCATTTATTTTAACGATAATGGCTTCCTATACTTCAATGAACCTTGTTGCAATGCTTCATTCCTCTGAACGAAATAGGAGGTTTTTATTAATAGCCGGTACCTTATCAATGGGTGTTGGTATTTGGTTAATGAATTTTATTGGAATGCTTACTATAGATGGAGCAGCTTCCTTTCATTATCGTATTCCATTACTTTTGTTATCACTGATAATTGGTATTAGCTTTGTAGGGCTTGCGTTTTATACTGTTACAACACAGCACTTCCATAAAACGAGCCTGTTATTAGGAAGTATTTTTATGACTTGTGCAGTTTTGTTCGTTCATATGGTTGGGATGCTAGGGCTGGAAATCGTTTTTTCTTATAATCCTCTTATCCTTGTCGTTGCTCTTGTTTTAATGTGTGCTTCTTTTTGGTTTGTATTTTGGATGCTGTTTTTTGCTAAAAACTTTTCAGTAAGTCATCGTATTTGGATGAAGCCTTTAGCAGCTTTAGTATTAACGATAGCTATTGTGGAAGGGCATTTTTTACTTGTAAAATCTGCTGAAATTATTAGGTTTAAGAATAATGATCAATTAGAGAATATGTACGATGAAAGATTATTCATTTATTTTGTTCTCTTCTTATCGATAGTTATCTTAATAGGGTTAATTTCATCTTCAGCCTTTATCAGCAGAAAGTTGGCTATTACTGACACAAATCTTAAAGATATCACAGCTGCATTAGACGAGTCTTCCATTGTTGCTATTACAGATCCAAAAGGGAAAATTACCTTTGTTAATGACAAATTTGTTGAAATCTCTAAGTATCAAAGAGAAGAGCTTCTCGGTATGGATCATCGGATATTAAATTCAGGTTACCATCCACGTAGTTATTTCCAACAACTTTGGAAAGAGATTAGCTCAGGGAGAGTTTGGAAAGGTGAAATTCGAAATAGAGCGAAGGATGGAAGTTTCTATTGGGTGGATACGACCATTGTTCCGTTTCTAGGGAAAAATGGCAAACCGTATCAATATGTCGCGATTCGACATGATATCACCAATAGAAAATTAGCAGAAGAGAAATTAAAAGATTCGTTAAAAGAAGTCAACGACATAAATTTTGCTTTAGATCAATCTTCCATTGTTGCTTTTACGGATGAAAAGGGAAAAATTACAAAAGTGAATGATAAATTTTGTGAGATTTCTAAATACACACGTGAAGAGCTTATTGGGGAAGATCACAGAATTTTAAATTCTGGGTTACATTCCAAAGCTTTCTTTAAGGAGTTGTGGAGCACAATAGGGAACGGACATGTTTGGAAAGGTGAAATAAGAAACAAAGCAAAGGACGGAACATATTATTGGGTAGATACAACCATCATTCCGTTTATGAATGAAAAAGGGAAACCGTATCAATATCTTGCTATAAGAAATGATATTACTGAAAGAAAGAAAACAGAAGAAACACTTCATCGTCAGGATAAGCTCGCTGCTGTCGGTCAGTTAGCTGCTGGGGTTGCCCATGAAATAAGAAACCCGCTTACTTCTATGAAGGGATATGGAGAGTTTCTACTAGAGGATGAAACCGATCCACAAAGAAGAGAGTTTATTGAGATCATTCTTGATGAGATTGGCCGAGTAAATACGATTGTTGAGGATTTTATGGTTCTTGCCAAGCCTAAGGCTGTAGAACTTGAAGAAAAAAATATCATCACGATTATAAAAAATGTACTTTCACTATTAGAATTCGAAGCACGAAAAAAGAATGTGAAAATGAGTTTTGAAGCAAACGAGGAAATCATTCAAATTGAGTGTGATGAGGATAGACTAAAACAGGTGTTTCTAAACTTTGTAAAGAACGGTATTGAGGCTATGCCGAATGGTGGGGAACTAACCGTTAAAGTAAGTGTCGAGGGTAGCCAAGTACAAATCTCAATTCAAGATACGGGAGTTGGGATACCAGAGGATAAGCTCAAAAAGATTGGTGAACCGTTCTATACAACCAAAAAGGAAGGCAACGGTCTTGGGTTAATGGTTAGCTTTAAAATCATTGAGAGCCACCAAGGGAAAGTATATATAGAAAGTGAAATAAACAAAGGCACCACCTTTAATATCATATTACCTGCAAAAACTGCTTAAGCTTAAACCCCAGTCATTATAAACTGGGGTTTCTTTATTATTTTTGCTCATTTTTTTCTTTTTGTACAAAAAATCGATGAACAGGTTTAGCAACTTTGCTAAAGTTCGTCTCTATTGTTTCTGCCAAGTGTGAGGCTCTCTCATAAATGGCAGTCTTTAAATGATCGAGTTGTCTTTGAATTTTTTCCGACATGGCCTCTTGATGGTCTAACCTTTCCATCACTGTTTGATGAAATACCTCTTGTAATCCCATTTTTTCTGAAATCTCTTCGTACATATTTTCATGTACATGTAGTTGTTTTGTTAACTCAACTTTTTGTTGTTCGTGTGCAGACAGAGTTGAACTAATCTCGAGTAAACGTTGATCTTGTAAAGACAGTTGATCCACCATTGCTTCGTGCATAAGCCCTTCTTTTGTAATTTCATTAAGGACAAGTTCATTTTCTTTTTCAAGCTTATCGAGTCTCTCGAGAATTTTTTGATTTGTTTTACTTTGTTCAATCATTATTGATGCAATGTCCCGTAAAGATTGTTCTGATCGGCTGATTTCTTGTAATAACTCATTAAATTTTATCTGATGAGAGGAGGTGGTTTCACTAAGCGTGCTATGAAATGATTCAATGGATTGAGATAAAGTAGAGTTAGTCATTTTTTGGTTTTGCAGGACGTCTTCAAAGTAGGAATAGCGGAATACAGTCTGATTGGAGTTTGGTTCTCCTTGGTTGGAAAGTATTAACGGATTTTGATTTTTAAGCGTCATCAAATCTCTCCTTTATGGAATTAAAAGTAAATAGGTGGAACCCTTCCTTTATGTTATGATGAGTATCGGTTATTTGTTTATAGGCGTTCTGCAAAACTGAGAAGTTAAAATGTCTTTAAAATGAGGGGGCATTTTTTATGGAGTTATTTTCTTTAGATTCTTCTGTTGAAACGAATGATATTAAGTTAATGATTAACTCGAAGATATTAATGTTTTGGATTCATTTTTCTTCCTTTCACTTGCATTGGCGTGGTTATGAGGTGGAAGAAAACGAGGGTCTTGATGATGTGGAGAGGGAGCATCTTCATCATGAGTTACAGTTTTTTGACTTTCTCTACCACAAGTTTTTAATGTGTGTTCCAGAAGCTGATGGAGGAGAGCATTTGACTACAATTTCCCTGCCATTACAGGTGGTTGAAAACATCTATTATGAATTAGATGATTTTATTCATTATTGTCAAGCTTATGGAGAGAATGAATTAGTAACGATAACGAAGAATTATAAGTCCACCTTCGCTACTTTATTTCAGGACATTGACCCAAAAAACTGTCATTAAACCTTAGTCATAACCAGAACTTTTTTAAGATCTGGTTTTTTTTATACAAAAATGGTGGATCAAGTTTTATAATTTAGAGATACGAAATAAAAGGAAGTGTAAACATAGTGATTGATTTACGAAGTGATACAGTGACAAAACCGACAAAGGAAATGAGAGAGGCTGCTTTTAATGCAGAGGTTGGTGACGATGTGTATGGAGAGGATCCAGCTGTTAATAAATTAGAAGAGGAAGCTGCTGCCATTCTTGGTATGGAAGCGGCACTATTCGTAACAAGTGGGACACAAGGGAACCAAATTGCTGTTCTAACCCATTGCCGTCCGGGACAAGAGCTTTTACTAGAAGCAGAATCACATATTTTTTATTATGAGTCAGGTGCGGTGTCCGCGTTAGCTGGAGTGCAAACTAGAACGATACAAGGCTCTAGAGGAGCGATGGATCCACAATTAGTACGTTCGGCTATTCGTCCCGAGGACATTCATTTTCCAGATACGGGCTTAATTTGCTTGGAAAATACACATAATCGCGCAGGTGGTGCGGTCGTTCCTGTTGAAAACATGAAACAGATCTATGAAATAGGAGTAGAAAATCATGTACCTGTACATGTGGATGGAGCTAGGTTGTTTAATGCAGCTGCAGCTTTAGGTGTTTCTGTAACTGATTTTACGCAGTACTGTGATACGGTACAAGTATGTTTATCAAAAGGGCTTGGCGCACCTGTTGGTTCCATCTTGGCTGGAGATAAAGATTTTATCGTCAAAGCAAGAAAGTGGAGAAAAAGATTAGGTGGAGGATTACGGCAGGCTGGGCTGATTGCGGCACCAGCGTATGTAGCTTTAACAACTATGAGAGAAAGGTTAATTGAAGACCATCAGTTAGCTAGGGGCTTTTCTAATGGTCTAAAAAATATAAAGGGGATTCAAGTGGTCAATGAAGTAGAAACAAATATTGTGGTAGTTGATATAGCAAATTTACAAATGAGCTCTCAAGCATTTGTAAATGAATTAGAAAAACAGGGAGTGCTAGCTGTCACCTTTGGACCAACCTCTGTTAGGTTTACCACTCATCATCAAGTGAACAAACTAGATATCGAACGTACCATTGATCTGGTTGTAAAGATATCAGCTGTACGATCAAAATAAAAGTCACCTGAGATAGCCTTTAATAAGGTTATCTTTTTTTATGTCATTTTTCCTTGTTTATGCCATTTTTATTCTCGATTTTTCCCATCTATGTTTTGTCTCGAAAGAAGAAACAATACATATGTAACACTTATTTACTAAAAGGAGGGGTTTACATTGAACAAGCGTCTACTTTCTGTAGGTTTTTCTTTAATGTTGCTTACTGCTTGTAACAACAATGCAGCCGAAGATACTAATAACCGCACGACCGGTACTTCGGATGTAGGATTTACAAGTGACCAAGCATCAAGATATACAACAAACAGAACTCAACGAGTGAATAATACAGATATGAATCCTCTTGTTCGTTTAGGTCGAGGAGATCATCAATATCATATGGACTCTGATTACCGAGGCGGAAGAGAGATTGGCCGTACAGATGTGGGTACTAATCCGTCCCCAACCGATGATTATCGATATGTGAAAAAAGGTCGAGGAGATAATCGAGGCTTTGGAGCAGCTGGAATGAACGGGACATCAAAGGAACAAGGTGGACCCAAAGCACTGGCACATAACGGTGACATATTAAAAATTAAAACGGGTGTAATCACAATTGACCCAAATGCTTATAGTACAAGTACACCAAGTGGTAAATATCCTCATAGCCAGATTATCAAGCAAGGTCAATGGAAGATTGTTACTGGTCAAGCTGGACAGCAACAACCTACACAACAACAGCCGAAGGCGACACAGCCTCAACAAGCGCCAACACAAAATCAAAACCAAGCAGCTCCTGCTACCCCAGCTCCAGCACCAAAAACTACACCTGCTGCTGGTTCCATTAGCTCGATTGAATCGAGAGTAATTGAGTTAACGAATGCGGAACGTAAAAAAGCTGGTTTACCTGCGCTTCAAGCAGATACTAAGCTTAGTAACGTAGCTCGTGAGAAATCACGCGATATGCAACAAAAAGGATATTTCTCACATACTAGTCCGACCTACGGCTCTCCATTTGATATGATGCGTGATTTCGGAATTACGTATCAAAGTGCTGGAGAGAACATTGCAAAAGGACAGAGAACTCCTGAGGAAGTTGTCCAAGCATGGATGAATAGTGAAGGACACCGTAAAAACATTTTAAGTGGTAACTATTCACATATTGGTGTTGGTTATGTCGAAGCTGGAAACCACTGGACCCAAATGTTTATAAAGAAATAGTAAAAAAGCTCCCATCTGGGGGCTTTTTTAATTTGAAAAACAAAATGGAATAATTACGGTAATAATGCAAAAGTTAGAAATGGAGCTTTATTGAATGAGGTGGCTAGTTTGTTCAAATCTTCAACTGTTTTTGAGCGGAAAATGTTCGTGTTCGCATTAGTAGTGATAGCTGTGTACTTACTGCCTTTATTTGTATTAGGAGAAAATGCACATATACGAGTTCATGATAACTTGGATTCGAATCTTGCTTGGTATAAAGTTCTTTCCAGGAGTGGCGAACTATTTGGAGGGATTGATGCTGTAATCCCGCAAGTCATAAATGGTCTGCCTAGAAATGCATTTGGAACTGAATTTAGTGGAATCGTTTGGCTTCATCATTTTCTTCCAACGATGACAGCGTATGCCATTAGCCAAGCGATCACTCGTTTTTTTGCTTTTCTTGGTATGTACTTATTGCTTCGGGATTACTTTGTGACCAGGAGTCAAGATACGCTGATTCGTATAGGTGTCGCTTTAGCGTTTGCGTTAACTCCCTTTTGGCCATCAGGGATGTTAAGTACACTTGGTATGCCTTTGGCCTTTTGGGCATTGTTGAATGTTCGTAGGGGAAAGAAAACTTGGAGTAACGTAATCATTTTTACTTTTTTACCTTTCTACTCAAGCTTTGTACTAGGTTTTTTCTTCTTTTTGGTAGCGGTGGGCATCTTTTGGTTTTACGAGCTTTTAACGAGAAAAATGCTTCAAATACGATTTCTTCTTTCTATCGTGTATATGACATTGTTTTTTTTGCTCGTAGAATATCGTCTGGTTAGTTCCTTCCTCGTGGCGAGTGAACCAAACAGTCGAGATGAATATATTCATGCCACGCTTCCATTATGGCGCGTGATTCGCTTAACCTTTAAGAATTTCATCCTAGGACATACACATGTTATGACCGTTCATGGTTTAGTCATCCTTCCGATACTCTTAATTGCTCTTTTTTTAATATTAAAAAATAAGAGTTGGAAAGTTCATAAAGTGTATCTTACGTTATTCGTTTTAAACTTTCTCTTATCCCTTTGGTATGCATTTTGGTTTTATGAAGGGTGGGCTCCTATCGTAGAAAGAATTCATTTTTTGAATACGTTTAATTTCGCGAGGTTTCACTTTCTTAGACCGCTTATTATTTATATCAATTTCGCACAAGCCTTGTTCATTATTAAGGCATACATTCAAAAAAACGGATATATTCGATACATCCTTGTTGCGCAGATCCTGCTGTTATTTGCCTTTAATGAAGAGATCATTAATCATCGAAAGCCAACCGTAAAACAATTTTACGCAACAGAACAATTTGCCAACATAAAAACGTTTATTGGAAGACCAGTAACCGACTATCGTGTGGTAAGTATCGGTATTCACCCAGCAATCGCACAGTATAACGGTTTCTACACACTTGATACGTATAATAACTTCTATCCTTTAACATATAAGCATCAATTTCGGACCATTATTGAAAAGGAATTAAGGAAAAATCAAAAAATCAAAAGGTATTTCGATGAATGGGGGGGGAGATGCTATATTTTTACTGCCCAAATTGGAAAGCATTATATGGTCAAAAAGAATTCATCTAAAACTCTCAAAAATCTGCAGCTGCAGCCATCTAAATTAAAGGAATTAGGTGGGGAGTATGTATTTTCAGCAATGCCTATTAAGAATGCGGATGAGAACGAATTACAACTTGAAAATATATTTCAATCTGAAAGCTCTGCTTGGACCATTTATCTATACAAATTATATTAAACAGCTAGGAGGAGCAATACTTTGAATTCAACAAACGTAACGATTGTTGTACCTTGTTACAATGAAGAAGAAATATTACACAAAACCTTTTCTGAGTTATCGAACTTGTTGACTAGTATGATTGATGGTGGACTAGTCTCTTCAAAGAGTAAGATACTGTTTGTAGATGACGGTAGTATAGACCAAACATGGAAACTAATTTATAAAGAAACGTTAAAAAACGGAATGATTAAGGGAGTGAAGCTGTCTAGAAATGTAGGACATCAAAATGCCATATTAGCAGGAATACACATAGCAACAGAGTCATCGGATGCTATTATTACAATTGATGCAGATTTACAGGACGATATTTATGTTATGCGGGAGTTTATTGAGAAATATCAGATGGGATATGAAGTTATCTACGGTGTAAGGGAGAAGCGTGATTCAGATACATTCTTTAAACGATTTACTGCGGAATCATTTTATAAGTTAATGAACAAAATGGGAGTAGAGCTTATTTATAATCATGCGGACTATCGTTTACTAAGCAAGCGTGCAGCAGAATACCTTCAAGGATTTGAAGAAGTAAATATGTTTTTAAGAGGAATTATTCCCCTTCTTGGTTTTCAATCTACAAAGGTATTTTATGAAAGAAAAGAACGAACAGCAGGTGAGAGTAAATATCCTTTGCGCAAAATGCTTTCGTTTGCATTTAATGGAATTACTTCCTTTTCAGTTACTCCGATTCGGTTAGTCCTCGTGGGAGGTTTAGTATCTTTTTTTATCAGTCTTTTCTTTGCCCTTTATTTTCTAAGTTTAAAGTTTTTTGGAAATACAGAGCTTGGATGGACTTCCCTTATCACATCTATTTGGCTGATTGGTGGTCTTCAATTAATCGCAATTGGATTAATCGGGGAATATATCGGAAAAATATATAAAGAGTCCAAACGACGTCCAAAATACATCGTTGATATTGATATGTTTAAGTTGCCACTCGGACGAAACTTTGCGCTTGAAGAAGGTCAAGAGTTGTTCGAGGATGACCATATGCCAATCCATAGCCTAACTGAATATAACAATTAAACCACTTTTTTGGTCCAATTAAGGTATAATATGGGCTCAAGACAAAACTCAGTGTGTACTCTCTGAGTTTTTACTATTAATATAAGGGAAGACAATGATGGCAACTTATTTACAACTATGGCAAAAGGCACTGCAAATGGAGATTTCATATTTAAAAAAGTACGGTAGTACAAGGTATCGCCTTACTCATGGCTATGCGATTAATGAGAGGCCACCTTATATTTATTATTTTAATACAGCATCAACAACGACAAATATTCCCATTGGATCTAAGGTGACATTATGGTGGGGAGAGCGAAAAATAGCAGGTCGAGTTTTATCATCAGAAGGAAAAAGTATGATGGTAGAACTCAAACAATATATTGGAGCTAACTTAAGTGAACTCATGCTTCAATATGACCCGTGGGAACTTTTAGACGAATTAATTAATCGACTTCAAGACATTCGTTCAAGCAAGAAGAAAAGGGCCAGGATTCAAAAAATGATGGAGCCAAACATGGACCCTCTCCATCCAATAGAAAAAATAAAAACGAATGTACATGAGCTTGTGCTTCGGTCAAAATATAATCCGATTACCTTTGTTTGGGGCCCACCTGGAACTGGAAAGACATATACACTAGCTAGGGTCGTTGCAAATAAATATTTAAAAGGAAAAAAGGTTCTTGTTTTGTCTCAAAGTAACCAAGCTGTTGATGTGCTTATGTTAGAGATCCTGCGTTTTGTTGACAAACAAAACAAGCTACAAATTGGAGAGTTGCTTAGATATGGATCGCAAGCAAGTGAACTATTACAGGACACTCCTTTAACCATTGATTATTTATTAAAGAAAAATCACCCTGAACTTTCAGAGCAAAAAGAAGAAATGAGGAATGAGCGGCAACTATTAAAAAAAGATTTGGTAGGTTCTTTCTCCACTAGAGACTCTGAAACACTTTTAGAAGTTGAAAAAAAGTTAGCTCAACTACTAGATAAAATTCGCGCGAAAGAAATGGTTTTTCTAAAAGATGCAGAGGTAATCGGTACTACACTTGCTAAAGCTGCCTCAGATCCTGCTATTTATGAAAAGGAATATGACCTCGTTATTATTGACGAGGTAAGCATGGCATATATCCCGCAAGTTGCTTTGGCAGTTTCTTTAGGAAAAAAGAGCATTGTATGTGGTGATTTCAAACAGCTTCCGCCTATTGCACATGCCAATCACCCTTTAGTAAATGAATGGTTAAAAGAGGATGTGTTTCATAAATCTGGAGTTGTAAAGGGGTTGAAAGAGGGAACGTTGCATCCTCATATATTCATGCTTTCAGAACAAAGGAGAATGCATCCTGACATCTCATCATTCACAAATCAGTTTGTATATTTTGGTTTGGTAAAAGATTACAAAAGTATGTATGCCGTAAGAGAGCCGATCGCAAATAGAGCTCCATTTCCAAAGATGGCGTCGATCTTATTAGATACGAGCCATATGGGGGAGTATTGTATGCGTTCCACCTCAGGTTCACGATTTAATTTGTTACAGGTTTTGCTCTCATTTCAGGTCATTCATGAATTATATGTGGGTGGTTCTAAAAATATAGGGTATACGACTCCTTACCGTGCCCAAGCAGAACTGATGGATACACTGTTACAAGATTTATACAATCAACAGCTTCAGAATGGGGAAATCCTATCTGCAACGGTACACAAGTTTCAAGGTAGTGAAAGGGAAGTAATGGTTTTTGATACAGTTGATTCGTTTCCTGAGAGTAGACCTAGTATGTTATTAACAGGGAAAGAGAGTGAGAGGTTAATTAATGTAGCAGTAACAAGGACAAAGGGGAAATTTGTTCATCTTGCTAACCGAAATTACATAAAACAGAAGGTATATAGAGATAAAACGATTCGAAAGTTATTAGAATTTCAGGAAAGTTCGAATCAGCTTATTACTCCTGGACAAATAGGCACCTGGATAAAAAATCAACATGAAGAAGTTAACTGGATGCATGCAAAAAAACTTGAGAAATTAACGAGCGATGTTAGGTCAGCCAAATCTGAAATTCTCGTTTCAATCCCAGAAGGAAAAGAATTATCAAATGAGTGGAACCGGCTTCTACAAGGCGCTTCCATAAAGCAAATATTTAAACAAGAAGAGAAACAACCACCGTTTCCTTTTGTCATGGTTGATAACAAAATACTCTGGCTTGGAGTCCCTTATGAGGCTGCCATTGGAACTTTGCCACCATATATATCTGTCCGAGTCCATTCAGAGAGACTTTGTACCTATTTTTTATCACAATTATAGAAGTAAAAAAAGAAAAGACCCCCGTAGGAGTCTTTTCTGCGTATTGCGGCGACGAGACTACACGCCACATTCGTGTATTCCAATTAAGGAGTGTCTCTCGACTTATGCAATTCAGCTCATCGCTTTATTACTATAGCATGTCTTATCATTTTGTACAAGAAAAATTTATTTATTTGCAATCAGATGTAAAATAGTGCACAATTAAACAAATACTTTTAAACTGAGATATTTTAATTAGAGATAAGGGAGTGCTAATGATGGAGCAGTTATTACCTTTAAAAGGACAACATCATGTATCGGCCATAACAGCTAATGCGAAGGGGAATTATGAATTTTATACTAAAACTCTAGGTTTACGACTTGTGAAGAAAACCGTAAACCAAGATGATACTTCTGTCTATCATTTATTTTATGCAGATGAAAGAGGGAATCCAGGTACCGATCTGACATTTTTTGAAATACCTAATGCAGCCCAAACAAGATACGGTACAAATAGTATTTCAACCACTTCTTTACGTGTTCCATCAGATTCTGCAATTCAGTATTGGAAGGAAAGATTTGATTCCTTAGGTATACAATACGAGGAACAAAACGTATACGAAAGATTATCTCTAGCATTTAAGGATTTTGAAGGGCAAAGATTGATGCTTGTATCTGATGAGAATAATCATGGGGTTGAAGGGGGAAGACCTTGGGAGAAAAGCCCAGTTCCCGTTGAACATGCAATTATAGGATTGGGGCCTGTGATGCTGACGGTAGCAAAGCTTGAATCCACATCTATGATTTTAACTCGGGTTTTAGGATTTAATGAAGTAGGAACCTATATGATACAAGAGAAGAAAGTGACAGTATTTGAAACCGGATTAGGAGGAACTGGAGCCGAAATACATGTTCTTGAAGAGTCAGATCTTCCTGTGGAAAGACCAGGACGTGGAAGTGTTCATCACGTAGCTTTTCGAGTGGAAAATGAAGAACAATTGCGAAAGTGGGTTCAGTATTTAAAAGAGTTGCGTATCCCTAGCTCAGGATTTGTAGAAAGATATTACTTTAAGTCTTTATATTTTCGAGAGGCTAATGGAATATTATTCGAATTAGCGACGGATGGACCAGGGTTTGAGGGTGATGAATCGTTTGAGAATCTTGGAGAGCGTCTTGCTCTTCCTCCATATTTTGAAGCACAAAGAAGCAGTATAGAGGCTAAATTAAAGCCGTTAGATACAAAAGAATAAAGAGTTAAAAGATGTCCGTAGAAAATGGGCATCTTTTTTGATAGACAATGTCGTTTATACTGATATAATTATGTTAGCAGATGCTAGCAAATTGATAAAAAAGAACTAGGAGGATGGTTACAGGGATGGGAGAAGAGAAAAGAGTCCAACTAAATGTACGAGTGACCAAAGAAACATTAGAAAAACTTGATGAAATTGTTGAGTATTATCAGGAGCATACAAAAATAGGAAGAGTCTATAAAGGTGATGTACTTACGGATATTATTGATAAATCTTATGAGGTAATGAATAAACAAAAGAAAAATATTAGAAAAATATAAAAAACTTCGAGTGGTGAACTCGAAGTTTTATTTTAAAAAATCATATTAAGGATAAAATAGCATAGAGCTGCGATAGTTGCTGAAATTGGTAAGGTAATAACCCAAGTGATTAACATTCTTTGAGCTGTTCCCCATTTCACACCCTTCAGACGGTGAGAAGCACCGACTCCTAAAATAGAAGACGAAATAACATGAGTTGTACTTACTGGTAGGTGAATATACGTTGCACCAAAGATGATCATTGCTCCAGTTAAGTCAGCGGCAACCCCATTAACAGGTCTAATTTTCATGATTTTTCCACCAACTGTTTTGATGATTTTCCAACCACCAACACTAGTTCCTAATCCCATGGCTAATGCACAGGAAAATTGAACCCACAAAGGAATATCTGTTGAAGTAGTAAACCCGTTGGCGATCAATGCCATCGTAATAATCCCCATCGCTTTTTGAGCGTCGTTTGTTCCATGTGTATAAGCTTGCAGGGCAGCGGTGAAAATTTGGAAAGTACGGAAACTTCTGTTAGTTTTAGCTAAATTATTGTTCTTAAAGATAACTTTAAAAATACTGTAAACGATATATCCAGCGACAAACGCAAGGATTGGAGAAAAAATCAACGCTTGTAAGATTTTTAAGAATCCAGTGTAATTTAATGCAGTGAATCCGGCAGCAGCAATGGCTGCACCTGCAATAGATCCAATAATGGCATGCGACGAACTGCTTGGAATACCATAATACCAAGTTAGTAAGTTCCAAAAGATGGCTGCAATTAAGGCGGCTAAAATAACAAGTGATCCGTTTTGAAGAGTAAAGGGATCAACAATGTCTTTTGTTATTGTTTTGGCTACACCTGTAAATGTCATTGCTCCCAAGAAGTTCATGACTGCAGCAAGGATAATCGCGTGCCTTGGTTTTAACGCTTTTGTAGAAACAGCGGTTGCAATCGCATTTGCTGTATCGTGAAAACCATTGATAAAGTCAAATGCAAGGGCACCGATCACAATTAAAATCGTTATCACAAATAATGCATCCATGTTAGTGTGTCCCCTTATGCATTTTTCATGATGATGGTTTCAAGTGTGTTTGCCACGCCTTGACAGCTATCAGCAATCTCTTCAAGTTCTTCGTAAATTTCTTTGTATTGAATAACTCGTATTGGATCTTTTTCAACTGAGAATAAATGCTTGATTGACTGACGAAGGATTCCATCACATTTTGACTCATAGTCTTTAATTTTAATCGCGTGTTCACGAATCGCTGGAAGTTTTTTTGTTGAAAGCAGTTCAACCGATTGCTGAATTTCAATCGCACAATTTCTGATCGCCTCTACAAACTTGATCATAAATTCGTCAGCTTGAGTGATATTGTACATTTCAAACATAGCTGAACAATGCTCAATTCCATCAATTACATCATCCATACTCATAGCTAGAGCAAGGATATCTTCGCGCTCAATTGGAGTAATAAAAGCGTTATTTAACTCTTTTATTACTTCGTGTACATATGTATCTCCTTTTGTTTCGTAGTCCTTTAATGTCTCGGAGAATATTTTTAGATCGCTCACATTTTTCAACTTGTAATCAGCGAAATAATCTGCACCTTCTTTAAGGTTTAGTGCAATGCTGCTTAACAAAGTATTAAACTTGTCTTTCTTTTTGAAAACCATCATGTAACCTCCAGTAATATATCACTTCATCCAAACGAGATTAATATTATACGAAAACTATTAAATAGGAAAGAATTTTGTCGAAAAAATACAGGTTTTTTGCAAATTGTTCATATAAGTTTCTGTAAAACGCAAAAAAAAAAAACATCTTAGATGCTAAGAACTGTGTTGGGTGGAAGAACGGAAAACACTTTGTAGGATATTCTGTTTTTTCTTTCTTCGCGGCTTTATATTTATGGATTGTTCTGAATGGGGATTAAGGGATGAAGGAGGTGCTTGTTGTGATTCTAATAACCGAATTCTTTCTTCAAGTTTTTCAATTGTAGCTTGCATTTCTTCCATTTCTCTCCGATGCTGGAGTATCTGATATTCAACGACCTGGTCCGCCTTTGACTGCACAATGGACTCTAGACAGTTAATACGATTTAGTAGAACCGAATTTTCATCAACAATGGATGTATGAACGGAGCCTCTTCGTAAATAGTCTTTACCAGCTGCTATCTCATTGTAAACGAGTAAAGCCTCGTTTTGCTGTTCCTTATAAGTCATTAATAGGTCAATGTCTTCTTGCCGGTAGGTGAAGTGCCCCATTTCGTTCTTCTCTAAGTTTAGTTTTAGTTGTTTTACCCAACGTTTTACGGTACTTGAAGAAACTCCTAATTGTTTCGCAACCGAACTTGTATTCATATTCTCAACTCCTTTACAGTAATGTTCTGCTTTAAAAATTGAATTCCTATCTTGGCGACAAAACTTCTTTTATTTCGCCAAAAGAAGTGCAATTTTTTAAAACAAAAAACAGAAGGTCACGGCCTTCTGTTTCAATTATTTTCGTCTATTTGCATATTCTTCGACCATTTCCTTGGTTACAAGTTTTCGAGGTGGAAGATTTTCAATTTTATTAGAAAGTTTGTTCATTTGAATCGTAATAGAATTAATGTGATCGGTAGTGAAAGGAAGACCTCTTTTATAAAGAGATAATGCTTCTTCTATGTAGGATTCTCGTTCCCGGTCAAGATTTGCGTATTGGGTTAGTATAGCGTTTAGTTTTTTCGCATGATCAGATAATGCTTTATGTACACTCACAGAAATTCGCCCCTTTAGTTATTAAAAATGGTGTCTGCTAAGCAGACACCAACTCCCTCCGTCCGTACATGGTTAAGTGTCCCGCAACAAGCGAATGTTCGGAGGGAGCAACATAATCATAGCATCTTTTTTGAGATGACGCAAAGGTCAATAAAAGGATAAAAAGCCATATGATTTAAAACAATATCAAATAATGGTATGGTTAATCGATTAGAAGGTTATTTGGAGGGTGAAAAATGTTATTACAAAAAATACATGATGAAAGTATGGTCCATACAAAGATGAAGATCCATCAGGATATAGAGTCATTCTTCGAGCAACAGGAAGAGAGAACAACCTTTGAAGAGTACTTACGCACAAGGGGTCATTATTTGAATCAAATTTGGGTAAATGTTTGGCTTACAAGAGTGTCTAACCAGGTTCCTCGATTAGATAAAAAAGAATTTTTGCAGGACCGTGGAATTGAAACAGAGGGAATGGCTAGAAAAATGATTGACCACCTGTTCCGAACAGAAGTCAGAGAGTATGAACCGTTTATTGTAACAGACTGGCTCGAGGAAACATACGCTCATGATTATGATAAATGGAATGATTTATATGATCGTACAATGGAGCAAGTGCAAAAGAGAGAAGAAGCAACTCAGAAATTAATAAAAAAGGAGTCTGTCTTAGAAGCGATAAAAGAAAAAGCTTCGTTTGTATTCACAGGTGGCTATCAAAGTCTTTATTTGTATATTAGATATTTAGTTGGTTTACAGATGAAAGCAGATCTTCAAGCTAAGCCAAGATATAAAAGGCTGGATACATATGCACTTGAAGAGAAGCTTGAAATAGAAGGTAGCTTCGAGGAGCTTCGTGATTTGCCCTTTTCTTTCTTTTTGGATGAACTAACAGGGGATATTCAGAAAACGAATTATGATGGTAGGTTTTATTATGAATATGAAACCTATGGCGACCTGTATAGTTCCTTTGTTTGGAAAAATCTTTTGTCTCTTGCTCCATCAAAAGTGATGACAAATCTTGATGAAGAAACAAAAAATGATTACATCCAGCTAACCGGTCAAGCTCTGTCGAAATCAAAGATGAAGGAACTTGTGGAAGAAGAGCTTGAAACTCTATTTTCCAAAATGCTTTCTGATTTAGAAGAAGAATATATTGATCATTTGTTACAAGCAGTGGAAACACCTTATGATCTTGATTTTCATAGCAAATTTTATATAGAGCAAAAAGCTGAAAGAGAGAAACGGAAAGCCGATGAGGAGGCTGAACGACAAAGAAAGATTGAAGAAGAAGAGCGGATGATGGACGATATATTTGGCAGGGAATATGGAGTGATCTATGATCCAAATGTTGAATATGTCATCCATGTAGGAGAAACTAATACGGGTAAAACACATCACGCTCTTGAAAGAATGAAAAAAGCAACAAGCGGTCTCTACCTTGGACCACTCAGACTTCTTGCACTTGAGGTATATGATAAATTAAATGCGGAAGGCATACCTTGTTCTTTAAAAACAGGAGAAGAAGAGAAATTGACTCCAGGAGCAAGCCATATTGCTTCAACTGTTGAAATGTTTCATGAAAAAGATCGATACGATTGTATAGTCATTGATGAAGCTCAAATGATCACTGATAAGGATAGAGGGTTTTCGTGGTTTAAGGCGATTACGAAGGCAAGAGCTCGGGAAGTTCATATCATAGGAAGCAGAAATTCAAAAAATATGATTTTGCAATTACTAGGAGAATCAAAAACGGAAATTCATGAATATAAACGAGACATTCCGCTTGAGGTGGAAGGAAATGAATTTTCCATCAAACATGTGCGAAAGGGAGATGCACTAATTTGCTTCTCTCGTCGAAGAGTATTAGAAACGGCATCAAGACTTCAAAACGATCGTCATTCGGTCAGTGTGATTTATGGTAGCATGCCTCCTGAGACAAGAAAAAAACAAATTCAACAATTCATCGAAGGAAAGTCGAAGGTCATCGTTTCAACGGATGCAATTGGGATGGGTCTTAATTTACCGATTCGCCGAATAGTATTTTTGGAAAATGAGAAATTTGATGGTACAAAAAGAAGACTTTTAACTTCACAGGAGATCAAGCAAATTGCAGGGAGGGCAGGCAGAAAAGGGATTTATGATGTTGGAAAAGTGGCATTTACAAAGGATATCCGTCTTATGAAAAGGAAACTA
This sequence comes from Bacillus coreaensis, assembly GCF_050586445.1. NCBI lineage: Bacteria > Bacillati > Bacillota > Bacilli > Caryophanales > Bacillaceae > Bacillus > Bacillus coreaensis. The sequence goes on from NZ_JBOCCY010000001.1 coordinate 496,057, forward strand.
GAACAAGAAGATGAACCTGTTCATACTTTTGCGATTGCACCTACAACCGGTGTGTTGGAAAGATTTCAAACATATTATCGTGACCTTGGTAATTTTTTTGAATTATGGGATCGTTTTAAAAATCCAAGGGGTACGGAAAAGGCAAGTTTAGCTGAAGAGCGGGAGCTTTACGATATTGTAAAGGGAAGTGAAATTGAAGCCCGCCTTTCTTTACAGGATTTATATGGATTTTTACATCTTCCTTTTGCTTCAAGGGAGCAAGCCTTAATTCAGCAATGGTATGAAACCATATTTGCAATCATTAATAACGAAGACCTACCAGAGCCAAATATAAAAAAGCGAACCTTGGAGGACCTCGAATTATCGTATAAGAAATTAGGATTGCATTTATTGTTTTTATATCGCTTAGATCGGAGAACAGAGGCAATTTATTGGGAAAGAGTAAGGGATGAGTTGAGTGACGAGGTCCATGAAAAGCTTCAAACAGATGTTGGTTCTTTTGCAAAAAGATGCCGTAGTTGTGGACGGCATTTGCCATGGAATTATGAATTTCCAATTTGTGACCAATGCCATGCAGCACGCTATAAAAGGTCATAAAGATTATTTTGTATAACGATTCGCATAGCTAGATGCAACAAAGGAGTCAGGTTTGATCTTAGGTTCAAAACCCATTGATTCGATTCTTGTCACCATTTCTTCCACATATTCACGGGTTTTGTTTCGCTGTCCTGAACCGATATCAATATGTCCTTCCATCGTAAATGAGGCACCATGGTATATATGGGGAAGCACGATATCGATAAGTCGATTTTTATGTGCTTCGGTAAAGAGGGAGACAATTCTTTCGGTAAGAGTCGTTTCATAGGAAATCCGTTCATGAAGCTGTTTCATTTCTCTGGGTTCTACAACCTTCCGAATACAGGCCCAGGCACCTTTACCAATGTTTTGAATGACAACTCCACTGATAAAAAGGGTACGATTATGGTGAACCTGGGAGTCTGTTCCAACCATCAGACGGTAGTTTCCACTGGGGTGCAGCTTCATAAACGTAATCATTCTTTCAAATATATCTTCAAATGACATGTGATTTTCTTGAAGGTTTTGAAACAGAATTATTTCCTTTTGTTTGTGAGACAAACCGCCACCTACTTTCGCATGCTCTTAGAAAAGTATATGGCTTATACTCGAGGAAGTTGTCATCTTTCTTTTTTTCTACCTTATAAATGGTCAGGGGTCCTAAGGATGGGTCCTTGGCTTTTCTTGCTAAAATAAGCAATATAAAGTGAATGGGGGACATTTATGATCGGTAAAAAAATAGCCGTTGTAACAGGTGCATCAAGTGGTTTTGGCATGTTAACAAGCATTGCGCTAGCTAAACAAAATTATTATGTAGTGGCGACAATGAGGAATGTAGATAAAAAGGTAGCTTTACTAGAGAGGGCGGGAGAAGCAAAGGTTACCAAACTTGTAGAGATCTTTCCTTTGGATGTAACCAATGACCATTCTTTATTTGTATTTAAAGAGAAACTTAGAGAACTTGGTCGAGTGGATGTGTTAGTCAATAACGCAGGTTATGCTGGCGCTGGGTTTTCTGAAGAGATACCGATTGAAGAGTATCGACAGCAGTTTGAAACAAATGTGTTCGGGGCGATTTCTGTCACTCAATTATGCCTTCCTTTGATGCGAGATCAGAGGAAGGGGAAAATTATTAATGTTAGCAGCATTAGTGGAAGAGTTGGTTTTCCGGGGCTTTCACCTTATGTAGCGTCCAAACATGCGTTAGAGGGTTGGAGCGAAAGCTTAAGATTGGAGGTAGGACCTTTTGGCATTGATGTGGTGTTAGTGGAACCAGGTTCGTTTCAAACGAGTATTTGGTCGTCTGGAAAGCATATAACAGATAAATCATTACAGATGCAATCCCCCTACTTTTCTTATATGAAAAAACTTTCGTTACAGCTGGAAAAGGGAGAAGCCTCCTATGGCGACCCAGTAGAGGTAGCTAACCTCATTACAAAAATATGCCAATATTCCTCGACTAAGCTAAGGTACCCAATAGGGAAGGGAGTAAGACTTACTTTGTTCCTAAAGGGCTATCTTCCATGGAGGCTTTGGGAGCGTATGGTAAGGAAAAAAATCGAGTAGATTTACATAGATTGAATTTCTGTAACATATATTAGTAGGACTGAAATGAATAATAAAGGAGCAGAGATATTGTCCCGGTATAAAATTACAGTCATCGTCTTAAGTATACTATTTACTTGGTTTTTACCTGCTCTCACTGCTACTGCTCCCCATGTAAAAGCAAATACTCAAGGCTCAGTTCTCAGTCAGCAATTGGATTCGTTTATTAATGAAGAGCCACTTTTTACGGGAGCAATGGTCGGTGTTAGTATTAGAAACCAACAAACAGGTGAATTAATTTATGATCATCTCGGATCAACCAGACTTCGGCCTGCTTCCAATTTAAAATTATTCACGGCAGCTAGTGCCTTGGAAGTGCTTGGGGAAAACTATACTTTCTCTACTAAGCTTTTTGTAAATGGAAGGGTTGAAAAAGGAGTGCTAAAGGGAGATGTAATCTTACAAGGGGGTGGGGACCCTACCCTACAGCAAGCGGATTTACAAGCTTTTGCTCAAAGTCTCAAGGAGATCGGAATTAAAAGAATTGGTGGACAAATCGTAGGAGACGATACAAGGTATGATGATATTCGTTATTCCATTGATATGCCTTGGAGCGATGAAGAAGCCTATTATGGCGCAGAAATATCTGCATTAACTTTATCGCCCGATCAAGATTATGATGCGGGGACAGTAGCATTAGAAGTAAAGCCTGCAAAAAAGGTTGGAGAAAAAGTAAGCTTTACGATGAGGCCAGATAATACATATGTTCAGATTGTAAATAAAGCAGTAACTAGCGCAAAAGATAGTAAAGAGGACCTTACGTTCTCAAGGGATCACTCTACCAATACGATTACGATTTCTGGTCAAATTCCTCAAGGTGCTACAAGTGAAAGTGAGTGGATAGCTGTTTTTCATGCTAGTAAGTTTGTTGTACATCTATTTGAAGAGGAGTTAAAAAAAGTTGGTATTAAGGTTGATAAAGGATACCGATTAGGAGTGACACCCAGTCATGCGCGTTTAGTCAACGAGCATAAATCGATATCCCTAAGAGAGTTACTACTACCGTTTATGAAGCTTAGCAATAATGGCCACGGGGAGCTATTAGTGAAGGAAATGGGAAAGGTTATAAAAGGAAAAGGGAGTTTTGAAGCAGGATTAGCTGTGATGAATGAGAAGCTAACCCCATTTGGAATGGAATTTGCCAACCAAGTGATAAGAGATGGGTCAGGGATCTCTCATGTGAATTTAATACAACCGAATGAAATTACGAAGCTATTGTTCTCCATTCAATCAAAGAGCTGGTTTCCAAGCTATTATCGTGCCTTGCCAGTATCTGGGGCAAAAGAAAAGCTGATAGGTGGAACATTACGATATAGGATGAAGCAAGAACCTTTAGTAGGGAATGTTGTGGCAAAAACCGGAACGTTAACGACAGTAAGCTCCATTTCCGGTTATGTAAAAACAAGATCAGAGGCTAATTTGATATTTTCAATTCTTATAAATAATGTAATGGATGAAGAAAAAGCCAAAAAAGTAGAAGACCGAATGATATCGATATTAGCGAATCAATAAAGAACCTAGGGAAACAGCCCTAGGTTCTATTCCTTTTCTTTGGGTTGAAACTTTAATAACTTCATTAGCTTTTCGGTTGGACCTTTAAAGGTGTAAAAGTGAGGATGGTTTTCATCATCCCAAATGAGGATATACGGATCTTTCTCCTCATATGAGAAAATAAGCACAGCTTCATTGACAAAATCATTAAACCATTCATTTTTTAACGTGATGGGTGGATCTAGAGGTATCTTGACCATCACACCTTTTTTCGGAAGGGGATCTAGATTTTTGTATACGCCTGAAATACTTTTAATGATTTTTTCTGTTTCCTTTTGAATATCAGAAGTTGTAGGACTTTCCTGAACCACCTTTCCTTCTTCGATATCAAAAATTTCAATAGGCTTTTGTTCGGCAAAACTAACAAGTGGGGCTAGAAGGAAAAATACGAAACAAATAACTAGAGTTTTTATTTTCATCATGCATCACCTCATAGCTATTATTCCCAATTTAACCGAAATTTTGCTAAAATAAAAGAAGTTGAAAAAAGGAGGGATTCGTAATGAATATTATTCATGCACATTTAAAAATAAAGCCAGAAAAACGTGAAGAATTTTTGGAAGTGGTTAAGCCGTTAGTAGAGGGTTCACAAGCGGAAGAGGGGAATATCCGTTATGAACTATATGAGTTAACAACGGACATTAATACATTTGTCGTGTTAGAGGAATGGAAGGACATGGAAGCGATTAAGTTTCATAATGAAACTCCGCACTACAAAGACTGGGGAAAGGTAAGTTCATCCTATCTTGCTGCTACACCTGTTGTATCTGTTTTTGAAGCAACTAAGAAAAATTAATATTCATAACGAAAAAACAATCATGTAAATGGTTGTTTTTTTTTGGTTTGGGGAAATTAAGAAATAATGGTAGTGCGGTCTGATGATTATTGAATGTCTCATATGAAGAGGAGATAGCAAAATCGCTTTAAAAACTACTAAACCATATCCAAAAGGTGAAACGATGAAGATGTTATGTATTGATGGTGGAGGAATTCGTGGGGTTTTTGCCGTTGCCATTCTTCAGGAATTAGAAAAGGATATAGGAGTGAGCATTCGAGATTCCATCGACCTTGTTGCAGGTACAAGTACAGGCTCAATCATAGCTGCTTCAATTGCTGTAGAAAGGGAAATGGATGAACTCCTCGAAGGGTACCGCCACTATGGAAGAAGAATTTTTAAACGAAAAGCAAGAATTGGCTTGTTTCGCAGTATTTATAGTGATCGGGATCTACGCCGTTTTATTCAAAAAGCATTCAAGGATAAATCACTTGCCGAGGTAGGTATTCCACTATTAATTCCTGCAGTAAATGTAACAGAGGGAAAACCATATGTTCATCGGTCGCATTATGCCGTTCATGAGAAAGGTGAAAATGATCATATCATGCTCTGGGATGCTGTACTTTCCTCCTGCTCTGCTCCTATCTATTTTCCACCTAACAATATAAATAATGAAGTCATTACTATTGATGGAGGTCTCTGGGCCAACAATCCTTCACTCGTATGTATTACGGAAGCGATAGACCATTACGAATTAGAAATGAAACAAATAAAAATATTATCGATTGGACTTGGTCAACAAAAAATCAATTTCAATTCTAAAAAATCTCATTTGTGGGGGATTAAGCATTGGATGCCTTTCCGGTTACATACGATGACCTTTACGCCAAAGCTCTTGGACCTTGCCCTTCATTTATCGTCTGAATCTATCTCGTATCAGTGTCAACATTTACTTGGAGAAAACTACTTACGATTAAATACGGATTTAGGCAAGGAAGTTCCTTTTGATCAGGTAGAGACAATTGAATGGCTAATAGAATTAGGCAGACAAGTTTACAAGGAGAAAAAGCGGGAAATTCTTCAGTTTATACAAACCTAAAAATGAGGATGCAGAAACGTGCATCCTTATTCAATTTGGACAGACTTTATAAATTATAGTAAAATGAGCCTCAGATTTAGATAGAGGAGAAAGATAGATGAAGTTTATATCTTGGAATGTGAATGGTTTAAGAGCTTGTGTAAAAAAAGGCTTTTTAGACTATTTTAATGAAATGGATGCAGATTTTTTTTCGTTACAAGAAACGAAGCTGCAAGAAGGTCAAATTGATTTACAGTTAGACGGTTATTATCAATTTTGGAATTACGCAGAAAAGAAGGGTTATTCAGGTACTGCCATCTTTACAAAACATAAACCCCTCTCTGTTTCTTATGGTGTGGGTGAACATGAATCGCAGTCAGAAGGACGAATAATTACCCTTGAGTATGAAAACTTTTACCTAGTAAATGTGTATACACCGAATTCACAACGTGATTTAGCTAGATTGCCCCTTCGTTTAGAATGGGAGGATGAATTATCAGACTACTTAACACAACTAGATAAGAAAAAACCGGTCATCTATTGTGGGGATTTAAATGTGGCCCATGAAGAGATTGATTTGAAAAATCCAAAAAGCAATATCGGAAACTCTGGTTTTACATCGGAAGAAAGAGGTAAAATGTCCAACCTGCTCAGTTCTGGCTTTGTAGACTCTTTCCGCTATTTATACCCAGAACAAAAAGATACGTACACTTGGTGGTCATATATGAGCAAGGTCAGAGAAAGGAACATCGGATGGCGTATTGATTATTTCATTTTATCAAATAGGATTGCTATGAATTTATTAGACTCACAGATTCATTGCGATGTAATGGGAAGTGACCACTGCCCGGTATGCATTGAAGTGAGTTTGTAAAAACTGAAGATAGCAATTACTTAGGAGGATTCTCTCATGTTAAAAGAGTCATTACAGAATTTAATGAAAAATCAAAGCAAGGTTGAATTATATCCAGAGGAATACAATTTTGTCATAAACAATGGATTAATCAACTCAGATACGGAAGTAGTTAAAATTGACGGGAAATCTAGATTTCATGATGCCTATATGGAGCGCTCAAATAAGGAAACAGAAGAATTTCTGGCAGAGGAAAATGCGAGCTTTTTAAATGAGCGGATTACGTATTTTAAGGAGCATATGAATGAGTTTTTATATATGGAATCAAAATGGTTTACGTTAATTGGAATCGATGCGATTTCCTTTGAAGTTGACGACTTATTTGGAACCTACGATGTGATGCTCGGTCTCAAAATTCAAAAGAAGTATTCCTCAAAGCTTAGAGACTATTTTACGGAACACTCAGAAGTTCCTGAAGAGCCTGTAGACTTAATGTTCGACGCGCAAGAAGGCATTTGGAATATTAACTTTTCCCTACATACACTTCCAGGTTTTCGGGAGGATATGACCGTTGCGGAGGCTTACCAACTGGTATACGCATTTATCTTTTCATTTGTTCAAACGATTTAATTAATGAAATATTAATAAGTCAAGAACATAGGATAGAGAGTACATGCTTACCCACTATTAGGAGGAAAGATAAATGAAGTTGTTAAAATGGATTTGTATGATTGCCCTGGCTTTTGGAGTGGTCAGTTCAACTCAAATGGTTTATGCCTCTACTGATTCAAATGACGAAGAAAGTATTAATGAAAAATTTGGTCTTCCGATTGTTGTATATGGTGAAGCCTTGTCAGACAGTCAGAAAACAGAGGTTAGAGACCTGCTCGGGGTGAAGGATACAAGTAAAGTAACTGAAATCACCGTAACAGGGGAAGACCTTGTTTATTATATTGATGGAGATAAAAACTCAAATATGTACTCTTCAGCAAAGATTACTCGTAAGGAAAAAGGGGAAGGACTGGTTATTAACCAAGTTACACCAGAAAACATTACAGAAGTAACGAGTGAAATGTACGCCAATGCATTATTGACTGCGGGAATTGAGGACGCAGTCGTAGATGTAGCATCTCCGGTTAAGGTAAGTGGACACTCTGCTCTTGTTGGTATTTATAAAGCTTACGACGAGGGTGAAGGGAGCGAGCTGAATCAGGAGCGAACAGAAGTAGCGAATGAAGAACTAACGCTAGCCACAGATCTAGCCAAAAAAGAAGGGCTCGATGAAGATAAGGTAAGTGAGCTGCTAACGGAAATAAAGAAAGAAATTGCCGAACAAAAACCAGCAACAAAGGAAGAATTGGAGCAATTGATTGACGAAAAGCTCCAAACCTTAAATGTTCAATTAAGTGAAGAAGATCGTCAGCTATTAATTGACCTTTTTGAGAAAATGCGTAATCTGAATATTAATTTTGATAATGTTCAATCTCAGCTTGAAGATCTATCAAAGGATATCCAAAATCGTATTGAGAATGCAATTAGTGAAAATAAAGGATTTTTGGATACCATTGCAAATTTCTTTAAGTCGTTTATAGATAGTTTGAAAAGCTTGTTTTCATAAAACTGGGATCCCACCTGTGAAAGTGGGATTTTTTCATGTGAGCAGAATAATTTACAGCATAATATGAGAGGGGTACAATTAACAAATCACAAGTGTGTTTAATTACTTTTTGTTGTTGCAAACTATGGTTCATATGCAAATAAATATTGTTGTAGGTGGGGTTTCTATGAAGATTGAAGTATGGTCAGATTTTGTTTGTCCATTTTGTTATATTGGCAAAAGAAGACTAGAGGAAGCAATTAATCAATTTGAACATAAAGACCAAGTAGAAGTAGAGTTTAAAGCATTCGAATTGGATCCTAACTCGCCGTTAGAGCCAACTATGAAAATTCATGAGTCGTTGGCAAAGAAATATGGGATGAGTGTGGACGAAGCCAAACGAGCAAATGAAAATATGGCGAAGCAAGCGGATTCTGTCGGATTACAATTCCGCTTTGACGATATGATGCCTAGTAATACCTTTGATGCTCACCGTTTAGCCAAGTATGCCAAAACGGTAGGGAAAGAAAAGGAACTGACCGAAAAGCTTTTATATGCTTATTTTACGGAGAACAAACAGTTATCTAAAAAAGAAGTATTAGTAGAAATTGCTGAAAGTGTGGGTATTGAAAGAGCGGACGCAATGAAAGTGTTAGATGATAACACTCTTTACGCGAATGATGTTCGTATCGATGAAACGATTGCCCAGCAATACAAAATAACAGGCGTACCATTCTTTGTTGTGAATAATAAATATGGAATTTCCGGAGCGCAGCCTATGGAAACGTTTAAAAACGCGCTAGAAAAGGTTTGGGAAGAGGAGAACGCAAATATTCCACTTCAAAATCTGTCTTCCGACACTGCGGGAGTATGTACAGATGATTCATGTGAGATCCCAGAGAAGTAAGACTATACAAAAGGAGTGAGAAGGATTGAAGTTAGTAGGAAAAAAAATCATCCAGTTGGTTAGCAATGATTTCGAGGACTTAGAATTATGGTATCCGGTTCTGCGACTTCGTGAAGAAGGGGCAATCGTTGATATTGTTGGAGAAAAAGCTGGAGAAACGTATATCGGGAAATATGGAGTTCCTATTAAATCTGATCTGGCCTTTAAAGATATTAACCCAGAAGATTATGACGCCATTCTTGTACCGGGTGGATGGTCACCGGATTTATTAAGAAGGTTTGAAAGTATTCTCTCCATGGTTCGTTCCATGGATCAGGCTGAAAAACCGATTGGTCAAATCTGTCACGCCGGATGGGTATTAATCTCTGCAAAAATCCTATCAGGTAGAAAGGTAACAAGTACTCCAGGAATTAAAGATGATATGATCAATGCGGGAGCTGAGTGGGTAGATGTTCCAGTTATCGTCGATGGACATATTATCTCAAGTCGCCGTCCACCAGACTTACCTGATTATATGAGAGAGTTTATTGCAGTTTTAGCCAGTAAGTAGTCACCACTCATTTGAGTGGTTTTTTAATTTTTGAATCTTTTTAAAAGTTGACCCGTATTAAAGATAAGTTAAAAGCAAGTTAGGGGGATTTCCGGTGAACCAAAAGAAACTGTACTTTTCCGATTCATTCTTTTCTACGGGGAAGACGGATATATTAACCGAAGAGGAAGAAAAGATTGGAGAGATCGATCTTAAAAGTATGTTTTCTTCATCTGTAGATATATTGAATGGAAAACATGAGGTTTTAGTGAGTGGAAAGTTTCCGATGTTAGGTATTCATTGGAGAGTATTAGATAGTGAAGGTTCAGAGTTAGGAAAGTTAAAGGAGAAATTTGCTTTCTTTTCAAAAAAATATTTGTATGAAGCATATGATCGAGACACTTTTTTTATTGATTCAGAATTGTTTTCACAGGAATATGTGATTAAGCGAGAAGCAGACGAAACGGTGATTGCGACTTTTAAGAAAGTAAGTGGTATGTTTTCTTCCGCTGCTTACGAATTAGACAATCACTCTAATACGATAACATCACCAGAATTAATAGCTGTAATCATGGGGGTAAACGCTATACAAAAGCGTAATAACTCATCAAATGCCGCAACATAATTTAATGTTCACTTACAAAGGGTGCTTAATATAGGCAACCTTCTTTTCATTTCTAAAAGATATGATACTATATAGAAAAAGCTGGTAAGAAAATGGGGTTTGATTCGTGTTAAAAAATCCAATATCAAAAAGAAATTGGGGCATTTCGCCATATATTTGGAGCGTTATCAGTATACTTCCTTTTTATTTTATCTTCCAATCATCATCCACTCCTGAAATTGTCGTAGGAATCATTCTGACTGTTATATTTTTCATTACCTTACGATTTGCGTTCTTATCTAAAAGATGGCCAGTCTACTTATGGACGATGATATTAATCAGTATTTCTATTACCATGGCTATACTTTTTTCGTTTGTGTACTTTGCCTTTTACATAGCGTATTACAACGGTAATATTAAAAAACGTGTTGCTTTTATGACTTTATATGTTATTCATCTTGTCGCAACCACATTCGCAATTAATTACAATGTGGTTCTACAAGATCCTCAGTTTTTAAGACAGCTGCCATTTGTCATTATTATCTGGATAAGTGTTATTTTATTACCTTTTAATATATATAATCGTAAAAAACAAGAGGTACTTGAAGAAAAGTTGGAGGATGCCAACAAGCGCATTGCCGAATTGGTGAAACAAGAGGAACGGCAACGGATTGCTCGCGATTTACATGATACTTTGGGACAGAAGCTTTCCCTTATCGGCTTAAAAAGTGACTTAGCTCGAAGATTGATTACAAAGGATCCTGAACAGGCCAAGGATGAGCTAAGGGATGTGCAGCAAACTGCAAGAACTGCGTTAAATGAGGTTCGACAATTAGTATCACAAATGAGAGGGATTAGGCTGGATGAAGAAATTGTACTCGTTAGACAAATATTAAAAGCAGCAGATATTGAGTTTATTTATAGTCAAGAAAAACCAGTTACACATGTATCACTATTTCTTGAAAACATTTTAAGCATGTGTATCAAAGAAGCAATAACGAATGTCGTTAAGCACAGTCAGGCAAATGTCGTTCAACTGACAATAAAACAATCATCAAAAGACATAACGATTATTGTACAAGATGATGGTATAGGTCTTTGGCAAAAGCAGAGCCAATCACCAGGACATGGGTTAATTGGGATGAGAGAACGTCTTGATTTTGTGAATGGAAGTCTTAAAATTATCGGTGATGGTGGAACCAAGCTAATTATGAAGGTGCCTCTTGTCCAGGTCGCAAAGGAGGAAAATTCAGTATGATCAAAATTGTCATTGCAGAGGACCAGCGAATGCTGTTAGGCGCTTTAGGATCACTTTTAAGCCTAGAGGATGATATGGAAGTGATTGGGAAGGCGAATAATGGAAATGAAGCTGTTTCCCTTGTGAAACAATTACAACCTGATATATGTATCATGGATATTGAAATGCCAGAAAAGACAGGGCTTGAAGCGGCTGAAGAGCTAAAGGGTGGGAACTGTAAAGTGATTATTCTAACGACATTTGCGCGTTCAGGCTATTTCCAGCGTGCGTTAAAGGCGGGTGTAAGAGGGTATCTCTTAAAGGATAGTCCAAGTGAAGAATTGGCAAGCTCGATTAGAAATATTGTAGCTGGCAAGCGAATTTATGCACCAGAACTAATGGATGATCTTTATACAGAGGAAAATCCTTTGACGGAAAGAGAACGTGAGGTTCTTGAGCTCGTTGCTGAGGGAAGGAATACGAAGGAGATCGCTGAGCAGTTAAACATTAAAACAGGAACAGTTAGAAATTACATATCAGCGATTTTGGAGAAACTTGAAGTTACGAACAGAATTGAAGCCATTACACAATCGAAAGAAAAAGGTTGGTTTAAGTAAAAACCTCTATACATGTCCACCTAACCTACCATAGGATAAATTCCTATGGTTTTTATTTTTTCATTGAAAATTGGTCATATACCCTTAACACATCAAGAAGTATCGTGACATAACCTATATTAAAAAGGTAGGAGGGATTTGAATGAGCAATAAAGAAGAATTTGAAAAAATTTCAAAACAAAGTATGGATTTATTGATTAATGCTACTTTAAAAAGACATGGCATCAATCTTAATACAAAGCCACAGCTTTCGGATGAAGATAGAGCAGAATTAAGAAGTCTGATTGAAGGACTTAAGCAAAATGTAGAGTCTCTTACTAATATTACAAAAAAGTAAGTTGTAAAAGTGGTTGTGACAAGCAACCACTTTTTCTAGTTTTTTACCTAAAAAAATGACTAGTCTATAGTCCATTTTTCTATAAATATAGTCTTTTGCCCTGCCAGACCGGGTCAAACTTACATATACCAATAGTGTAATAACTAAATTCAATAAGGAGGAAATCATATATGAGTTCAAAAGTATGGAGAGGCCAGGCGCCAGTTCTTTCTGACAACAGAGGATGCGCAGCACCTCAAAGATTTAATGCATTAGACCCTAGCAGCACACACCCTTGGGATTGTGATAACGACACACAAGAAGCAGATCAAACAACTAAAAGCGTGCAAGCATCTTACGAGTCAATCGTAATCAAAGATTCTTGTGATGTTGAAGTAATCACTACTGACACGCAAGCAGCCATTAACCTTCAAGTTGCTCTTCAAGCAGCTATTCAACTAGTCATCAGCATCTCAATTGCAAGTAGCGACCAAGCTGAAGTATTAACTCAAGAATTAACGCAAAAACTAATCAATAAGCAAGTGAATCGCCAACAAACGTATATTGAAAACTCTCGTGGTGTAAAAGTAACAACTACTGATACAGATTTAGCTGTTAACGTACAAGTGCTTCTACAAGTTCTACTAGCTCTAGTTGCTAGATTAGACATCTTATAATCATGAGAAAAAACAAGGAGCTGATTAAAAGCTCCTTGTTTCTTTATTTATCTCACTCCAGCAGCCTTTTCCACTTGGGCTTGGTGGGAAGGATCTGGTTTGCCGTCCACATGTCTTGAACTACCTGAAAAGTACACATCAAAGTGACCCGTAATTCCATTGTTCATAATGTATTCTCTTTCATGAGGGTAGAAGCTCATACTGGCGGCCAGTTTTCTTCCATCAACCTCCACTATGACAGCTCGTGGTGTCCAGGAATAGCCTCCCCATATGGTTTTGGCAGTATTTGAATCAGTTACTGTGACCGTTTCACTATCTGCATGATTCGCACCAATTGTCCGTTTAATATTAAATGATTTGCCTGTAGCGAGATCTGTTACCTTAGCTACTTTGCCAATAGTAAATACATATTGGGCTTCTGTCCACCAATTTAATAATTCACCATGATTCGGACTGACGGTCTCTTTCACAGGTATATTATGAACGGGAATTCGTAACTCTTGACCGATCGAGAGCATACTTGACGTGGTTAACCCATTCGCTTGTAAAAGTTCTGCCTGTGGAATTCCGTATTTAATACTCAGACTCCAAATCGAATCACCAGCTTGAATTTTATGCGTGGTATAGCTAACTGTACTGATAGGAGTGGAAGCTGACTTATCACTAATTTGTAAAACTTGACCAATTCGTAATACATCACTAACTAGTTGGTTTTGAGATCTAAGTTCATCAACTGTTAATCCAAATTTTAGTGCAATTGAATACAGATTATCCCCGCTAACAACCGTATAAGTGTCAGGAACGGATGGGGCAGTTGAGGTCGGCATGAGAGCTGGATCTACCGTTTGTGTTGAAGGAATGGTTAATCTCTGTCCCAAACTTAATATGTCGCTTGTTAGCTGATTTTCCTTTTTTAAAGCAACAACCGTAGTATGATACTTTTTCGCAAGGCTATAAAGTGTATCTCCAGCAACAACCGTGTGGGTGACACTAGTAGGTGTGGCTGGGGTGTCTGTAACTTCAGGTGTTTGAGGTATTTCTAGTACAGCAGGAATAATCAGTTTTTGATTTAAAGATAATGTAGTGGATGGCATTTGATTGGCTTCTCTAATGCTATCAACGGTTTTATTGTATTTTTTCGATAAACTATATAATGTATCTCCAGCTTGGACCGTATGTATCGCTTTTGGTATAACTAGCTTTTGTCCGATCGTTAAGGTGTCAGAGGATAGCTTATTCGCACTTTTTATAAGATCCATAGAGGTCCCAAATTTTTTGCTTAATCCCCATAGTGTATCTCCAGGAGAAACGGAGTAAAAGACGTTTGAATTTGTTTGCTGAATAGAAGCATTAGCAAATGCGCGATCAGCTGCTATTGGCAAGGTGCTCATGACGAAACCACCTAACACAATCTTGACAACTGTAATTCTGATCGAAGGATAACGATTTTTTATTAAAAGAGTTGCTTGCTTCATAATATCAGAGCGGATGGATGACTTAGTGCCAAGTTCCTGTGAAAACTCCGTTAAAGTATCGTCTAAGTAAAGAATGAGTTCATATGCTCCGTCACGATTTTGGAGTAACTTATGCCTGATAAAAGTGTCCATTCAAATACCTCCTAGTAAGACTACTTAGGAGGTATTTTCCACAGTAAAAAAATTGTTATGCATAAACGGTCTTATTCACTTGAATTCTATAAATATTTTCGTTGATAATTGCTAATTGTAACGAGGGGCCAAATGTAGTTATAACTGTGATAATGAATATAAAAACCTCCAGGCAAACCTGCCCCTGTTGGATACTCAATCGTCCAATTCGATTTTTCGAGTGACGATAAAAGAAATTCCATTCCATTCTCTATTTCTTTTGTTGGTTTCTCATAATAATAAATCAGTGCATCTAAAGCCCATGCGGTTTGTGAGGGGGTACTTGCATAAAGTGGCGTATATTTCTTTTTCATGTCACTAGAGCATGATTCACCCCATCCACCATTATTGTTTTGAATCGAAACCAACCAATTTACCGCTCGTTTGATGGTAGGATCAGATCGGCTAACTCCGCAAGCTAATAATCCGGTAACGGCAGCCCAAGTACCGTAAATATAGCAAATTCCCCACCGACCATACCATGAGCCATCCTCAAGTTGATGCTTTTTAAGCCAGTTAATTCCTTTATTAATTGTGGCTGATTTTCTTTCGATATTCGTGTATTCTCCAAGAAAATGAAGTGTCCTACCAGTCAAATCAGCAGTGGATGGGTCAAATAGAACTCGATCCTCGTATCTGAAAGGGATAAAGGAGAGCCACTTATTCGTGGTATTTTTTTCAAAAGCAGCCCACCCACCGTCGTTGTTCTGCATGGAAATTACCCAGTTAACTCCTTTTTCCCAAGCAGTTGAAGGGATTTGTTTTGCAATAGTGGAAGGTGTAAGCGCACGTAAAGCAGCGGTCGTATCATCTATATCTGGAATCATTGTATTGATTGGAGAAAAACCCCATCCACCCGGTGGAGTGTCTGGGCAATTTATCATCCAATCACCAAAGGTAGTATGCTGGTGGTTTAATAAATATTGAGTTGATCTTGCTATCATTGGATCCGAATCCTTTACACCAGCAATATGCAAGGCATTACTTATTAGTGCGGTATCCCAAACCGTAGATGGTGAGTTTTCAATATAATAGAGGTCTTTCTCTTCAAATAGAAAAGATTTCATCCCCTCAATGGCATTTTTAATAATGTGATGATCTTTTTTGTATCCAAGTGCCAACAGGGAGTAAATCATAAAAAAGGTAGCGCTAAAATAGCTATATAATGTACCATTCGATTCTATTCTTTCAAGCATGTACGTTTCACCTTTATGAAATGACTCTTCATGAATTTGTTCTGGTATTTCTGCTAGTTTGATAGCTTCTGATTTAATTTTTGAGATCAATTTCATTGAACGGTCATCTACTTGCGACTGATCATCTCCTCTCCCTAAATTCAAGTCTTCTAGTGAAGGACGTTGTGGGTGAACGTTTTTATAATTTTTATTCGAACAAATGATAATAGGTACCCAGTGAGCTCTAGCGTAGCCAACGATTTCAAACAAGGAAATGGGTGACCATGTTGGTAAAAGCATGATTTCTATTGGAATGAGTTTAATAATGGTTGGCCAGGGGATTTGTCCCGTAATAGCTAACATGGATTTTGTTAACCACTCAGATTTTTGAATTCCCCCATTATTGATAATAAAAGACTTTGCCCTTTGGAGAACATCAGAATCCCTTGGTAGGTAACCGGAATAAAGAAGTGCAAAATAACATTCAATTGTATTAGATAAGTTTCCGAATCTTTCATCATAATATAATTTCCATGCCCCATTGTTTTCTTGCTTTTTACATATCTCATGCACCAGTCGTTTAATGAGCATCTCCTCAGATTGGATATTCAATGACCGTAACAAAATAATCATATATGCATTTGTCATTAAACTTCCTTCAAAACAAAACTTCCACGAACCATCTCTTCTCTGCTTACCTCTCAGACTTTCAATTAATTGGTCTTTGGTCTTCTTTACCTTTTCATTTCTCATTCGCACCACACCTCTTATTCGAGATTGTCAGTTAAAAATATGTGGCTGGATAAGAAAACATACGATTTGAATGAAAAGAACTTTTTAGACATAGTGACAAGCGGTATTCGAGTATATTTTATAAACTGGGTAAAAAGAGGTGGAAATTATGGCTAACCAGCCTAAACAAGTATTTACTCACATGAAAACGTACCAACCTTACCACAGTCCGTTCGATCCTTGTCGTCCGATTGGAGTTAAGTTTTACTCAACACCACCAAATCTTTATGTAGGATTTCAACCACCTAATCTTCAGCAATTCTCTCCGAAAGAAGCGTTACAAAAAGGCACGCTATGGCCTATTTTTTATGATTATTATGAAAACCCTTATGAATCAAAAAGGAGGGAGGGCTTATGAAGCAGTTGCCTGAAAGATACTATCAATTAATGGAAGAAATTCAAGCCGTTGACTTCGTCCTAGTAGAACTCACATTATACTTAGATACTCACCAAACCGATCAACAAGCGATGCAGCAATTTAATCAATTTGCACAATACAGTAAACAGATTAAACAACAGTTTGAAGCAGAGTTCGGTCCACTTCTTCAATATGGAAATAGTTATACAGATGCAAATTGGAGTTGGGGAACATCTCCTTGGCCCTGGCAGGTGTAGAAAGGGAGGGTAAAAAATGTGGGTATATGAAAAGAAATTGCAATATCCGGTAAAAGTAACAACCTGTAATCCAACCTTAGCAAAATTTTTAATAGAACAATATGGCGGAGCAGATGGAGAATTGGCTGCTGCGTTAAGATACTTAAACCAAAGATATACGATTCCAGACAAAGTGGTTGGTCTGTTAACTGATATTGGGACAGAGGAATTTGCACATTTAGAAATGATTGCAACGATGATTTATAAGTTGACAAAGGATGCCACACCAGAGCAATTAAAGGCTGCAGGTATATCTGATCACTATGCGAACCATGATTCGGCTATCTTTTATCATAATGCTGCTGGGGTTCCTTTTACCGCTTCGTATATTCAAGCGAAAGGAGATCCTATTGCCGATCTTTACGAGGATATTGCGGCAGAAGAGAAGGCTCGTGCCACTTATCAATGGATTATAAATATGTCAGATGATCCTGATTTAAATGATTCACTTCGCTTTTTAAGGGAAAGGGAGGTCATTCATTCGCAAAGATTTCGTGAGGCTGTTGAACTCTTGAAGGAAGAAAGAGATCGAAAGAAGATATTTTAAAATAATAAAACAAGAAATGCCAGCTAAATGTTATAGCTGGCATTTCTTGTTTTTAATTTGCTCTGTCCCTTTACCAGAGTAGTAAACTAACATTCTAATATACTAAAATTTACCAATTTTTTATTGACCTTTCTAAAAACATCCACTTACAATAGAATTATTAAAACTTTCAGAATATATTATTTGAATGTTAGTCGCATAAAGTGGTGAAGGTGGAGGGAGCAACATGAAGGTTGTGTTAACAGGTCAGTCCTTAACGTTATCGCAAATAAAGGATATTTGTTATGGTTTTGCAACTGTAGAGATAGCAGAAGAAAGTATAAGGAAAGTTGAGCAATCTCGATACTCTGTTGAGGAAATTGTATCAAAAAAGAAAACGATCTATGGAATCACTACCGGCTTTGGGAAATTTAGCGATTGTATGATTGCGGAAAAAGATGTGAATGATTTGCAGTTAAATTTGATCCGCTCTCACGCATGTGGAGTGGGTGATCCATTTCCAGAAGTTGTCTCACGTGCAATGGTGCTCCTCCGTTTAAATGCCCTGCTTAAAGGGTTTTCAGGAGTAAGGGTAGAGATTATCCAGCAGCTCCAAACCCTATTAAATGAGCGAATCCATCCGGTTGTCCCCCAGCAGGGTTCGTTAGGCGCATCAGGAGACCTAGCTCCTTTATCACATTTAGCACTTGTGCTTATTGGTGAAGGACAAGTGCATGTTGAAGGAGGAATATATGAAGCGATACTCATACTAAAAGAAAAAGGAATTCAACCTATTTCTTTAAAGGCAAAGGAAGGGTTAGCCTTAATTAATGGAACACAAGCAATGACTGCGCAAGGTGTCATCAATTGGATTGAATCAATGAGATTGTTTTATCAAAGTGAAATCATTGCAGCTATGACCATTGAAGGATTAGAAGGAATTATTGATGCCTTCCATCCTGCTATTCATGAAGCACGTGGATATGTGCAGCAAACAGAAGTTGCTGCAAGAATGTGTGAGCTGCTTAAAGAAAGTAAGCTAATAACAAGTCAAGGCGAAAAGAGAGTTCAAGACGCGTATTCTTTACGCTGCATTCCTCAGGTACATGGTGCGACGTTACAAGCGCTTGATTATGTAAAGGAAAAGCTCGAAATTGAAATGAATGCAGCAACCGATAATCCACTAATTTTTGATGATGGCCAAATGGTCATATCAGGTGGGAATTTCCACGGTCAACCGATCGCGTTCGCAATGGATTTTATGAAAATTGCCATGGCTGAACTCGCTAATATATCAGAACGTCGAATTGAACGGCTCGTAAACCCGGGATTAAATGACCTCCCACCGTTTTTAAGTCCCCAACCAGGATTACAGTCTGGAGCAATGATCATGCAGTATTGTGCTGCTTCTCTCGTTTCTGAAAATAAAACGCTAGCACATCCAGCTAGTGTAGACTCCATCCCATCCTCAGCCAATCAAGAAGACCACGTAAGCATGGGAACAATTGCCTCACGGCACGCTCATATGATAATCCAAAATGTACGACGTGTCCTAGCAATCGAATGCATATGTGCGCTACAAGCTGTCCAATACCGTGGGATTGAAAAAATGGCCCCAACTACCCTAGCTTTTTATAAAGAAGCAAGAAACATTGTCCCATCTATTGATAGTGATCGAATATTTTCGAAAGATATTGAAAAGATGGCGGCCTGGTTGAAGGAAACGGATATAAAATGAACAATTAATTTTAAAAATGGACCACCACCCACTGATTCAAAAAAAGGAGGATATGTTCAATGAATGCAAATCAAAATCGTGTAGTCATAGCCAAACGAGGAAACGAACTGGAGTGCAAAGGTTGGGAACAGGAAGCGGCACTTCGCATGCTTTGTAATAATTTAGATCCTGATGTGGCGGAGAAACCGGAAGAGCTTGTCGTCTATGGTGGAATTGGGAAAGCTGCTCGAAATTGGGAGGCATTTGACGCGATCGTTGAAACGTTAAAAAGGCTTGAAAACGATGAAACGTTGCTCATTCAATCTGGGAAACCTGTAGCCGTTTTCAAAACGCATGATGCTGCACCTCGTGTACTTTTATCCAATTCGGTCATTGTTCCGAAGTGGGCAAACTGGGAACATTTTCACGAGTTGGATCAAAAGGGACTCATGATGTATGGACAAATGACGGCAGGTAGCTGGATCTACATCGGAACGCAAGGGATTTTACAGGGTACGTATGAAACATTTGCTGAGTTAGCAAGGCAGCATTTTGGTGGTTCCTTGCAAGGTACCATTACCTTAACTGCTGGTTTGGGTGGAATGGGAGGTGCTCAGCCTTTGGCAGTCACGATGAATCGAGGAGTTTGTATTGCGGTTGAGGTAGACGTTGAGCGGGTGCAAAAAAGAATCAAAACAAAATATTGTGATCGTTTTACACACTCAGTTGATGAGGCAATTGCCTGGGCGCAGGAGGCAAAGGTAAAGGGATTACCACTTTCCATTGCTCTTGTTGGTAATGCTGCTGATGTTCATCACGAATTGTTACAAAAGAAGATACCTATAGACATTGTAACGGATCAAACATCCGCGCATGATCCACTAAATGGTTATATTCCAAGTGGTTTATCACTTGAAGAAGCTCAAATCCTTCGAAAGGAAGATCCTGAAAAATATATAAGTTTGTCAAAGAAATCTATGATGGCCCATGTTCAAGCGATGCTTAAGTTTCAACAAATAGGTTCGATCATTTTTGACTACGGAAATAATATTCGGCAAGTGGCGTTTGATGAAGGAGAACAAAACGCCTTTGATTTTCCAGGCTTTGTACCGGCTTTTATTCGGCCATTGTTTTGTGAAGGAAAAGGACCGTTTCGCTGGGCAGCTTTATCAGGGGACCCCAATGATATTTACCGCACTGATCAGTTAATCAGGGAGCTTTTTCCTGAAAATGAACCATTGCAAAGATGGATTACCATGGCTCAAGAAAAGGTGAGTTTCCAAGGGCTTCCGTCTCGTATTTGCTGGTTGGGATATGGTGAACGAGTGAAAATGGGCCTTGGGATTAATGAGTTGGTGAAAAAAGGAGAGCTAAAAGCACCTATCGTTATTGGGCGTGACCATTTAGATTGCGGCTCAGTGGCATCTCCAAACAGGGAGACAGAAGCAATGAAGGATGGAAGTGATACCGTTGGTGATTGGGCTATATTAAATGCATTAATCAATGTGGCTGCTGGCGGATCTTGGATTTCTGTTCATCATGGAGGAGGTGTTGGCATGGGCTATTCCCTGCATGCGGGAATGGTTGCTGTAGCTGACGGGACAAAACTTGCAGAGGAAAGATTACAACGTGTGTTAACAACGGATCCTGGTATGGGGATTGTCCGCCATGCTGACGCTGGATATGAAAAAGCGATTGAAGTGGCAAAAGAAAAGGGCGTGGATATTCCGATGGTCCGTTATAAAAAATGATATTTTCAGAGAAAGGTGATCATGATGTACGATTTGCTTTTATTTAATATCGGTCAGCTGATTCTCCCAGCTTCCTCATCTCGTCCACTAAAAGGCGAGGAAATGAAGCATCTACACGTAATCGAAAAAGCAGCACTTGCGGTAAAAGAGGGAAGTGTTGCATGGATAGGTCATTCGGAAGAAGGGGAGAAGCTAGAAGCTTTGTCTTTTCTAGACGTCCAGGGTAAAGTGGTCTCTCCTGGTCTAGTTGATCCTCATACCCATTTCGTATTTGCAGGATCACGGGAACATGAATTGGCACTAAAACAGGCTGGCGTTCCTTATCTAGACATTCTAGCCTCTGGAGGAGGAATTCTATCAACTGTCCAATCCACAAAAAACAGTACTGAAGACGAATTGCTTGCAAAGTCTTCTTTTCATCTAGATCGAATGATCTCTTATGGAGTAACAACGGTGGAAGGTAAAAGTGGTTATGGTCTTGATCGCGAAACGGAACTAAAGCAGCTACGGGTAATGAAGAAACTACAGGAAAAGTATCCCATTCAATTGGTATCAACCTTCCTAGGTCCTCATGCAGTTCCGCCCGAATTTAAGGGGAAAAGTGATCTATTTTTAGATGAGATGATTTCTATGTTAAAGGACATTAAAGAGAAGTCACTGGCTGAGTATGTAGATATTTTTTGTGAAACAGGAGTTTTCACTGTCGACCAATCTAAGCGGTTTTTAGAAGAAGGGAAGAGGCTCGGTTTTGGAATGAAAATCCATGCAGATGAAATTGATTCTCTTGGTGGCACAGAGTTAGCGGTAACAATAGGCGCAATGAGTGCCGACCATTTAGTGGCAGCTTCTGAAGAAGGAATTAAACAGCTAGGTACTAGTAATACGGTAGCGGTGTTATTACCAGGTACTACGTTTTATCTGGGGAAAGAGCATTATGCAAAGGCGAGAAAAATGATCGACGCAGGTGCAGCTGTGGCTTTGGCAACAGACTTTAATCCAGGAAGTTGTGTAACGGAGAATCTCCAAATGATTATGTCTTTAGCAGCATTAAAACTAAAGATGTCAGCAGAGGAGATATGGAACGCTGTAACGATAAACGCAGCCTTTGCTATCGGGAAAGAGAATGTGGCAGGAACATTAAAAATTGGTGCACTAGCCAATTTTGTTATATGGGATATTCCCAATTATCAATATCTTCCGTACCATTTTGGTGTGAATCATGCAAACTCCGTGTATGTTGCAGGGAAAATGATTCGGAGGAATGAGTAATGAGCTTTGAATACGTAACGTTTGGGAAGGAAGCTGTCTTCCGAGATCGACATGTGACAAAGGTGTCTGAAACCATAGTGCCATTTAGTAAAGGTGAGAAAGGAGAGATTGGTATCATCGGTCTCCCACTCTCGAAAACATCTATCTCTCTTTCACAGGCAGCCGAGGCACCGCAAAAAATTCGTTCTCACTTTAAAAGCTTCACCACCTATTCTGGGGAAGCAGACAAGGATCACCATGACATGAAAATACTAGACTATGGTGATTGCCTCACTCATCCAACTGATTTAACTGAGTCGATTGAGCGAATATATCAAAGTGTGTCAGATATGCTTAAGGAGAAATCCTGTGAACGTTATGTGATCTTAGGTGGTGACCATGGAGTGAGTTTTCCCTCGATTCGTGCCTTTTCGGAAAACCTTGGCCGAATAGGAGTCATTCAATGGGATGCTCATCATGATGTACGAAATTTTGAAGATGGTGGACGAACAAATGGTACCCCTTTTCGTAGTTTAATTGAAAGTGGATATCTTAAGGGAGATGACCTTGTTCAAATTGGAATAAGAGATTTTTCTAATTCAAAGGTTTATCGTGAATACACAAGAGAAAAAGGGATACATGTTTACACAATGAGTGATATAGAAAAAATAGGATTAGCTGCGATTCTAATAAATGAATTGACACGTTTAGAGAAAGAAGTAGATTATCTATACTTGTCTGTTGATATGGATGTTGTGGATCAAGCCTTTGCTCCAGGCTGTCCAGCTATCGGTCCCGGGGGTTTTACGAGTAGAGAGTTACTATCTTCTATTGAAATAGCTTCTGCTCATCCAAAGGTAAAGGCTATGGATATTGTTGAAGTTGACCCATCAAAGGATGTTCGTGAGATGACTTCAAGACTTGCTGCTTTTTCAATGTTGAAGTTTATGTACTCGAAAAGGGAAACATTTGAATGAAAAGAGTGAGTGACTGGAACACTATACCCATAAATTACATCACCTAGGAGGAAAAGTATTGCAGTTTGATTGGGTATGGCACGCCATATTAATTGTAATTGTTGGCACGTTACTCCTTCGCGTTGCGGGTAGGAAATCCATTTCGCAGATGACACTTGCTCAGACAGTGATAATGATTGGGCTTGGGTCACTATTGATACAACCAGTCACTGGAAGAGGTCTTTTTGTTACCTTTGCAGTTGGAGGAGTACTTGTCTTAACTCTTGTGGTAATAGAATTTTTGCAGATTAAATCAGACAAAATTGAAAAATTTATTACCGGTAAATCAAAGATACTAATAGAAAAAGGTCAATTAAATGAAAAAGCCCTGAGAAAGCTACGTATGACTGTTGATCAGCTTGAAATGGCATTAAGACAATCAAGTGTAAATAAGATTTCAGATGTAGAGTGGGCAACATTAGAGCCAAATGGAAGAGTTGCATTCATTTTAAAAACATCAGCACAACCAGTTACAACAAAACAGTTTGAATCTCTAAAACAAGACGTACAAACGATAAAGACTTTGTTGGAGGCATTTATGCTATTAGATACAAGTGTTCCAAAGCAGGATCCTTTACCAAACAATAGTGACTTGTTCAAAGAGGTTAAAAACAAATCACATGAATATGATGTGCCGAAGCATCTACAATAGTAGAAAGGAGTAGCTTTTTGAATAGCTACTCCTTTCTATTATTTTCTTAAAGCATCTGCAACAATCTCGTATGACTTCAGTCTTGTTTCATGGTCGAAAATTTGCGTATGAATCATTAACTCGTCTGCTTGTGTGTCATGTAAAAAGTCCTCGAGTTTTGCTTTTACCGTGTCACGGTCCCCGACAATTGGTTCACCAAACTGCTGCAGTAGAGTTGCCTTTTCATACGGACTCCAAATCTCATCCATGTTTTCAACAGGTGGTGGAAGCTGACCAGGGTTACCTCTAATTAGATTAAGAAATTGCTGTTGCATGCTGGTTGCTAGTCTTTTTGCTTCTTCACCAGTATCTGCAGCAACGACATTTGCCGCAACCATAGCGTATGGTTTGTCTAACACTTCAGATGGACGGAAATGTTGGCGGTATAATTGCAAAGCAGGTAAAGTGTATAAAGGTGAAAAATGGCTAGCAAAGGCGAAAGGTAGCCCTAGTTGTCCAGCAAGTTGCGCACTAAAACCGCTTGAACCAAGTAGCCAAATAGGAACGGTTTGACCTTCACCAGGAAAGGCACGAACCCTTTTATCATCACTCGGTATGAAGTAGGATTGTAATTCCTCGAGCTGCTCAGGAAAATCGTTGCCATCACTTCTTCTCTCTCTTCTTAATGCATGAGCCGTTATTTGGTCGGTTCCAGGAGCACGGCCAAGTCCTAAATCAATTCGGCCAGGAAACAAAGCTTCAAGAGTACCAAACTGTTCTGCAATAACAAGGGGAGCATGGTTAGGGAGCATGATTCCACCTGAACCAACACGGATCGTTGACGTATGGCCAGCCACATGAGAGATAACGACAGAGGTCGCTGCACTTGCTATCCCTGGCATATTGTGATGCTCTGCTAGCCAATAGCGGTGGTAACCTAATGATTCTACATGCTGAGCAAGAGAGGCAGAATTACGCAATGCTTGTGAAGCAGATCCTCCTTGTACAATGGGAACTAAATCCAATACAGACAGAGGAATGTTTTTATTTTCAATCATATCTATCATCTTCTTTCGTTTTCCTAAATAATGAACAGTTGTATTTTAGCAAGTAATTGCTTGTTATCAAAATAATTTGCTTTGTAAATATGTTAAAATCATTTTATTGAATTAAATATTGGGGATGAAGTGTATGACAAAAGTCGGGTTAGTTATGAGAAAGATACAGTTTAGCGAGGCACAAGGTCCTCGAATATTTGCAGAACGTTTAAAATCAATCTCAAGTGAGCTTGGAATAGAAATTGTATTTATTTCTCCTGAAAGACATGTAAGTGGATATGATTGGCTTCCAGGTTATGAACATGAAAAAGGAGATCTTGTCAATTATGATATCGTCTTAGACCAAATCTATTCTCAAAAAATAGACCATGTGATTTACACGGTCTCTGGTTTTACTTTTTTAAATATGTTCTTAAAGAATAGTGTTTTATTTCCACATAGCTTCCCAGATCCAGCTTTAACAGGTTATGAAATGATGAAGCCGTTTTACTCCATTGTGGACAAGGCTATTGTTCAAACTGAATTTTTAAAAGGGGAAATGGCGAGAAATTTTGGTGTTCACGATGTGACAGTCATACCGATTGGCTTTAATGAGGAGATGGCAACTAAATATTATGACCCTTCCCAAGTAGTTAACAATCGTCTCCTTTGGATTGGAAGAGATGAAGAAAATAGGCGTCCAGATCTAGTGATTGAATATGCAAAACAAAACCCTCAAACGGAAGTGTACATGGTCTTTGGGGGTGAGCGTTATAGGGAAAGTATGAAAAAATATGATATTCCTTCAAACGTGAAACTACAATTTGCACTTTCACAAGATGAAGTTTTTGCTTTGATGAATTCTTCCAAAGTCTATTGGAGCAGCTCAAAGTTTGACACATTTGCCATGCCGCTAACCGAGGCACTAGCTATGGGCAAGATTGTTGTAAAGCCTGAACATCCTTGCTATAACCATATTAGTGCACCACATTCTTTTGCTGGTAATGAGCAAAATTGGTTTGAGCTAGTAAATATGGCATTAAATTCTGCTATTCAGACATCAATGGCCAATCGAGACTATGCGTTTAGTGCATTCTCAAGTACTGTAATGAAAAAAGGATATGATAAATTTTTCAATGGGTGGATCAAATAAAGAAGCTAGCATAACAACCCAACCTAAGAGCAAAATAAGGAGGGTGTTACAACACCCAATAACGATGTGTGGAGGGATTCAAGCGATGAATATACGCGAAGGTTTAATTCCAACTGCATTAGGTTCTGCTGTGACTGCCACTGGGTATGCACTGAAACAAAAACGTGGAGCAAACAAAATGGTTGCGAATACGGTTTTTGGTTTCGGCTTAGCACATGTCGTTTTAGGGGTCATTGACCTAGTCCAACACCGTCGTTAAAAAGAAACGGGCAGCGAATGCTGCTCGTTTCTTTTTTATTGGTTAACAGTAATTATATTATGTAAACTAAAATCAGAATTCAAAGTGGCTTTAAATGAGCCACTTTACTCTTATTTCTCCATCGAATGATAATACGCTAATTCCTTCTCAATTTCCTGAAGCTTTCCTTCTAGTTTTTCAACAGATTGATTAAATGATTCAAGCTTTTCAATATCGTTTTGAATTTGTACATATTCCACTTTTAGTTCTGAAATCTTTAGTTCAATTTCTTGAATTGTCATCCTTTCACACCACTTTCTATTTTTTATGCATAGTTTTAGTGTAACGCAGAAACCTAAGATGTACAAAAAATGTAAGGAGGTATGAAAAGTGAGTGACTGGAACGAACAAGCGGCACCAAATAATAATCTTTCTCCTAAAACCATTCGTACATCTAAGCTTGTTGGACAGAAGGGTGCAGACACCCATACATTTTCAGAAGAGCTAGCAGATGGGGGAGAGAGAGACGATCTAATTAACAAGCAATTAAAAAGCCACCAGCCAGGCATGGGCTGATCTGTTTGCTAAGGCACCCTTATGGGGTGCTTTTTATAAGTTTTCGTTTTGCTGTTTGATTTCATCTCCCGTAATGATTTGGTTTGCTACTTCTTGATCTTTGTGCTCATCAACCGAATCACCAGGGATATTTTTCAAATTAGGGTAATCCCCCCCATTTTGGATGGTCACTTGATTTTGACTGACTGCATTGGTTAAGTATTCGTTATTTTTTTTCAACCATATCATCTCCTTTTTTTAATAGGCTTTGACAATTTTTAATTGTTTATGCCCAAATGTGTTCTGCAGGTATTTCCATACTTTGTTCATCTTCTGTATGGAAAAAATAAAGTGATGATTAGGAGGGGACATATGCGTATTAATGATAAAAGAATTAAAGATATACAAAATCACTCTGTTCGTTTTGACACCTATGATGATTTATTCGAAATAGTGGAGGTAGCTGGGGAAGCTGACTTTGTTTTATTAGGGGAGGCTACCCACGGTACCAGTGAATTTTATAAAATTCGAGCTGAAATTACAAAGAAATTAATAGAAGAAAAGGGCTTTTCCTTTGTTGCTGTCGAGGGAGATTGGCCCTCTTGTTTTACGGTTAATGAGTATGTTAAGGGCTATCGTGATGGGGAAGTAAAAAATGCCTTTTCTCATTTTAACCGCTGGCCAACTTGGATGTGGGCAAATGAAGAAGTTATGGATTTTATCACTTGGTTAAAGCAGCATAACACAAGGACTCATTCCCAAGTTGGTTTCTATGGAATTGATGTGTATAGTCTTTGGGAGTCGATGGATGAAATCATTTACCAGCTTGAAAAAGTGTCACCTTCTCTTGTGGATCCTGCGAAAAAGGCTTTCGAATGCTTTGAACCATTTAACCGTAAAGCAGAAGACTATGCCGTGTCTGCCGCCTTTTATGGTGAAGGTTGTACAGAGGAAGTGTTAAATGTTTTAGTAACCCTTCAACAAAATAAGCACAAATATGATGGGAAAAACGAGCAAGGCTTAAATATAGACATAAACAGTTTGGTGATGTTAAATGCTGAGAGATATTACCGGGCTATGGCAAAAAGTGGACCAGAGGACTGGAATATACGAGATGGCCATATGGTAGCAGCTCTAGAGAAAATCATAGCATCTCATCAAAAAAAGGCGAAATGTGTGGTGTGGGAACATAATACTCACTTAGGAGATGCTCGTGCGACAGACATGGCGGAGGAAGGATTAGTAAATGTAGGCCAATTGCTACGAGAGAAGTACGGAAATCGTGTGTATGCAGTCGGATTTGGTACACACCGTGGAACAGTTATTGGGGCTCGCGAGTGGGGTGGCAAGGTTGAGGAGCTTCCGGTTCCGAATGCTAGAAAGGGAAGCTGGGAGTATATTCTCCATGAAGCAGGTTCTTATAATAAGTACTTATTGTTTGATAATAATAACAGAGAGTTGTTTAATGATGTCATTGGACATCGTGCGATCGGTGTAGTATACAATCCTGAAGTAGAGCATTTAGGGAATTATGTTCCAACTAGAGTTTCAGACAGGTACGATTGTTTTATCCATGTAGATGAAACAAATGCCGTATCCCCATTATTTAAAAAACAAGCTGTTCAATTATAAAATCGGTTGGGTTTTCCCAACCGATTTCTATTATTGACTACTTATTTTCCCATTCTTTGTTCAACCTGACGACATACCTCATCAGCAGAAAGACCGTTTGCTTCAATTACAGGCCCTTGAATACTAGTATCAGACATCCCCATTACGTTTGAGTCAATCCCTGTAACTACACAGCATTCACAGCCTTGTACATCAGATTCCTGCTTAAGCTCAACAACATCGTATCCTTTTTCACGAAGAGCACTAGTGATATTCGATAATGATTCCTCAACTCCAACTCTTGGCATATGTACCACCTCCTCCAACTCTAAGTTTCCCAATTTATTATTGTTTAATTCCATCTTTTGTGTGATCAAAATTGTGAGCATCAGGCAGAATATAAATCAAATTAATAAGTTTCTTGGGTAATCACATAATAAAACGGTCATGTTATTTCATTTCTGGAGGGGAAATTATGAGTAAAACAGAAGAGTTAAAACAGGAATTGCAGGTCTTGACTGGTCGGCGTGAACGCATGCAGAAGAACCTTTATGAAGTGGAAAAACGTATTAATGAGATTATTAAGGAATTGAAAAAATACTAAACGGAGTGGGAGCACCCCTGTTGATTGTTTTTGTATGTGTTTTTGACAGAATTATGAACAAAACAAAAATAAACAAATATATATTATTTTGTTTTGTTGATTTATCTTTTGTTTGAGTGTATTATTATGGTATAAACAAACAAAAACAAAAACCGGGATCAGGTGAGTGTAATGAATAAAGATATTTTACAATCTAAATTTGTTAAGGAAATGAAGGAAGCAACAGCTAATTTATACCGTCTAGGATGGGACGAAAGAAATGGTGGAAACATTAGTTATTTGTTAACAATGGAAGAAGTATATCCTTACTTAGATGGAAATATAGAGGTCCGTACAATACCGATGAATTTTGACGCCTCTTCTCTTGCTGGAAGATATTTTATTGTAACTGGTTCAGGCAAATATTTTAAAAATGTAACAAATGACCCAGCTGTTAACCTCGGATTAATTCGAATTTCTGAGGATGGTAGACATTACGACATTCTTTGGGGCTTTGAAGGTGGAGGAGTAGCAACAAGTGAATTACCGACACACTTGATGAACCATATGAAACGCTTAGCTGTAGACCCAAATCATCGTGTGATCATGCACTGCCATGCGACTCATTTGTTAGCTATGACTTTTACTCACAGTCTCAAGGAAAAAGACTTTACAAAAACTCTTTGGGAAATGTGTACAGAATGTATTGTTGTTTTCCCAGATGGTGTGTCTATTATTCCATGGATGGTACCTGGAACAGATGCGATTGGTGAAGAGACAGCTGTGAAAATGGAAAATGCAAGACTTGTACTATGGCCACACCATGGAGTATTTGGAGCAGGAACGACAATTGACGAAACGTTCGGATTAATCGAAACCGCTGAAAAAGCAGCTGAAGTATACACAATCGTTTGTTCACAAGGCGGTAAGAAACAAACGATATCTGACGAACAACTACAATCTTTAGCTGATGCATTTAAGGTAATCCCGAGAGAAGGAATATTGGAGCTAACAAATGTAAGTAAATAGTTGAGAAATCTAAGAACCATTTGTACGGTGTAAACCTAACGAATGGTTCTTTATTTCATCTCACCAAAAAGAAATTTTTTCCTATACTTTTTGTAGGGCTTTTATACTAAAATGGATATATAACTAAAAAATACTAATGATTGTTTATAAGAGAAGGGTGAAATGAAATGAGTAACACGAATCCATTCTCGTTATTTGATGCGCAGGCAATTCTAACGGAGGACCTACTTACTTTATCGGAAAATGAAAAACAAGTGCGTTTTTTAATTGATATGATACAGGAGTTTATCGTTGTAAAGGACGGATTTGGTAGGTGGATAGTCACAAACCTACAAGTTTTGGAAGCATATGAGCTCGAGGGAATCGACTATCGAGGAAAAACAGACTTGGAGTTAGCTGAATTACAACCAAAATTTAGAGAGTCTTTTGAATATAACACAAGGACTGATGAGCAGGCTTGGATAAAAGGTTCAGCTTTAAAAATTGAGAAAACGATTTTGGGTCAAGTATGGGAGGTGATCAAAACTCCTTTCTTTGAAGAATCTGGAGAACGTCATCATATGGTCATTGTCAGTAGAAACATAACCGAACGAAAAAAAGCAGAGGCTCAACTTCAGGAAAGTGAGCGGACATACCGATTGATTGCTGAGAATATGAAGGATATTATTATTACGGTTAATGAAGAAGGAAACGTTCTATACTTATCTCCTTCTTTTGAGCATATCCTTGGTTTCACAGCTGATGAATTTATTGGTAAACCATTGCTTCCCAATATGCATCCTGATGATGCGCGGAGAATTAATCAAATGATTGAAGATATGGTAGATAGTAGTATCCTAAAAAATAAAATTGAGAGTCGATTACAAAGAGCCGATGGGAATTATATATGGTATGAATCCATTTGTTCATGTGTTTTTAAGAAAAATGGAGAATTTGATCATGTTATTATAGCAGCTCGAGACATTACTGATCGAAAAAACAATGAGTCATACTTAGAAAAGCTTGCTTACCAAGATGCACTAACAGGTGTTTATAATAGACGCTTTCTGATGGAAAAATTACCCAATATACTATTAGACTCTGAAATAAGTGGAACAAAGGTTGGGTTAATTTACTTTGATATCGACTCATTCAAACATGTAAATGATACGATGGGGCATGAGATAGGGGATCAATTACTTATACAATTCGTGAAACGGCTTCAATCAAATCTTCGTATCACGGATCCAATTATACGTAATGGAGGAGATGAGTTTATCGCCATAGTCCCGAACCTACCAAGTGACCATTACATTGTTCCTATCGCGTATATGTTATGCGATTCATTAAGGGAACCTTGGATGCTAAATGGCAGGGTGGTGGAAGTTACATCATCATTGGGAGTAGCCGTCTTCCCGAAGGACGGAAATACTGTACAAAACATTTTATCAAATGCGGATAAGGCGCTTTATAAGGCAAAATTGAAAGGTAAGAGCCGAGTAGAGATATATAGAGAAGAGATGGGAAAATAAAGGCTTTTACCAAGCCTTTATTTTTTATTGAATTTAATAAAAATTAGATCGATATAATAAAATAGATAGGATTCTAGGTTTAAGTAATGAATAAAAATATGTATTGAATTCCTATAAACAGTAGAAAAATGCGTGACCATGCTTTGTTTTAATAGGAATTAGTACCGTTTGAATTTACAAACAATTGAGAATCTTTTAAAAAAATAGTTGTTTTACTCAATTTATCTGTTATATACTATAAACACAGAGAAATTATGGATATAAATTAGATCGATTTAATTCCTTCCGTTTATATCCTTAAAGTTAGATCAAGTAGGTAGGAGAGGGGAGATCTAGTTAACGATAAAAGTAATTAAATCGATCTCATTAATGAAAGCGCATTCTGATTTGTTAAACTTTTATAATTGTTCACACGGTCAAAGAGGGGTCAGAGGTAAGTTATTGTGATTTTTTGAAAGCGTTATCTTTTTTAAGTGTTTAAATGTTTAGTTTCTAAAACTATCAATAAGGAGTGAATGAGAAATGAAAAGAGTTTTATCATTATTATTCGTCTTATGTTTAATGTTTCTAGGTGCGTGTTCACAACAATCTACAAATAATGAGAATAATGAGGAACCAAAGGATTCCGATGTTAAGACGAGTGAGAAATTAATGAAATTAGCAGTCGTAACTTCAGAAGATCGATCACTTACAAAAGGGTTAGTGAAGTTTGGAGAATTAGTAGAAAGTAAGACAAATGGATCCATCAAAGTAGAAGTATATCCAAACGGTCAACTAGGTGGGGATCGTGAAGTTTTTGAATCGTTACAATTCGGATCCATTCAAGGAACTACAATGTCAACAGGACCAATTGCTCAGTTTGTTCCTAAGTTTAACGTATTTGACTTACCGTTCTTATTTCCGAATTCTGAAGTAGCCTATGAAGTGTTAGATGGAAAGATTGGAACTGATTTATTAGCAGAATTGGAGAGTCAGAATGTAATTGGATTAAACTATTGGGAGAATGGTTTTAGACATTTAACGAATGGTGTAAAGGAAGTAAAAACACCAGATGATGTAAAAGGATTGAAGATTAGAACTCTTGAAAATGACCTCCATATGGATATTTGGTCTGAATTAGGTGCAAACCCAACTCCTATGGCGTTCACAGAATTATTCGCAGGATTACAGCAAGGGGTCGTTGACGGTCAAGAAAATCCAGTAGGAAATGTTACAGCAAATAAATTTTATGAAGTACAAAAATACTTATCGAAGACTGGCCATGTATATAATGCAAGTCCATTCTTAATTAGCAAAGATTTCTGGAATACATTAAGCGATGAGGAAAAGAAGGCAGTACAAGAAGCCGCTGATGAAGCTAGAGATCATCAAAGAGAGTTAAACCAAAAAGAAGATGAAGATGGATATAAATTCCTAACTGAAAATGGTATGACGGTTACTGATATTACAGACGAAGAAAAGGAAGCGTTCCTAGAAAAAGTTAAACCAGTATTTGAGAAGTATTCTGCTAGTATTGGAGAGGATTTTGTAGACGAATTATTAGCAGAAATAAACAAATTGAAAAAATAAGTTAAACCGAGCTTAAGGGGGAAAATCCCCTTAAGCTTTCATCTTATCTCCCGTATACATAAATAAATAAATAAATAAAACATTTAAAAAGAGTATTCTACCTTTAGAAAGAGGTGAATGGAATATGAAAATATTACACTGGCTTGACGAGCATTTTGAAGAGTTATTTATAGGAATTTTTTCCTTTGTAATGGTATTTGTTATTTCGGTGCAGGTATTTATGAGATATGTTCTGCAGGATTCATTACCTTGGTCAGAGGAGTTAGCTAGGTACTGCTTTATTTGGCTAGTGTACTTAGGGATCAGCTATGGAGTGAAAAAACAAAAGCATATGAGTGTGGATGTGCTTTATTTAGCCCTAAAGGGGAAATCACAAGCTGCCTTGAGGATAGTAGGGAATTTATTATTTTTGGCATTTGCTCTTTTTGGAATGATTTATGGATACCAAATTACAATGAAGCTCCTTACATGGGGACAGTTGTCACCTGCTCTTAGTTTGCCAGTTGGTTTTGTTTACTTAGCTGGACCAATTGGAATGGGATTAACAGGTATTCGTTTGATTCAGCAAATTATCCAACAGGTGAAAATTCTTATTGGGAAAGAAGCTTCACAGTAATAACTGCTCTGTTGTTATTTTTAAAATGTAAATGAAACGGAGGGGAAAAAGATGACAGCACTTGTCTTATTTGGCAGTCTTGCTCTATTTTTAATACTTACGGTGCCGATTGGTATTTCAATCGGATTATCAACATTAGTGACCATTTTATATACGGGTTCTATGCCGTTAGAATATTTGGCACAAGGTTTAATCACTTCAATTGATTCATTCCCTCTATTAGCTGTTCCCTTTTTTATTCTAGCGGGGGAGATTATGGGGAAGGGGGGGCTATCTGATAGATTATTTAAAGTTGCTAATACAATTGTTGGAGACAAAACAGGTGGTATTGCTATAGCAGCAATTATTACTTGTATGTTTTTTGCAGCCATTTCAGGATCAGGACCTGCAACTGTTGCTGCTGTTGGGGGAATCATGATACCCGCAATGATTAAACAAGGATACGATAAGAAATTTGCAACAGCAGTTGTCTGTGCTGCGGGTTCTATAGGCGTAATCATACCTCCAAGTATTCCCATGGTTATGTACGGAGTAGTTGGAAGTCAATCAATAGGGAAGTTGTTTATCTCTGGAATCTTACCAGGGATATTAGTCGGTGTCGCCTTAATGATTTGGACGTATATTTATTCCCGAAAACAAGGATACAAAGGAATTGGAAAAAGTACTTTTAGAGAATTCTTGAAAGCTACTTGGGATGCAAAATGGGCACTATTAGTCCCTATTATTATATTAGGGGGAATTTATGGAGGGGTTTTCACTCCAACTGAAGCAGCTGGAATTGCCGTTGTATACGGGTTTATCGCTGGGATATTCTTGTATCGAGAACTTAAAATTAGAGATATACCTCGAATGCTGATCGATAGTGGAATTACAACAGCAACGATTATGCTAATTGTTGGAACAGCAACTGCATTCGGCCGAATACTTACGGTCGAACAAATTCCGAGTCAAATTACAGAGGGATTACTTTCTATTTCTAGTAACCCGATTATTATTCTATTGTTAATCAATATCTTACTTTTAATAGTAGGATGTTTTATGGACACGGTTGCTGCTATTATTATTTTAACGCCACTTTTATTACCTGTAGCAATGAATATTGGAGTAGACCCTATTCACTTTGGTTTAATAATGGTTGTTAATTTGGCTATAGGATTTATTACTCCTCCGCTAGGCGTAAATTTATTTGTGGGGTCTGGAGTTTCAGGGATTTCAATTGAAGCACTAGCGAAAGCGGTTATGCCATTTTTCGTTGCAATGGTTATTTCACTTCTTATTTTAACTTATATACCACAAGTGTCATTATTTTTAGTTGAGTTTATGGAATAACAAAGTTGACACTAATACTTATATACTACATAGTAATAGTATATTAATTGATTAACTGTAGTATTTAAGATACAGACATAGAAACTAAATTATTTTTGGTGAGCTGGTGATTAAAGATGACGCATAAAAAAAGAGTAACTCTGCAAGATGTAGCAAATCATGCTGGCGTTTCCCGGGCGACAGCATCATTAATTGTTCGTGGCAGTTCTAAAATTGCAGAAAAGACAAAACAGAAGGTACTGAATTCAATGCATGAGCTAGGCTACGTGTATGACAGAGTTGCTGCCAATATGCGTTCACAGTCTTCTTCAACAGTTGGATTAATTATTACCGACATCGCGAATCCGTTTTACGCAGAATTACTTAGAGGTGTTCATCATTCTTTAGAGGAAGCAGGTTATACGGTATTCCTAGGTACTACTTTTGATTCAGATGTGAAACAGGAACAGCTTATATCAAGAATGCTCGAACATCGGGTTGGTGGGATCATTTTATGTCCTGTTTCAGAAAGCTCTAAAAATAGTATTGAACGGGTGAAGTCGATCGATATCCCACTTGTTTTAGCGGTGAGGGAGATTGAAAACGTTTCCTGTGATTATGTAGGAATTGACTACGAAGTGGGAGCTCAAATGGCTGTAAACCACCTAATTCATAGAGGCCATAGAAGAATTGCTTTTCTTGGCGGAACTTCCCATTCAACTGCTTGGAAGGAAAGGCGGAATGGCTATTGTAGTGCGTTAAAACAAGCGGGTTTAGATATCGATGAGACACTTATTGTAGAAAGTCTTGTTACTAGAGAAGGCGGAATGGGAGCCATTCGCAAGGTGTTATTCCAGGCGAATCCACCTACGGCTGCCTTCTGTTTTAATGACTTAGTCGCACATGGCGTCATGCTTGGATTAAATGATGCGGGATTAAAACCAGGGCAAGATCTCGCTGTTGTTGGTTTCGATAATAATAATGAGGCACCATTATATAATCCTCCATTAACAACCGTATCTTCATATGCTAGACTTATAGGCTCACAGGCGGCGATTCTGCTTCACCAAAGAATTGTCAATCAAGATCGTGAAAACCAGCGAATTATCTTGCAGCCTGAATTAGTAGTAAGAAAATCTTCGTGATTGCTTGTTTTAACAAAAAAGGGAGCCTATGGGCTCCCTTTTTTAAATGATAAAGCTCAGTTGATAGGCGATAAGTATACAGATAATCATAAATGAAATCGCGAATAAAATATTCCATATACCCATTCGATAAGAATTTAGTTTTAACTGATCAGCTAATAGTGATACCGATAAGTTAAAAGGACTATACATGACGGATGCTAGACTACAAGTAATCAGAACAACAGCCAATGATACGGATGAAATGCTCGGTAAAAGTGGATGTAGCAAAGTTGCTAAAAGTGTAAGTGACACCAGAGGATGAAAACCGATAAGAGATAATACAAGAAAATATCCACCAATTACTAAGTAAAGCAATAATCTATGTTCTGAAGTATCTACAAATAATGTCTGCAAAAAATAAATTAACGTAGATTTCGAAATCATTCCTACCAAGAATCCTGCACTTAAAAACATAAAATAATAATTGGAAAGTCCTTTTGTTCTTTCTATCCATTGTGAAACGGCGACTTTACTATACCTTTTCCAGATACCAACGAAGGATGCCCATAGAAAGGAAATGGGTATGATCACTAATACCATAGAAAAAAGAAAGCCTTTATCAAGGATCCGTTGAACTATCGTAACAACTAATACAAGGACCAGGAGCAATAGAATTAATTCAATTATTTTTTTAACCGTTTTGACCAGATTTATCTGATCGTTGTTTTCGACTTCTAATCTAGTTCGTGAATATTTAAAATGAGACAGAAGCCAATCAATCAGGATAAACAATAGAACGATTGAAATAATTATTGGGAAAAATTTAAAATAATCGGTATTAGTAATGTCTAGAGATGTCACAACCATAACTTCTAGTGGATTCCATATAAGACAAAGCGCATATGCACGTAATAGGTTCTGTGTATAAAATTTTTCTTGGCTTTTTTTTGGAATTTGCTGAAGAGTTTTTTTCATGGAGTTTCTTAGGATTGGAATGGTAGCAATATTTAAAAATAGCCCTAAAAGATGGCAAACAAGAAAACTCCTTCTATATAGTTTACTTACGTTCTTAATGCCTTGCTGAAGTAAGACATTCAAATATTTATCATATTTACCGACTCGAATCAGAGTATTAATAAAGGGGAGAACCAAAAAAAGGGAGAGCATTCCTAGCATTGACTCGAAATGCAAAAATAGATGAAACCAGGGAAGATCATTTGTTATGATGTTGATGAAATATAAACAAACTCCTAGAGACAGAAAGACTAATCCAGAATACAGATACATTCCCGAGGCATGAAAAAAAGAGACGATTAATCCAATGATAGCTACCATACCAATAATAAAAGGGAGCACAGAGCTGGATGTGAAGTTGGATGCAATATACAAAATAATAAGTATTAAATATATATAAAATCTCATAGAATTTGCTAACCCCTTTATTATTAGAACGATCTACCACTTACTAAATAATACTAAACCTCCTCATCAACGTCCATTCTTTTTTAAATTATTGAGAAAATTCTGGTAAATATATATGCAAACAACCGGAAATCATGTATTATTATGGTAACGCTTTCTTTATTGCTGTTACCATGGTTAAAAGGTGGGGATCTGGCGTAACATATTTTTTTAATATTTTATTAGATCGATATAATTACTCTTTTTCAGTTTTTGTACAGTAAGAACTATTAAGTAAAGGAGTGTACGTATGAACAACCTAACCGAATTCGCACTACCTTCAAGGGCTTATATTTGCGAGGTTGCTCCTCGTGACGGATTCCAAGCTATATATCAATGGATTCCTACAGAAGAAAAAGTTTCAATCATTCGATCGTTAGCAGAAACAGGGGTTACTACAATCGAGATTACGTCGTTTGTTCATCCAAAGGCAATACCTCAATTAAAGGATGCTACAGAGGTTGTCAGTTCATGTAATGACTTAAAAAATATTAAATTTAGAGCATTAGTACCAAACGTAAAAGGAGCAGAAAGAGCCATTGAGGCAGGCATAAACAAGATAAAACTCATGTTATCTGCCACTGACTCACATAGTATCTCTAATGCCAATTGTAGAACGGAAGAAGCTCAGAATGGTTTTTATCCGATTATTGAATTAGCACAAAAAAAAGGGATAGAGGTGGGAGGGTCTATATCCGTAGCCTTTGGATGCCCGTTTGAGGGGAAAGTTCCTCAGGAAAGAATAAATCAAATTGTATATCGATACGAATCTATGGGTGTCAAAGAAATTTCATTGGCGGATTCCACTGGTGCCGCAAATCCAAAGCAAGTATATGAAATGATTGGCCATTTACGTAATACTTTTCCCGATATTTTATTTACTTTGCACCTTCATAATACAAGAGGTCTTGCGATTGCAAATGCGGTTAGTGCGTTGCAGCAGGGAATTGTTCATTTTGATAGTTCGATAGCCGGACTCGGAGGATGCCCATATTTACCTGGAGCAACAGGAAATGTCGCGACCGAGGATCTAGTTTATGCTTTTCATGAAATGGGGGTGGAGACGGGAATGGATCTAAATAAGGTTATCCACACGGCAAAGGCTGTAAAACAGAAGCTAGGATGCGACAGTGAAAGCTATATGTTGAAAGCGGGGCCATCTTCTCATCTACACACAAAGGTAACGAGTCAACGGAAAATAGAAAATTAACTGGGTTATGAGATTAGTCTTTTATGTTGGGGAGGAAAATGATGACAAGAACATTTTCAATTGCACACCTTACTGCACTTAATTGTACTCCAGCTGAAATCATTCATATTGCATCTAGAGTGGGTTATGATTTTGTGAGTCTTCGGCCGATTTATATGGGGTTACCAGGAGAGCCGAATTATGACCTTGCAAACAATAAACAGATGATGAGAGATACAAAGGCAGCACTTGCAGACACAGGTTTGAGGTTACTGGATATTGAGTTAGCTAGAATTTTTGATGGAATGAATCCTTTAAACTACTTGCCGGCTTTTGAAGTTGCTGCAGAGTTAGGTGGACGCCATGTTCTAAGCAGTATTTGGACAGATAACCGGAATGATGCGATTGAGAAGTTTGGCGAAGTCTGTGATCTTGCTAAGCAATTTGATCTAACAGTGGAACTTGAATTTGTACCCATAGCAAGTGTCAGGACTCTTGCAGATACGTTAGATATTCTTTATTCGGCAAATCGATCTAATGCGGGAATTATGATCGATACGCACCATTTTCACCGGTCAGGAGATCAACTAGAGGACCTCCAAAATATTCCTAGTTCTTACTTTCGTTACTTCCACCTATGCGATGCCCCTTCTCAAGCACCAACATCGGTTGATGAAATGAAGCGGATCCTTAGGGAGGAACGTCTCTATGTTGGCGAAGGGGGAATCGATATTGCTGGTATCGTAAACAGTATACCAGTGAATACACCATGCTCGATTGAAATGCCAAATATTAAACGAGTAAAAGAGTTAGGTTATGAAGAGTATGCGCGACGCTGTTTAGAAACTGCAAAAGAGTTTCTTTCTATTCATGCAACCGAAGAGAAATCGTTACGTAAAAAAATCGGACTTTAGTTTTCTGATTAATTTATATTTTCAGTAATATAGGAAATATTTGATTGCTATTCTTTGGAACAAAAGGTACTATTATGTTAACGCTTTCTTTATTTTAGATCGATCTAATTATTTGGGTGGTGGTTATTTATGTGGGGATTACATTTGAAAAACCCCGGGGAACTAGAACTAAAAGAATTTCCAGTTGAATCCCCTCTTAAAGAAAACGAAGTTAGAATTAAACTCATTTATGGCGGTATCTGTGGATCTGATATTGGTGTTTATAAGGGAAAGATTGGTCACGCGAAGTACCCGGTTCGACCTGGTCACGAGTTAGTTGGGAGAGTGATTGAGGTCGGTGAAAAGGTCGATCTTACCACTGGAACAAAGGTTGTTGTTACACCTAATACTTTTTGTGGCGAATGTGAGAATTGTCAAAGAGGTTATCGAAATATTTGTTCTTTTAAGGAATCTCTTGGAGTCAATGTGGATGGGATATTTTCAGAAAAGATTATCATTTCATCAAAGTATGTCCTTCCAATTCCTGAGGAATTACAAGATGAAAAAGCAGTGTTAATTGAACCATTCGCCGTTATCACCCATGCTTTTGAAAAAGCATTTATTACAAAAGGTACAACTGTAGGAGTCATTGGTTGTGGCACGGAGGGAATGCTTTCAATCGCTTTAGCTAACTTCCTTGGAGCGAAGGTGACCGCGATAGATATTTACCAATCAAAGCTAGAAAAAGTAAAAGCAGCTTTTGGGGTTAATACCGTTTTAGCTCATGAAGTGAAGGACGAAAAGTTTGATGTTGTCATTGAAGCCGCTGGAGTTAAACAGGCTGTTGAACAAGCGGTCCGAGTGGTTAAACAAGGCGGATCCGTCATTTTAATAGGTCTAACTCCCGAAGCAACCCTGCCAATTGTACAAATTGTTAGAAATGAAATTACGATTCATGGATCAATTATTTATAATTTTCCTGAAGATTTTTCTAAGTGTGTAGACTATCTTCTTAATGATGATTTTGATGTAAAGCCAATTATTTCTAATATTTTCCCTCTAAAAGAGTTTAAAAAGGCATATATTTACGCCATCTCAGGTCAGTGCGGCAAAATATTATTAGATTTTAAAGGAGGCCATATATGAAACAGTTAATATCATATCAATTAGTAAATTATCTTGAAGAAAGAGGCATTGAACATATTTTTGGACTTTGTGGTCATACAAATATTGCCGTACTTTCTGCCTTAGAGAATAGCAAAATTAAGTTTGTGAATGTTAGACATGAGCAAATTGCCGCGCATATGGCTGATGGCTATGCGAGGATAAAGAAAAAAGCAGCCGTTCTTTTAAGCCACTTAGGTCCAGGACTCACAAACGCAGCAACGGGAGTGGCGAATGCAGCTTTGGATTCGATACCATTGGTTGTTATTGCAGGCGATGTACCAACTCATTACTATGGAAAGCATCCGCATCAAGAAGTAAATTTACATGGTGATGCAACTCAATATGAAATCTATCGTCCTTTTGTCAAGAGAGCTTGGAGGGTCGATAGTGCACATCTCTTTCCTGAGATTTTAGAAAAAGCCTTTCAATTAGCTGAAAGCGGAAATCCTGGACCTGTGTTAATCTCCGTCCCAATGGACATTTTTTCAAAAGAATTAGAAACCTCTTACTTTGAAAAGCAAAAGCTGAATGCAAAGAATCTTCATAAGCCATCAATTGACAACGAAACAGCAAAGAAAATCATCCAAACGCTAGCTGAAGCAAAAAGTCCGATCTTTTATGTAGGTGGAGGGATCTTATTAGCTGATGCAGCAGATCAGCTTAGAGAACTAGTAGATCGATTGAACATGCCTGTAGCCCATTCCTTAATGGGGAAAGGTGCAGTTTCTGATGATCATCCGTTGACACTAGGGATGACTGGATTTTGGGGAACTAAATTTATAAATGACAAATGCAAGTCCGCAGATTACGTCTTTGGTTTAGGAACTCGCTTCGCCGAGGCAGATAGTAGTTCATGGGAACCGGAATACACGTTCAACTTCCCTCCAACGAAATTAATACAAATAGATATTGATCCGAGCGAAATTGGAAGGAACTACCCAGTTGAAATTGGTGTAGTCGCCGATTTAAAACAATCATTAACCGTATTAAATCGAGTAGCGGAAGAAATGTTCCCATACGGGGTACAACGTGACTCTCTTGATACATTAAAAGAAGAGATTGAGAGATATCGCAAAGAGTTTAAGGAAAGCAATCGAAAGTTTATTGAAGATGAATCATTCCCAATGATGCCACAACGAATTGTTGACGAAGTACGTCAAGTCCTCCCTAAAGATGCTCTTATTACAACGGATGTTGGGTGGAATAAAAATGGAGTAGGTCAGCAGTTCCCTA
Organism: Bacillus coreaensis; assembly: GCF_050586445.1. Taxonomy (NCBI): domain Bacteria; kingdom Bacillati; phylum Bacillota; class Bacilli; order Caryophanales; family Bacillaceae; genus Bacillus; species Bacillus coreaensis. The sequence goes on from NZ_JBOCCY010000001.1 coordinate 538,415, forward strand.
TTTATGAGGCTGGGTCCATTCTTACTCCTGGAGGATACGCTACGATGGGATTTGGAGCACCAGCTGCACTTGGTGCAAAGATTGCGGCACCAAATCGAATAGTTGTTTCATTAGTGGGTGACGGTGGTTTTGGTCAAAATCCAGCTGTATTAGCAACAGCAGCAGAGGAAAATATCCCGGTTGTTTGGGTCATTATGAATAATTTTGCATTTGGCACGATCGCAGGTCTACAAAAGGCTCATTTTGGTACGACTTTAGGGACTGTCTTCCAAAAAGATGGAGAACCTTACTCTCCAGATTATGCAGCAATTGCTAGAGCTTACGGGGTGGAAGGGATCAAGGTTCAGTCTGCAGGAGAATTCAAACCAGCCTTAGAAAATGCCATTAAAGCGAATAAGCCAGTCGTAATTGACGTAGCGATGCTGAATAACCCAGTACCTACCGATGGACATTGGAACATCATGGACATCTATTCTCCTGGGAAAAGTGTACACCACGTATCTGTCTAAATAATCAAGGGATTCAATGATTTTGCTAAGCGGAAATAAGATCGATCTACTAAGCTATCAAATTTGTAGGAGGTAATGTTATTGTCTACCAATGCAGTAAAAAAACCAACCGAACTCACGGAAGAACAACTAAAGGAATTAGATCTCGCGTTTGAGAAAGCAAAAAAGGCAATGGATATCATTGAGTCATATAGTCAGGAAAAGCTGGATCGCTTATGCCAGGCAGTCGCATGGGCAGTATCCAATAAAAAAACTTTTACTGAATTAGTTGATATGGGAATTGAGGAAAGTAAGCTAGGTGACCGTGTGAGTCGAATGGGGAAACGAATGAAAATTCGAGGGATTTTACGAGATGCCCTCCGCCAAAAAAGTGTGGGTGCAATTGAGGAAATACCTGAAAAAGGAATTGTTAAATATGCGAAGCCTGTAGGTATTATCGGTTCGATTGTGCCAACAACGAATCCTGATTTAACCCCAGCTGGTACGGCTATTTATGCAATTAAGGCAAGAGATGCCGTTATCTTTTCACCGCATCCTCGTTCGAAAAAAACAACGTTTGAAACTGTTAGGCTCATGAGGGAAGCGCTTGAGAGGGAAGGAGCACCAGCAGATCTTCTTCAGTGCTTAACATTAGTTAATATACCGATGACAAAGGCACTCATGTCAAGGGCAGATCTAGTCCTTGCTACGGGTGGGAAAGATATGGTCAAAAGTGCGTATAGTTCAGGGACACCGGCTTACGGTGTAGGTGCCGGTAACTCAACGATGATCATAGATGATACAGCTGATGTGAAGGAAGCAGCACTAAACACCATGCAAAGTAAAACATCAGACTTTGGTTCCGGTTGTTCAGCAGATGGAAATTTAATTATTAGTGACAAAGTATATGAGGCGTTGCTAGAAGAATTGGTGAAGGTGGGTGGCTACTTAACAAATGATGACGAAAAAGCTAGCCTTCGTTCTGTTATGTGGGATGCAGAGGGGCATCGTCTTCCTAACACGGTCGCTGTTGCTCCGCAACAATTAGCTAAAGAAGCGGGCTTTTCGATTCCAGAAGACCGAAAATTCATCATTGTAATAGGCGACAAAATCGGAAAAGAATACCCTTTTTCGGGTGAAAAATTAACCACCTTGTTAGCGGTGTATAAATATGAAGGTGAGTTTGAACATGCACTTGATATGATGAGAGCTATTTATGAAGTGGGAGGAAAAGGACATTCATGTGGTATATACTCGTTTAACGATGATCATATTCATCGCCTAGGACTAGCGGCACCAGTGAGCCGGATTATGGTTCGCCAACCCCAGTCAAAAGCAAATGCGGGTTCGTTTACGAATGGTATGCCAATGACATCAAGCCTTGGTTGTGGAACATGGGGAGGAAATATCATCTCAGAGAACGTGAATCTTAAACATTATATGAACTATACGTGGGTGTCGAAACCAATTCCAGAAGATAAACCTTCTGATGCAGAGTTATTTGGTGAATTTTTTGATCCAGAGCTAGAAAAATAAGATCGTTAGATAGATAAAGAGGCAGACTCGTAGAAACAATAAATTGTGACTTTTGAGTGGCCTCTTTATTTTATCTATTATACCTCTGCCATTAATTGAGAGGAAGTGATGTTAAATGTAGATAATCTTGAAAGCGCATACAAATCTAAAGGAAGCTACAAAGCTTTCCATACTTAACTATCCTATTTACACCATTGCTAACGTTACAAGGGTGGTGTTAGGGAGTAACAGGGAACAATTCAGTAATGTACTTAAAAGGTAAACATGAGGAGGAAGATGATGTCTAAACTAAAGAAACAATTTAAGATTTTCTTAGCCTTGATTATGGTCGTCATGTTAGTACCAGGCTCTCCCTTTGCATCTGCTGCAAGTGGAGATAACATTACAAAAGCAGAATTTATCGGTAAAATTTCTAACTATTTCGCTTGGCCTCACCCTAGTGATTACAACGATATTTGGAAAGCACCACTTAAACAATTTAATGACGTAAAAACGACAGATCCATTTGGGAAACAGATTGAGGCCGCTTATGAGGAAGGTCTTATAAGCGCTGACGCTTCGGGTAATTTTAATCCCAAAAGCGAAATCTCTCGTGAAGAAGCGGCTGTAATACTTGTAGATGCTTTTAAACTTGAAGAGTCAAATCAGGCTGCACCATTTACAGACTATGAAACGATAAGTTCAGAGGCTAGAGGAAGCGTCAATGCCTTAGTAGAATTAGGATATATGACTGGTAAAACAGCAAAGCTATTTAAGCCTAATGAGCCTATTAAAAGATCTGAGGTAAATCGAATATTTGAAAAGATTACTAGCACGATGGTCACTCCAGTCCAAGCACTTCCAAAACAAAATACACTTGCCCCAAGAAGATACGTTAAACTTTATACTCCTACTCCAGGTGCAACCATCTATTACACAACTGACGGTTCAACTCCAACTACATCAAGTCAAATTTATTCAGTAGAGTCAAAAGGTCATATAAATGAAATGTTAAGTAATAGTCAATTACCTGAGCGAACAGTGGTATACAAGGCTATTGCTGTAAAGGATGGCATGCTCACAAGTCCAGTGCAAACTTTCACTTGGAAACTCTATCGTCCGGCCGTTGCTGATTTTCAGCATACTCTTATTCAGGAAGGTACGAGTACTAGTCCGGCCATATACCAAATCTACAATGATGCAGAGTCTGTTCGACCGATGGCTTGGTATATAGAAGGGCAGGATAAGGGAATTTTATTCGATGCATTACAAACTAGATACGATGTTAAGAATCTAAAAGAATATATTGATCAAAATATTTCTAGAAAACCTTACTCGGTAGTTGTTGGGCACGCTCATGGAGATCATATGGCACAGGTACCAAACTTTATAGACGATCATGATGTCTATGTGAATGAAAGAGGATGGGCAGCCATTGGGGTTCAAGTCCTAAACAATAGCGAACATCAGGCAAAAGTAAAGAATGTTGACGAGGGTGATGTGATTGACATAGGCGGAAGTGAACTATATGTATACGCTTTGCCTGGGCACGATCACAGTGATATTATCCTTCAGGACAAGAAAAATGGTTTAGTATTCGCTTCTGATATTTACGGCTGTACCCGAGCAGGTTCTGCAGATAACGTGAATGTGTCTGGAGTTCGTACAGATCTATTCCTCTCACTGGTTCAACAAACATATTCAAACTTGAAAAAAGATGGGGGCAAGATTACCAAGATTTTTACAGGTCACGACGAATCATCCCTACAACCTAGTCACCTTGGGTTATATGAATCTGCCGTACAACAAGTAATTGATAAAGGAGAAGCAGGTACTTCTCCAACTCTACGTGGCAATAATGATGCTCCAAATAGCAGAACAACAATTATTGGTGACATGTGGAAGGATGGAACCAACTGGATTGCTATAAAACTACCTGGAATAAAAGGGGACAATACCGAGTATCTAACATCAGCTCCTATTAATTACAATGGTGAGGGCGGTTACTTGAAATATTCTGTCCTTTCTAATATTGAATTTGAAGGCGGGGAACTGGTCGGTAAAACCGTACAATTTGCACCGGACTCTAAACCGTTTTCATGGGCTGGTGAAACTATGACCGTTAGTAATTCATTGCCAAATAAATTTGATCCTTGGTCTTATGACTATACAATTAAAGTCCCTGAGGCTAATGATGAAATAACCGTTATTCCTACAACCATGTCTACAAAAGTAAAGTCAATCAGAATTAACGGCAAAAAAGTAGATTATCGTTCATCTAATAAGGTTTCTGTTGAAAATGGCTCCGTTATTAAAATTGATATAGTAGCACCAGACAAAGTAACAACTAGTACCTATACCTTCACAGTAGAAAAATATTAAATGAGTTTGTAGGAACCAATACCCATAGATATGGTATTGGTTCCTACGAGACTAAATAGGTTAGGAGTGAAATATGATGAGTGGTAAAAAAATCATGTTTTTGATGGTGATTTCAATACTGCTACTAAGTATTCTCATGCCAGTTTCTGCAGCATCAATAAATAGTAAGAATCCATTTGAACGAGAAGCAATATCCTTGGATGGAATGGATAAACCAGCTATTGATATTACATTAGGTAACAAGTTGCCATTAAACGGATACTTTACTCGAAATGTTACTGTCGGGGATAAGACGCGTACGGTAAAAATATATGTAGCGCCTGAAACAACTGTCAGAGATTACTTTACGGTCATAGCTGCTCCAGATGGTATGACGACTGAAGAGTTCCTTCACAAAAGCGGATGGCTGGATATTGCGGATAAGAAATCAGAAGGATTGTTCATACTAGAGCCTGGTGTGAATGGTTGGGGAAGTGTGGAAGAAGAACTTGCCTATATTAATGAAGCAGTAAAGGTATTAAAAGATACGAAGTATTACAATACTTTCGGTGTCTTTTATTTAGCCGGATATGGAGAAGGAGGAACAGCACTTCAGGCTTGGGCGATGCAAAATCCACTCTTTGTCATTAGCTCCGTTTTTGTAGAAACAGAAGATCTTGATTCAGAATTTATTCGGGAAACAGGAGAAAAGACTTCTGCTGAAAATAGAGAGATTTCTTACTCTGAGGTTCCTGTTCCTACTTGGTTTGTAAATGATCACCCAAGTTCCGTAGAAAACTTAGTCGAATACTGGAAGGGTGCTAACGACACAGTTGCAATGGGAGAGAAAGGATCAATAGAGGGATTGATGGGAAGTACCGTTTATATGCAAAAAGAAGATTCCGATAGTATTGTCACTTCTTACAGCGATGTACGCTCTAAAGTGGCAGTTCTTGATCAAGGCGGAAACGGAGTATATAAAACGGGTTTCACCAAGAAAATTTATAATTTCCTTTCATACTATACTCGCTATGATAATACAACCGTTAATGGCAATGTTCTAGGTGTAAGACCTGATTATGAAAAAATGGGTGTTGAAATCAAGGAAATGAATTTGGATGGATATACTCGCGAGTATTTAGTCTATGTCCCGGATTCTGCACCTGAGGAAAACATTCCGGTAGTCTTCGTACTTGCAGGAAACACGCAAACGGCACGAGTATTCTTTGACGCGAGCCATTGGTGGGAGGTAGCAGATAAACACGGATTTATGCTTGTTATGCCTAGTGAACAATACAATTCATCAACAGAAGTAACATGGAATGTTAACTACGCAACCAATAAGCAAGATGATTTTGTCTTCCTTGAGGAAATAGTTAAGCAAATTGACAAAGATTACAACATTGATCCTGGGAAGCGATATTTAACCGGTCAATCTCTTGGCTCAATGTTCACGAACTATGCGAGTGCTGTCATGCCCGAATATTTTGCTGCTTTTGGTTCAACTTCAGGTCCGCTTTTAAGACCTATTGAAGGGAAAAATGATAAAGTACCGTTTTATCTGCTCTTTGGTGAATATGATATTTGGAGTTGGGACCACAAGATACCAGGGCAAACAAATACTACTGTGAAATACTGGTTGGATAGAAACGAACTTGGTGAACTGAGTGATGCTATTGTTACAACAAAGGACAGATATACGACTTATACTTGGTACGATAACAATGAAACACCGATGTACAAATATACTCAGACAAAGGATAGAGCCCATAACTTCATTGTGTCAGAAGTGTGGGAACTATGGGAAAACTGGTTCTCTCATTGGGAAATGGATGGAGAAGGAAACCGTCATTATACGGAGTAATTCCAGAACAATTATTTACCATTAAGAGGAAGCTATGTTATACTAATGTTACCAAATTGAAAGGGATGATGGGTGAACGATGAAGAACTAATCTTATTTTATAACGATTGAAATTTCATATTTCAAATCACAAAAATAGGATTAGTCTGCCCATTATCTATACGTTTCTTAGCTTTTTTACGGAAAAGCTTTATTTGACTATGGTATGAATCGACTAATCCTTCCAATTTAACTGGGAGGATTTTTTTATTCTCCCTGTAAATCAAGGGGATGAAAAGATGAGAGAACTTTTTAAATGTAAAGATGTTAGCTATGAAATAGATGGTATGACCCTTTTTAAAGATGTAAATGTTCATGTTCATAAAGGAGATGTTATAGGGATTATTGGAAAAAATGGAGCTGGGAAATCATCCCTCCTACATGTTATATACAATCATTTAGCTCCCACTAAAGGAAGTATTCAGTGGGTAGAAAGAAATGTAAAAATGACTTTAGTTGAACAAGAAACGGAAGTCTTTTCTGTGGAGGAAGGGTCACCGGTTTTTTATAAAAAATGGTTGGTGCCAACACACACTGATTTTTCTAATCTAAGTGGAGGAGAAAGGCTAAAGCTTCGATTAGCTCATGGCTTTTCAAAAGAATCTGACCTTTTGTTATTGGATGAACCTACCAATCATTTAGATGAACAGGGTACACAGCTTTTGATTGAGCAAATAAAAAATTATAAAGGTTCGATTATTCTTGTTTCTCATGATCGGTATTTTTTAGATAAAGTAGCTACAAAAATTTGGGCTATTGAAGGGACTAAAGTTTTTGAACAGAAAGGTAATTATTCAAGTTATATGTTAGCTCGCGAACAGAAAAGACTATCGCAGCAGCGAGAGTATGAGAAGCAACAAAAAATGGTCGAGCAAATGGAAGCACAAATGAATGAGCTCACTTCTTGGTCACAGAAAGCACATTCTCAGTCCACGAAAAAGGAAGGATTTAAAGAATTTTATCGTGTAAAAGCAAAACGCATGGATGCCCAAGTAAAGTCCAAACGAAAGCGTCTTGAAAAAGAGTTAGAAAAAGCGAAAGTCGAGCGGGTGGAACCAGAGTATGATGTTCGTTTTACGATTGAAAATCATAACAAGGTTGGGAAACGGTTTCTAGAAGTAAAGGAATTGTCAAAGAATTTTGAAAGTCGAGTGCTATTTAACAACGTCAATTTTACACTTCTCCACGGGGAGAAGATCGCCATTACTGGTCCGAATGGAAGTGGTAAAACAACATTGTTAAAAATCATACTTGGTCAAGTACCGTCAGAAGGAGATGTATGGATTTCTCCTACAGCAACAATTGGTTATTTGACGCAAGAAGTGTTTGATTTACCATTAGAAAAAACACCAGAGGATCTTTTTTACAAAGAAACCTTTGATGCAAGAGGAAAAGTTCAAAATCTCATGAAACATTTAGGTTTTACAGCTTCTCAATGGAAAGAACCGATTCAAAATATGAGCATGGGAGAACGGGTAAAGTGTAAACTGATGGGATATATCTTAGAAGAAAAAGATGTGCTCATATTGGATGAACCAACCAATCATCTCGACTTACCTTCCCGAGAGCAGCTGGAAAGGACTTTAGCAGAGTATAATGGTACATTAATCATTGTTTCTCACGACCGATATTTCTTGGCTAAGACTACGAATACAAAACTTGTTATAAATAAAATGACGATCCAAAAGCAACTTAGGAGCGTATCACAAAAAACAAGTAATCTAGACGAATTGCGATTAAAACTTGAAACCGAGAGACAAGAAGTTCTAGGAAAACTAAGCTTTATGACCCCTAAAGATCTAGCATATAATGAACTAGATAGCAGATTTAATGAACTGACACGAAAATTAAAAGAGCTTAAATGAAGTGAAAACTAAGAGAGCCTTTCATATTAGAGAGGTTCTTCTTATAACTTTCATACTTGTAATCTGTATAGAGTAAATATTACAATACATATGGAATTATGAATCAATAAAAAATAAGTTTCTGAAAAATTAAAAAATGTTATAATAATATTGTTATACAAATTTGTGAGGTGGCGAACATGCAACGTACTGCAGAAAATATTTCAGAACAAAAAAAGGAAGAGACTATGGCTTATTCTAGAACAAATCCCTTTCAAGCAAAGGTCCTTAAAAATATTAATTTAAATGGCTCTGATTCTAATAAAGAAACAAGACATATAGAGTTGTCATTAGAAGCTTCTGGCCTTTCATACGTACCGGGAGATTGCCTTGGGATTTTTCCACAAAATGATCCTGATTTAGTTGCTTCTATTCTTGAAGAAATGAAGTGGGATGCAGAAACGCCTGTAATCATTGATAAAGCTGGTACAACACTACCACTGAAAGAAGCATTATCCACTCACTTTGAAATTACTTTATTAACAAAGAAGATTTTACAACAAGCTGCTGGACTAACTGAGAACGAACAGTTAAAAGTGCTTGTAGCAGCTGAAAATATTGGTGAACTCAAGGAATATGTGGATGGTCGAGACTTACTTGATCTGTTACACGACTTTGGACCTTGGAATGGGACCGCACAAGAAATTGTATCTCTTTTAAGAAAATTGCCACCACGTCTGTATTCTATCGCAAGCAGCTTTGTTGCTCATCCTGGGCAAGTACATTTAACGATTGGTGCTGTACGATATACAGCTCACGGGCGTGATCGTAAGGGAGTCTGTTCAGTACAATGTTCAGAACGTCTTGAAGAAGGGGATACAATTCCTGTATTTATTCAACAAAACAAGCACTTTAATCTACCTGAATCCAGCGAAGCAGATATTATTATGGTTGGACCAGGAACAGGGATTGCACCGTTCCGTTCATTCATTCAAGAACGTGCAGTGGGTAAAGCAGAAGGTAGATCTTGGTTGTTCTTTGGAGACCAGCATTCGGCAACAGATTTCTTATACAAAGAAGAGTTAGAGGGCTATGTAAAGGAAGGTTCTTTAACAAAATTAGAGACTGCGTTCTCTCGCGATACAGAGCAAAAGGTGTATGTACAACACAAAATGCTTGAAAATAGTAAGGAAATTTATGAGTGGCTAGAAAAAGGTGGATTCTTCTACGTTTGTGGAGACAAGACCTATATGGCTAAAGATGTGCATGAAGCACTAATCACAATTATTGAAACAGAAGGTTCGATTTCACGTGAAGAGGCTGAAAGCTATTTAAATGATTTAAAAAAGCAGGGTCGATACCAGCGTGATGTATACTAATAGTAAGAGAGCAGCTATTCGAACATTCGAATAGCTCTTTTTAATATATTTTTTTAGGAGACAAAAGCTCTAAGATTGGAATAATATCTTTAAGGTAACATTATCAAGTAATATACAAAAGGAAAACTTACTTGACACCAGTTTATTGTGATATTATAGTTACTTACATAAAGTAACTAAGTGATAATTAATGAGGAGAATATGGTAATGCATGTGAAAAACTCAGGGATAGAAATTGGTCTTTATACACTTGGTGATATTGTACCAGATCCTCATACGGGAAAAGTGATTAGTCCAGGTCAAAGATTGAAGGAAATACTGGATGCATCAAAGCTTGCTGATGAAGCGGGGCTTGATGTTTTTGGGGTTGGTGAGCATCACCGTTTAGATTACGCAATATCTTCTACGCCAGTTGTACTGTCTGCAATGGCTCAACTAACCAAAAATATCAAATTAACGAGTGCAACTACTGTTCTAAGTACCGTTGACCCTGTTCGTTTGTTTGAGGATTTTGCAACATTGGATCTACTCTCTAATGGACGTGCAGAAATCATTGCTGGACGAGGGGCTTTTTTAGAGTCGTTCCCTCTCTTCGGTTTTGATATTAATGAATATAATGAATTGTTTTTAGAAAACATGGATCTATTTTTACAATTAAATCAACAAAAGAAGATCACATGGAATGGTCAATTTCGATCTCCCTTAATGAACGCGGAAATTGCTCCAAGACCCCTGCAAGATAATCTACCCATTTGGGTTGGTGTTGGTGGTTCACCAGAAAGTGCTGAACGTGCGGGTATGCTTGGGGTAGGCATGGCTGTAGCTATTTTAAGTGGAGATTCGATGAAGTTTAAGCCATTAGTTGATTTATACCGACAAGCTGGTAGTAAGGCAGGACACTCATCGGATAAATTAAGAGTAGGAGTTACTGGGCATGGGTATTTTGCAAGTACCAGCCAAAAAGCAAGAGATGAATTTTACCCTTATTATTCTGTATACAAGTCATACGTCAATCAGCAATTAGGGAAAACAGGAAAATTATCAAGAGACGAATTTGATCAATTAACAGATCCCGATACAGCCCTTTTTGTAGGTAGTCCGCAGCAAATCGTAGAAAAAATACTCCGTCAACATGAGCTTTTTGGCCATCAGCGCTTTATAGCACAAATTGATATTGGTGGGTTACCGTTCGAAAAAGTAGCGGAAGGGATCGAGATATTAGCTACAAAGATAGCTCCAATCGTTAGGAGAGAAACAAGTAAGTAGAAGTGAAAATAATAATGAAAAGGGGTTACCTTTTTGACACAGACAAAATTTGATTCAAAAGTTCTTTCTGTTTTAGAAGATAAAATTCAATTAATTAAAACAGGCAAAGGAGCAATTTATTTAGTTGGTCCTATCAAACTACCTGTTAACCTTTACGGTGAAACAGTTGTTTTTCAATGGTATTGTTGGTTAAATTGTGATGAAGTAACAGAAGACTTCGAAAAAATCATCAATAAATTATCTTCTGTTAATTTAGCCGAACTACAACAATCCAGCGTTCTAGCATATGGAGATTTTTCTTATGGAGAAGATGCTATTATTCGAATGCATTCCATCTGTCACACGGGTGATATTTTCGGAAGTAAGAGATGTGATTGTGGATATCAATTAAAACAATCGATGAAAATGATCGTTGACCATGGAACAGGTGCATTATTTTACCTAGCTAACCATGAAGGAAGAGGGATTGGTTTATTTAGTAAAGCAATGGCCTATATTCTCCAGGAAAATGGCTACGATACAGTCGATGCAAACGAAAGTCTCGGTTTTGTAGATGATTCTAGGAATTATTCAGATGCAATTCAAGTACTAAAGGCGCTTCGCTCAAAACCAGTTACCCTTATGACAAATAATCCGAAAAAGCTTGAAGCATTAAAAAATGCGGGGTTAACAGTCTCAGATAGAAAACCATTGTGGGGAGATATATCCGAATACAATGAAAATTATCTTCAAACAAAAATCAAGCGATCAGGCCATTTAGAAGAAGAAGGGAGTTGTCCAAATGACTAACGATGAATTTTATATGGACTTGGCATTAAATAATGCCTTGGCTATGAAAGGACAGACGGATCCAAATCCATTAGTCGGGTCTGTCATCGTTAATAATAATCGGGTAGTAGGAATTGGGGCGCATTTAAAAGCGGGCGAACCACATGCCGAAATTCACGCCATACGTATGGCTGGTGATCAGGCGAGAGGGGGAACGATCTATGTTACCCTTGAACCTTGTTCTCATCACGGGAGAACGGGTCCTTGTGCAGTTGCGATTGTAGAAGCAGGTATTAAGAAGGTAGTCATCGCGACCCTTGATCCAAATCCTGTTGTTTCAGGTAACGGTGTGAAAATCCTTAAAGATGCAGGTATTGAAGTAGTTGTTGGGGTAGGAATGGAAAAATCTCAACAAATGAACGAAGTGTTTAATAAATTTATTGTTCAGAAAAAGCCGTTTGTCACATTAAAGTCTGGTATTACACTTGATGGAAAGATAGCCACTCACACTTCAGATAGCAAATGGATAACTTCAGCAGAGGCTAGAGAAGACGTTCACCACCTTAGAAATCAACATATGGCTATATTAGTAGGAGTAAATACAGTGATTAAGGATGATCCGGAACTAACTGCTCGTATTCCTAATGGAAGGAATCCAATTCGAGTGATTATGGATTCCACTTTAAAACTTCCACTTGATTCAAAGGTTGTAACTGATCACAAGGCAGAAACATGGATTTTCACTAGTGACACCTACGATAACGATAAGAAACAAATATTAGAGGGTATGGGAATTACTGTATTTCATACCTCTGGAAAAAAACAAGTAGACCCTAACGAAGTGGTAAGTATATTAGGTGAAAAGCTAGTATCTTCTCTACTAATTGAAGGTGGAGGAGGAATTAATGCGTCTTTCTTTGAAAAACAGTTGATAGACAAGGTTGTTCTCTATATGGCTCCAAAGTTAATCGGTGGGAGTTTGTCTCCATCGTTCCTGGGAGGGAGCGGTGTAGAAAAAATGAAGGATGCTGTGGAACTTTCAGATTCATCGATTACCCAAATTGGGAAAGATTTTAAATTTGTTGGTTATCCAATTTATAAATGATGTTCATTTGCTCGTAACTCATGATATATAGTAAAATGAATGGAGTTCATTCATTTGAGGTGGTAATGATGAGTCACACCAATGAAAAATATGATAAAATTTTACAAGCTGCCATTGAAGTTATCTCTGAAAAAGGTCTAGACAAAACATCTATTTCCGATATTGTAAAGAAAGCTGGCGTTGCACAGGGTACTTTTTATCTCTATTTTCGGTCAAAAAATGCTCTAATTCCAGCCATTGCTGAAAACTTACTTATGTATTCCCTCAGCAATATAAAAAAGAGAGTAGTAGATACGACAACTTTTTGGGATAAAATAAAGGTGTTTATTGACGAAACGTATCGTATAACGGATGAATACAAAGATGTGCTTGTTCTTTGCTATTCGGGTCTTGCATTAGAGTATTCCCTAGAAACATGGGAAACGATTTATACTCCGTATTATCAATGGTTTGAGGATATACTACAGCATGCGATTGTCCATGAAGAAATTATTAGTAGTTTTCATGTAGAGTGGACATCAAAGATGATTATTAATCTTGTCGAAAATGCAGCTGAGCGTTTCTACATAGCTAAAGATCAAAACATGGTATTAGAAGACTCGAAAGAAGAACTATTCCGATTTCTAGAGAGGTCATTATCAATAAAATGAGGAAATGATTCTATCAAAAACGACAAACAACACACTGTGTTTGTCGTTTTTTAGTTACATTAAAAAATATCTTGCATTCTCTTCCATCATGAAATAAGATAGTTTAAAATGAAAGCGATTACATTAAAGTTATGTGAGATAGTCTAACGAAGAAGTGGAAAGAATAGAAAAGTCTAAGTATATTAACTAATAAGGTTTCTGAATTTGCAGTAATATGAATGACGTTCAGTCATTGTGAGTAATAAGGGAGGGAGGTTATTAATTTTCAACATGTAAAGAAGAGCACATGTTTTCAGTTATCTAAATATTTAAAAAATATTCGTTTGGGGGAAGATACATGCCGGCTGAAAGAATTGAATTAAGAAGATCACTTAAGCTATCGCATATTGTGTTAATGGGTATTGGGTATATGACACCAATGGTTGTTTTCGATACCTTTGGTATTGCTTCCGAAGCTACAGCGGGTCATGTTCCAACAGCATATATCCTCGCCTTGGTTGCAATGTTGTTAACGGCACTTAGTTATAAACAGATGATTCAAGTTTATCCAACCGCTGGATCTGCTTATACGTACACTCAAAAGTCAATAAATCCACATTTAGGCTTTTTAGTAGGATGGGCAGCGCTAATGGACTATTTATTTTTACCAATGGTCAATGCCCTTATTTTTCAAATCTATTTATCTTCTATCTTTCCAGCGGTACCTGAGTGGATATGGGTGGCAGGATTTGTTATCGTGGTGACCTTCTTTAACTTAATGAGTATCAATTCAACGGCAAATTTTAATACTTTCTTAGTTATTCTTCAAGGAACGATTATTTTATTGTTTATTGGAGTCGCTATTAAATATTTATTAAGTGACGGCGGTGTAGCACAAGCATTCTCCATTCAGCCATTTTTTGAACAAGGGTTAGATTCATCTCTTCTTATTGCCGGGGCGACGTTAATGTGTTTTTCATACTTAGGTTTTGATGCGGTGGCAATGCTAGCCGAAGAGACACCCCACTCAAAAAAGACCATTCCAAAGGCCATTTTTCTTACTGCGTTACTAGGTGGATTGATGTTTATTGTCACCTCATATTTTATTCAGCTCGTTTTTCCTAATCCTCAAGACTTTACTGACCTAGAAGCATCATCTCCAGAAATTGCTGCCTCGATCGGAGGATCTATATTCCAGATTGTCTTTATTGCTGGGGGAATAGCTGGCACACTTTCGTCTGGTATTGCTTCACATGCGAGCGTATCGAGACTGTTATATGTTATGGGGAGAGATAAGATCCTACCTGAGAGAATTTTTGGATATGTACATCCCAAGCTTAGAACGCCAGCTTTAAACATTATTATAGTAGGAATAGCTTCTCTATCGGCGATTTTTTTCAGCCTTGCAACTGCTGCTTCATTTATTAATTTTGGAGCTTTAATTGCTTTTACATTTGTAAATATATCAGTCATTGCCCATTATGCCTTTAAGAATAAACGGTACAAAACAGTAAAGGGTTTGTTTTCATATGTCATTATGCCTTTGCTAGGTGCGGGAGCCATTTTCGTTTTGTGGTTAAATCTTGAAAAGAGCTCTATTATTCTTGGTGCGACATGGCTTGCTTTTGGGCTTTTATACCTAATATATCTTACGAGAATGTTTACTAAAAAAGTTAGTAATATCGAATTTAATGAAATGGAAGAACTTGAGCCAACTACGTTAATTAAGATGTAAGGTTTTTTATGAAATAGAAGGGGTGCGAGAAGAACACCATGCACCTACACGGAATAAATAACTCCCCTTCTTAATTGGTAAAAAGGTGGAGATATTCACTTGATATTTTTTTGCTTTTCACTTATATTCAGATTATTAAAAATAAATTTGAGTCATTTTATTTTTTAGGCACAAAAATGAATGACAGTCATTCATATTGTTTAACAGAAAGTTGAGGCGATAAAATGAACATGTTACATTTTTTGATTCCAGTACTCCTTTCAATGAATTTAATTTTGAGTGTGACTAAACCATTCAAAATAAATTTCAGGAGGAAAATAAAAAATGAAATATCCATTATCGCCCGAGGTCAAACCTGAATTTTGTACAACAGGGTCTTTTGTGAGACTACCCGAACAAAGAGAGAATGCCAAACTAGCTATAATTGGCATGCCTTTTGATACAGCCGCTTCCTTTCGGGTAGGAGCGCGTTTTGCTCCGCAGGCCATCCGACAAGCATCGATGACTTTATTTCCGTACCATCCGATTCACAAGGTGTATCCTTTTGAGGAAACAAATGCTATTGATATCGGAGACGTTTCTGTCATCCCTCATAATATTCATAAAAGCTACGAACTTATGGAAGAAGCAGTTAAGGGACTTATGGAAAAGGGGGTCATCCCCATTGGACTAGGAGGAGACCATTCAATTACTCTTGCAAGTTTACGTGCCGCAGCAAAAGTCCATGGACCCGTAGCATTGATTCACTTTGATTCCCACACGGATACTTGGGATACGTATTACGAAGAAAAGTATTGGCATGGCTCTCCTTTTATACGTGCACATGAGGAAGGTTTGGTTGATCCGTCCAAGGTCTTTCAAATCGGGATAAGAGGTACGCTCAACCATCCTGGCGACGTTCAAGAAAGCTATGAATTAGGGTATAACGTCATAACTACTCACGATCTAGAACAAACGGGGTTTGAGAGCGTGCTTACAAAAATGCGGAATGTCATTGGTGATACTCCCGTCTTTTTAACCTTTGATATCGACTTTGTTGACCCCTCTTGTGCACCAGGGACAGGTACGTTAGAGGTAGGTGGTTTCAGTAGTAGAGAAACATTACAAATGATTCGATCACTTACTGGATTCAACTATATTGGATTTGATGTAGTAGAGGTGCTACCTCAGTATGATCAAACACAAATCACCGCTTTATTAGCTGCAACTATAGTGCATGATTTTGCTAGTTTGGCTGCTTTGAAGATTAAAGAGAAGAAGGAATAGAATGTGAGAGAGGGAGTCGAAGTACTTCCTCTCTTTTGGTTGTTTGAAATAACAATTTGCTTGTTTATAAAAAAATCTCTTGCAATAATTGCTAATTTATATAAAATTAAGTAAGCGCTTAACTAAATAAATTAGTGCATCTCAGATTTAAATTAGGAGTGGAAAGATGAAAGTAACTATATATGATGTTGCCAGGGAGGCAAACGTATCAATCGCAACTGTCTCTAAAGTAATTAACAATACAGGGAGAATAGGAGAAAAAACAAAAAGAAAAGTAGAAGAAGTGATGAAGAGGTTGGATTATCAACCCAATATGATGGCTTCTGCTTTAATGGGGAAACAAACAAAAACAATTGGACTTCTTATTCCTGATTTAGCAAATCCATTTTTTTCTGAGCTTGCACGAAGCATTGAGGACCGTGCTCATGAGTTTGGATATAATTTAGTGATCTGTAGCACAGATTATTTGCCAGAGAAAGAGAACAAGTACCTTAATCTGCTTAAAAGAAAGAATGTGGATGGATTTATTTTAGCTTCGGGTTTTGAAAACTTAGAAAAAGTGGAAGAAATGGTGAAGGAAAAAGTACCTGTAGCGATTGTTGCTAGAGACTTCCCAATGTTCTCAATTAATACAGTTGCCCTAGACGATTTTATGGGTGGATATTTGGCCGCTTCTCATTTAATAAAGCTTGGACATCAAAAGATAGCTGTTATTGCTAGGGATGTATGGAGTAATAGGGAAAGACTTCGTGGGTTTAAGCAGGCATTAGAAGAGAAAAACATTGAGTTTATGAGTAACTTTGAATATATTGATGGTCCGAGCCATGTGGAGCCAGGTAAGAAAATGGCACTTAAATATCTTACAGTTGATGATGTTCCTACTGCTATTTTTGCTTGCAATGATTTATTGGCGATTGGTGCTATCCAGGCTGTAAAAGAACTAGGAAAAAGTGTTCCTGACGACGTTTCTATTATGGGGTTTGATAATACACTTATTGCAACTATTGTGGAACCACCACTAACTACCATTGCACAACCGATTCAGAACATGGGTAAAGAGGTTTTGGATTTAATTATATCCATGATCAACGGCGAAAAAAAGGAGGTAATGCGTTTAACATTATTACCTTCGCTTGTAGAAAGAAACTCAACGGCACCATTGTAGTAAGCCAATGGTATAGCAATATAATAGTATAAAATATTCAAAATTTTTTAATAAAACAGTTGATTTTTTAAAAGGTATTGAATACAATTTAACCAATGAGAAAATGATAAAGCGCTTAACTAAAATAAGTGACTTCGTTAGCTTAATAAACTAATAGAATAAAGCACTTTATTTTGACTCTAAAAGTAAGCGCTTTACATAGTTGTTCTAGCATTGATACATAACAGCATGATAATAATATTTTTTTTAATATTAGAGTAAGCGCTTTCTATGACAAAAGGAAGGAGCGGATCATTTTGAAAGCATTAGTAAAAGTGAAAGCAGGCGTAGGGAATGTTTCATTATTAGACATCAACGATCCATCATGTCCTGCTGATAAAGTTAAGGTTGAGGTGAAATACACCGGTATATGTGGAACGGATCTTCATATCTACCACGAAACATTTAAAAACTATCCCCCTGTTATTATGGGCCATGAGTTTTCTGGGATTGTTTCCGAGGTAGGTACCAACATTACCAAGGTAAATGTAGGTGATCGAGTCACTGTTCTTGGTTCTACTGCTTTAACCTGTGGGTCTTGCCAATATTGTAAAACTGGGCATTATATGTTTTGCTCTAATCGAAGAGGTATGGGACACGGTGTGGACGGAAGTTTCACGAAGTATGCTGTTGTTCGGGAAGACATGATTTACAAGTTACCTGACCATGTGAGTCTTGAGGAAGCTGCGATGTCAGAACCACTTGCGTGTGCGGTGCAAGCCATTGAAGAATTAACTACGATTCACGTTGGTGATACCGTGTTATTATCTGGACCAGGCCCAATAGGATTGATTTGCTTATCACTTCTAGTAGTTAAAGGATGCAAAGTGATTGTAGCAGGGACATCCTCCGATTCCTTACGTTTGAAGATTGCAGAAGAACTAGGTGCTGATGTTGTTGTCAATATTGATGAACAGAATCTTGACAGAGTTATTGAGGAAGAGACCAATAGTTTAGGAGTAGATGTAACAGTTGAGTGTGCAGGTGCTGGTCCATCCATCAAGAGCTGTTTGAAAGCGCTAAAAAAGTTAGGAAAACATATTCAAGTCGGCATAGCTGGTAAAGAGATTACTTTAGATTTTGATTTAATTCTATATAAGCAAATCAAAGTTTATGGATCGCTTGCACATTCGATGAAGACATGGGATCGTGTAATACAAATTTTAGATCAGAAAAAGGTTAACCTAACCCCAATTATTACTCATAAGCTTTTACTGTCTGAATGGGAAGATGCATTCCAATTATGTGAGGATAAGAGTTGCGGAAAAGTATTACTTAGCCATGATTAATACTATTTATCTTAGGGCTTAACAGGAATAAAGGAGGAGAATTGGGATGCCTAGCATAAAAGTAGAGTCTTCAGATAATCTCGACCTGGCTATACCTAAAAAAATGAATGTAGCTTATCTTCAAAAACCATTGGAAGTGAGTGTGGATCAAGAGGAGGTACCTTCCGTCTCTGGAAGAGAAGTGCTAGTCAAGGTGATGGCAGTAGGGATTTGCGGATCGGATGTCCACTACTATGCTCACGGTAGGATTGGAAATCGACTAGTTACCTATCCTCATATTCAAGGACATGAGTGTGCTGGAATTGTCGTTGCAACAGGAGACAAAGTTACCCGATTTAAAATAGGCGACCGTGTTGCTGTTGAACCAGGTGTTGCTTGTATGTCCTGTTCGTGGTGTAAGGAAGGTAGGTATAATCTCTGCGCGGATGTAAAGTTTTTATCTACACCGCCAGTAAAAGGAGCATTTGTTCAGTTTTTAAAGCATCCTGAAGATTTTCTATTTCCTATTCCAGATTCACTTACATTTGAGCATGCGTCATTAGCAGAACCTCTTTCGGTAGCCATTCATGCAGTCAATAGAGGAAAGTTAAAACCCGGATCAACTGTAGTCATTACAGGAATGGGGCCCGTTGGGTTAATGACAGTAGTAGCTGCTAAAGCTTATGGTGCAAAAGAGATTATTGTAACGGATATGGAGCCATTGCGACTAGAGACTGCTCAAAAGCTTGGTGCTACCCAAGTCATTGACATATCAAGTACAGATACAATTAAAGAGATAATGCAAGTAACTTCAGGGTTAGGAGCTGACCTTGTCTTTGAAACTTCGGGTAATGTAAGAGCCTTGCAATCTTCTATCAAGATGGTCAAGCGAGGTGGTTCTGTAGTAACAATAGGATTTCCTAATACAGAGGAAGTCCCATTGAATGTGACACTTATGCTGCAGAAGGAAATAGATCTTTTCTCTGTTTACCGATATACCAATACGTATCCATTAGCAATTAATATATTAGAGGATTTAGGCAGTCAAATCGAACCAATTATTACGGATCGATATTCTTTAGAACAAATAAACGAGGCTATGTATCAAGCCTATGCTAATAGAAGTAATAGCTTGAAGGTAATTGTTTTTCCAAACTAATTTTTTACTGGATAGATTATGGGCACAAGGGTACAGGAGTAAATTTTTCAATAGAGATTACTTATAAAATTAAAGGGGGAAATAGAAATGAAGAAACTGGTAAAAGGGACTACACTGGCAGCTGTACTAGCAATGACGTTAGCAGGATGTGGGGGTGGGTCTGAAACTCAGTCTGCCAATGCTGATGCATCAGAAAATAAACAAATCGTATTTGATTTAAGTATTCCTGAGCCAGAAGGAGCAAAGTTTGATGTGGCAGCAAAGGCTTTCAAAGATGAATTAGAAGAATTAACGGACGATCAACTAACCGTAAAAATTCATTATAATAACTCGCTTGGTGGAGAACGAGAAGTGTTTGAATTAATGGGTATGGGTTCCTTGGATATGGCCATTCAATCCGCTGGGCCAATGGGTAACTGGGTTCCTGAATTTAATATGTTTGATCTTCCTTTCCTTTTTGACAATCTTGAACACGCACGAGCTGTGTTAGATGGTGAAATTGGGGATGAACTTGCTCAAAAATTTGAAACAGAAACAAATGTAAAAGTACTTGGTTGGGTTGAAAATGGTTTTGTTGCAACATCTTCAAATAAACCTATTAAGACTGTGGACGACGTAAAGGGATTAAAAGTTCGTGTGCAGGAAAATGAGTTACAGATTGATGCATGGAAAGCATATGGAGCGGACGCTACACCTATGGCATGGACTGAGGTGTTTACTGGATTACAACAAGGGGTTATTGATGGGCATTCTAACTCTTTAGCAACCATTCAAACATCAAAGATTTTTGAAGTCCAAAGTCATGTTGCATTATTAGAAGACCGTTACGCCCCAGGTCCGATTTCTATTAGTAAGAAAACGTTTGATAGTCTTACACCAGAGCAACAAGAGGCTGTTATTAAGGCAGCTGAGCACGCAGAACCAATTGGAAGACAAGCGAACGATGCCAAAGTTAGTGAAGCAGCTGATTTCCTTAAAGAACAGGGGTTGGAGTTGACAGAACCTGACAAGGAATCGTTTAAAGCAAAGACCGATTCTGTATATAAGAAATGGGCACCTAAGATTGGTGAGGGAATGATTGAAAAAGTAAAGAATTTTAAGTATTAGTATCCTCTTGAGGGCAATATGAACGGTGAAATATTGTCCTCCCTTAAGGAGTTGAAAAAATGAAGAGCATAAGCGGAATGTATATTCGAACGATCGATAAGCTGAACAAATTTTTTGGCTATGCCTTAGCTTGTATATTAGCATTTATGACAATCATTATCTTCTGGCAGGTCATCGCACGATATGTAGTAGGTTCTTCCTTAGCTTGGTCTGAGGAATTATCGCGGTTTCTGATGATCTTAATGATTTTAATTGGCTCTTCCTTAGCTCTTAGAGATAACGAGTTAATATCTGTGGAAATTCTTCCAGAAGTATTAAAAGGAAAAGCTAAAAAATGGCTAACTATTTTAGTGCATTTCATATCGACTTTCTTTTATATCGTTTTAATGTTCTATGGGTGGAAGGTAGCACAAAGTTTTGGAAATCAAATTGCTCCTGGAACAGGAATTTCAATGTTCTTTATTTACCTTTCCTTACCTCTTGGAGGGCTACTGCTTCTGTTAAATACAATAACATGTATTTTAGAACAGTTTATAGGAAGAAAGGAGTGATGGGATGTTACCAGTATTTTTTATTTCACTATTTGTGTTTATTTTCTTAAGTGTACCAGTGGCATTTTCTTTAGGGTTGTCTACGGTATTAGGAGTGTGGCTGCATGATACACTGCCTTTAGAAATTGTTCCTCAAAGGATATTTGTTTCTATGAATTCCTTTCCTTTGATGGCCATTCCTTTCTTTATCCTTGCTGGAAATTTAATGGGTGCCGGGAGTATGTCAAAGAGGCTTGTTAATTTTGCTAGCTCACTTGTTGGCCATTTTACCGGTGGCTTAGCCATGGTGGCAATCGTGACATCCATGTTTTTTGCGGCTATTTCAGGTTCGGGAGCAGCAACTACAGCTGCTATTGGATCCATACTGATTCCAGCCATGGTGGCCAGAGGTTATAAAATTGAGTATGCAGCAGCAAATCAAGCCGTTTCCGGAGCATTGGGAATCATTATTCCACCAAGTATTGCTATGATCCTGTACGGAGTGGCTGCAGAGGTCTCAATTGGAGATCTGTTTATTGCAGGAATTCTCCCGGGGTTATTGATCACTTTCTCTCTACTTGTAAGTGCGTATATTATTGCCAATCGGAATGGTTATAAAGGGGAAGAGAGAAAAGGTTTTCCGGATGTATTAAAGTCTTTCAAAGAATCAATTTTAGCATTATTGATGCCAATAATCGTACTAGGTGGGATTTATTCGGGTATTTTCACTCCAACGGAAGCTTCAGTTGTAGCTGTTGTTTATTCATTTGTAGTTGGTTATTTCGTTTACCGAGACCTAAGCATATTACAAGTGGCTGATACATTAAAGAAATCCGCTATAAGCAGTTCCGTTATTATGATAGTCATTGGAACGGCAGGATTATTTGGGTTCTTTATTGAAATGAATGGTGTACCGGGTATGATTTATAGTTCTATCTCAGATGTCATAACAAATAAATATATCTTTTTAATTATCGTTAATATCATTTTATTTGTGGCTGGTATGTTCCTAGAGGGGGGAGCGGCAATCCTAATTTTTGTGCCATTATTACTAGGTACTGCAGTAAATTTAGGAATTGATCCTGTTCACTTTGGGGTCATAATGGTGTGTAACTTAGCAATTGGTCTAGTAACACCACCAGTTGGCATTGATTTATTCGTGGTTTCACAGCTAACGAAGTTATCGATTGTAAGAATTGCCAAAGCAGTCATTCCATTGATCTTTATTTTAATCGTAGACGTGCTAGTGATTTCTTTCTTCCCACCACTTTCTACTTGGCTGCCTTCTCTTTTAAAATAGCAAGAATTGTTTGATTGAAAAAGCAAGATAAGTTCATCTTCTTATCTTGTTTATTTTTCACCATTTTGGTAAAGCGCTTAACTAAATAATACAAATGGAACTAAAGGAGGATTTTTTTATGAATTCGTCGTTAAGTAAGGAAAAAATAATGTTACTAAAAGAAAAAGCATCTGAGGCTAGGAAACTGATAATTGAGACCGTTCATCATGCAGGGGCGGGTCATATCGGAGGTCCGATGTCAGCAACCGATATTTTAACCAATTTATATTTTCATGAAATGAATATCGATCCTGATGATCCAAGAAATGAGGAAAGAGATCGATTTGTATTGTCTAAGGGACATTCAGCGATTGGCCTTTATGCAGTTTTGGCATTGAGAGGCTATTTACCAGTAGAAGAACTCCAAACCTTTGATTCATTAAATTCCCGTTTGCAGGCTCATCCAGATATGAACACTCTACCTGGTCTTGACATGTCTACTGGTTCTTTAGGTCAGGGAATCTCTGCGGCTGTTGGAATTGCGTTAGGGGCGAAGCTTCAAGGTAAAAGATACCGAACGTACTGCATGATTGGAGATGGAGAATCTCAAGAAGGGCAAGTATGGGAGGCTGCGGATATTGCTTCTAAATATGAACTAGATAATTTAGTTGGCATCCTTGATTATAATAAGCTGCAGCAATTTGGTTGGAGTGGAGAAGAGAAGTCTAGAAAGAGCCCTATCCATGACCCAAAAGATAGATGGGAATCCTTTGGATGGCACGTGATTGAAATTGACGGCCATAACCAAGAGGAAATAGAGAATGCATTCAATGAAGCGAGAATAGTTAAGACAAAACCAGTTATGATCATTGCAAACACAGTAAAAGGCAAGGGTGTTTCATTTATGGAAAACCAATATCTATGGCATTCGCGTATTCCGACAGATGATGAGCTAAATCAGGCGAAAAAAGAACTCGAAATGGGGGCATTGTAATGAAAAGTGTAGTTCCACAAAAAAATGTATCAATGAGGGATGTGTTTGGCGATACACTACTTAAATTTTCCTTGGAGTCCAGTCGAGTGTATGCGATTGATGGTGACTTAGCGAACTCTACCAAATTAGATACAGTGGCTAATGGCAATCCAAAGAAGTTTCTACAAATGGGAATTGCTGAACAGAATATGATGAGTGTTGCTGCTGGACTTGCGACAACGGGTTTACAGCCTTGGGCATGTACATTTGCTGCCTTCTTGTCCAAACGGGCAATTGATCAAATACAAGTTCAAATTGCACAGCCGAAGCTAGATGTGAAAATGATTGGTGCTTATAGCGGTTTATTAACGGGAGTTACAGGAAAAACACACCAGTCACTTGAAGATATTGCGATCTTCCGCTCTCTTGCCAATATGGTTGTTCTTGCTCCCGCAGATGCCATTGAAATGAAGCAAATGATGGAGTTTGCACATAAGTACGAAGGTCCTGTCTATATACGAATCGCACGTGATCCGTATCCTGTAATTGTTGATGGTAAGTATCAGTTTGAATTCGGGAAAGCTGCTACCTTAAAAGATGGAAAAGATATAACGATTATTTCAACAGGAACACAAACTAGTCGTTCATTAGTGGCTGCGAAACAACTAGAAGCCGAAGGGATTTCAGTTGCGGTTGTTCATATGCCTACGATCAAACCTTTGGATACTGAAGCAATCGTTAAAGCAGCAGAGTGCACTGGAGTTATTGTAACCGCTGAAGAACATAGTATTTATGGTGGACTAGGAAGTGCTGTGGCAGAGGTACTAGTTGAAGAATTTCCAGTTCCGATGTTACGTGTAGGTGTGAAGGATGTAAACTCTGAATCTGCAAATAATGACGATTTGCTTGAAAAGTATGGGCTTTCTGAAGGACATATCGTTAAAGTTGTGAAAGAAGCACTAAAGAAGAAACAAAAATAAATAAATCAGAGGGGACTGGAAAGCATGCAAACGAGTATTGTAACGGAAAAACTTTTTATAGATGGTAAATGGGTCGAAACGTCAAACACACACAAAGTGTATAACAAATTCACGGGTGAGCTATTTTCTGAAATTTGTATAGCTGATGAATTAAGCGTAAATCAGGCAGTCGAAGCAGCGGTCTATGCACATAAATATACGCAGTTTCCAGCCGATTTCCGCTACCAAGTATTGATGAAAACTGCTGAACTATTGTTACAGGATGTTGATGCTTTAGCAGAGATTATCGCGAAGGAAGGGGGAAAGCCGATTACTGACGCAAAGGCAGAAGTGAGACGTTCAGCCTCTACCCTACAGATCGCTGCAGATGAAGCCAAAAAGCTAGTCGGAGAAATCATACCGAACTACAATGTACAGGGCCGCTTTCTATATACAATAAAAAAGCCGGTTGGGGTAGTCGCCGCGATTACACCATTCAATTTCCCACTGAATCTAGTGGTGCACAAAGTAGCACCAGCTTTAGCAGCAGGTAATCCAGTAATTCTAAAGCCGGCATCCGACACAGCCACTATTGCTATTAAACTATGTGAATTGTTAGAACAAGCCGGTGTTCCTAAAGGTTTCTTACACTGTGTAATAGGAAGCGGTGGAACTGTAGGGGAACAACTTTTAAACGATGAAAGAATTACACATTATACATTTACCGGATCACCTGCAGTAGGAAAACATATACAAAAAACCATTGGTTTAAGAAAAGCGACATTAGAGCTAGGTTCAAACTCTGCTACGATTGTTCATGGAGATGCGGACATTTCGAAAGCAGCCGCAAAACTTGCTAAGATGGCATTTGCGCATGCTGGACAAATTTGTATTTCAGTACAGAGAATATTTGTTCAAAACCCAGTAAAGGAAAAGTTTCTTGAACTATTTTTGAGCGAAGTGTCTCGCTTAAAGGTAGGAGATCCTCTTGACCCAGAAACCGTTGTTGGTCCCATGATTAGTGTAAAAGAAGCGGAACGAATTGAGCAGTGGGTAGAGGAAGCGGCGTCAGCGGGTGCTGAAATATTAACAGGTGGAAAGCGTGAGGGAAGTATTTATTATCCGACAGTCATTACAAATATAAAAAAGGGAATGAAAGTGTCAGACGAGGAAGTGTTTGCCCCAGTAGTAACTGTAACTTCATACGATACTCTTGAAGAAGCAATTGAATGGGTGAATGATTCAAAATATGGTCTTCAAGCCGGTATTTACACATCTGACTTAAGTCTTTCTTATAAAATTCCATACCTTCTTGAGGTTGGTGGAGTTGTAATCAACGATACCTGTTGTTTCCGGACAGATCAGATGCCATATGGAGGAGTAAAAGAAAGTGGGAATGGCAAGGAAGGTCCAGCTTACGCCATTCAGGAACTTGTTGAAACAGTAACCGTTGTAGTAAACCTCGAAGATTAATAGTCTAAAAGTATTTTAGGAGGGTTGGTTAAAATGAAAACCTTTAAGATTGCCGTCATCCCAGGTGATGGAATCGGTCCTGAAGTGATTAATGAAGGAATCAAACTGATGAATCGAATCGCTGAACTGGACGGACGAATGAAATTCCAGTTTACACATTTCTCATGGGGATGCGAATATTATTTAAAGCACGGGAGGATGATGGATGAGGACGGGATCGAGCAGCTGAAAAGCTTTGATGCTATCTACCTTGGGGCAGTTGGCTATCCAGGTGTTCCAGATCATATTTCACTTTGGGACCTCCTTTTAAGAATCCGTAAAGAGTTTGATCAATACGTAAATATTCGCCCTATTACTCTTTTAAACGGTGCACCTTGTCCCATAGTCGGAGGAAGTAAAGATACGATTGATATGCTCTTTATTCGAGAGAATAGTGAGGGAGAGTATGCAGGAGCTGGAGACTGGCTTTTCAAAGGAAAGCCTCAGGAAGTGGTTCTTCAGACAGGTGTCTTTTCAAGAGTAGGTACCGAGCGAATTATTCGTTATGCATTTGAAACAGCATCTAGAGAAGGAAAGACTTTAACTAGTATTAGTAAAGGAAATGCCCTGAACTATTCAATGGTTTTCTGGGATCAAGTGGTTGAGGAAGTGGGTAAGGAATACCCAAATGTTAAAACCTACTCCTATTTAGTGGATGCAGCAGCCATGTTTATGATTAAGGATCCAAAGAGATTTGAAGTAGTAGTAACTTCGAACTTATTCGGTGATATACTAACCGATTTGGGAGCGGCACTGGCAGGGGGATTAGGATTGGCCGCTGGAGCTAATATTAATCCTGAAAGAAAGTACCCTTCCATGTTTGAACCAATTCATGGATCAGCACCAGACATTGCTGGAAAGGGAATAGCAAACCCTCTAGCAGCTATTTGGTCTGCCAGTCAAATGTTTGACTTCTTTGGTTTCGAGGATATTGGCAAGCAGATCCTTCATTCCATGGAGCAAACGCTAGTAGAGGGTTCTATACTTACTCCAGATTTGGGTGGTTATGCTTCTACTTCAGAGGTTGGGGCACGTGTTGTAGAACTGTACACTGAAGTGGCTCAATCAAATGCAAGAGTATAAGTAATCATTTTATAAGGACTAGACAAAGTAGCTACTATTAGGTAGTTACTTTGTTGTTTATTGAGCTAATTAAACTAATGAATAATATTGGGAATTTTCAGAAACTATGATATATTGTTCTAATATTCAGAGAAAAAGGTGGGAATATGAAAATTCTAGTAGCTCCAGATTCCTATAAAGGCAGCTTATCAGCCCTTCAAGTGGGGACAATTATCAAGGATGCCTTTAGTAGGGAACTACCAGATCTAGATGTAGAAATCATTCCAATGGCTGACGGAGGTGAAGGTACACTAGAAACTCTCGTTTTTGCAACTAAAGGGAAGCGAGTTAAGGTCCAAGCAAGAGGGCCATTACAACAATCAATAGAAACAGAATTTGGTGTTTTAGGAGATGGAAAAACAGCTGTCATTGAAGTAGCGGCTATTTCAGGATTGCCAATGGTCCCCATACAGGAGCGTAACCCAAAGCAGACAACTACATACGGAATTGGCGAAGTGATTTTACATGCCATGGAGGATGGATATCGAGAATTTATTGTAGGACTTGGGGGAAGCTCAACTAACGATGGTGGCATGGGAATGCTTCAAGCTCTTGGTGCAACATTCTTTAATAACGATGGGGAGACGCTGCCACCAGTTGGAGAATCCATTTTTCATGTGAAAAGGGTGGATTTATCTTCATTACATCCCCTCTTAAAAGAATGCAAGTTTATGATTGCGAACGATGTTACCAACCCATTATGTGGAAAGAATGGTGCCTCCTATGTTTTTGGTCCACAAAAAGGGATCGAAAGCGACAAACTGGAAGAGTTTGATCAAGCCATGAAACAATATGCACTTCTTGTTGAAAATCAATTAGGTGCGGAATTAAAACACATAGATGGTGCTGGTGCTGCAGGTGGGTTAGGTTTTGCCTTTCTCATGCTAAATGGAATAATGAAATCTGGTTCGAGAATTGTTGCCGAAGTAACGAATTTAAGACATTCCATAAAGAATTCAGATTTTGTTATTACGGGAGAAGGACAAAGTGATTTTCAAACACTATTTGGAAAAGTACCTATCTATATAGCGAATTTGGCAAATGAAGAAGGTGTCAAAACAATCTTGCTTTCTGGAAGCTTGGGCGAAGGACATGAGAAACTGCGTGACTATTTTATGAGCTGCCATTCCATAACAGTGGGCCCAATCTCTCTTGAGGAATGCATGAACAATGCCGAGCGACTTTTGTATAACCAAGCGAGAAATATTGCTTCATTCCTGAAGGGGATATTAAGTGATGCAGACCTTTAAATAGTAAGCGTTTCCCAAGGGTAAGCATTCTATGAAAGTTGATGTTCCTAGAGTACGAGTGTTAATTGGTTCAAGTTCTATAGAGATATATACCAAGATGCTGATGCAGTTAATAATAATTCAATTGATTATAAGTGAAGGGAGTAGAGACGAAAATATTCTACTCCTTTTTAGTTATTGTGGATTGTATTTATAAATATTAGAACGGATATTTTCTATCAGTTGTCTGCACGGAGATCCATTTTGTCACAGTAAATTCTTCGACAACCCATGGGTTACCAAATCTCCCTAAACCGCTTGCCTTATTGCCGCCGAATGGAATATTTGGTGCATCATTTACCGTTTGATCGTTTACGTGGGTCATTCCAGAATCAATTTGAAGAGCTAGTTCCTCGCCACGCGCTAAGTCACTTGTGAAAATGGATGAGCTTAATCCGTAAGCAGTGTCGTTAGCGATTTCTATGGCTTCATTATCTGTCTTTGCATTAATAATAGAAGCAATCGGAGCAAATAGTTCAGTTTGTGCTAGTTTGCTAGAATTTTTTACGTTTGTGAATACATATGGTGTCAGCACATTTCCAACTCTTTTTCCTTCTAAAGCGACCGTAGCACCTTCCTGTTTTGCCTCTTCAATATATTGAAGAGCCTTTGTTATTTGGTGTTCATTAATGAGTGGACCGATGATTGTTTGAGGATCACTTGGATTTCCATAGGGAAGTTCTTTTGCCCTAGCAACAAATTTTTCAACAAATTCATCATATTTATCTTGGTGTACAATAATTCGGTTAACAATCATACAGATTTGACCTTGGTGGATAAATTTACCGAATATCGCAGCATTAACCGCTTGGTTTATATCAGCATCTGAGAGCACAACCAATGGGCTGTTCCCTCCTAATTCAAGTGCAACACGCTTCAAGTTTTGACCGGCAATTCCGCCAATATATCTTCCGACAGTAGAAGAACCGGTAAAACAGATCAAATCCAAGTTTGGATTAGTTAACATCCCATCACCAATTTCTTCAATATCCGTCAATATGACATTCAGAACACCTTTTGGAAGACCAGCATGCTCAAAGGCTTTTGCAATAATTGAACCTCCAGAAAGCCCAACTTGGATATCGGGTTTATGAACAATACTATTGCCTAATGCAATGGCAGGAGCGATCGCTCTCATCGAAAGGTTTAATGGAAAGTTAAAAGGAGTAATAGAAGAGATCACCCCGAGAGGAAGCTTATACACATGATTTAACTTTTCTGGGGAACCCGGGATTTCTTTAATTTTATATATTTCATCACAATAGATAATGGCTTCCTTTAAAAAATCAATGGCTAAGTGATGTTCAACATTGGCCTTTAATATTGTCCCACCAGTTTCACGGATGATTGTATTTACAACTTCTTCTTTGTTCACAGTTAAATAGTCGATAGCCCGTTGGAGAACTGTTCTACGTTCTTCCACTGTCGATTTAGCCCATTCTTTTTGAGCCACCCTTGCTATCTTAAATGTTTCATCAAGCTGTTCACTTGTTGCCAATCTAACAGATGTGACTACAGAACGGTCGTAGGGATTTAAAATATCATAGGTTCGTGTGCTTTCACCTTCCGCCCATTCACCATTAATATAACTTTTGTTTAACACCTTAATAAATTGCATACTCATTCCTCCTCTTTTTTTTTTTTGTTGATAGCGTTTTCATTTTTAGGTAAAAATCAAGTAGGTGATGTTAGGAATTATATGAGTATGTAATTGGGTTGTAAACAGCCTTATTGCTATATATGCAACTTTTTAATAATGTTAAGTTTTTTTTGTTCCTAGTGGCTTACAAGTAAGTGGTTAATTTCATTTAGTAAAGTGGCTAGTAGGTATCTGGTTAATAATAATTGGTTTTATGTTATTATTCAAATATAAAAAATAACATCGAAAAATTGTTATTTGTAAATAACTACGGAGATGATAAATATGGTCTGGACTATTTTGTTTTTAATTCTTATAAGTTTAGTTAAAGTATTACCAACCGTACTTCCACTAGGAGCAGTTGAATGGATTATGAGCAAGTTTGCAACTCACTCGAAGCTTGATGATCAAAAGGTTTCTGTCACTATAGATGAAAATTCTTTAGATCATGGAGAGAAGATGGTATTTATTAAGGACTTTAATGAAGTGATCTTTATGGAAAAATATTATATTTATCCAGGAACAGAACATTCATATTTACCACCAGATAAAGATGGAAAACACATCATTATTGAAGCGAAAATGGGGAAAAACGATGTGAGACTATACCTTTATCATGATAAGAATTCAATTGATGTGGTCAAACAGTTCAAGAAAAAGGTCATTTCGTATAATATTCATTCAGAAAAATTACAGGAATACTTTATTTCAAAAGGTAAGATAATAGTTTAATCGTATGATGCTGTGTGGACGGATTATTTATAGATTGATAGGAAAACTACTAAATATTTCTTGGTAGTTTTTCTATTTCACTTGACAATAGAGGTCGAACAGGAGTAATTTATCTAATAGGGTTAGATAAATTAGAAGGGAGCTTATGATGGATTATAAAGAGTTGGCGGAAGAGCTGTTACGTAATATGACGAGAACAGCTAAGATGCCATTTCAGAAAAAAGTGGAAGATATTTCGCATGGAGAAAAGAAAATATTA
The DNA here is from genome assembly GCF_050586445.1 of Bacillus coreaensis. Lineage (NCBI taxonomy): Bacteria > Bacillati > Bacillota > Bacilli > Caryophanales > Bacillaceae > Bacillus > Bacillus coreaensis. Next base: position 569,706 of record NZ_JBOCCY010000001.1, read on the forward strand.
GGATTCCTTACGTTTGCAAAGAGCAGTGCTACTTCAGGTGAACTTAGTGAGGCATTATATCTAACTACTCCTCGTGTGGCGTCCGCACTCAATAGCTTAACCAAAAAAGGATTTATTGAACGCAGCAGAGATGCTAATGATAAACGCGTTGTCATTGTCACGATTACTGAAGAGGGAATTCATTTTATGGAAGAGGAACGCAAAGAGGCGTTATCGATGATTGAGCAAACACTTGAAAAACTTGGGGAACATGATGCGAAAGAATTTGTTCGTATCTTGAAAAGAATAACCGACATTACCATTGAAAATGAGTAATCAACGATGCAGGCACATAATATACGTCTGCTTTTAATTAATAAAGTATCTAACACTATTAGGTTTTTAGAGAAATGTATGGTAAGGGGGTAAATGAATGTTAAAAATTTTTAAGCATCTTCAGGGAAAAGACTGGTCATTAATTATGTGCAGCTTGGTGTTTATTGTCGCACAGGTTTGGCTTGATTTAAAACTCCCTGACTATATGTATGAAATTACCATGCTCGTACAAACAGAAGGAAGTAAGATGAGTGAGGTTCTCGTTCAGGGAGGATACATGATTCTATGTGCAGTAGGCAGTATGATCGCTGCTATGATTACTGGCTTTTTTGCCGCAAAAGTTGCAGCGGGATTTTCTGTTCGTCTTCGTGGAATGGTATTTGACAAGACGATGTCTTTCTCGATGGAAGAAATCAATGGTTTTTCCACCTCGAGTTTGATTACACGCTCAACCAATGATATTACACAAATTCAGCTACTAATTGCAACTGGACTTCAAGTCTTAGTCAAAGCTCCCATTTTAGCAGTTTGGGCAGTTCTTAAAATCATGGGGAAGAGCTGGCAATGGACAGCTGCTACTGGTTTTGCCGTATTGTTTCTCATTGTCATGCTAGCCGTCATTATTATTGTCGCTTTGCCAAAGTTTAAAGTGATTCAAAGCTTAACGGACAATTTAAACCGAGTAACAAGAGAACATTTGTCTGGCATTCGGGTCGTTCATGCCTATAATGCTGGAGCCTATCAGGAAGAAAAGTTTGACCAAGCGAACAATGATCTTACGAATACGAATTTATTTACAAGCCGAGTGATGGCAATTTTGATGCCAACGATGGGATTAATCATGTCTGGTCTCGGTCTAGTCATTTATTGGATTGGAGCATTTTTAATCAACCAGGCTGCTGTACCTGATCGACTATCCTTGTTCTCAGATATGGTTGTATTCTCGTCATATGCGGTGCAGGTAATCATGGCCTTTATGATGCTTTCGTTTGTGTTTATTATGCTTCCTCGGGCATCGGTCTCTGCTAAACGTATTAACGAAGTACTAAATACAAAGGCAAAAATTATAGATGGAAATTTGACCGAGGGTAAGGAAGGTCTTTCTGGAGAAATTGAATTCCGAAATGTTAGTTTTAAATACCCAGACGCAAAAGACTATATCCTTCGTAACGTCAGCTTCACCGCACATAAAGGAGAAACGTTGGCCATTATTGGGTCAACCGGTAGTGGGAAAACTTCATTAGTAAATTTGATCCCGCGATTTTATGATGCAACGGAGGGAGAAATTTTCATTAATGGAGTGAACGTGAAAACTTATTCTCAGGAAGCATTACACGATAAGCTCGGGTATATATCTCAAAAAGCTGTTTTATTCAGAGGGACCGTGTCTTCCAATGTAGCTTACGGTCACAACATAGACAACGTATCCGAAGAAACAGGTATTAAAAAAGCGATAGAAATTGCACAAGCAACAGAATTTGTTGAAAAAATGGAAAATCTGTACGAAGGTGAGATTGCTCAGGGTGGTACAAATATTTCTGGAGGACAGAAACAAAGATTATCTATCGCACGTGCGATTTTCAAACAACCTGAAATTTATTTGTTCGATGATTCATTTTCTGCATTAGATTATAAGACTGATAGAATATTGCGTTCGTTATTGAAAAAAGAAATTAAGGATGCCACAGCGATCATTGTGGCACAACGAATAGGTACCATTAAAGATGCAGACCGAATTGTTGTTTTAGACGATGGGGAAGTCGTCGGCATGGGAACGCATCTAGAGCTTATGATCAATTGCGAAGTATATCAAGAAATTGCTTATTCTCAATTGTCAAAGGAGGAGCTTGAAATTGGGTAAGAAAAATCATAAAACTAATGCCATGAAACATCCTCAACATGGGGGACCACCCCCTTCAAATGGGATCAATAAAGCCTCCTTAAAACAGCTCATATCGTATTGTAAAGCATATATACCTATTATTTCTGTTGCCTTAGTCCTTGCTATGCTAGGTTCACTTTTCAATATCGTTGGACCAGAACTGCTTAGTCAAATTACAGATTTCATTACAGAGGGCTTGATGACCAAAATTGATCTTGATGCTGTGGTTAAAATCGCAACGATTCTTGCTTTTCTCTATGGGTTATCGTTTATATTCAACTACATCCAAGGGTATATTATGGCCACTGTCACTCAGAAAGTGTCAAAAAAATTACGTGCAGAGATTTCAACGAAAATCAATAGATTACCACTAAAGTATTTTGACTCAACAAGTACAGGAGATGTCCTTAGCCGTGTAACTAATGATGTTGACATGATTGGACAAACGATGAATCAGAGTTTAAGTACATTGGTCTCAGCTATTACCATGTTTGTTGGGTCACTGATTATGATGTTTTACACGAACTGGATTATGGCTCTTTCAGCTGTACTTTCTACCATTTTAGGGTTTGCGCTCATGACGTTCATCATTTCAAAATCTCAAAAATACTTTGCCCAGCAGCAAAAAGAGCTAGGGAAATTGAATGGTCATATTGAAGAAATTTATACGGGACATCATGTAGTGAAAGTATATAACGGAGAGAAAGAAGCCAAGGAAACGTTCCGTGAAATTAACACACGCCTATACAATAGCGCATGGAAATCTCAATTCATGTCTGGTCTAATGATGCCGCTCATGATGTTTGTCGGGAACTTCGGATATGTGGTGGTGTGTATAGTCGGAGCTGTGCTTGCCGTTAATGGTAGTATCTCATTTGGGGTGATTGTTGCCTTTATGATTTACATTCGTCTCTTCACGCAGCCACTATCACAGCTTGCACAAGCAGCCACAAATCTTCAGTCCACAACTGCTGCGAGTGAACGTGTATTTGAATTTCTTGGAGAAGAAGAACTGGCAAATGAAGGTGGAAAGACACTAAGACTGGAAAGTGCAAAAGGTGATGTGGAGTTTAAGCATGTTAGCTTTGGTTATAATCAAGATAAAATGGTTATTAAGGACTTTTCAGCAAAGGCAAATGCAGGGCGAAAAGTGGCAATTGTCGGCCCTACAGGTGCAGGGAAGACCACTTTGATTAATCTATTGATGCGTTTTTATGAAGTGAACAGTGGGGAAATCTTAATCGACGGTGTTCCAACAAGAAACCTCACACGACAAAATATCCATGAACTATTCTGTATGGTACTTCAAGATACATGGTTGTTTGAAGGAACGATACGAGAAAATATTGTTTACTCTCGAAAAGGAGTTTCTATTGATCAGGTAGAGGAAGCCTGCAAAGCAGTAGGTTTACATCACTTTATTACAACCCTTCCTAATGGGTATGACACAGTACTTGATGATAAAGCGAATCTTTCTGCGGGACAAAAACAGTTAATTACCATCGCTCGTGCCATGGTTGAGGATGCTCCGTTGCTGATACTCGATGAAGCAACAAGTTCTGTTGATACACGTACAGAATTATTGATTCAAGAGGCAATGGATAAGCTGACTGTGGGCAAAACTTCATTTGTTATTGCACACAGACTTTCAACAATTAAAAATGCAGACTTAATTCTTGTAATGAAGGATGGAGACATTATTGAAAGTGGGAAGCATCAAGAACTGCTTTTGAAAAATGGATTTTATGCGAATTTATATAATAGTCAGTTTGAGGATGCATCTTAATAATTTAAACACCCTGAAGATCCATATCTCCAGGGTGTTTATTTATTATTGAAGCATATGCTTTCTCTGATTTTCTTCCATTAAGAATTGAATAAAATGGTTAATCGCATGAGCGTTTGGCTGTTCTTTTATAAGAGTAATATATTCTTTCTTATGGTAATCAGTGGCAACTTCACTATTGTTAATTCGATCAATAATATATGCCGAACTTTGCTTCTGAATTTCTTTTTGATGGAATCTTAGCTCCCGAAATAAAGCGAATCCAAGTGCACCAATTATGGCGTAGATGAGGATGGTTGGAATGGTTTCCTGAGTAATCTCGCCGAAAAATAATGTATAACCAAGATTGAATAGTGATACCCAAATTAAGGGCATGGTCCATAACGCATATCTAGATACCTTCTTCATTAAGGGAGAAAGTTTTTCCTGCATGAGTTCGATTTCTCTTTTAATATAATGGGGCATTTCCTTCGTGAAAAGGTTCATATTTTTTTTCTTCCTTTCCCTTGATTTGTTAGATGAAAAACAAAAAGACCTTTACCAAAATAAATTGGTAAAGGTCTTGCTAACAACAGTAGTTGCCAACAAAGCCGAGAGCCAGCTGCTCCGTAATGACGACCTTGTTGTAAAAGCTACTCCCCTTTAGGAAGTATGAAATTTATAATTTTATTATAGGGAAAACAGGTATTTCTGTCAATTTTGAACCATGATTCGTTTTGTCTAAAAATGGTATAATGATGAAAAGAAATAACTGATAAGGGTGGGGAACTATGTCTATAGACATTCATACATTTCCAAATCTTGAAACGGATAGATTAGTATTGAGAAAAATGACAAAAGACGATGCGAGCGATATATTTAGCTACCTTTCTGATAAAGAAGTAATGAAATATTATGGATTGGAACCCTTTAAAACCATCAATGAGGCATTGGACGAGATATCATGGTATCAATCCCTTGAAAAAAACCATACTGGATTAAGATGGGGAATTACGTTAAAAGAAAAAGGAATAATTATAGGTAGTTGTGGTTTTCATAACTTTGCTTCTCAACATTTCCGTACAAAGATTGGATTTGAATTGAGTAGAGATTACTGGGGAAAAGGAATAGCAGGCGAGGCATTAAAAGCGATCATCTCCTATGGTTTTCAACAATTTGGATTTCAAAGGATAGAAGCTTTAATTGAACCTCCTAACCTATTATCCCAAAGATTAGTGGAGAAACAGGGATTTATTAGAGAAGGATTACTGAGAAAATATGAATATACTCGCGGGAAATTTGATGATTTATATATGTATTCATTGTTGAAGGAGGAATTCTCTAAATCAGAATTATGACTTATCCATCCTTTGTGGAGTGGACTGCATTAGGGCAGTCCTATTTTTTTTATTTAAAAATAAATCTAGTTGAAAAACATTCTCAATTACTGTTGACATTATTTGTTTATCAATATAAGATTGTAAATGTGAAAATGATAATCATTATCAATACATAAAAGGAGACAAGAAAAAATGAAAAAATTAGGTTTATTTTCTCTTATTTTCACCATGCTGTTTTTACTAGCTGCGTGTGGCAGTTCGGAGGAAGCGAGTACAAGTGGAAGTACAGAAGAGAAAAAAGAAGAAGAATTAAAGGAAGTTACGTTCACACATGAATACGGAGAAGTAACACTTGAGAAAAATCCAGAGAAAGTAGTTGTTTTTGACTTTGGGATATTAGATGCATTAGATGCATTAGGTGTAGAGGTAGCCGGACTTCCGCAAGCCATTGTACCTGAAAGTCTAGAAAAGTATAAAGGTTCCGAATATACAAATGTAGGTAGTTTAAAAGAACCTGACTTTGAAGCCATCCATGAATTACAGCCAGATGTGATTTTTATTTCAGGAAGACAAGCTGAGTTATATGATCAATTTGCTGAGATTGCCCCAACAATTTTTGTTGATGTTGATTATGCGAATTACATTACTTCTCTTGAAGAAAACTTCAACCTTGTAGCTGAACTGTTTGAAAAAGAGGATATTTTAGAAACTAAAATGGAAGAGCTACAAGCAAGTATTGATGAGGTAAATAAAAAAGCATCAGCATTGGATAGTAAAGCACTGATATTATTAGCTAACGAAGGAAAAGTAAGTGCGTATGGACCAGGTTCACGATACGGATTCGTTCATGATGTGTTTGGCTTTAAGGCAGTAGATGAAAATATAGAGGTCTCTCAGCACGGTCAAAGCATAACGTTTGAATACATTCTCGAGAAAAATCCAGATGTAATTTTTGTTATTGACCGCTCTGCAGCTGTCGGTGGAGAAGTAGGAGCGAAAGAAACAATCGAAAACGAGCTAGTCAAGAAAACAAACGCTTATAAAAATGGAAAGATTATATACCTAGATGCAGTTAACTGGTATATTGCTGGGAACGGTATTACATCTACACAAGCAATGACGGAAGAAGTAAAAGCAGCACTAGAATAGTAAGGAACGCCGGGACAAATGTTCCGGTTTTGTTTGTTTGAAAAATAAACGGTGAAATTCCGCTTAACTAGGGAAATACCCATATTTCCCTAAAAATAAAGGGAGCTTTTCCGTTTATATGATCCAAATCTTTGGATTTTGTCTTATTTAGAGCAGTTAGTCGGAATATCTCCGCTTATATCTGCTTTCAAAGCCTCCACAATATACATTAGCAGGAAATTATCCGCTTATGAATATGAATTCTATCCTTTAATAGAAAGCAAAGCAGTACCGTCTTCACTTCTAGAAAGCATTCAAAGATGTTATAACAAACGACAATTATTTTAAGTAGAAGAGTTTATGAGAAAATATCTTCAAGTCAAAAGTGTTACGCCATTTTCGTGTACCTAAGGAGGTGTAGCAAGCGTTTTTATTGACAGATATTTAGGGTCGCTATATTATTTAAATATGAGGTGACTAAATAATGGAATCAGAGGAAAAACAATTAGAGCAATTTGTAGATAGTGTTCAAGCAATTGGTCGACACATGAAGAGGAGTCAAAGGAATAATCAAGAAGGAACCGAGATTACGAAGACACAGTGGATGATTTTACGTTTTCTAGCCAAACAAGATGGATGTACAATCGGTCAGCTTGCGGATCGGCTAGAAGTTCGTTCGAGTTCCATGTCTCAAATGATTGATCGATTAGAGTTAGCTGGGACGGTTTACCGTGAACCGGATAAAAATGATGCAAGAACACGCATCGTAAAATTAACTGAGGCTGGAAAAGAAATGATTTCTAAAATAAAACATTCCAGAATGGAGATGCTGGCTGGTCCCTTTAATCAGCTAACCCAGGAGGAACAGAACACGCTGGTTGAAATTATGATGAAAATGACAGCGAATCTCAAGCCACATGGTTCACACTGTAGGAAAGAAGACTAGCAGGTTTTATTCGGCTTTAAGCCGGTTAAATAGTTAGGTTCGCTATATAATATAAAATGAAATCGACCAACTCAACGTAGTATTCTTGTATCATTTTTTTTGCCTTGTTAGAGAGAGGTGTTTTATGAGAAAGTTAATGAAATATTTAAAGCCCTATTGGAAAGCAACCATATTGGCACCGTTATTTATGATTATTGAAGTATCTATGGATTTGCTTCAGCCGAAACTGATGGCGGAGATTGTGAATCATGGCGTCTTTAACAATGATTTAGAATTCATATTAAAGACAGGTAGTCTCATGATTCTTGTGGCTTTATTTGGTCTACTTGGTGGCGTAGGCTGTACGGTATTTGCCAGTAAAGCGTCGGTGAACTTTGCTGCTGATGTAAGAAAGGATGTATTTGATAAGGTTCAAACATTTTCGTTTAAGAATTTGGATCAATTTGAAGGTGGATCCTTAATTACACGGTTGACAAACGATATGGTTCAATTACAAATGTTTGTTTTAATGGCCCTTAGAAGTATCCGGTCGCCGCTATTGACCATTGGTAGTGTTATTATGGTTTTTACTATAAGTGTAAAACTGGCGATTATATTTGTTCTAACGATTCCTATTTTATTAGTCGTTTTGTTTTTACTGATCCGTTACGCGTTCCCACTATACTCGACTGTTCAAGAAAAGTTAGATAAGGTGAATAGCGTTCTGCAAGAAAACTTAATGGGGATTCGTGTGGTGAAGGCATTTGTTCGTACTGATTATGAGAATACTCGTTTCAGTCGTACAAACACGGATTATACCGATATGGCTGTGAGAGCGACTCGGCTTGTTTCATTAAACATGCCTGTCATGATGATCATTCTAAATGTTAGCTTAGTCATTATTCTGTGGTTTGGAGCTGGACAGACCTGGAATGGATCCCTCCAAATTGGAGACCTGATTGCCTTCATTAACTACGTGACGCAGGTCTTATCAGCCATCATGATGATTGGAATGATCATGATGAATATCTCTCGTGCAAAGGTGTCAGCCGACCGTGTACAAGAAGTTCTCAACACCGATTCCGATCTAACTGACCATAAGGGTGCTGTATCCCATGTCATTACTAGAGGTGAAGTCAAGTTTGATCACGTTTCTTTTGGTTATTCTGATCGATCGAAGGAAACCGTGTTGAAGGATATTACCTTTTTGGTAGAGGCTGGTCAGACGGTTGCGGTCTTAGGTGCCACAGGCTCAGGTAAATCCACATTGGTAAGTTTAATTCCTAGGTTATACGATGTAACTGCAGGACGAGTGCTCATTGATGGCAAGGATATTCGTAATATGTCATTAGAACATCTTCGAACGCAAATGGGTGTGGTTTTGCAGCAAACCATTTTGTTTAGTGGAACCATTCGAGACAATATTTGTTATGGAATGCCATATGCAACTCAAGAGGATGTGGAGAAAGCGGCAAAAGCGGCCTGTGCACATGATTTTATCATGAGTATGCCAGACGGTTATGATACGATTCTTGGACAAAGAGGGGTTAATCTTTCCGGTGGTCAGAAACAGAGAATTTCTATTGCAAGAGCACTTTTAATTCGTCCGTCTATATTAATTCTTGATGATAGCACGAGTGCGGTTGATTTAGGGACCGAGTCTCGAATACAGAAAGCAATCAAGGAACTTATGGAAGAAAGCACTACTTTTCTGATTGCTCAACGAATTTCCTCTGTATTAGAAGCAGATAAAATTCTTGTCCTCGATGATGGGAAGATTGTGGCGGAAGGAACTCATCAAGAATTAATGTGTCAGAGTGAAGTATATCAGGAAATTTATCGATCTCAATTAGGGAAGGAGGAGGTCGTATATGGCTGAACAGAGAAACCCCCAAATGAGACCACCAATGGGACCGCAAATGGGAATGGGTGGAGGGCCAGGGGCATTTCGAGGGAACATGCCTGTCCAACGAGCATATGATACTAAGAAAACGTTACGGAGAATTTGGTCATATATTGGTAAGCAAAGAAAGGGTCTGATTCTTGTCGTTATTCTCACCATTCTTAGTTCAGCCTTTAATCTAATGGCACCTTATCTCATAGGACTCTCCATTGACCGTTTTATCATACCAAAAGACTATAATGGGTTGTTGTGGCTATGTTTCGCCCTTCTAGGTATCTATGTTTTTAGTTCTCTAGCAACATGGCTTCAATCGTTTTTTATGGCGTCTGTTTCTCAATATACGGTGCTTGATATGCGTAAAGATTTATTCTCTCACCTCCAAAAATTGCCTTTACGTTATTTTGACAGTCGAAGCCACGGGGAAATAATGAGCCGGACAACGAACGATATGGAAAACATTACGAATACATTAAATCAAAGCTTCACATCTCTTATCTCTAGTGTAGTAACATTAATTGGTGCTCTAGCTTTTATGATTCATTTAAATATTTGGCTTACGTTCGTAAGTTTCATAACGATTCCCATAGTTGTGTTTTTAACCTCTAAAATAGCCAAATTTACTCGAACATTCTTTAAAAGCCAACAACAATATTTAGGTGAATTGAACGGCTATATTGAAGAAACGATTTCCGGACAAAAAGTTGTCAAAGTCTTTCACCGTGAGGAAAAAGTGAAAGAGGAATTTCAACAAATTAATGAGAAATTACGTGACTCATCCATTCAAGCGCAAATCTATTCCGGTCTAGTGGGACCGGTCATGAATGTGATGAGAAATATAAGCTTTGCTATCATTGCTGCAGCAGGAGGCTGGATGGCCTATGAGCAAGCCATTACAGTTGGTGTCGTTGTGAGTTTTCTTACGTATTCTAGACAATTTAGTGATCCCATTAATCAATTGGCGAACCAATTTAATATGCTTCAATCAGCGGTAGCAGGTGCAGAACGAGTTTTTGAAATACTAGATGAAGTAACGGAGTTTGAAAATGATCAATCTTCCAAAGAAATAACAAACATGACAGGAGAAGTCATTTTTGATGATGTCTCATTTGGATACAAGAAAGAGTTACCCGTAATAAAAGGTTTATCCTTAAAAGCAAGACCAGGAGAAACTATCGCTTTAGTAGGACCAACGGGAGCTGGAAAAACTACCATTGTGAATCTATTAACCAGATTCTATGAAATCAATCATGGAAAAATAACTATTGATGGGACAAATATTCAAGAGATCAGTAAGGATAGTCTGCGCCGGAAATTAGGGATCGTTCTTCAAGATGCCTATGTCTTTTCAGATACGATCCGAGAAAATATCCGATATGGTAGATTAAAGGCAACTGATGAAGAAATTGAAGAAGCCGCTAAACTAGCTAACGCAGATAGCTTTATTCAAAAGCTACCGATGGGATATGATACAGTTCTTACGGCAGAGGGTGCGAACCTAAGCCAAGGACAACGTCAATTGCTTACGATTGCACGAGCGATTTTAGCAAATCCATCGATATTAATTCTAGATGAAGCAACAAGCAGTATTGATACACGCACCGAAATGCATATTCAAGAAGCGATGAAACAATTAATGAAAGATCGCACGAGTTTTGTCATTGCTCATCGTTTGAGCACCATTCGTGAAGCGAATCAAATTTTAGTTATTAATGGAGGTGAGATTATCGAACAAGGGACTCATAATGAATTAGTGGAGAAAAAAGGATTTTATTATGAGCTTTATACCAGTCAGTTTAAACGTGTAAGTTAATGAACAGAACAAAGGGGAGGAACTACATTGAATATTTTAGAAACTATATATTCTAGACGAAATATCAAAAATTTTAAACCAGATATGGTTGAACCGGAACAAATCAACAAATGGTTAGAAGCAGGAACGATGGCTCCAAATCATAAAATGACTCAGCCATGGGAAGTGTATATGATTGGGTCAGAAACAAGAACAAAATTAAACCATAAAACAAATTTTTGTCATGCACCTGTTGTACTAGCCGTTCTATCCAAACATGGATCCACGGAAATAGAGACATATGAAAATGTTCTTGCCACCGCTTGTTTTGTTCAGAACGTAAATTTAGCTGCTTGGGCAGAAGGCGTAGGGACTTTCTGGTCTTCCATGGGGAATGCAGCTAAAAACCGTGAAATCATGGGTATTCCAGATGGGTACGATTGTATCGGGGTATTTGGCATTGGTTATCCAGAAGAGATTAGTCAACCAAAAGAAAGAACGTCTATACAGGAAAAAATGAAGTATCTTCCATAAAAAATAGTGACTTGAAAGCAGTGGATCCTATAGGGAGATCACTGCTTTTTTATTGAAGAATATAGTTGACTTTGAAATATAGTATTTCCTCTAAATCTATTAAAGTGTAAAATAGTGGTGAACAATGAAAGGGGATACATACCTTGAATCCAAAATACCTAGATTTACTGGCCCAAAAATATGATTGTGAAGAAAAAGTAGTAACGGAAATTATTAATTTAGAAGCGATCCTTAATCTTCCAAAGGGAACAGAACATTTTGTTAGTGATTTGCATGGGGAGTATCAAGCTTTTCAGCATGTATTAAGAAATGGATCGGGAAATGTAAAGGAAAAAATAAAAGACCTGTTTCAAGATGTTTTAACTGAAAAAGAAATGAATGAGTTTGCTACATTAATATATTATCCAGAAGAAAAATTACAGTTAGTTAAAAATACTTTTAGAAGTGATCAAGAAGTTAACCAATGGTATATAGTCATCATCTATCGTATGATAAAGCTCATATCATATGCCTCATCCAAATATACACGTTCGAAATTACGTAAAGCATTGCCCAATCAGTTTGTTTACATAATTGAAGAATTACTTTATAAAGCAGATGATTCCAACAATAAGGAACAATATTATACGAAGATTGTTCAACAAATTACTTCCTTAGGTCAGGCAGAAAAGCTCATAATTGGTCTAGCTTATACTACTCAAAGATTGGTAGTTGACCATCTTCATGTAGTTGGGGATATTTATGACCGTGGACCTGAACCAGATAAAATTATGGAAACTCTCATCAATTATCATTCTGTTGATATTCAATGGGGAAATCATGATGTTCTATGGCTAGGTGCATTCGCTGGTTCAAAGGTTTGTCTCGCTAATATTATACGTATCTGTGCTCGGTATGATAATTTGGATATTATTGAAGATGTTTATGGAATCAATCTTAGACCGCTTCTTAATCTGGCGGAGAAATACTATAATGACAATCCCGCTTTTAGACCAAAGGTACATTCAGATAAGAAACTATCAGAACATGAACGACTACAAATTACAAAAATTCATCAAGCCATTTCCATGATTCAGTTTAAACTAGAGATGCCGATCATAAAGAGACGCCCGAACTTTAATATGTCAGAGAGACTTTTGCTCGAGAAAATTGATTATGACAGAAATGAAATTACCATCCATGGGAAAACATACCAACTGGAAAACAGCTGCTTTGCTACAGTGAATCCAGAACAACCCGATCAATTATTAGAGGAAGAAGCTCAAGTGATCGAAAGACTGTTATTTTCTGTCCAGCATTCGGAAAAGTTAGCAAGACATATGAATTTTCTAATGAAAAAAGGCAGTCTTTATTTGAGATATAACGGAAACTTATTAATCCATGGCTGTATTCCTTTAGATGAAGAAGGACATATGGAGAAAATGGTGATTGAGAATAAAACCTATGCTGGTCGGGAATTACTGGATAAATTTGAACATTATTTACGTCATTCTTTTGCAAATCCTGAAGAGACAGATGATCTGGCGACAGATATGGTCTGGTATTTATGGACAGGAGAGTACTCCTCTCTCTTTGGAAAAAGAGCCATGACAACCTTTGAGCGATACTTCATTAAAGATAAGGAAACCCATAAAGAGAAAAAGAACCCATACTACTATTTACGTGAAAACGAGGACATATGCCGTAAAATTCTAGCCGAGTTTGGTCTGAATCCCGATCAAGGTCATATTATCAATGGCCATACACCAGTAAAAGAAATCGAAGGAGAAAATCCAATTAAAGCAAATGGTAAAATGCTTGTCATAGATGGAGGATTTTCCAAAGCGTATCAATCAACAACAGGGATAGCGGGTTACACGTTATTATATAATTCGTACGGTATGCAGCTGGTGGCTCATAAGCAATTTAATTCAAAACAAGATGTTCTATGTAATGGAACAGATGTTCTATCAGTAAAAAGATTGGTAGATAAAGAGCTCGAAAGAAAAAAGGTAAGAGAAACAAATGTGGGAGAAGAGTTATTACAGGAAATATCTATTTTGAATAGTTTGCGAGAATATCGATATATGAAATAAGCCGGGACAGTGAATTAAACTGTCCTGTTTTTTTACATAAACTTTCTATCTTTAAGGTTTTGTTAAGGTTGATATAACATAATAGGCTCAACAAGAAAAAAAGGAGCCGAATAATGAAAAAAAATAATAGATTTACAAAGTGGATGGCACCATTGGTATGTGCAACCTTGTTATTTGCTTGTAGCAATAGTGAGGAGTCAGTTACTTCAACATCAACTAGTACCGCATCTGGAGTAAATATTGACACATTAAGTACGATTGGTGATGGGAATATACAAACAGTTGTAAGTGAGCTAGCTACATACAGCGATGATGATCTTTATACAGAGTGGAAAGATGAGGACCCAACGTATATTCAATTAAATGGGACAACAGCCTCCTATGAAGGAGCAGGAGCTGTGGTTGTGTCTGAAAGTACGATTTACATCCGTACGGGTGGGGTCTATGTTCTAAGTGGAACATTAGATGATGGTCAAATCATTGTGGAAGCGGAGGATAAAAGTACCGTTCGACTTGTCTTAAATGGAGTAGACATTCATAGCAGTACTTCCGCTCCCATTTATGTGAAGGATGCTGAAAAGACGGTGATATCGTTACCGGAGGGGACAGAGAATACAATTTCTGATGGAACGCAATATGTATACGATGATACAGAAGAAGAGGAACCCAATTCAGCTATTTTTAGTAAAGATCATTTAACCATTAATGGTGATGGTAAGCTTTATGTAGAGGCGAACTTTAATGATGGAATAATTGGAAAAGATGAATTAAGAATTACAGGTGGCAATATTGAGGTTACGGCTGAAGATGATGCGATTGTTGGACGAGACTTAGTAGCTGTTCAAGATGGGAATTTGACACTTACAGCCGGCGGTGATGGAATCAAATCAACAAATGATGAAGATGCTGAAAAAGGAAATATTGCCCTTGAAGGTGGAACATATAACATTGTAGCAGACAATGACGGGATCCAAGCTCAAACTTCCCTGTATGTATTAGATGGAGATTATACCATTGCAACGGGTGGTGGAAGTCCTGAAACAATTGGAATAAATGAGTTTGCTAGTGGAGGACACTCCGATGACTCCACAACCACTACAGAAACAACGAGCTCAAAAGGTCTGAAGGCAACAACAGAGCTTGCAATTGGTGGAGGAACATTTACGATTGATTCATATGATGATGCCATTCACAGTGGCAATAGTGTTTTATTCGAAGCTGGGGAACTTACAATCGCATCCGGAGATGATGGGATTCACGCCGATTCTTCGGTAGTAACTAAAGGTGGAAATCTTACAATTACAAAGACTTATGAAGGAATCGAAAGTAAAATTGTTGCGATTGCGGGTGGTACAATCGACATTACTTCTGCTGATGATGGACTAAATGTGGGTGGTGGAGCTGACTCCTCAGGAGAGAACATGGTGGAAAGTACTACAGAGGATCATCTTATTCAGATTACAGGCGGATATGTATCTGTAAATTCACTGGGAGATGGACTGGATTCCAACGGATCATTTGTTATGACGGATGGTACAGTTGTTGTGAATGGACCAACGGATGATGGAAATGGTCAAATAGACTATGTGGAGACGTTTGAAATAACGGGAGGAGTATTAGTAGCAGCTGGAAGTACGAAAACACAAACTAGCTCCGAGACGTCTGGTCAATATTCAATTATGATGACATATCCAGAAACGCAGGCGGCAGGAACAATGGTACATCTAGAAGATAGTGAAGGAAACACGATCGCCACATTTGCACCAGAAAAAGATTATCAGTCCCTATATATTAGTTCACCGGACTTAGCAAAAGATTCTAGCTATACATTATATTCAGGAGGTTCTTCAACAGGAACGGAAACGAATGGTTTATTCACTGACAGCGATTATAGCGATGGCACTATCGTAGTAGATTTTACAATCTCAGATGTGATGACAAGGCTGAATGGGTAAAACAAGAGGGTGAAGTCACCCTCTTGTCGATTTTTAATTTCTATGAAAAAATGAAACTATTCATACTCTCGAACGTCTATATACTGTATGATCTACTTTTTGAAAGGAAAGGCAGCCATGAAAAGTTTTTGGATGTTCATTTGCATGATTCTGATTGCAATTATTATATACTACCAATATATAAAAAAAGAAGATGTCCCATTACCAACCACTCTTCATCCAGTAGTAGAAGAACGGACAAATCAGCTCATTCAAAATATGGCGGATCAAGGAATTACGGTCGTTATTACGGATGGCTTCCGCAGTGTGGAGGAACAAAATGGACTCTATGAACAAGGTCGTACGACAGCAGGTAGTATTGTTACGTATGCAAAGGGTGGAGAGTCACTTCATAATTTTGGACTTGCAGTCGACTTTGCTCTAAAGACAGAAGCAGGACAGGTTATTTGGGATATGGAGTTTGATGGAAATGGAAATGGATCGGCAGATTGGATGGAAGTGGTTGAAAGGGCTAAGGAACTTGGATTTGAATGGGGAGGAGATTGGAATGGATTCGAAGATTACCCCCATCTACAACTAGATTTTGGTCTAAGTCTTAATGAATTGCAAAGAGGTGAAAGACCAACAGAAGAGGCACTGACAGCCTATTAATCAACCGTACCTGAGTTTATTAAAAGTAATAGAAAACTAGCCGATTACCTTATTTTGGTGATCGGCGTTTTTTTTCCTTCATATTATTGCCAAAGTGCGGATTTATATTTCCTTGGATGAAAGTGGTAAAAACATCTTTACTCCTCGTTTATTAAACGGAAGTAATTTTAAGTCTCCAATCAAATGACTAATGTAACCGCCTAGACAAGCATAGAACACTCCCTCAATTCTAATTGAGGACTCAAAAAGGGAAGCAATAAAGCCAAAGAAAGCCACTCCAACTAATGAATGGGTATAGCTTCGATGCGAAGATACAGATGCTATCATAATATAAATACCCAATAAAATGACCCAAAGCTCCTCTATAGAAAATCCACCTACAAATACAGCTATTCCAGTAATAGTTAACATATGTTTTTGCCTAATTAATGATGAGATCAACATGATCATTAAACCGATACCTACTCCTAACCATCTCTCAATCTCTGACTTCTCAAAGAAACTATAGATAACCATCATTATTCCAATGATTAGAGCAGATAGCCGAATCACTTTATGTGAAAGGGTAATTTTACCACGAAGCTTTCCGTCAATATCCAGGTCTGGGATTAAACCTGAAATTCCTCCCAAACCGACTAACAAAAGTGTTGCAGTCGGTGATGTTTGTAATGAATTTGCGACGACAAATCCTGTTGCTGAACCTACTGCTGCATGCAATGTACCATTCAATTCTTCCACCTCTATAAATCTATTATGTAGTAAATCAAAACACTTTGTATATTCTACTACAAAACATCTGTTCTGTTTAGGGAAAAATTATTATTGGTATCAAATCACTAAGCCTTTCTTTTTGGGAGTGAGTCTTTTAGTATAGAATTTATACATATCAGACTAGAAAGAAGAGGGAATGAGAATATGATTACTGTTGAAAATGAATGGTTGAAGGTAGATATAGACAGTCATGGAGCAGAAGTGCGTAAAGTAAAGCATAAGAAAAATGGACTAGATTATATGTGGACAGGGGACAACAAATACTGGGGAAGAGTGTCTCCAGTATTGTTTCCGATCGTAGGACGATTAAAAGATGATCAATATCAAATCGATGGTCAAACGTATAAGATGTCACAACATGGTTTTTTACGTGACGTTGAATTTAATGTACTAGAGCAGACAGCAACAAATGCTACGTTTATTTTTGAATCGGCTGGACGTTTTAGAGAGGTGTATCCTTATGAGTTTAAAGCGATTATCCGGTATATGCTTGAGGACGACTCACTGATTGTACATTGGGAAATTGTGAATGAAAATGAGAAGGAAATGCATTTTTCTATTGGTGCTCATCCTGCATTTAAGATTCCTCTATTAGAAAATGAAACCATTGAGGATTACCGTCTACACTTTACTCCTGCTGAAGATAAGAGTGTAATGGAATATGAGTTGCAGAACTCTTTGCTTCACGAGAAAGGGAGTGTTAATGATATTGAAATGCTGCCATTAACGAATTCATTATTTGCGCATGACGCTCTCGTATTCAGCAATATTGACAAGATTACATTGGTATCAAATAAATCCAGTCATGGTGTAGAAGTTATGTTTGAAAATTTTCCGTTTGTTGGAATTTGGTCAAAATATATCGATGAAGATGGCAGTATTGCACCATTTGTATGCATAGAGCCTTGGTACGGGGTGGCCGATACATATGATACATCAGGGAACTTTAGTGAAAAGATTGGTAATAATATGCTTGAACCAGGAAATACTTTCCATACTGAGTATTCAATGAGATTTAAATAATAGACAATTTAATTTAAACATGAAAGAACTCTTACATTTTTAGGAGTTCTTTCATTTTATCTATTACGTTATTAATCAATAACCTTTTCCGAGCGGTTTTAGTAACCAGAATGTTAGTGTTAAAGAGAATGCTGTAAAACCTGAAGAATAAGCAAGCTTCAAAAGCAAGAACAGTCATTACCATTGATGGAGCTATATGCATTAATGGGTGACGGTAACATAATCGAAGGAGAATTACCGGAAGAGCAACGTGGAAGTGAAGAATATTTAACGAACAATCCTCAATATAACAAATATGATTTCATTTCTGATAAATAACCTAAAAGTTCATATTTACAAAAAAAAGTCAAGGAGAAGAAATCCTTGGCTTTTTTTTGTAAATATGTCCCCGCCTTCTTAAACTAATTCTAATTGAGATTATAGTAATGTTCTTCAATGGGGCTAACATTTTTAAAAAAAGTATTTAAAAATTCATAGTATTCCTAAAAGATATAAACATGATATTATTAGATAATTTAGATAGTATAGGGGAATTCAATGAATACTTTACAAAAGTCGAATGATCATATAAAAAATCCATCGTTAGAACGATTAATTGTTTACTTTAATAAAATAAAAGGTGAAACGAGAAAAGAGTCTAAGTTTGATTATTTAGACTCTATCATAAGTGTTGTAGGGGTCTTTCTCGCTGTTAGTATCATTTGTATTTTAGCTTTTTCCTCAAATTATTCTATGGTAATAGGTCCTTTAGGAGCAAGTTGTATTTTAGTATTCGCGGCGCATAACGGTCCTTTATCTCAACCGAGGCAAGTAATTGGGGGGTACATACTTTCCACTGTTACGGGGATTCTCATATGGAGTATATTTGGAAAGAGTCTGTTTATCATAATACTTTCCTTAGTTATTGTACTAATTTTAATGGCTATTACAAAAACCATTCACCCACCCGCAGCAGCTAGTGCGCTAGTTGCGATTAACTTTGAAACAGGATGGGGATATCTTATTCCAGTTTTCATAGGCATCTTTTTACTAGTATTTGTTTCCATGGTATATAATAATCTATTTCCAAAGAGACAATACCCAAAATACTGGCTGTAAACAAATGATAGTAATATTGGAAAAGTAGGTATGTCCGTAGATTTAATCTACGGTTTTTTCTTTTACAGCTATTAGTGTCACTTGTGTTTTAGATAGTCTTTGGATATATACATTGATATAATATTATATATTCTTTCATAGAACGTATTTAAGGAATGAAAGGGAGATAGAATGTGAAAATTTTAACGGTTGAAGATTTGGTTCGAAAATTTTCATTAAAAATACTAACAGGGGAAAATAAATTAAAGCAACAAATAAAACAATCAAGATCCCACCGTCCCGGCTTGGAATTTGTTGGTCATTTTGATTTTTTTCCGACGGAACGTGTTCAAATTCTTGGTAGAAAAGAAATTACATATTTGCACAAATTGAGTTTAGAGGAACGTCAGATGCGTATAGGTAATATTGTAAAATACCATCCACCCTGCTTTATCGTTACTGCTGGACAGGAGGGGCTAACTTATTTAACTCAGTATTGCCTTGAAGAGGGAATTCCGTTGTTATGTACAAATGAGCCTCAGCCTACTTCTGAATTTATCACAAATCTTGATGATTATATGCTAAAAGCATTAGCTCCAGCAATAGCAGTACACGGGGTTTGTATCAATGTATATGGAATGGGCATTTTACTTCGGGGAAATTCAGGTGTCGGTAAAAGCGAAACGGCACATACGATGATTGGTAGGGGTCACAGGCTTGTGGCTGATGATATTGTTGTATTGAAAAAACTCAGTCCACGTACGATTCTAGGAACCCATGATGGAAAAACAAAAGAGTTCCTAGCTCTACGGAGTATCGGGCTTCTAAATGTGGTCCGCTTATATGGCAGAAAAGCTTTTCAAGATGAGACGAGGATTGCACTTGATATAGAACTGACAAAATGGCAGAAGAATTCACTCAATAATGAGTTGGATCACGAAGCCAAATACACCGAATATATGGGAGTACAAATTCCCCATATAGAGATTCAGCTTCAACCGGGTCGGGATGTGGCTGGTCTAATTGAAGCAGCGGCAAATAACTGGCTTCTGAAACAGCAAGGATACAGTGCAGCGGAGGAGTTTATACAACGGTTAGAGTCTGATATTTAGCTGATATAATATTCTTTGTAATTAGTGGCATTAATCATTACGATTAATGTCCTTTTTTTAGTTTTTGTATAAAAATTTTACAGAAATACTGTACTTTAGGGGAAATGGGTCGATAATGATAATATAAATATCTCAAATTCAGAATGATTATACATAAGAAAGGTCACAAAGATGAGTATTATAAAAGATTTTTTGTTTCAACTCACGCTTATGGTAATACCCATATTTATCTACTATACATTTATTACAGAAAAGGTAAAAAGTGCTAAAAATAAAAACATCATAATGACTGTTTTGTGGGGAATATCAATTATATTTTGCATGTCCTTTCCAGTGGATTTTGGTGAAAATGCTCGTTTGGAGTTAAGAATCATTCCTCATTTAATTGGGACGTTATATGGTGGATTTTGGCCAGGAATCTTCTTATCTGTCTTAATTGTACTTTTTCGCTTGTCCTTTGGCATCAGTATAGGATTTTACAATACGATTCTTGTTTTATTTTTATCACTTCCTGTAATATTTTATTTTCAAAGAAGGTTTTCACGTTCGAAAAAGGACAAAAGGGTTAATATTGCGGTGGGTCTTTCCTTTTACTACTGTCTTATCGGTCTTACTATTTTCGGTATTTTAAGAGGTTTTTCCTATGATTATCTAAAAGTACAGATTGTTCATCTTATTTTTGTAGTAGTTGTTACTTGGTTCTTCACAATGTTAATAGAAACAATCAGGGAGATTCACCAGCTTCGTCTAGAGGTGCAAAATACGGAAAAATTACGAGTAATAAGTGAGTTAACAAGTGTTTTTGCTCATGAAATCAGAAATCCAATGCAAGTTACACGTGGTTTTTTACAACTTCTTAACGAAGGCGAATTGCCTAAAGAAAAATTATATCAAAATATCAATTGAAGAATTAGATTGTGCAAATGAAATTATTGATGATTTTTTATCCTTTGGAAAACCCTCAATCAATAACATTGAAAAAATCGAAGTAGGGTATCAGATAGAACGTGTAGTAAATATCATTCGAAGTTACAGCATAAATCACAATGTTGTGGTTAAAATGGATATTCTTACTAACTGTTATATTTATGCTAATCCTCAAAAACTGAACCAGTCGTTGATTAATATTTTGAAAAATGCTGTAGAGTCTATGCCGAATGGGGGAACGGTTTGGGTTAGCTGTACTCCAACAGATGATGGATATATAAAGATTATCATTAAGGATCAAGGAATTGGTATGACAAAAAAACAAATAGACAGACTTGGATCTCCGTTTTACTCCTTAAAGGAAAAGGGAACAGGATTAGGTATGATGGTAAGTTTTCAAATAATCCGGTCTTTCAAAGGAAAAATAAAAGTAAATAGTGTACAAGATAAGGGAACAGAATTTATCATTTTATTACCGCAAATTATATAGAAAGTATTTTATAAGATTATAAAATATTGCTGAGCAAAAGCCTTAATTATAAGGTTTTTTTCTTTTGAATAATTTGGTGAGTGATTATGTTGGTAATTATAATTTATAAAATATAGGCAGATAGGCAAGCTACCAAACCCAGCTTCGGTTAATAAATTAATTGTATAAGCCGAAGGAGTGAGAAAATGGGCAGACGAATTAAGCATAATTCACGTGACGTGGAAGAGTTGGCAAGGCTCATGTTGGCTGAAGCGATTGGAGAAGGTGTTCAAGGCATGAACAAGGTGGGAACGGTTGTGGCCAATCGAGTTGAGGCCAACTGTGCTCCTGATTTCAAAAACCTACGTAATATCAGGCATGCCATTTATCAAACGATACCTGGAACTGGGGTCCCTCATTTCGAACCCGTCTTAAATGGATCATTGTATACACAACGGCCCAGTGAAGAAGACCTCCAAAGAGCTAGGAATTTGTTGCATGGACATAGGGAACCTCGTGCCAGAATGAATTTGTGGTTTTATAACCCAAGTCCCGGGAAAAAGTTTCGAGCACCTTGTGGCGCTACTATGCCTAGATCACCTATGACGAAATTTGATTTTGCGTACCGAAATCATTGCTTCTATGTCGCTGTACCGGGTTACTGCACAGAGTTTTATAGATAAAATTTTTAGGAGTTGATTTTTTATGTCTTGTCAAGATTTTAATTATTATCCCATGAACTACTATTCTAGTTTTTATCCTTCTTCTATGACCAGGGAAAGTGGCACACAACCTGCTGGCTTCCCAGCGGCTATGGCTATGCCTACTGGCTTCCCGGCGGGCATGCCTTCTGGACCAACGTATTCTGTCCCAGTGGTTCCGATGGGGACTGGACAGCAGCTTGTGGCAGGAGCGGTGGAGGAATCATTTATCGAAAATATAATACGCTATAACAAAGGTAAAATTGGAACTTTTTACTTTACTTACCAAGGTAATAGCAAATGGAACGCGATGGTTTACCACGGGCGAGTAGAAACAGCTGGTCGTGACCATATCATCATAAGTGATCCAACAAGCGGCAAACGCTACTTGCTCATGATGGCAAATCTTGATTGGGTGGAATTTGATGAAGAAATTAACTATCCTTTTCCAACAATCTCTCCAGAAGTTCAGGCGTCTCTTACATCTACGGACTGAGTTTGTAAAACCAATTAAAACCCGCTTAATCCTTATTCGGAAAAGCGGGTTTTCGTTATATTAAAGCCTTTCTATATTATGTATTTAATATTAATTGTTCAATCGCATAGGCGACTCCATGCTCATTGTTGGATCGTGTATGAAATTGAGCGATTTCTTTGACACTTTCCTCGGCATTACCCATTGCAACGCCACAACCTGCATACTCAATCATTGTTAAATCATTCTCGCCATCTCCAATACAGATGACTTCTTCACGAGATATACCTAATTTATCAGCAAGAAGCTTTATGGCATTTCCTTTACTTACACTTGGGTGTAAAATTTCATAAAAATAGGGAGCACTGCGCACCATCGTATATTTTTCCTTAAGAGTTGCTGGGATTGTAGCTATCGTTTTTTCTAAACGCTCAGGTTCTCCCACAAACATTACTTTCGGTATTAAGATGTCTGATCGAATTTCTTCAATTTCACGATAGTGCAAAGGCACACCATTTACAAATGATTCCACAACGGTAAATGGACTAATGTCTTTATTGGGAGTATATATTCTTTGTGAATCAAAGAAATGCATGGATGTATGGAGTTCCTGACTGACTCCATAAAGTGTCATTAAGTCATCATGTGTTAAAGAAATTTCTGACGCCACTTCCTTTGTTTCGGAATGTTGAACGAGTGCGCCATTAAATGTCACGACATATTGGTCATGAAGGTCTAACTCTTCTATGAACCCATGAACTCCTCCGATAGGTCTCCCTGTACAAATGACCACTTTGACTCCTTTTCGCTTAGCTGCTTGGATTGCCTCATTTACTTCCTTTGTTACCTCTTTACGATCATTGATTAAGGTTCCATCGATATCAATTGCAAGCAATTTATACATGTTTATTGATCCACTCCATTATTAGGTATTTACCTTATGGTAGCACAAAAAAATAGGATGTAGGAATTTCACAAACAATAGAGCATGTTTGAAGGGGCACTAATGTGAAGGCATTCTTTTGCTTAAGTTAAATCTTGCATCCTTATTAATGTCAGCGGTAGTGTCAACCACGCGGGATCACGAGTGTTTTTATTATATCGTTTGCTTATAAATTTCGTTCTAATAATTTTCCCACTTGTTCTGCCATCACTTCCGGGGAATACGGCATTCCATTTTTGAACCACCATTCTACTATCCCTACGTATGAAGTAACAATAAATTGTAGAATAATATCTTTATTTACATCGGAATTTACTCCAGTTATAGCATCTACTTCATCAGTAAATTCCTCAATAAGGAATTCAATGAATTGCTTACGAAACGAAGGAGCCCCTTTACTTGCTAACATGGTAGAAAAAAACAAATAATTATTTCCTAGATATTTAAACCACGGTAAATTTGCTTCTCCGTATTCTAAATTAGATGCAGATTCGCACAGCTCCCGTAGCTTATTAATATGTTCTTCAATTAGTTTTTCCAATAGATCATATTTATCAACATAATGAAGGTAAATAGTTCCTCGGCTTACATTTGCCTTATCAGATATATCCTGAATTGTAATATCATCAAAATTTTTTTCTGACATTAATTGAATAACTGCATTTTTAATAGCTTCTCGGGATTTAAGTATTCTTCTATCGATTTTACTCATTATATGTTCACCAACTTTAATAAATTATCTTTAATTATAAACAAATGTCTAATAATGTAACATGATTTATTTAAAGATATTGAACAAAAATCAACCATTTGTTTATTAATTTACAAACCCCTTTGTTTTGACAATTGAAAGTGCTTTCCAATTATATATAATTGGAAACATGAGACACGGGTTGTAACTGATAAATCAGGCAAAACCGTTACCTTAAAAAGGGTAAGGTTTTGCTTTTTCTATTAGTAGAGGTGATAAAGTGAAGATTCATAATGGCTTTGTATTGAAGACTCAGGAGAGAAGAATCAGTCGCTTCTATTTAACTAGTAATCTAGGGGGAATGACAACATGGAACGATTATGGACGAAGCCATTTATTTTAATGACCGTAAGTATGCTTTTCCTTTTTACTGGGTTTTATATGCTTCTACCAACACTGCCGCTGTTTATTAAACACATTGGGGGAAGTGAAAGTCAGGTGGGTCTGGTAGTGGGTGCGTTTATGCTATCTGCTGTTATTCTTAGACCAATCATCGGAGGGCTATTAGATCGTTACGGTAGGCGACCATTTATTTTATGGGGTCTTCTAATTTTTACATTGGCTATGTATTTCTATAGCTGGGTTGGTGGAGTTTTTGTTTTACTAGGCCTACGGATCTTACAAGGATTTAGTTGGGCCGTTTCAACCACTGCCATTTTTACCGCCATTACAGATATCATACCTTCTACACGAAGAGGGGAAGGAATGGGCTGGTTCAGCACAGCTATGACCCTCGCCATGGCAATTGGGCCAATGTGCGGAATATGGATTACACAAAACATATCCTATCAAGCGTTGTTTTTCATCTCAGTCGTTCTTTCTGTAGTTGCGCTATTGTTGATGTTCGGTGCTAAAATACCTTTCCAACCGAAGAAAACGGGGATGCAAAAAATAGAGCTTTTTGAAAAATCAGTCCTACCTATTACTATCTGTGTCTTCTTTTTAAATGTTGCCTATGGTGGGATTACAGCTTTCGTCCCTTTATATACGAATTCTCTTGCCGTTAATTCTGGTGCCTTTTTTATGGTGTATGCTGCAACTCTTGTTCTTAGTCGCCCTATTGCAGGAAAACTTTCGGACCAACATGGAGAGAAGTTTGTGATTATTCCAGCTCTTGGTATGACAATTATAGCGCTCATCTCCTTGAGTCTAGCGGAAGGGTTAATTGGAATACTCGTTTCAGCTGTTTTATACGGGATAGGTTTCGGTTCGGCATCGCCTGCTTTACAAGCAGCCACCGTACGTCTTGCTCGTCCAGATCGTAAAGCCATAGCTAATGCTTCTTTGCTTACTGCAACGGATCTAGGTATTGGACTTGGATCAATTATGATGGGATGGATATCGCAGTACACAAGTTATTCAGTACTTTTCATCGTTAGTGCCGTGTCTGTAGGGTGTGCATTGGTAGTCTTTAGATTTTATGTGAATAGGTTGGTACAGAAAAATAGGGATCTTGATGCCGCTGTTTAAAATAGGATGTAGCACCCACAATTGGTCTTAACCCTTAGATGATATTTTGGAAGTGAGGAAGATAAAATGGATTATGTAAAACTTGGAAATACTGGTTTGGATGTGTCTCGACTTTGTCTTGGATGTATGAGTTTTGGTGAACCGGATCAAGGATATCCTGCTTGGACATTAAATGAAGAGAATAGTCGTCCCATTATTAAAAAAGCTCTTGTTTTAGGAATTAACTTTTTTGATACAGCAAACTATTATTCAAATGGAACGAGCGAGGAAATTGTTGGGCGTGTATTAAAGGATTATGCAAATCGGGACGAAATAGTTATCACAACCAAACTTTATTTCCCGATGTCTGACGGTCCTAATAGTAAAGGTCTTTCTCGAAAAGCAATTATGAGGGAGATTGATCATAGCCTTAAGAGACTAGGAACAGACTACGTAGATCTATATCAAATTCACCGTTGGGATTATAACACCCCTATTGAGGAAACGATGGAAGCTTTACATGATGTGGTTAAGGCTGGGAAGGTAAGATATATTGGTGCTTCATCGATGTTTGCATGGCAATTTTTAAAGGCGTTACATGTAGCTGGAAAAAATGGATGGACTCGTTTTGTATCCATGGAAAATCAACTAAACCTTTTGTATCGTGAAGAGGAAAGGGAGATGCTTCCGCTATGTAAAGAAGAAAAGATCGCTGTAATACCGTGGAGCCCGCTTGCAGGCGGGAAATTGACTAGAAATTGGGAAGATAAAACGGTTCGATCTGAAAAAGGCAGTACGAAGAGTACTTTTTACAATGAAGATACAGATCGTTTAATTGTTGAAAGAGTGGCAGAGTTGGCCGTGAAACATGAAGTTCCACGTGCACATATCGCACTTGCCTGGGTACTGCAGAAGGAGCCTGTAACCGCTCCAATCGTTGGTGCTACGAAGTTGTCTCACCTAGAAGATGCGGTAGCTGCTCTTTTGATTAAGTTGACACCTGAAGAAATTGCTTATTTAGAAGAGCCGTACGTACCACATCAAATTGTTGGTTTTAAGTAATAGTATATAAATTGAAACCCCTGAGTCTCTTAAATAGAGGTTCAGGGGTTTCGTGGTTCCATTTTTTGATATCGCTGTCATTAAATAAATAGATTTTTTTTTGAAAAATACCTAACCATTTGCCACATTTCCCTATATATCATCTATGAGAGGAATTTAATAGATGAAAGGACTGTGGTTTAAAATGGAAAAATATAGAATGGTACGAACTGATTTTTGGAAGAACCCGATTGTCTCTGAGGAGATGACGCCAGAGGACAAATACTTTTACCTGTATCTAATTACCAATCCAGATACGACACGAATTGGAATCTATAAAATTACGAAAAAGCAAATGGCTTTTGATTTGGGCTACTCCATCGAAAGTGTGCATTCATTAATGGAACGATTCTCCGTACCTCACCAATTGATTCGTTACAATCCTGAAACTAGAGAACTAGCCATTAAGAATTGGGGAAAATATAATCTCCAAAGAGGTGGGAAACCCGTGATGGATTTTATTTATTCCGAATTAAAAGAAGTTGAGGATCACTCGCTCATTCAATTTGTGTCACAGTCCATTAAAAACCAGAAATCTTTAGCCTATATATATGAATCCTTTTATAAACAAGCAGAGAGATATTCTAATGAGAAAGACAGTTAAGACGAAACAGATACATATGTAGATATAGTATGTGAAGATTAAGACGATACGTCCCTGGGTCATGATACGATACGTGGGGAAAATAAAAAAAGAAAAAAGAAAAAAGAAAAACAACAACAAAAAGCTTTTAGTACATTTGGTTAAGAATTATTATATAACTCGAAATCACTAATATTTGGAAGGAAGTATACTACTTAGTGAAATAGGAGGGGGCTTATGGAAACATTCTTTGGTCATTATGGCAACCCATTTGAAATGTATTCGCTCCAGCATGGTGTGGCGCTTTTGTTTATTATATTGGTCTTAGGTACAGTCATTTGGTTCCGAGCACATTTACGTAAACCCGGGTGGAACCGTAAATTTCGTTACGGATTAGCATTGCTTATGCTCCTATTGCATGGTGGTTTACATTTATGGTACATCACTACCGGCAATTGGACAGCAGAGCAATCGCTTCCGTTTCATCTATGTACATTAACCCTACTTTTATCGATCTTACTGCTGTTTTTTCGTAATTTCTACTTGTATGAATTCGTCTTTTTTGCAGGAACCCTTGGTGCGATGCAAGCGTTATTAACCCCAGTGCTTGATGTTGCTTTTCCGCATTTTTGGTATTTTTACTTTTTTATCGGACACGGGGGAATCTTGTTAACGGCGCTTTTTATGACTGCAGTAGAAAGTTTTAGACCGACTTGGACATCAGTTGCAAGGACGATGCTATGGTTAAATGTTCTAATGGTGTTTGTGATCCCGGTAAATGCATTAACAGGAGCAAATTATATGTTTCTTGCAAGAAAACCTGACACTGTATCTTTGCTTGATTTTCTTGGACCATGGCCTTGGTATATTATTTCACTTGAGATAGTTGCACTCGTTTTATGTATATTGCTTTATTTGCCTTTTATATTATTTAAACGATGGAAGCTGTCAGGAAAATTAAATAACACAAGAAGGGTTAGGATATAAGTAGATCCTCAGCGTTTATATAGGGTAGGAAATTTACCATTTGATGCTATTGCAATTTTTCATAGGACTGTAGAGATCAACGATAAGACTTTATAGGGAATATTTGCTATAATTGAAAAAAAGAAGTCTGGAGGACTTTAAGATTGGAAAAACATATTGAAAATATAATAATCCAATTTTTATCCAATAAAATAGCTCCTGTACTAATCATTCTCTTCGGATCGAGAGTGACTGGAAGAAGAACTAATAAGGATAGCGATATAGATATTGCTTTTCTATCAGAAAGTGAAATAGAGAAGTATGATCTATTTTTAATAGCACAAGAATTAGCTTCAACAATAAATATCGAAGTTGATCTTATTGATCTATCAAAGGCAAGTACTGTGTTCCAAGCACAGATTATTCATACAGGAAGAACAATATATTGTGAAGACGAACATATAAAGGCAGAATTTGAACTCAAAACGTTCAAGATGTATGCCAAATTAAATGAGGAAAGAGCTCCCATCTTAAAACAAATAGATGAAAGCGGGTCAATCTATGAAAAATGATGTCATTTTAAATAAAATAAATATTGTTGAACGCTGTATTAAGCGTATTCATGAAGAATATGGAAATAACCCAGAGCATCTAAAAAATATTACTAAACAAGACTCTATAGTATTAAACCTACAACGAGCATGTGAAGCAAGTATAGATCTTGCTATGCATATAGTAGCTGAAAAAAAGCTTGGTCTACCGCAAAACAGTCGTGATGCTTTTACATTATTAGAGCAAGAGAATATTATATCATCTTCATTATCAAGTAAAATGAAAGCTATGGTTGGATTTAGGAACATTGCTGTTCATGATTATCAAGATCTTAATTTAGAAATACTGCAGAAAATTTTAGAGAATCATATAGTAGATTTTAATCATTTTACAAAGACAATACTTCTATTTTAACTCTGAGGGAGTTAACATTATTTGTTATTTATCTTCACCATAATATTTGTTATTATATAAACAAGCCAAGACAGAGCTATGAAAATGTGTCAGGACCGGAAGGTAGCAGCACTAAGTAGAATCCTGTTTGTGGCGATACATACGAAGTTTTACCCACAAAGACTCTTTCTTTGTGGGTTTTGTTATATTCAACAGGCGTGCGCTTGCCTGAAACATGCTCAACTCCCTTAATGAAATCCTCCAATGATCCAAAATAAAAACTTTTGGAGGCACCCCTTTTTGTAACTCGAGAAGTTCCTAAAAATCAGCAAAATAGGCTTTTATATCAGTAGCAACACCCACCCATTGTACATATTTTGTTGGGGAGGATTCGAAATCATTATAATCACCTATATTTAAAGTACTTTTGTCATACCTCGTTTTAAAAAAATGAAACTGCCCTTGGTTAAATTATTTAGGAGGTTAAATAAATGTACGATTTTCAAAATGAACTTCAAGCGTTAAATCTCGGTGATTTTCAAGCTTCCCAACCAGTGACGTACGATCCTAACCAATTCTATGGTAATCAGGACCGTTTAATCCTAGGTGTGGGTAGTTTTGGTCGTTGTTCTAGTTGCTTTAGCAACTGTTTTAATTGTTTTAATTGTTTTAATTGTTTCAGTTGCTTTAACTGTTTTAATTGCGGTGGGCATCGATGCGGCGGTCATAATTGCGGCGGCGGACATCGTTGCGGTGGAGGACAACGCTGCGGAGGAAGGTAGTTTTCACTTGATAAACGGAAAATCAGTTACTTATAGAGAAGAGCCCTTGCAATTGTCGCAGGGGCTCTTCTCTATAAGTATAAACATAAGGGACAAATTGCAGTACATAGGATAATAGTGATGATAATTAATGATGAGGACCTAAGGAGGAAAGAAAGTGACAAATTTAACCCCTTCTGCGCGTCTGAAAGTAAAAAGGGACACGTTTTTTCTCCCATACCCCAACAGCGGTGTGTTTTTTCGGAACAATGTAAGTTCCTTCCGAATGGAAGGTAGTATGATCGATAAGTGGGTTGAAAAGTTAATGCCGATGTTTAATGGCCAGCACACTTTGGAGTATTTGACAACCGGATTACCGGGTCCATACCGGGACAGAGTGTTTGAAATTGCAGAAACACTAGTAAGCAACGGTTTTGCTCGCGATGTAAGCCAAGAACGTCCGCATCAATTGACAGAACAGGTTATAAAAAACCATGCTTCTCAAATCGAATTTGTCGATAACTTAATAGATTCAGGAGCGTTCCGTTTTCAATGCTATCGACAGTCGAATGTGTTGGCTGTAGGATCAGGGCCATTTTTTATTTCGTTGATTTCTTCGTTACTTACTTCCGGACATCCCAAGTTCAAAATCCTGATAATGGATACGGATCAGACCAATAGACGACGGTTGAACGAACTTGTGGCGCGTGCCCGTAAAACAGACGATGAAGTGGAGATAGAGGAGCTTACCAAAAACAAGGAAAGAGATTGGCAGGAAGTGATGAAACCGTTTGATTACATTTTGTATGTTTCAGAAAAGGCTGATGTAGAGGAACTACGACTTCTACATAAGGTTAGCAGGGAGGGAAAGAAGGTGTTTCTCCCTGCTATTTGCTTGGAACAGGTCGGGTTAGCTGGACCGTTCGTGCATCCAAATTCAGAGGGGTGTTGGGAGTCTGCATGGCGCCGTCTTCACCAAACAGCTCTCACTAATGAGCAGCCATTTTCCGCATATTCTCTAACAGCAGGATCCATGCTTGCCAATGTGATTGTATTTGAGTTGTATAAGCATGTTACAGGTGTGTCTGAAAAGGAACAGAAAGAACGATTCTTTCTTCTAGATTTAGAAACACTTGAAGGTAACTGGCATCCGTTCATTCCTCATCCACTAGTAACTGGACATCTGTCTGTTAGATTAGTAGAGGATATCAATGTAAGACTGGAACAGAGAACAGAAAATCGTGATCCGAGTTCATTACTGGTTCACTTTAATCAGCTAACATCCAAGGTATCAGGGATTTTTCACAAATGGGAGGAAGGAGATTTAAAGCAGCTACCATTATCGCAGTGCTCGGTTCAGGCGGTTAATCCATTAACCGAGGGACCAACTGACCTATTGCAGGAGAGGGTATGTTCAGCACTGACACATCAGGAAGCGCGAATAGAAGCAGGGCTGACCGGAATTGAAATGTATGTCTCAAAAATGGCCGACATCTTTGAACTGCCTCCACAAGTGAAAATAGCTGCTGGTGTTATGTTAGCGGAAGGGGTTTGGCGGGGGCTGCAAAAATGTTTGGAAGAGGAGTTAATCCGACAAAGCCTCGAGCCGAGTTATTCCGTTTCTATAGTGAAGTTCAGGAAGGTGGAGGATCAACGCTGCCGTTTTTATTTACAGTCCCTAACGACTATGCAAGGTGCACCGACCATTGCCTTAGGGGAGAATGTGTCGGGATTTCCGGTTGTGTGGGTTGGCACAAGAGACGGATGGTATGGCAGTGTAGATATTAATAGATCCTTGGCACTGCGAAACGCGCTGCAGCAGGCAATTGCAAAAGGCCAAAACCATGGAGAATCGGAAACACCGCGATCATTGGAATTTACCTCATTATATTTGGATGAAAAAGAACCGCAAAGTATAGAAATTCTTACGTGTGAAGACAGGATTAGTTCTGAGGACCTCCAGGAAGCAATTAAAGTCCTTGAACGGAACAGAAAGCAGCTTCAGGTGTATGAACTTGATGTGGAACCTTTTCTTAAACAGGAATTGGTCGGGGTATTCGGGGTATTGGTTGAAGAGGAGGGATTCAAGTGAGTGCCGTTGTGTTAATGGTCGGAGAAGGGATATTATCAGACTTCATATGTGAAGAAATGTCCTCTCAATACCTAGTGGTTCGTAAATCTAATTTCGAGAGCATCCTACCAGCCACCATCGATTTGGCATTGGTGCTGCAGGATGTTTGGAATCCCTCTGTTTATCAACAAGCAGAACAGATGTTTCGTCGTATCAACACTCCATGGCTGCGAGGTTTTGTTTCTTTTGGTGAAGGAATCATAGGTCCTCTAGTTCGGCCTGGTACCCCGGGTTGCACTCAATGTGTGGAGACAAGACGTCTTTTGACAGGACACGACCGTAGAGACATGCGGGAGATAAAGAGGCGGTTGGAATCAAATGGGGGAATACACCAGGAAGCTTGGGCATCACGTACAGGACTCCAACAGTTGGCACACATAATCGAAGCTGAGGTAAAAAGAATCATACAAGGAAAAGAGGCGGCCTCCGAAGAAAAAGTCTGTTTTCTCAATCTGAAAACCTTGAATTGTTCCTGGCATAAGTTCCTACCTGTCCCTTCGTGTCCCGTTTGCAGTTCAATACCAGTCGATTCACCCGAAATGGCAGGTGTTTCATTGAGACATACTCCGAAGTTTAACCGTGACCATTTCCGCACCCGTTCGTTAGATAGTCTGAGTACAGTTTTAGTGAAAGACTATCTAGATCCTCGTACAGGGCTTTTAAATGAAAAACATGTCAACCTTGTTCATACCTTTGCGGATGTAAGTGTTAATCTGCCTTTGTTCGAAGGAGATGAGGGAACAGCGGGTCGGACCAACTCCTACGCGGTAAGTGAGTTAACGGCGATATTGGAAGGATTGGAGCGGTACTGTGGACTTCAGCCCCGTGGTAAACGGACCGTGGTCCATGATAGTTATAACCGGTTGAAAAATCAGGCACTCCTTCCGATTGAAGTAGGTGTGCACGAAAAAGAACAGTACCAAAGGCCTGGTTTTCCATTTGAAGAATTTGATCCCGATCGCCCGATCAATTGGGTATGGGGATATTCATTTTTGCAGGAGCGTCCGATACTGGTCCCAGAGTTGCTGGCTTATTACAGTTTGGGTTGCGAATCGCGAGGGTTCGTCTATGAGACTTCCAACGGATGTGCGCTAGGAGGTAGTTTAGAAGAAGCTATTTTCTATGGTATTTTGGAAGTGGTGGAGCGGGATTCGTTCTTAATGACTTGGTATGCGCAGCTTCCTTTGCCGCGTCTTGATCCATACTCCACGGCAGATCAAGAGCTTCTGTTAATGATTGACCGGATGCAAACGGTTGGCGGCTATGATTTACATTTATATAACTCGACCATGGAGAACGGAATTCCGAGTATTTTAGCGATCGCAAAAAATAGAAAGAAAACAGGTTTGAATCTGATATGTGCGGCTGGAGCTCATTTGGACCCCGTACGTGCGGTAAAAACGGCGGTTCACGAGTTAGCTGGGATGATGTTGTCATTGGATGAGAAATTGGAGAAAAACAAGTCGGAGTATGTGCGTATGTTACATGACTCAAGCTTGGTAAGACAGATGGACGATCATGGGATGTTGTATGGATTACCGGAGGCCGAAGAGCGCCTAAAGTTTTTGTTAGAGGACAATCGCCCATTAAGAACCTTTGATGAGGAATATGGTTCTAGACGTAAGCATTTAAATCTAACCGATGATCTATTGGAACTTCTTCAAGAATTTCGCCGATTAAACCTCGATGTGATTGTGGTGGATCAGTCGACATCGGAAACGCTTCAAAACAACCTATATTGTGTAAAAGTGCTGATTCCAGGAATGCTTCCAATGACATTCGGACAGCATCTTACACGAATAACCGGACTCGAGAGGGTGTTAAGGGTCCCGATGGAATTGGGATATACAACGGAACCGCTGACGACCGAACAGCTTAATCCCCATCCTCATCCGTTTCCATAAGCAGTCACTAGGAGGCGATTGTTATGAATTGTGATGAGTTTTTGCACAATTTACATTTCGATATTGAGAAGGCAAGCATCCCGAATTGGGAGGTGGATTGGGAGGATGGACCACTTGCCTATAAACTATACCGCGGTTTGCCTGTCGTACCATTATCTCTAAATGTACCGTTGACACTTGAAGGTTCTAAACCTCCCGTAAAGCCCGATCTTCGTGAAATCAGTCATTTTCTATGGTATGTCTTCGGGCTGACTCAATTTAGTCAATCTGTTTTCTCATCAAGTTCTGGAGAGAACCACACAGACATGATGCAATCGTTCCGAAGATTTGCTCCGTCGGGTGGAGGGTTGTATCCAAACGAATTATACGTATATCTGAAAATGGATGATTTGCCCCACGGGGTTTACCATTACGATGTGGCACACCACCGCTTGGTCTTGCTGCGAGAAGGTAATTTCGATTCATATATTACCCGGGCTCTTGGTTATCGCTGTGACGTATCTTCTTGTTTTAGTACGGTTTTTGTGTCGACGATGTTTTGGAAAAATTTTTTCAAATATAATAACTTTGCATACCGACTGCAGGGTTTGGATGCGGGTGTATTGATGGGGCAGCTCTTGGAAGTATCTAAACGGTTTAGCTGGGAATCAGGGGTGTACTTTCAATATCTGGATCAGGCCGTAAATCATTTGCTAGGTTTATCGGAAAAAGAGGAAAGCGTTTATGCGGTCATCCCGTTATCGGTTGAACCTACCATTTGGTCAGCAAACGGGAGTGAAAGGGAAAGAGTGGTATCCTCAGAAGAGCTGATCCGGGAATACCAAGCGATTCAGCCTGATCACTATGTCCGCTCAAAGAAGGTTAAAGAATTCCCTATGTTAACCAAATTAAATCAAGCAACCATGCAAAATTCTCCTTCTTCGTTTGAATTTGTCAAGGAAAAGCAAAATGTGAAAGCTGAAGGTAAACTGTTAGCACTGCCAGAAACAGAGTGGATGTCATATGATTTGGCAACTGCAAGTCGAAATCGATTTTCTCCTAGCCTGGATTTCGTGTTGGGAAAAGTCAGTCAACAGTTAGTAGCTTATCTCTTGCAGGAGACGACGGACTCCTTTTCGTATCGAAATGATTTGGAAGCTGTGTATCATAACCATGAGCCACGCGTCACTCTAAGTGTTTGTATGTATAATGTAGAAGGGATCCCTGATGGTGCATATCACTATGAACGTCATGTCCATGCACTAAGACAGGTCCAACCCGGGGATCACCGACTCCTGCTCCAATCCGGGATGTCAATGGATAATGTCAATTTACTCCAAGTCCCACTCTGCTTTCATGTTACAGGAGAGAAGGATTACGATAAAGATGCATTTGGATATAGAGGATATCGTATCCAGCAGATGGAGGCAGGTATGCTCGTGCAACGATTACTCATCGTTGCATCAGCTTTAGGATTAGGAGGGCACCCTCTCCTCGGATATGATGTGAAATTGTGTGATCACCTGTATAGATTGGATACTGAAGGAAATACGGCTCTCATCCAGATTCCCATTGGTTCTTATCAACACCGGCCTTGGTTAGTAGGAGGTTTGCATTGTTAAAAGCTTGCTTCATGAAAAAAGCGTGGATTCAGAGCTTTAGCTGAAACAGGGGGTATAGTTATAGATACTTGGGGAGCCGCACCAGTTGAGGAGGTGTATAAAGGTTGAATCTTAACGTCTACCTTATACATCTCCTTTTTAATTGGAATCACTACTACATCTCTTTGGGTTAACCAGCGTAAAATCACCTGGGCTCGGATTTTTTAGCTATAGAAACCAAAACTTCATTTCCAAACATGTTATTTCTTCCTTTTAATTGCTATGCCAACAGCTTCCTCGTTTTGATAAACAGCAGCTGTATCTATCAGACGATAACCTGTCTTAATAGTCCAAGAAGGATTAATGCCCTCTTTGTTGAAGAAAACCGAGTTTTTTAGGAAGATCAGTCTTCTATTATTTAAATAACGGGATGACTTTGTTTTTTGTTAATTCAATAAATGCCTTTACAAGTGGTGATCTATTCCCACTCTCCCATGCTAGAGCTGTAGTAGTATTAAACGTTATATTCTCAATTTCACGGTAAACAATCACATTATTTAGTAATAATTGTATGGATGTTGGTACTATCGCTACACAATTCCTGATGAAACTAAAGATATAACACTAGACATTTCTTTTGTCTCTTGTACGATCTTTGGGCTAAACCCTGCCTGAAAACAACTGTTAATCATCCCATCATAATGTCTTGGATTTGCATCTCTACCAGTTAAAATAAACGGCTCATTAGCTATATCAGCAAGATTAATTGGAGAAGTATCGGAAGCTAAATGATGTTCTTTCGGTAAGGCTAAAACAATTGGCTATTTGGTTAATTATCGTTAAACTTATTTCTAGTGTTCCATCTTTAATAGAATAGATAAATTTATCTATAAATTTTTGCACCTCTTTATAGAAACTATCTTTAAATATGCCAACGACATGATTTTTATCTGAACATGTAATTTCAATTCCAAGTAATAGATGAATGACTCAAAAGTATGTTTTTTCCCCTTAGTTGTTCTATATAAGTAATTCCATCATAATTCCCCTTAGCAATCTCTAAAAGGATAGTTTCTTCTTTCAATAAGGGAATAATCATAGGAGGCCGGAGTATGGAGATGAATTTCAATTACTTTCATATTTACCTCCGGACATTAATTTTGAATACCATAACTGATAGATTTAATAAGGTAAATGTGTTCCAGTTTGTTTGTGTTACCTTGATTCTATATTTTTCCTTTGTATGTTTCCATATCTCCGACTGTTTTCGCTCTAAGAAATGAAAAGTATGTATCAAAAAGTATGTATATTTAAACCTCAAAAGCTGTATTCAAATGCATTTTTGATAGACAAATATAATTACCTCTCACTATTTATAATTCCAATAGAACTGTATCGTGAAGTTTATTAATAATAAAAACTTTAAGTGTTATGCGTAAAGAAATTCATAAATAATTCAACGTTTTTCTAAGGTTTCTGCATATCTTTATGAGATTTTATACCTATTAAGGTAAAGAGGTGGGAAATATGAAAAAGTTGATACGGGTATCCAGTTTGATTATGTTATTTGGAATAATAGCCGTTGCGAGTTATTTTGCTGTGGTTTCTGCTGTTGGTAAGGATGTTAAGGATATTGTTGAAAAACAGGAAGAGAGTAAAACAACAGAGGTTGAGACAAACGTTACTAATCATATAGAGAAATCTGATTCGCAAGGAGAAGTAACAATCAGTGTTACTCCATTAATTGAAGAAGAAAAGGAGAGAATTGCATTTGAAGTGGAGATGAACACACATTCTGTTGATTTGTTACAGTATGAGTTAGATAAAGTTGCGAAGGTTTCTTTTGGTCAGAGACAGAATGTGAGCAATTTTACTTGGGAAACAATAAGTGCTGATAGTCACCATACGAAGGGGGTTCTAACGATGGAAGGTAAGTGGGATAGTGATGTATCTTTTATTGAACTTAAACTTGAAAATATTAATAGTGTTCCATTAAGATCTTTTAAATGGCTTAGAGGTGATTTAAGCGAATAAGTAAGTGACATATTATTTAGATACAATAAAGAATGCGACTGCAATAAACTGTCGCATTCTTTTATTATCAGGTTTATTCCGGTGAGTTATTAGCATCCGGGTCAGGAGCAAATTCTGATTTAAAATCGTCATATTGAACGATCTACACCATTCCTGCTGTGGCATAGTGTAGATCGTGACAGTGAAATAACCAGTTACCTAGATTCTAGATTATCTTCTTAAAGGCAACAACAAATTCGTCGCTAGGTTTAAGGTTTATAGTATCTTTTACAATAGGGGAACCTTCTAATGGTTTTCCATTTTTACTAAGCACTTGAAAGAAGTGTCCATGTAAATGCATCGGGTGATCATCTGTTGAAGATTTATTTATTAATAATTACGATCATATGATTTTATTTTTGGTTCAACGATAAAGGAACCATAAAGTCCCTTATCTAACTGATTTACCCCATCTTAATGAGTATGGTATATATAAGTACCAGGTTCCGTTACTGTAAATTCATAAATAAAAGATTCTCCTGGTTGAAGGGCATTTTGTGTTACCCCTGGAATTCCATCCATAGTATTAGGCACAGGGATTCCGTGTCAATGAATACTTACTGGATCAGGAAGCTCAATTTCAAGTCGTATTTTAACTTGTTCTCCTTCTTGAACACGTATTTGAGAGCCGGGAACAGAACCATTGAATGTCCAAGCCTCTACTGACACATTATTATTTAATTCATGCATAGCCTCTTTAGCTACAATAGTAAATTCATTGTCAGTGAGAGTTGAGGTTGTGCTGGTTTAGATATTATTTTTACTATTATTTCTAGTAGAGGCTTCCTCTTTGGTAGTAGAACATGCTGACAGCAAAAGAAGTAACAACAATAAAATAATGGTAAAACAAGTTTTGTTTTCATAATAGAATCCCCCAATTTGATTTACAGGAATAATATTAAAATTAAAAAATGCAGAAACTGTTGATTAAATGGTACTAATTTTTGAAATTAAACGATTTAAATCACCGAAAGACAATAATTTAGTGAATTGTAAGTGGTATTTCATAAAAAGTTCAAATTATATAAGTAAAAGGCTTAGAAACTAATAAACATTATTTACAGTAGAAATCTCTTCTAACGAATCCCATCGATAGCCGATTCCCCAAACGGTGGTCAAATGTAAATCGATGGGATATTCAACTGTTCTCATTTTTTTCCTTATAGTTCTAATGTAAGAATGCAATGTTCTTGAGTTTACTTTTTTATTCTTTCCCCATACTTCCTGGATAAGGTTTTCGTTAGATAGGACTTTATTAGGGTTTTTTAAGAATACACCAATGATATTAAACTCTTTTGGAGCAAGTGGAACTATCTTTTATTGTATTTTAATTCAAATGATAGTTTGTTCCAGACCAGTTGGTTGATTTCAATTATTGGTTTGTGATTCCCTGCGCGCCTTAATACAGCTGCAACTCTTGCGAAGAATTCCTC
The DNA here is from genome assembly GCF_050586445.1 of Bacillus coreaensis. NCBI lineage: Bacteria > Bacillati > Bacillota > Bacilli > Caryophanales > Bacillaceae > Bacillus > Bacillus coreaensis. The sequence goes on from NZ_JBOCCY010000001.1 coordinate 609,143, forward strand.
TTTATGAGCGTTACCATATAGATAATCATCGGCACCCGAGTTAAGGGATTGGATTCCTTCTTCTTTACTACCTAGTAACGACCTAACAACAATTATAGGTGTATTTGTGATTTTTCTAATACTCTTGCATATACTAACCGGACCTTGACCAAGTACTATAATTAGGTCTAGAGATTTTTTTTGAATAAGACTACTAGCATCTATAAGGGAATTTCGAACAATAAGAAAGTTTGATTCATGTAGAAGTAGATAACTATCTTCACCTAATAACTTTACATCCCCAAGAACAAGTACCGTAGTAATAATATCCACCTCCAGACCATGATTTTTGAAAAAAATCATATTTTATATGAGCTTCATAAGAATGCTCCTACGGATACTAGCCCTCAATTATTATCTTTTGTTCATTCTTGCAGAAATTCACTGCAAGTAGCATTCCATCGTTGAATCCCGTTAATCTACGTAATTCTACGGGTAAGGAGATTCGACTGTACCTATAAATACATTGGTTCAATGTGGGATTAGAGTGGTGTTTAACTATGAAAATTTTTCCTTGCTCTTTATATAATGATAGATATTGACCTTCCTTGATGTTAAGTTCTTTTTCTATTTCTTTTGGAATTGTTATTTGCCCAGTTTTGAGTAAACGTCTATAAAACATTTTTGCTCACCAACTTTTTTATGATTAATAAAAGTAGTTTTAGTTTAATAGGTAAGTGTTCAGAAACTGTGCAGAAAATGAAGGAATTTAAAGAAAATGTTTAGGCTATTAATATTAAGAATTAATCTCCAATTTGTTACAAACTCCATTCAAATATGGATATTTTTTGAACAAGGATATGTTATATTTAATTCTTAAAATAGGCCCCTTAGAAATTGTACTGAAAACACTCTTTCATATTGGAAGCGTGTTTTTCTTTTTTAATTAAAAAATGACGTTTATCACATTTTAGAAAATCTGTTCTTAATTTATACAAATAAAAATCATGGAATATGCAAACCTCCACTATAGAGTGTGATTATGTTAAAGAACATTTTAATGGAGGTTGAAAGTAATGCAGAGGGTTTTAGCAATCGTAATTTTCTTCTTTTTGTTATTTAATAGTTCACTATCTTTTGCAGATGAAGGTCAAGGAGAAAGCCATAATGACCCTTCAACTCAAACAAGTGCTGATGAGGAGAGTAGTAATCAGACTCATGCTAGTCATGAAGAAGAAACTAATGAAAATTTAGGTTCAGAAGATAATCAACAAGAAGAGGGGAATGAAGTAGAAAACAATCATAGTTCCGAACACAGTGATCAAGTTGTGGAAGAAGATAGTCACAATACAGAAGAAGACGACCACGCGGCCGAGGAAGGGCACGGATCTGAAGAAATTACTGAAAGTGCTCCGAATTATTTAGTATTATCCATATTTGGCCTAATTAATCTCACATTTATTCTCATTGGCATATGGAATAAATTGATTAGAAGGAGAGGAAACAAAAATGTCTATGCCAAATAATCCAGTACCAAAAACTCCATTCAATTTATTATCTATACCAATCCTAAAAAAATTCATGAAAAGTAAGTGGTATCCAGGTATTTTTCAATGGATAGTGTTAATTGTCTTTTCTATCATTGTATTTGAATTAGTTGCAGGAACAGTAAGTCCGCATGGTAACTTTGGTACAACCATGACTTGGGTTCTCTGGTGGCCGTTAATTCCTATTCTTTTTATAGCTACAGGGAGATTTTGGTGTGCTATATGCCCATTCGGTAAAGTTAGTGATATTATAAGAAAACTAGTCGGTAGCGAGCGGCCAATGCCAAAATTTTTAAGAAAGTATGGAATCTGGCTAATTGATTTATTCTTTATTGCGATAACTTATAGCGATCATGTCTGGGGCATTGTAGAGTCTCCAAGAGGTTCAGGTTATCTGCTACTATTGTTAGTAACAATGGTTGTAGCGACATCGGTATTTTATGAACGAAGAACTTTTTGTAAGACTCTTTGTTTTCTTGGAGGACTAGCAGGAAACTATTCAAGATCAGGTGCACTAGAACTAAGAGGTACTCCAGATATATGTAAGACTTGTAAAACACAAGCGTGCTTTAAGGGGAGCGACAAAGCGGAAGGATGTCCGATGTTCCAATTTCCTCGGACAATGGATTCGAGTGCAGAGTGTAATATTTGTGGGAATTGTGTAAAGAACTCCCTCAATAAACAAAGTGAAAACTCGCGTTTTCTCCAGTATTCTCAGTATTTTATAAATTGTAATTTTAGAGTTTAAGCTCGATACTATGGTTGGATTTAT